>WYBW01000049.1 GCA_011525685.1 Verrucomicrobiia bacterium
GTGACGGGCGAAGTGGCGGGCGGGGACGCGATCAACTACAGCCTGGCGACGACGGCGCTGCCGCTCTCGGGCGTGGGCAGCTATCCGATTGAAGTGACGCTGGGGAGCAACCCCAACTACGCGGTGACCAAGACCGACGCGGCGCTGACGGTCAACGCGAAGGCGGCCACGGTTACGGCCAATAATTGGGCCAAGACTTACGGAGATCAGGTCACCTTTACCGGGACGGAGTTCAGTGCGAGCGGCTTTATCAGCGGGGACAATGTTACGAGCGTGACGTTGACCAGCAGCGGCGCCGTCGCAACTGCCAACGCCGGCTCGTATCCAATTGTGCCGAGCGCGGCGCAGGGAACAGGTGTGGCGAATTACACGATCACTTACCTCAACGGGACTTTGACCGTGGGCAAGGCGACGCTGACCGCGACGGCGGATGACAAGAGCCGCGCGCAAGGCGAAGAGAATCCGGCCCTGACCATCAGTTACAGCGGCTTCGTCAACGCTGACGGGCCGGCGGATTTGGACACTCCGCCGACGGGCGGCACGACGGCCACGAGCAGCAGCCCTCCGGGGACCTACCCGATTACGTTGACCGGCGGCTTGGACAACAATTACGCGTTCAACCTGGTGAATGGCACGTTGACCATCACCGGTCCGCCGGCGCCGGAGATCATTTCCATCAGCGTGAACAATGGAGTGGCGCGGATCACCTGGACCGCGATACCGGGGCGCGAATACCAACTGCAGTTCACCAAGGACATCCTGGAGCAGATTGAGTGGGTGGATTCGCTCACGACGGTGCAAGCCACCGGTTCGACAGCCTCGACCGATGACGTGGTGGGCGTTCTGCCCCAACGCTTTTACCGCGTGAAGCTGCTGCCGTTGCCCACG
Organism: Verrucomicrobiia bacterium; assembly: GCA_011525685.1. GTDB lineage: Bacteria > Verrucomicrobiota > Verrucomicrobiia > Limisphaerales > JADLHS01 > WYBW01. Next base: position 889 of record WYBW01000049.1, read on the forward strand.
CCCTGAACGGGCGGTTGGCCTACGGGTCGTGACTTGAAGATGACTGGCTGCGGATTGGCTTATCCGATCCGCAGCCAGATCGTTTTCAGATAGGCCGGCTCGGCGCGGCTGACGGGAAAGTCCGGCGGCTGCGGGACGTAGTGTCGTTGCAGAATGCTCCGGCGCACGGTTCGCAATGCTTTCTCCACCTCGCCTAGGAACCTTTCGGTCGGCCATCCGGTGGCATTGCATGAGGCGAACAAGATTCCTCCAGGTTTGAGCACCGGCAGCGCCGCGGCAACCAACCGGACGTAATCTTTTTCCGCGCGAAACACGCCGTGTTCCTTGGATTGAGAAAACGTTGGCGGATCCAGCACGACGACGTCGAAGGCGCGTCCTTTTTTGGCCAGCCGTTTAAGCCAGGTGAAGGTGTCGCCGAAGATGAAGTCGTGCCCGGCGGGATCGAGTCCGTTCAACACCAGGTTGCGCTTTCCCCATTCAAGATACTTCTTCGAGAGGTCGAGGCTCGTGGTCCGCGCGCCCGCCAGCGCGGCGCAAACGGAAAAGCCGCAAGTGTAGGCGAACGTGTTCAGGACTTCGGGTTTTTCACCACCGACCTCGGCGTCTGGCTTCAGAAGCCGAAAGCCGGCCGCCACGTGACCGGTCAGAAGTCGCCGCCGATTGTCGCGTTGGTCCAGGAACAGACCGACGGAGTAGCCCTCCTCGAAGCTCGCCTCATAGTTGACGCCGTTTTCGCGAATCTTGAAACGCGTCGCTGCCGCTTTACCCCAAACCAGTTTTGGCGAGGCCTCGGCGGCGGTGGCGTGCCGCACCTGCCGGTCCAGTATCTTGTGGTAAGCGCCCTGGGCGGAGGAGACTTCCGCCCGCCGGGTCAACTCCTCCCGTTGAGCCGTTGACAGTGGCTGCGCGCTTTGTGAGAGCAGGTAATCGCCGAGCCGGTCCACGTACCAACCGGGCCAGCCGTCGGCGGCGCCGTGAATCAGGCGAAAGGCGTCCGTCGCACCAGGTTCGATTACCGCGGCCCGCAGAGCCATTCGCGAGTCCGACTCGAAGTCGGTCGGGGAACGAAAAAGCAATTCCTGCTCCGTCGCAGGATGGCGAAAGGACAATTCGGCAGCGTGGAGGCAGACGCGCGAGAAGGGCGTGCCGCCGTAGAGCGTATCGCCAAGAATGGGGAAACCCTGGTCGGCGGCGTGAACGCGAATCTGGTGAGTGCGCCCGGTGACCGGCTCGGCGACGAGCTGATGGGCTCCCGCCGGAAGCCGGCTTGATTCCATGCAGCTCGAGACGGCGAACCTGGTTTCGGCAGTTTCGCTGCCCGCGTGAGCGGGGCGGCTCAGGTATTTCTCACCGACCCGCACCAAGGCGGACCGGACGGTTGCATGACGGAGAGGAACGGCGCGATCGGTGAGCAGGATGTATTGCTTGCGAACCTGGCGCTGAGCGAATTGCGCGGTGAGCGACCGATTGGCGAGGGGCGTCTTGCCAAACACCATCACGCCGCTGGTTTCCTTGTCGAGGCGGTGAATGAGGGCGAGGGACGCCCAGCGCGGTTCGCGGTGCTTCAACCAGTCGTAGAGACCCTCGCCGGCAAAGGGGCTGGGCGCGTGCGTGTTCCAGCCGGCGGGTTTGTTGACCACCAGCAGGTGCTCGTCTTCAAACAGGATGCAAGGAATCACAGGCTGTTGATGAAACCGAACTCCGCCCAAACCCGTTGGTCATGTGGAGCCTCACCAAAACTTCCAATCGTTCCTGCCAACCACCCAGAGTCCGAGCAGGAGGTTCGTGATGGCATGAGCGGTCATCGCGTCGCCGAGCCGCTGTTTGCGGATGACCAGCCATTGATAGGCCATGGCGCACAGGATGCCTGCCAGCCACTCGCGGTGCGCGAATCCGAACACCGCCGAAGTTGCCAGAAACGGCAGCCAGGCGAACTGCCCCAGTGGCACGGACAGGAAGTCGGTCTTGGCGAGGTAGCGGTAAAGAAAGGATCGGTAGAACACTTCCTCGAGCGGCGGCACCACCAGCGAGGAGCCGAGGAGGCGCACGACCACAAATGCCCACGCCAGGGCCGAACCCTCGCCGAACTGGGCGAACGGATTCCAGGCCGCGCCCGCCTTGCCCAGCTTGGGATAAAGCTCATCCAATCCCACCCACAGCGCGCAAACGCCGACGCCCACGACGACCGCCTCCCAACTGAAGGCCCAGCGCATCTCGGTCACGAACGCGCGCATTTCCCAGATGAGCCAGATCCCCACCAGGGTCTTGGCCAGGTAAAACCAGTAGCGCGACGCTTCGCCGAACAATCCCTGGCAGAAGGTGAGCAGCACGAAGATGACAAACGGCGCCACGCGGGCCAGGAGCGGGGAGGCGGCGAATTGCTTGCGGAGGAGAATCATCGCGAAACGATGGCGGGAATTTCCGTGGCGAGGCAAGCAAACTCGGCCAGCAGGCTGGCTTCAGACAGATCACGCGCACATCACAGCGAAAAAGGCTCACAGCGCGGCGGAGCCGCAACCAAAGTGGGACAGCGCGTCCCGCCTGTCCGGGCGAAAGGGAGAAGAGGAGAAAGGAAGACAACAAGAACCGTATCGTTCGGAACTTTTTCGCGGGGCACGAGGATTCTGACGGATAGTAATACAGACGGACGGCTTCGCTTTGGTTGAAGTCTCCGCCTCAAAAACTTCTCGCCTGCCGCCGTTGCCTTCCCCACCATGCGGGCCGGTTTCAAGCGGGCAGTTTTCCGCCAGATATGAAGGCCAGAATCATTGTCACACCCAAGAAAGCCGTGGTGGACCCCCAGGGCAAGACGGTGCAGAACGCCCTGGCTCAGATGGGTTACCACGGCGTTGCCGCGGTACACGTCGGCAAGTATATCGAGATCGAGCTTGCGCCCGGCACGGACAAGGCCGCCGCCCGACGGGCGCTGGACGATGCCTGTCACAAGTTTTTGAGCAATCCGATCATCGAGGATTACAAGCTGGAAATTGAATGAACTTTGCCGTCCTCCAATTCCCCGCCTCCAACTGCGACCAGGACGCCGTTCACGCGGTGCAGGTGCTGGGTCACCGGGCGCGGCTGGTCTGGCACAAGGAACATTCCTTGGGGGACGCCCAGGCGGTCATCGTGCCGGGCGGGTTCAGTTACGGGGATTACCTGCGCTGCGGTGCGATTGCGCGGTTCAGTCCGGTGATGCAGGCGGTGAAACAGTTTGCGGACAACGGCGGACTGGTACTGGGCATCTGCAACGGCTTTCAGGTGCTGACCGAAGCGGGTTTGCTGCCGGGCGCGCTGGTGCGGAATCGCGACCTGCAATTTCACTGTGAGTACGTCTTCCTGAAGGCGGCCACGGCCCAATCGCCGTTTACGAGCCAGATTCCGGCCGAAAAATGGCTGCGGTTGCCCATTGCTCATGGGGAAGGCTGTTATTATGCGGATGAAACCACCCTCGCCCGTCTTCAGGCCAACCAGCAGATCTTGTGGCAGTACTGCGATCAGCAGGGAAACCTGACCGACCGGGCGAATCCCAACGGTTCGCTGCTCAACATCGCCGGGGTCTGCAATGAACGCCGCAACGTTGCCGGGCTGATGCCGCACCCCGAGCGGGCGTGCGAGCGGATTCTGGGCAGTGAGGACGGGCGTCTGATCTTCGAGGGCATGATTGCCGCGCTGGAAGGTGCATCGAGGGCGCAAGCCGCGTAGGAGGGGTGTCCGGGCTGGCTGACGCTGGAGCGGCGGCTTAACAGCCGCAGAATGGGCTGGCCATCCGGTGAGCCGCCTCTCCGGCAGACCGGCGGACCTGCAAAAAACGGAGATGCGCACGGGTGGTAAAATGCGGACAAAAAGTTTTTGCAATTTCTGAACGCGCCGTTCATTCTTGCGGTCAAGATAGTGCTCGACCGTTAGCTGCTTGGGCGATACGTCGGTTCCTCACGACCAAGAACAGTAGTCGGGTTCAATGAACGAATTGTGTTTTGCCGTCGTGGGGACCGCTTCCAACAAGGCGGAACTCCTCTATATCTGGGATCAGGCCACGCCCGAGGCGAAGGCCATCATCGTCATTTTGATCCTGTTCTCGATCCTGGCGTGGTCGGTGATGACCTCCAAGGTCGTCCAACTGCGTCGCGCGAAAAAGCTCAACCAGTTCTTCACGGCGGAATTCAAGACGCAGAGCCACGTACTCGACATGTTCGACCGCCGCATCCAGGCCGAGGGTTGCCCGTTGTTCATGGTTTATCAGGCCGGCAGCCTGGAACTGGACGCCCGGCTCAAGGGTGGCGAGGGCGAAGGCCGGAAGAAGCGCGTCACCCTCAAGAGCATGGAACACGTGAAGCGCACCCTGGAAAACACCGTGGCGCAGGAATCTTTGAAACTGGAGTCGGGCCTGATCCTGCTGGCCATCGCGGTGAGCGGCGCGCCGTTCCTGGGGCTGTTGGGCACGGTGTGGGGCGTGATGAGCACGTTCGGCCACGTGGCCCAGGCGCAGCAGGCCACGATTGCCGCCATGGCGCCCGGCGTGGCCGCGGCGTTGATCACGACGGTGGCCGGATTGCTGGTCGCGATTCCCTCGATGTTCGGCTACAACTGGCTGGTGCACAACCTGCGCGTGCGCACGGTTGAACTGGACAACTTCGCGCAGGAACTGGTGTCGAAAATGGAAACCGAATATCTGCAGGACGAATGAAGGTTGCGCTTCACGTTTCCCGGAGACCGGTTATGCTGCGGGGTGCGTGACGTGAAACTGGCAAGCCTGAACCGATGAGACGCTTCTCCCAACGCAGTCATCTGGTGACGTTGAGCGAGATCAACATCACGCCGCTGCTGGACCTGGCGTTTGTGTTGTTGATCATCTTCGTCATCACGACGCCGCTGCTGGAGCAGGGAATGCCGTTGAACCTGCCCAAGGGCGGCCGCGCGGATCAGAAGATTGACCCGGCCAATGTCCGCACGGTGGAGATTGACGCCCGGGGCAATTTCATGCTGAACCGCACCCGGATGCAGCCCCCGCAAATCGAGCAGGAACTGTTGCGCGCCCATCAGGCGAACCCGGAACTGGTCGTTTACATCCGCGCGGACAAGGACGGGCGCATTGAGCCGTTTGCCGACATCATCAACCGCTGCATCCGCAACGGCATCACCCGGATTTCCTTCCGCAGTTCACCGGACCGATGAACCGACTTCAAAAAAAATGTTTCGTCGCCGCCACCGGGATGCACCTGCTGTTGGTGGTGGTGCTGGTCGTCGGGCCGGGATTTCTCTCGCCGAAGGATGACCTGCGGGACCTGCAGGTGATTGATGTCATCCCAGCCAACTTGATCGAGCAGCCCTTTGCCGGCGGCGGCCAGCCCAAGGCGACTCCGCCCCCGCCCGTGCCGCGGACCCAGCCGCAACCGCCGCCACCCAAGCCGACCGCCAAAGTCGAGCCGGAGCGTGAACCGCCGCCGCCGAAACCCAAGGCCACTGAACCCGACCCGGTTCCCGTCCCCAAGAAGCACACGGTGACACCCAATTTGACGCCCACAGTCAGAAAGACCGCGGAGAAGACACCGCCCAAGGTTGAACCCAAGACCGCTCCCAACCAGACGACCGCCACCGATGAAAAACTGCAGGCCCTGGCCAGGTCGGTAAGCAGTTTGCGGGAGAGTCTCTCGCCGACAACCTCCATCAGCGTTCCCGGTCCAGGCGGTGAGGCTTACGCGGGGTATGACATCGTGGTGCAGAGCGTTTACCAGAAACGCTACGACCAGGAATTGCCGCAGGCAGGCGATATTGCGGATCGGCGGTGGGAGGTGGAGGTATCCGTCACCATCGCTCGCAGCGGGGACGTGGTCTCATCACGCATCACCAAGCCTTCGGGGAATCCGGCCCTCAACAAACTCGTCCAGCGGGTGTTGGACAGAGTCACGTTCATCGCTCCGTTCCCACCCACCTCGAAAGACTCCCAGCGGACGTTCACCATCATCTTTGACCTCAAACCCAGGAAAGCACTCGGATGAAATTGAAAGCAGCATGGTTCTTCACGGCCAGCGCCCTGATGGCGTTGGCGACGTTCAGCGCCCGGGCGGGCGCCAAGCTTGTGGTGGCCGGTGAAGCCGGCGGGGCCGTCCCGGTTTCCATCAGCGGATTCACGGGCGAGGTCGCGCAGGTCTTGGAGTTCGACCTGTTTGTCCAGGGCTTCAGGATTACAACTCCGGAAGCGGCCCAGTTCCAAATCACCGGCAGCAACAGCGGCAACGTGGTGGGGCGCGTGACCAATCCCCTCAAGGAAACCATTCTCTCCAAGAGCTACACCGGCGCGTCGTTGCGGCGGCAGGCGCACGCGTTCGCGGATGACATCGTGCAAGTAACCGCTGGCCGCAAAGGCATCGGCCTGACCAAGATCGCGTTCAAGGTCGAAACCGGGGCGAACAAGGAGATTTACATCGCCGATTTCGACGGGCACAACGCGCAAGCCGTCACGCGCGACGGGGTCAACGTGGCGGCGCCCACCTGGGCCGGCAACAAGTTCGCCCTGTATTACGTGACGTACAAGTTCGGCAACCCCGTCATCCTGTTCCATGATCTTGCCTCGACCGAACGACGAACATTCGCCGGTTTTCCCGGTTCGAACATCAGCCCGGCGGTTTCCCCGGACGGCCGCAAGGTGGCGATGATCCTGAGCAAGGACGGGGCGACTGACCTTTACGTGGCCAACGCCGACGGCAGCGATTTGCGGCGGCTGACGAAGTCGCGCGAGGACGAATCCTCGCCCTGCTGGTCGCCCGACGGGCAGTGGATCTGTTTTGCCGCGAAGATTGACGCGCGGCGTTCGTTGTGCAAGGTGAGCGTCTCCGGTGGACCCGTGCAACGGATTCAAACCGCCGGAGTTGCCAACCCCACCGAGCCCGACTGGTCTCCGGACGGCAACTGGATCATTTTCACGGCGCAGATGGGTGGATTCGAAATCTGCCGGGTGCCGGCCCAAGGTGGCACCGCCGAACTGCTCGTCAGCGGCGAGGACCCGTCGTGGGCGCCCAATTCCCGAACCGTAGTCTTCGCGCGCCGCGCTGGCGGCAGCCGCCGACTCTCTTTGCTTGACGTGCCGACCAAACAAACAAAAGATATTCCTCGAATTTCGGGAAGTAACTCACAACCCAGTTGGGCCAGATAGCCCTTCCCAAAACCAAACCAAAAATGAAAGCGATCAAGTTTACCTATGTGCTGGTCTTTGCCGTGGCGATCTCCTTCGCCGCGACCGGCTGCAAGAACAAGCCCGTGGGCGTGACCAATATTCCCGCACAGCGGAGCGGAACGCCGGGTGGCGGAGAACCCACAGATCTCCGGCCCGGTGAACCTGTGCAGGCCGATGACGTCGGTGTGCCGCTGCCGAAGTTCCCGCCGGACTTGGAGAGCATTTACGACTTCGACCGCGAAACCTTGCGCCCGCACATGGTTCACTTTGATTTCGACAGTCACGTGGTCAAAGCCAGCGAGAAGCCCAAGGTGGCCGCGGTGGCGGCTTACATGAAAGGGCAGCCCGGAAACATTGCGCTGCTGATCGAAGGTCATTGTGACGAGCGCGGCACGGAGGAATACAATCGCTCGCTGGGCGAGCGCCGCGCCCTGGCCCTGCGCGAAACGCTGATCCTGGAGATGGGCGTGGATGGCAACCGGGTGACCACCCGCAGCCATGGCGAGGATGTGCCGCTGGACCGCGGCAAGACTGAGGCCGCCTATGCCAAGAACCGGCGGGGTGAGTTCGTGGTCCTCCTCCCGAAATGAACGGCCCTTCCGGGCCTGGTTTATTGGAGCTTTACTCCGAACCGTCCCCGGCTTAACGTGTCCAAGCTAGGTGAGTTTATGAATACGACTTTTTTTGCAATGCTGGGTTGGCCGGAGATCATCGGGATCCTGATCATCGTTCTCGTGTTGTTCGGCGCCCGCAAGGTGCCCGAGTTGATGCGCGGATTGGGCAGTGGCATCAAGGAGTTCAAGAAAGCCAGCCGCGAGGTTCAGGAAGAGGTCGAACGGGTCATCGAAGAGGAACCACCCCGGCCCAAGCCGTCGCCCCCGAAGCCGGAACCGGTGGGCCGGTCCGAGTCGGACTCGAGGTCGTGACGGAGTGTTGCGTGCCCCGGGGCCATGGCGACCAAGCCTGAGGAATTAGACCAGCCAGCGGACGTGGTGGAGGCGGAGGAGGAAGAGGGAGGCGGACCAGTCAAGACCTTCCTCGAGCACCTCGAAGATCTCCGCTGGATGCTCATCAAGTGTGTCGTGGCCGTCCTGGTCGCGATGCTGGTCTGTCTGGTGGGAGGAAAATACCTTGTCACGTTTTTGACCTGGCCGCTGAATCACGCCCCTCAACTTCTCGCCAAAGCCGACAAGTCCACCGAGGTGCCGGTGCTGTTGGGCACCAATGTCCTGGGACGGCTGCCGCCCGCGACGCTCGATCTGCCAGCGAATGAAACCAACCGTTTTGTCCTGCGTCTTCTCCCCAAAGCCGACGGCACCAATCTGATGCTGGCGATGCAACTGGACACCCAGCCGCCGGAGTTGAAGCAGAGCAACACCCCCGGCCTGATCACCCTTGGACCATTAAGCCCCATCCTGGTGGCGCTCAAACTGGCCATCTATGGCGGCTTGATTCTGGCCTCGCCGTTCCTGCTGTACTTCATTGGTCAGTTTGTGTTGCCCGCGTTGAAGGTTCGTGAAAAAAGCATTCTGTTTCGCGCTGTGGCTTTCGGTTCGGTCCTCTTTTTCATCGGCGTCGCTTTTTGTTATCTCGTGGTATCCGGTTTTGCGCTGATGGCCACGGTGCAGTTTTCGGAGTGGATGGGTTTCGGCGCGGAGCAGTGGCGGGCGGAAGAGTACATCACGTTCATGTGCCGTTTTATGCTGGGCATGGGACTGGCCTTCGAGTTGCCGGTGGTCATTCTGACGCTCGTGAAGATCGAATTGCTCGATTACGAACAATTGGTCCGTTTCCGCCAATACGCGATCGTCGGCAACCTGGTGCTGGCCGCTTTCGCCACGCCGTCCGGGGATCCGTTCACCATGTTCCTCATGGCCATCCCGCTGCAATTTCTTTACGAGATCAGCGTCCTCGTGGCGTGGTACTGGAAGCGCAAGGAGCGCAAGCAGGCGGCCTTGGCCGGGCAAACGGCCGCTTCGTGAGGAGCGGGCCGGCGGCATGGGATTTTCCGTTTGTTTCATCGCGTGGCCCTGATTAGCTTCTGCCCGCGTATGTCAAACCTGTCCTTCTCGCCCATCCTTGTCACGCGCAACACCTGTCGCATCTGCGGTTCGCGCGCGTTGACCCCCGTCGTGTCGCTGGGCGAGCAATACATCGCCGGCTCGTTCGCCGGGCCGGACGGCAAGCCGCCGGTGCAACGCCGCATCCCCCTCGACCTCGTGCGTTGCGATCCGGGCTTGGACCAGGAAGCCTGCGGCCTGGTGCAATTGCGCCATAGCGTGCCTCCGCGCATCCTCTATCGCGCTTACTTCTATCGTTCCGGCGTCAACCAGACCATGCGCGATCATCTCGCCGCCATCTCGCAGATGGCCGAGGACACCGTCAAACTCCAGGCCGGCGACCTGGTCGTGGACATCGGTTGCAACGACGGCACGCTGTTGAATTCCTACCGCACCAAGGGCCTGCGCAAGCTGGGCATTGACCCGGCCACCAACATCATCGAGCACGCGCGCAAGAGTGGTCTCCAAGTCGTGAACGATTTCTTCTCGGCGGACGCGTTGCGCTCGGTTTACCCCGACGAAAAGGCGAAGGTCATCACGTCCATCGCGATGTTTTACGATCTGGAAAACCCGCACAAGTTCGTGGGCGACATCAAGGCCAGCCTGCACGAACGCGGCGTCTGGATTCTCGAACTGAGCTATCTGCCGCTGATGCTCAAGATGAACAGCTTCGACACCATCTGCCACGAGCACCTGGAGTACTACTCGCTCGCCCCGATGGAACGATTGTTTGCCGAGCACGATCTCGAGGTCGTGGACGTGACGCTCAACGACATCAACGGCGGCAGCTTTCGCATCGCCGTCGGCCACAAAGCCAAGATCGCGCCCAGCGCCGAGGCGCGCGACCGGGTGCAGTCGCTGCGCTTGCAGGAGTTCGAACTCGCCCTCGACACCGATGCGCCGTACGCCGAGTTCCGCAAGAACATCGAGAAGATTCGCAAAGAGCTTCGGGCGTTTCTAGCCAAAGCAAAGAGACAGAAAAAACTGGTCCATGGCTACGGCGCTTCAACCAAGGGCAATACGATCCTGCAATACTGCGGAATCACACCCGACCTGATGCCCGCCGTGGCGGATCGCAATCCGGTGAAGTGGGGCAGCTACACCATTGGTACGAACATCCCGATCATCTCGGAGGACGATTCGCGCAAACGGAAGCCGCATTACTACGTCGCATTGCCTTGGCACTTCATGACGGAGTTCAAGAAGCGCGAAGCCGACTTCCTCAAGCGCGGCGGCAAGTTCGTCTCGCCGATGCCGGAGGTGCATGTCGTGAGCTAGCGGGTCAGGTTATATGCAACAAATCCGCTGCATTTTGATTTTGGGCTGCTTCACAGCAGCAATTGGCCAGTGGTTCGTGCTGCTGATAGTCTTCCTCGACTTGGTGAGGATGGCAAATAAAGTGGGCCTCGGGCCGGGCCTTGTTTCCCTGGGTCGTTCCGGTTTGTTTGCGTTCTTTGTCGGCAGCGCAGGTTTGATCAGTTTGTGCTTCGTTGCACGGCGTGGGCTCCCCGCTGGCTCGCTTGAGCGAGGCGCGGCGAAAGCCGTCATCGGGGCGCTCGCCGCTGGTATTGTGCTACTGGTGCTTGCGCTTTGCACGCCATACACTGCAATTGGAAACCGATGAGCGGCAGCACGGTCTTTGAGGTCACTATCGTCGCCGGCGGCCAGCGTTATTGGACGTTAATCTCTTGGCTAGAATGAAACCCGGCGGCCAGTATGGCACAGATCGTAGCGCAGATTTTCAATCTGCCGTATCGCAGAATTGCATTCTGCGAACGCGTGAAAAGGTGACGCGCTTTGGCCAGTTGCAAGCCCTGCCGATTTCAAATCGGCGATACAGCAGAGTGCAACTCTGCGCTACGGAATCATGAAACGCGCCGCCATCACAGGCATTGCCGGACAGGACGGGACGTATCTCGCCCGCGGGTTGCTGCGGCGCGGCTACGAAGTCCACGGCCTGCTCCAGTTCCCCTTCGACCGCGAAGAGCCGGTCCTGCGCCGCCGTTATCCCGCCGACGAGTTCAGCGCCGTCCGCTGGACGACCGGCTCGCTGGAAGACCCCTTCTCGCTCGTCCGCTTCCTCAAGTCCGCCCAGCCCGACGAAATCTATCACCTCGCCGGCTTGACCGATTCGCGACAGAGCTTCCTCGTGCCGGAGGAAAGCGTGCTTTCGATCACGCTCGGCACGTTGCGCCTGCTCGAAGCGGCACGCGAGCTTTGCGCGAACGCCCGCATCTTCCTGGCCTCGTCCGCGGAAGTCTTCGGCGTTCCCGCCGAGACGCCGCAGAGCGAAACCACGTTGAAACAGCCGGCGACGCCCTACGGCATCGCCAAGCTGGCGGCCGACCAGTTCGGGCGGCTGCATCGCGACAAGTATGGCCAGTTCGTCGCCGTGGGCATGCTCTACAACCACGAGTCGCCATTGCGCCCGCCGAACTACCTGAGCCGCCGCCTGAGCCTCGGCGTGGCCGCCATCAAGCGCGGCGAGGCGAAGGAACTCCAGTTGGGCGACCTCAGCGCCGAGCGCGATTGGAGCGACGCGCGCGACATTGTGAACGCCATCTGGCTCTCGCTCCAGGCCGCAAAGCCGGGCGATTACGTCCTGGCCTCCGGCCAGCAACGCAAGGTCGAGGATTTCGTGGCGGTGGCTTTCCGGGCTGCGGGCCTCGACTGGCGGCAGTTCGTGAAAACCACGGCACGCACCGATAACCAGCAACAAGTGACGAATGGTCTGTGTGGCAACCCGCGCAAAGCCGAAGCCGAACTCGGCTGGAAACGCGCGTGGAGTTTCGAGGCGATGGTGGCTGACCTCGTGCAGGCCGAATTGGAGAATCGCTCGGAGATGGAGCGGGCGAATCCACTCGCAAAGCCGGTGGCTTCCTGAACCGCACGTGGCACTTTCCCGCGTGACCACGCACGCGACTTCTGACATCGTGACGGCGTGACAACCGCCGAAGCCATTCAACTTCTGGAAAAGTTCCGCGCCGGTGGCGTGGGCCGCGATCAGGTCGTACGCGCCTTTCAAGCCGCGCCGGTGGCGGACCTCGGCTTTGCGCAGGTGGATACCCACCGCGCGCTGCGGAAAGGATTTCCCGAAGTCATTTTCGGGGCTGGCAAGACGCCGGGCCAAGTCGTTTCCATAGCCTCCAAACTGGTGGATCACGAACAACGAGTGCTGGCCACACGCATCACGCAAGAGCATGCGCGGGCATTGAAACGGAAATTCCGCCACGCCGTTCATCACGAACTGGCGCGGTGCGTGACGATTCAGAAAAGACCGTTGCCCAAACGCGCCGGCACGATTGCTGTGGTCTGCGCGGGGACCAGTGATCTGCCTGTGGCGGAAGAGGCCGCGGTCACGGCAGACATCATGGGCAACCGGGTCGAGCGGATTCAGGACGCCGGCGTGGCGGGCTTGCATCGGTTGCTCGCCCGGTTGAAGACGATTCAAGAGGCCAATGTGCTCGTGGTCGTCGCCGGAATGGAAGGCGCGCTGCCGAGCGTGGTGGCCGGGTTGGTGGACAAGCCGGTCATCGCCGTGCCCACCAGCGTGGGTTACGGTGCGAGTTTTGGCGGCGTCGCGGCATTGCTGGCCATGCTCAACAGTTGCGCCAGCGGCGTGACGGTGGTGAACATTGACAATGGCTTCGGCGCGGGCTACGCGGCGAGCCAGATCAATGCTTTGGCGGCATGATTGCATTGTCGCCTGAATCCGCTACCTTTCAATCGCATGAACGCGCTGACGATTCCGAACCTGAACGAGGAACTGCATCGCAAGCTCGCTGCACGCGCGCGGGCGAACCAGCGATCAATCGAAGCCGAAGCGGCCTGTTGCCTGCGGGAAGTGATCGAGATGGACGAGGACGCGCTAAACGCGATTCCGCCGGAGCGATGGAGCGAAATTGAGCGTTCCGTTTGCGAGACGATCCACGACCGGGGCACGCCATTGACCGACGCTGATTTTCGGCGCTTTTGGGAGATGGCGCGTGGCGATAACCGTTAACAAGACATCCCGTGCGGAACTCGACATCGCCGATGCGACCCATTACCTGCTCGAACGAAAACCTCGAGCCGCCGAGCGGTTTCTACTGGACCTGCGGAAACTGGCCCGCACTTTGAGCCGGTTTCCCGAACTGTTTCCGGTGCAGCGGCGAAGTATCAGGCCAGAATGGCAGAACGTCCGCATAGCAGTCCTGCGCCGGTTCAGGTAACTTGTGTTCTACACTTACGAGAATGACACGGTCGTCATCCGCCGCGTTATTCACGGCGCGCAAAACGAACCATGAAAACCCTTTACCTCGACATCTTCAGCGGCATCAGCGGCGACATGTTCATTGGAGCGCTGATTGATTTGGGCGTGGACGCGCACAAGGTGGAGCGCGAACTGAAAAAGCTGAGGCTCGACGGCTACCACCTCCACGTCACGCGAAAACAGAAATCCGGCATCGAAGGGGTGAAGTTTGACGTGCATCTGGCCGAGGCCCATGAGCGCGAACACGGGCCCGACCATCCTCACCACGGTCACGGACAGGAACATGACCACGATCACGCTCACCACCATCACGAACATGGAGAGGATCACGCGCATGACCACGACGACAGCCGGACTTTCGCCGAAATCAAGAAATTGATCAGCGGCAGCAAGCTCTCACCCTGGGTGAAGAAAAAGTCCGTGGCCGTGTTCCAGCGTATTGCGGAGGCGGAAGGAAAAATCCACGGGATGCCGCCAGAGAAGGTTCATTTTCATGAGGTCGGCGCGGTGGATTCAATCGTGGACATCGTGGGGACGTGCGTCGCGCTGGAGATGCTGGGCAAACCGCGGGTGCTCGCCGCGCCGGTGGTCGAAGGCGTCGGTTGGGTGAACTGCGCCCACGGACGATTTCCCATTCCGGCCCCCGCAACGCTGGCCATTCTGGGGGAGCGCGGCGTTGGCGTCACGCAAACGGACGAACCGCATGAACTGGTTACGCCCACGGGCGCGGCCTTGCTGGCGGAGTTCGCCGAAAGCTTCGGGCCGATGAGCGGATTGGTTGCCGAGAGGATCGGATTTGGCCTCGGCACGCGGGACAACCACACCCGACCGAATGTGTTGAGAGCGGTCTTGGGTAGGACGGGCGTCGCGCCCGTCTCAAATTCGAGCTCCCGCTCAAGCGGAACATCAAAGCCAGAGACAGGCGCGACGCCTGTCCTACACCGCCTGGATTGGGAAACGGATCGCGTGGCCGTGCTCGAGACCAACCTCGACGATGTCAGCGGCGAAGTTTTGGGCCACTTCGTGGAGCAGGCCCTGGCAGCCGGCGCACTGGATGTCTTTCACACGCCCATTCAGATGAAGAAGAATCGCCCTGGCGTGTTGCTGACCGTGCTGTGTGTGGAGGTTGAAGCAGACAAGTTCACGGAGTTGATGCTGTGCGAAACGAGTGCGTTCGGCGTGCGCCGAACCGTGGCCGAACGCCGGAAGCTGAAACGGGAATCCGTGAGCGTGAAGACTGCTTTCGGCAGCGTGACCGTGAAGCTCGGCAGACTGAACGGCCAGGTTGTCCAGGCGGCGCCGGAGTTTGAGTCGTGCCGGAAACTGGCGGAGCGGGCGAAGGTTCCGCTGAGGCAGATTTACGAGGCCGCGAGCAACGCCATCAAAGCGAAACCATGATGAACGCCGAACTCCTGAAGATTCTGTGCTGCCCGGAGACTCATCAGGAGCTCCAACTCGCGGACTCAGCGTTGGTGGAACGCTTGAATGAGCAGGCTGGCTCCGGCGGGTTAAAAAACCGCGCCGGTCAGTGGGTGAAGGAAAAGCTGGACGCCGGCCTCGTGCGATCGGATGGAAAATATCTCTACCCGGTTCGTCATAATATTCCCGTGATGCTGGTGGACGAAGCCATCCCGCTGGAGAAGCTTGCCGTTGCTTCCTGACTTGCGGGCAAAGTTTTGCGGCTGGAGTTCGCGGCGCATTCGACTACGCTCTGGCCCTCGAATGAAGACGGTTTTCAACAGCATCGAGTCGGTGATTGCCGACATCCGCAAGGGCCGGATGGTCATCGTGGTGGACGACGCGGATCGCGAAAACGAGGGTGATCTCATCATGGCCGCGCAGCATGTCACCGCGGCGGCCATCAATTTCATGGCCAAGGAAGGACGCGGTTTGATTTGCGCGCCGACCACCTCGGAACGGTTGGAACAACTCGGTATCGGGCGCATGGTCAAACAGAACCGCGAGATTTTCGGCACGGATTTTCAGGTGAGCGTGGACGCGGCCAAGGGCATCAGCACCGGCATCAGCGCGGCCGACCGCGCGCGCACGATCAAGATCATGGCCGATCCCACGGCGGTGCCGGATGACCTCGTACAGCCGGGCCACGTGTTTCCGTTGCGCGCGCGGCCGGGCGGCGTGTTGCAACGCGCGGGGCACACCGAGGCGGCGGTGGACCTCGCCAAACTCGCCGGCTGCCGGCCCATCGGCGTGATTTGCGAGATCATGAACGACAACGGCACGATGGCTCGCCTGCCGCAACTGCTCAAATTCGCCAGACGCCATCGGCTCAAAATTTGCACGATGGCGGACCTGATCGAGTATCGTCGCACGCGCGAGAAACTGGTCGAGCACGTGGAAACGGTGAAGCTGCCGACGGACTACGGCGAATTTGATCTGCACCTGTATCGCTCGCGGTTGGACGGTCAGCATCATTTGGCGCTGGTTCATGGCGAAGTGGCGGGCAAACCCAAAGTGCTGGTGCGAGTTCACAGCGAATGTCTGACGGGCGACGTGTTCGGCTCGCGCCGCTGTGATTGCGGCCCACAGTTGCATCAGGCGATGCGCCAGGTGGCCGAAGCCGGGCGCGGCGTGATTGTCTATATGCGGCAGGAAGGACGCGGCATCGGCCTGCCCGCCAAGATCAAGGCGTACAAGTTGCAGGAGCGCGGTTACGACACCGTGGAGGCCAACCAGAAGCTGGGTTACGCAATGGATCTGCGCGAATACGGGTTGGGGGCGCAAATCCTGGCGGACCTCGGCTTGAAGACCATCCGGCTGCTCACGAACAATCCGCGCAAGATCGTGGGACTGGAAGGTTACGGACTCGAGATCGTCGAGCAGGTGCCGATCAAAGTGAATCCGAATCCGCACAATCGGCGTTACCTGAAAACCAAGCGCGAGAAGATGGGACACCTTCTTTGAACCAACAAACGACTCGCCATCAACAGCGCCAAAGATTAGATTCCAGCCATGCAACTTGATTACACCGTGCAAATCTGGCGGGAGGGCAAACAGTTCGTCGCCCACGCGATGCCGCTGGACGTTGCCAGTTCGGGCGAAACGCCGGAAGCGGCCCGCAATGCGGTGCATGAAGCCATGCAATTGTTTCTCAGCACGGCCGAGCGGCACGGGACGCTGGCGGAGGTCTTGGAAGATGCCGGCTACGAACTCGACGGCGTGCGGTGGCGCTGTCCCGATTGGATTTCCATCGAAAAACATTCCACGCCGGTGGCAGCCTGAATCCTGGCCATGCCCAAGTTTGCGCCCGTTGACCGGAAAACCTTGGAGTGCATTTTTCTGGCGGCGGGTTTTCAGTTTTTGCGGCAGGAAGGCAGCCACCGCTCCTGCGTGAAGCAGGGCATTTCGCGTCCCGTCGTGATTCCCGCTTATCGAGAGGTTCCGGTATTCATCATTCGCAACAATCTCAAGACAGCGGGTATTGCCCGGGAGGAATAATTTCGACTGCTGGAACAGTGTCGTTGATCTCGATCATGTTGAAACGCATCAAAACAAGGGCTGCTCGTGCCAAAGGCGTTACTTTCGCGATTGTCGCGTCGAAGTACAATGCAAAATATGTGGATGCGATGGTGCGCGCCGCGGTGGCGGAGTTAAAACGGGCTGGCGCCAAGGCCAAGGTCGTTCGCGTGCCCGGAGCGTTTGAGATTCCGGCCGTGGCAGCGGCACTGGCTGCGGGCAGCGGAGATGCATCACGCATCACGCATCACGCATCAAGGCCCTCCGCCCTCATCTGCCTGGGTGTCATTTTCCAGGGCCAGACAAGCCACGCCCAGCACATTGGGTGGGGCGTGACGCACGCCTTGGCGCAAGTCCAGACGCAATACAAGCTCCCTGTCATCCACGCCGTGTTCGTCTTTGAAAAAGAAGAACACGCGAAGGTGCGCTGCCTGGGCCGAACCCACAATCGCGGCCGCGAAGCGGCGCACACGGCGTTGGAGATGGCGCGGGTGATGAGGAGTCTGGCCGCGGGCAGTTGATCTGCCGCTTGCGGCCACGGCGAAACGCCGGATGATGCGAACTTCGCGTGGCTGCACCATCCGGCGCTGGATTTTCTTTCAAATGACCGGGCACTCAATCCTGCCGGTCGCCTCGCCGGTCGTCTTCATCCCGCTTGCAGTCATGACCGGAGACGACCTTGATCGAGAACCGATCATAGTGGGCAGCGTAATCCGCCTTCTGGTTCGTGGCCGTGTCCGGGGCGGCATAAGCCAGCATCGCCCCCGCGCAACAGCACGCCGGTGTAAACTTCGCCGGGCTCCCAAGCGAAGGTCGCCAGCAGATGATCGTCCACGTAGAAGCGGCTTGTGTGGGTGGCGAAACCCGCGACGATGGCCAGGTTGTGACACTTACCCAACCTCACACCCTGGCTGGCGAGAAACGCAGGCACATTATCACTGCCACTGTAGGCGTAGGTGCGTCCATCGGATGAAATTACCAGATCACCCACACTGGCATTGTCGAGTTGACCTTCGTAGTTGCTTGCCGCCCGACCGGCAATTCTGGCCGAGAATAAGTTGTTACCGTTCGCGGTTCTCCGGGCATCAATCCGCGCGTGGACAGACTCAGTGGCGGCGGAGCAATCCAGCCGTCCTGGCCTGCGAGCGGGGCATAATCCACGAATGTGGGAGGTTCGAAGCCGGTGCTGTAGATGGTCTGGCCTGTTGCCGGTCGGGTGTCGCCCAGAAACGCGAAGGCGACAAGCGTGAAGGAAATCCCAGAGGGCAGCGAATCGTGGGAAACGAACAGGCTTTGGGCGCGTAGTGGCGTCCAATTTCCGCTTTTTTTCGATTGCCTTTCACCGTCATTTTCATACATTTTACGTCCCTTTCGTTCCCAAAGAGCGGAAAAACCAAGTGTTATTGTGACATATTCAATCATAGAAACTGGAAGCAAACAATACCGCGTGACGGCGGGTGATACGCTCGAAATCGAACGCCTGCCGGTCGAAGCGGGCAAGACGGTGACTTTTGAGCGCGTGCTGCTGGTCAATGCCGACGGCAAAGTGACCGTGGGCACTCCCACCGTCACTGGGGCAACGGTCGAAGCCGACGTGGTCGAGCACAAGCGCGGCGAGAAGAAGCTCACCTTCAAGATGAAACGCCGCAAGGGCTATCACAAGACCATCGGCCATCGTCAGGAATTGACCGTGGTGAAGG
Organism: Verrucomicrobiia bacterium; assembly: GCA_011525685.1. Lineage (GTDB taxonomy): Bacteria > Verrucomicrobiota > Verrucomicrobiia > Limisphaerales > JADLHS01 > WYBW01. The sequence continues at coordinate 19,546 of WYBW01000049.1, forward strand.
TCAAGGAAATCAAGGCTGTCTGAGCGGAGCATCAAGACTCAACCATCAACCATCCACTTTTATGGCACATAAGAAAGGTCAAGGCAGCGTCCGGAATGGGCGCGACAGCGTCAGCAAACGGCTGGGCGTGAAGGCGTATGGCGGCGAGTTTGTCACGGCCGGCAGCATCATCGTGCGGCAGCGCGGCACCAAGTTCGAGGCCGGCCAGAATGTCGGCACGGGCCGCGACTGGACGCTTTTCGCGCTCAAGGACGGCAAGGTGAATTTCGACAAGAACGGCCGCCGCGTGAACATTGTGGCGGAAGCCGCCAAGAACTAGCCAAAGCAATCCAGATCACTGGCGGGGCTTCGGCCTCGCCTTTTTTATTCTTGTAATTCTGGTCGCACTCCCGCTTCTGATCACAGGCTCAAGAGCCAGAGCAGGAGCACGATCAAGGTTTGGAACCCGGACAAGTGTTCGTTGACGAAATCAAAATCCATGCGCGAGCGGGTCACGGCGGCAAAGGCTGCGTGGCGTTCCGCCGGGAGAAGTATCGTCCCAAAGGCGGTCCTGACGGCGGGAATGGCGGGCGGGGCGGCGACGTGGTTTTGCAGGCGGACCACGATCTCAACAACCTCATCGCCCAGTATTATCAGCCGCGCTTGATGGCGCAGGATGGCGAGTTCGGCATGGGCAAGGGCATGGATGGTCACGCGGGCAAGGACCTGATTGTGAAAGTGCCCTGCGGCACGCTCGTGTGGCGGTTGAACGAATCCGGCTCAACCGGTCTTCGGCCATCCCTTTCCACTCCGTTGGGAGCAGAGGAGGTGGCGGGATCGGCTCTGGGGATGCTCAGCTCGAGCACAAGCAAGCGGCCTTTGCTTCGCTCGTCGGGCGGTGTGACAGCGGAGGAGGTGGATTTGGCTGTGGGAGAGGTCGGTGGCGCGGCGGACAAACAAGGCGAACGTGATTTGATCGCCGACCTCACCGAGCACGGACAACAATTCGTCCTATGCAAAGGGGGGCGCGGCGGACTGGGCAATCGCAATTTCGCGACCGCCACACGGCAGTCGCCGCGGTTTGCGCAACCAGGCGAGCCGGGCGAGGAAGGAGACTTTCTGCTGGAGTTGCGCATCATCGCCGACGTGGGACTGGTGGGTTATCCAAATGCCGGCAAGTCCACGTTGCTTGCCGCCATTTCCCGTGCGCGGCCGAAGATCGCGCCTTATCCGTTTACCACGCTGCATCCGCAGATCGGCATTGTGGAGTATCCCGACTTCAAGCGGTTGGTGGTGTGCGACGTGCCGGGCCTGATTGCGGGCGCCCACCAGAATGTCGGGCTTGGGCATGCGTTCCTGCGCCACATCCAGCGCTGCAAAATCCTGGTCCTGCTGCTCGACATGGCGGGCACGGACAATCGCGCGCCATGGGACGATCACGCACAACTGCTCAAGGAACTGGAGCTGTACGATCCCGCCCTGTTGGACCGGCCCCGTTACGTCGTGGCCAACAAAATGGACGAGCCGGTTGCGGAGGAGAACTTGAAGAAGTTCAAACGCAAGGTAAAGAAAACACCCGTGCTGCCCATCGCGGCCGCGTTCGATCAGGGAGTTGGCAAGTTCAAGAAACTGATCCGCGAGGCTGTGGAAGACGTGTCCGAGTAGGATCCTCGGCCACAAAGAACCTCACCCAGACACAAAATCATTTCCATTCCCGGCCTTTTGTGCCTTTTTGTGGCGAGAGAGTTTTATGCTGCGCGCTGGAATCGTCGGGCTGCCCAACGTGGGCAAGTCCACACTGTTCAACGCCGTCACCCGTTCCCACAAGGCGCCGGCGGAAAATTATCCGTTCTGCACCATCGAGCCGAACCTCGGGGTGGTCAGCGTGCCGGATGCGCGCCTGGAAGCGCTGGCGAAAGTGGCCAGGGTCAGCACGGTGATCCCTGCTGCCATCGAGTTTGTGGACATCGCCGGTTTGGTGAAGGGCGCTTCGCAGGGCGAAGGATTGGGTAACAAGTTTCTCAGCCACATCCGCGAGGTGGATGCCATCGTGCAGGTGGTGCGCTGCTTCGAGGACCCGGACATCGTTCACGTGACCGGAGGCGTTGATCCCGTTCGCGACATTGAAATCATCAACACGGAATTGGTCCTGGCCGACCTCGAAGCATTACGACGTCGTCGTGAGCGGATTGGCAAGGAACTGAAGGGCGGTGACAAACACGCCGTCGCGGAAGGACATGTGCTCGACAAGATCGAGCCGCATCTCAACGCCGGCAACCCCGCCACGACTTTGCCGCTGGCGAGGGAGGAATGGGACCTGGCGAAGCATTGCTTCCTGCTGACCGCCAAGCCGACGATTTTCGCGGCAAACGTCAAGGAAAACGAGCTGGCCTTCGCCGACGCCAACCCACACGTGGTCGGGGTGCGCGATTATGCCCGCACGCATCACGCCTGCGACACGGTGGTCCTGTGCGCACAACTGGAAAGCGACTTGGCGGATTTGTCGCCCGACGAGGCGCAACAATACCTGGCCGAACTGGGTGTCAAGGAATCCGGCGTGGCCTCGCTGATTCGCAGCACGTATCAACTGCTGGGGCTGCGGACGTTCTTCACGTTCAACGAAAAGGAGGTCCGCGCGTGGACGATTCGCGGTGGCGACACTGCCTCGCGCGCGGCGGGCACCATTCATACGGACTTCGAACGGGGCTTCATCAAGGCGGAACGGATTCACTGGAAGGATTTGGTGGAGGCCGGTTCCGTGGGCCGTGCGCGGGAAACCGGTCATTATTCCCACGAAGGCCGCGACTACGTGGTGCGCGACGGCGACGTGCTCTTGTTCAAGTTCAACGTCTGACGCGACCGCTTATTTCTCGCCCAAATCGCGCAAAAAGGTGGTTGTTGGAAATTTGCGTCCGGGACACCGCGTCCGCACCACGTTGATCTGTTGATGCGTCCGCACCGCGCTGCTGTTGATCTTGCAGCGTTTCATCAGGGCGCGGGTCAGCGCGGTCAGGCTTTGCATTTGCCGCACAGTGGGCTGGCGCTGGTCAAAGTTGCCCACCAGGCAAATGCCGATGCTGTAGGTGTTTTGCGTCTCGCTGGCGAGGTGGCCGCCGTTCAGTTGGTCACGCCAACGGTGGCTCACGCCGATTTCCCCATCGCCCATGCCCCGGCCGTTGCCGATGACAAAGTGATACGCCAGCCCGTTCTCCATGCGCCGCTCCTCGCGATGGTAGCGGTCCATGGACTTCATCGTTCCTTCATCCACACCGCTGTGATGGATGACGATGTATTTCCATCGGCCGGGAGCGACCCGGGCACTGTCAATGGCTTTCTGAATCGAAGGGCTGACCGCAGCCGCGGCTCGGGGCGGCGGACTGTTGTTTTTCGCCGGGATCAGCAGGCGCTGACCCACGTAGAGCTTTGAGCTTCTGGTCAGGCCGTTGCGCTCGGCGAGCTGCGTGACGGAAACGCCGTGTTCCCGCGCCACACCGTAAAGAGTGTCGCGCGGCTTGACGGTGTAGGTCTGATCGGCGAAGGCTCCCACTGCCAGCCAGCAGAGGACCACAGTGCAGAGCCGGCCACACCTGCGAATGCCGGCTATTACATGTCCAGGTGACAACATTTCGTCATACAGTTGGCACGGGGTAACATAATCAGGGCCTCAGGCGCGAGGGTTTTTTGCGGCGGCGCAAGCGGTTTCCGCTTCGTGCCCCAGTTGCAGAGTGACTCAAGAAGAAATTTCCAATGCAGACCCTTCCCATGGACCGTCAGTCGGCAACACGGACTTTCCAGTTGGCGCGTTCGCCGGCTGGAAAACTGGGGACACGCCGTTGCGGTACATGGATCGTGAGCGCGTCTGACCTGTGCGCATCTCAGTTTATTGCAGGCAGGCATTCCTGGCGGAGCGCAGGTTTCCCAACCGGCGGTATCGCCGACTTCCAGTCGGCGGGCCCAGGCACGGGGTGGCAGGCCAGGAATTCGCAGCGTTTGCGGATTGGAAATCCGCGATCCGGCAGACTGGAAGTCCGCGCTACGGCATCGTCCCGGCGATTTCCTAAAGGAAAATGAGATACGCCCGTCTGACCTTGACCGCACAAACGGCGCTCGCAGTCGTGAAGTCGGTATGGCAGGCTGGCGCATGAATTCGAGGCGAAGCCGGGCGTGGCTGAAACACGGCGTTCGCGGGCTGTTGGCCTTGTTGGTCTTGTTCGTCATGTTTCGCTGGTTTGAACATAGTCAGGTTTATCACCCGTATCGGCAGCATGAAGGTTCGCCGGCGGAACTTGCCCGCCCTTTCGAGGACATTCGATTCCAGTCGAGTGATGGCGTTGAGTTGCACGGATGGTTTTTTCCGGCGGAGGCGCAGTCCCCGCGAGCGCGAGTGGTATTCCTGGTCTGCCACGGCAACGCCGGGAACATCAGTCATCGGCTCGAATTGTGCCGGGCACTGCTGGAGACGGGCGCGGGCGTGATGCTCTTCGACTACCGCGGTTATGGGCGCAGCCAAGGCCGGCCTGGAGAGCAGGGCACCTATCGCGACGCGCAGGCGGCGCACGCCTGGCTGCGGCAACGCGGCTTCCTTGGCGGGCACGTCATCGTCTATGGCGAGTCGTTGGGCGGCGGCGTGGCCAGCGAACTGGCGTTGCGCGAAACCGTCGGCGGCGTGGTCTTGCACAGCACCTTTACCAGCATCCCGGACATGGGGCGGGAGTTGTTTCCCTGGCTGCCGGTGCGGTGGTTGAGTTCGATCCGCTACGACACGCGCGCGAAGTTGCCGCGGATAAAAGCTCCGGTGCTGATCCTCCACAGTCGGGAGGACGAACTGATTCGCTTTCATCACGCCGAAAGAAATTTCGCCGCCGCTGCCGAGCCCAAGATCCTCTGTGAACTGCGCGGTGCGCACAACGATGGACTCTGGGAGCAACCCGAGTTTCACAAGGCTCTTGAGCAACTGTTGCGGGGTTTGCCGGAGTGACCGCCCGCGTGGCGAAATGCTCGCGGCCCGCGAGAGGGGCGTCACATCGCATTGCAAAGTGGTCGCCGTTCCCACGCAAACGCCACGCAAACACCGCTTGCGTTGGCTGCCCAAAACCCGCCAACTTCCCGTGGCTTCGAACATGAAGGCAAATGCGCTTTCGCAACTGGGCCGGCGCACGGCGGCACCGCCGATTTCCTGGCTGATGGGGCTGACCCTCGCGCGGCCACGACTGATTTCGCTGGCGGCTGGATTCACCGACAGCGCCTCCCTGCCGGTGCGCGAGGCCCGGGCGCTGCTCGACGAGATCCTGCGCTCACCCCGCACCGGCCGGGCCGCGTTGCAATACGGCACCACCCTCGGCGACCCGTCCCTGCGCCGGCTCACCGCCGAGCATCTGCGACAGCTCGATGGTGTGGGTGGCCGGTCGAAGGCGTATTCCCCGGAGCGGATGATCATCACCAGCGGCTCGCAGCAGTTGCTCTACATGGTCACTGAGGCGCTCTGCGACCCTGGGGACATCGTCCTGGTGGAAGACCCGACCTATTTTGTCTATGCGAGCATCCTGCAAAGCCACGCCGTGCAGGCGCGGGGCGTGCGCCTCGGCCGGGATGGCTTTGATCCGGCCCATTTGGAGCAGATTCTCACCGGTCTTGCCAGGACGGGAGAGCTGCACCGGCTGAAATTGTTTTACCTGGTCAGCTACCACCAAAACCCGACCGGGATAACGACAACATTCGCCAGAAAGGTGGAGGCGTTGAAGATGTTGAAGCGGTTCGAGCCGGGCGCCGGACACCCGCTCTATTTGTTGGAGGATGCCGCCTATCGCGAGTTGCGCTTCCATGGTGAAGAGGTTGCGTCCGCGCTGGCGGCTGGTCGTCTGGGCGAGCAGGTGATTCTCGCCGGCACTTACAGCAAGCCTTTCGCCACGGGCGCGCGAGTGGGTTTTGGATTCCTGCCCGAGCCGGTGTTCTCCGCCGTCACGCGGATCAAGGGTAATCACGACTTCGGCACCTCAAATTTGCTGCAACAACTCCTGGCGCGGGCGCTGGCCTCGGGGCGGTATGCGGAGCATCGGAAGCTTCTGCGTCGGCGCTACGCGCGCAAGGCGGCAGTCATGCGGCAGGCGTTGGAGCGACATTTCCCTGCCGCCGTGGAGTGGTGGGCGCCGGAGGGCGGTCTCTACTTCTGGGTGCGCTTGCCGCGAAAAGTGCCGTCAGGCCTTAATTCGCAATTATTCACGGCCGCGCTGGCGCGCGATGTGTTGTACGTGCCGGGGGAGCTTTGCTACGCGGACGATCCGACACGCCGCAAGCCGGATCACGAATTGCGCCTGAGCTTCGGCGGGGCCAGCGAGACCAACATCCGTGAAGGAATCAAACGGCTCGGTGGCGTGTTGCACAAGCTGCTTTCTCCAACTGGAGGGGCACGGAAGTAAGCGGGCGGAGAAGTGGAACAGCCGCGTAGCCAATTCTTTCCAGTAAAGCCTCAAACTGTAACTTGCTGTCCCATGGGCGAGGTCTCTCGGATCGCCGAAAGGTGGAGCGCGCCTCGCCGGGATTTAAGATCAGCCGGGCGGCCAGGTCATTGGCCGACCGCCCAGAAGATGGCAATGCAGGTGCGGCACCGCCTCGCCGGCGTGCGGCCCGTTGTTGAGCACCAGGCGATAACCACTCTGCCGAAGACCAAGTCGGTCGGCGACCTCGGCCGCCTTGATCAGGAGATGGCCGAGGATCTTATGGTCTTCGGGTCTGGCCTCGGCAATGCGGGGGATGGGCTTCTTGGGAATGATCAGAACGTGCGTGGGCGCCTGCGGGTTGATATCGCGGAACGCGCAGACCAGGTCGTCCTCGTAAACGATGTCGGCGGGGATTTCGCGCGCAATGATCTTCTCGAACAGGGTCTTGCTCATGGGACGGTGCGGCTCATTCCACGATCAGGGCGCACTCCTCGTCGCGCAACTCGGCCGCGAGGCATTGGCGCAGGTACTCAACGATTTGATCCCGCAAACAGTCGCAACGCGGCCCCCAACGCCGGGCCCCAGCCAGTTGCTTCACGCACCCGCGCAAGCCGTGAAAACGAATGAGTCGGGGCGAGAATTTGAGCTGCGTTCGAAGCGCACACCGCAGTTTCGGAAAAAAGGTCAATTCGCCCCCTGTCCCTGCCTCACGGAGCAATCGTCCGAGATCGGCTTCGCCGGGTTCGTGGACAGGCTCATCGGGCTCGCTGGAACGAACCGTGCAGCCGAGTCCGCGCAACACCTTCTCCAGCGCCACGGCAAATTCCGTCACTGATACCGATTCCTGCTCGAGTTCATGCTTGAAGTAATGGAACACCGAGGCGGCGGCGTGTTTGACAAACTCCGGCTCCAACACGCTCCCCGAATCGCCCATCAGTTCCACGGAGATCATCTCCGCCGAGAACGGAATCCGTTCACCCGAAGTCAGTTCAAACAGGAGGAAATCCGAGGCCAGGGCGATCATTGTTTGGCTTCAAGTTTTTTGACTTCCTGCACGAAGTCCGTGGCCTCCTGAAAGCGGCGGTAAACGCTGGCGAACCGCACGTAGGCCACGTCGTCTATCTTGCGCAAACCATCCATCACCAGCTTGCCGATGAATTCCGCCGGGACTTCGCGATCAAATTTGTCGGTAACGGTGTCAATGATTTGCTCGACCAGGTCCTCGATCACTTTGGGACTGATGGGCCGCTTCTGGCACGCCTTGCGCACGCCCGAGAGGAGTTTCTCCTTGGAGAACTGTTCCCGCCGGTCGTCGCGCTTGAGCACCATCAAGCCTTCGTGCTCGATTTCCTCGTAGGTGGTGAAGCGATGCCCGCACTTGGTGCATTCCCGGCGACGGCGGATGGTGGCGCCTTCCCGCGAGCCGCGGGAATCCACCACGCGATCTTCCTGGCATCCGCATTTCGGACAACGCATATTCCGACCCCTGCTAATTGTGCTGGGAGACAAGTAGCACCCCACCGATAGGGGAGTCAAGCGAAGTAAATGAAGCCAGCGCTGATGCAAGCCGCCGGCGACGTGAAGGCGGCAAGGCCGCAGGAAGAAGTCCGGACTTATTCGACGACTGCGAGGACGAACGGTCTGGCCTCGACCCGGTTGGCCGGACGCAGTTCGGCCAGCGGGAATTTGTGCTGCGTCCCATCCAGCAGTGAAAGGACTTGTTCGTAGCCGTTCATCGGATTCTCCGCCGGGTAGATGGTCTCCACCACCTGACCGATGGTGCGAGTGGCGTCATGGACCATGATCTGGCCGGCATCGAGAGTGGGCATCTTGGCGTTTTCCATAAGCGATTTCCTAGTCGTTGGGCAGCATCGCACTGCCCAATGGTGCGGGCAACCCGAACGATACCCGACGGCCCGCCCGCAATGTCCGCTGACTAGAAAACCACCGGCACGCCTTCGTCGAGGATCCTCACCCTGTCGCTCACTCCGCCTTCGCGGGCCAGTTGGCGCAGCCAGCGGGGCGGCTCATCCATTTCCTCGAACGAGAGCCGGAACGTGCCGTAATGCATGGGCACGAAACATTTCGCGCCCAGATCCTGAAAGGCCTTCAGCGCCTCGTCGGGACCCATGTGAACGTTGCGGAATGTCTCCGGATGGTAGGCGCCGATGGGCAGCAACGCGATCTCGGGCGCTAGGTGAGTGCCAATCTGTTTGAAGCCTTCGAAGTAGGCGCTGTCACCGGCGTGATACAATCGGCGGCCCTGATGCTCGAGCACGAACCCCCCGTAACCGCGGTGATGATCGCGCAGGGTGCGTGCGCCCCAGTGCTTGCCGGGCGTGAGGGTCACTTTCCAGTCCTTGTGGGCGAAACTTTCCCACCATTCCAGTTCGATGACGCGCGAGAACCCCAGGTCCAGCGCGAGATCGCCCACGCCCCAGGGCATGACGCCGATCTTCGGATGCGGCAGGCGGCGGAGTGTGGGCTTGTGAAAATGATCGAAGTGCGCGTGCGTGAGCAGCACGAGATCAATCGGCGGCAGGTCTTTGATGCGCAGGCCGGAACGCTTGATGCGTTTGAGCAGGAACAGCCAGTTCGCGAAGTTGGGGTCCACCAGCACGTTCAAGTCGGTGAACTGAATCAGGAAAGACGCGTGGCCGATCCAGGTGATGGCCACCTGCCCTTTCGCGAGCCTGGGAAAAACCGGACGCTTGTGCTGTCCGCTGCGCCGCGTGAGCAGCGCCTTCAGCACGAGCTCGCGGAAAAAAGTGCTCGGCGCAAAATGATTCGCCGGCGTCAGCTCCTTGAAGGATCTCGGAATCTTCCGTTTCGGAGCAGCCGGGCGATGGGCCGACGGTTTTGTCATAAAGCGTTGGCAATTGTACTGATGGACGGCGGCTGAATAAAACGCAAATCGCTCCGTCTCATGCGTAAGTTTGGAAACCGAAAGGCCAAATATGAAAAAGATAATCGCAGCAACAGTGATCCTGGCCATCGCCGGGGCCGGCCTCCAGACCGCGAAGGCGGGCGACAAGGAATGGGCGACTGCGGGGAAGATTTTGACGGGAGTCATCGCCGGCGCGGTGATCGCCAGCGCGGTGAGCGCACCACCGGCCGCCTGGTCCGTGAGTTATTCCAGTTACAGCGCACCGGCGTACCCCTTCAGCCCGCCGCCGGTTTATTGCCCGCCGCCCGCTCCGCCGCCGCGTGTGATCGTTGCGCCGCCGCCGGTCGTTTGCGCGCCTTCGCCGGTGATTGTGTATCGGACGCCTGCGTGCGTGATGCCCCAGCCAGTCGTCAGCGTCAACATCACCAAACACCACGGCCTTTACGACAAGTACCCTGACCGCTACGGCAAGCACGATAAACGACATGGCAAATATCGTGGAGATGGCGATGATGACGACGACGGAAAGCGGCGTTATCGCAGGTAATCGGACAGAGGAACTGAGGAGCGGCAAACCCGCCCCGAAGATATTCGGGGCGGGATTTTTTGTTTCATTCTTCGGCCAATCCGGTTTAAGAAACCCCATGCGCCAGCTTGAAAAGCAACTCGATACGTTCCTGCGCCGCCAGCCAAAGTTGGGCAAGGGCGTGTACATTGCCCGCAGCGCCGTCGTGCTGGGCGACGTGAAGCTCGGTGATTTTTCCAGTGTGTGGTACAACGCCGTCTTGCGTGGCGACATCAACCGCATCGTCGTCGGGCACCACACCAACATCCAGGACAACGCGGTTCTCCACCTGGCGGATGAGTTCCCCTGCCTGGTCGGCAATCATGTGACGGTGGGCCACAGCGCGATTGTGCATGCCTGCCAGGTGGGTGACGAGGTGTTGATCGGCATGGGCGCGGTGATTTTGGACGGCGCAGTGGTCGGTAAACAGTCGCTCATCGGCGCGAAGGCCGTGGTGACTCCGGGCATGAAAATCCCGCCCGGCTCGATGGTGCTGGGCACGCCCGCGAAAGTGGCGCGCAAGCTGACACCGACGGAGCGGAATGGGTTGAAATACTGGGCCAACAAGTATGCCGCCAATGCCGCCTATTGCCTGAAGCATGGAATCAACGTGGGCGCGCCGTTGCCGACTTGAGCGGAACGCATCCATCACCGCCGCACCCGCGAAACTGAAAGCTGGGAATCCGCATCGCCATGAATGAGCAACCCTTGAATCGCCGCCAGTTTCTGCGCGCCGCGGCAGTTTCCACCGCGGCTGCCGCCATGCCGAACAGCCTTCTCGCCGAAGGCAAACCGCCACGAATCCCGGTTGGCTTCCTTGGTCTTACCCATTCGCACGGACCGGAAAAACTCCGCCTGCTGCTCAAGTCGCCGGACTTTGAGGTGGTGGGGGTTTCTGAGCAGGATGCGACCGCTCGAGGGCTGTGTCAGGATCTGGGCGTGAAGTTGCTGGGCCAGGACGACTTGTTGGAACGCAGCCGGGTGGTCGCGGTGGAGAGCGCGGTGCGGGACCATGCGCCGCACGCTTTGCTCGCGCTTCGGGCGGGCAAACATGTTCACGTGGAAAAACCGCCGGCCACGAACCTGGAAGCCATGCGCGAGATGGTGAACCTGGCCCGCGAAAAAAAGTTGCTGCTGCAAAGCGGCTACATGTGGCGTTACCACCCCGGATTCAAGGCGATCATCGAAGCCCAACGCGAGGGATGGCTGGGAGAAGTCTTCATGGTGCGCGCCAGCATCAGCAACAATCTGGCCGCCGCGCGCCGGCCCGAATGGGCGGAGTTCAAGGGCGGCGGTATGTTCGAACTTGGCTCCCATCTGGTGGACGCTGTGGTGCGCCTGATGGGCAGGCCGAAGGCGGTGACACCGTTTCTTCGTCATCATGGCCAGTTCAACGACAGCCTGAAAGACAACACACTGGCCGTGTTGGAATTCGAGCGTGCGTTGGCCGTGATCACCAACTCCACGATGCAAGCCTCGGCAAATCCGGCGCGCAACTTCGAGGTCTTGGGCACCAACGGCTCGGCCATCTTGCAACCGATCGAACCGCCGGGGCTGAGATTCGATCTCGCCAACCCGGCCGGGTCGTATCCGAAGGGACTGCACACCGTGCCGCTCACCTACTCGCGTTACGGGGGCGACTTCGTCGAACTGGCTGCCGCCGTGCGCGGCGAACGTGGCTTGAGTGTATCGCTTGAGGAGGAGTTGCTCATCCACGAAACGGTGTTGAAAGCGAGTGACATGATATGAACAGCATCGCCTCCCGCAGGAATCAAGCGTCAAACCAGGACGAGGCCGTGGGACAGCCGTCGCGCCTGTCCCTAGCTCCCAAGCCGGAGGTTTTGAAAGATGAATTGTCTCGAACAGACTCCCACCAAGCCGTGAATCACCACTGTGGAGATGGAGACAGGCGCGACGCCTGTCCTACGCATCGAGTCCTACAACGGCCGGCGTGCCCGATTGCATGGCTTCGGTTAAGTTCGGTTGCTGCGGTTCTCGGAGTAATCATTCTCACTCCGAATGTAGGGGCCGGACACATGACTCTGCTTCCAGTCGCCGATGTAACAAACGGCCATGTCAGCATCGAATATCGCTCGGGTGACGCGCTGATCTTCAAATCTTCACCCTCCGCACCTGCGGGCGTCGAGTTGCTTCGGCCTGGCGTCCCACCTGCGCCGGTTCTTTTTCCAACCAGGCGACTCACCGGCGAGGTCATCGAATTGGGCTTGACCAGGATGGGTTCGTTGACCTTCCGCTTCCGGATCGCGCGCAAAACTCCGTCGCTGGTGGAACGCACCTTGGAGGTGACGGCAGATTCGGCGCAGCAGTTCGCCGTGACGTTTCCGTTGGAAGCTGCGGTGGAAGGTGAGTTCGCATCGTTCACCGGTCCGGAGACCGCGCGCACGCTTTATGACACCGTCCGTGGTTCGGCCAGAACCGAGACGTTCCCGGTGGTCATGCTGCGCACTGGTGGGCGCGTCTATGGCCTCATCACGGACTCTCCGGGTCTGTGGGAAAATCGTTGCCAGGTCTTGATTGATCCACCGGCACGCAAACTGGCGGCGCTGACCGGTGATGGCCGTGATCCTTATCCGCTGATCATAAAACCGCCGGAAGACGCCCGCGACACTTACCAGTATCAGATGGACGGCTGGCAATCGCTCGCCCCGGGAGAAACGCGCCGGTTCACCACCTGGGTTTTTGCCAGCGCCGCGCGCAACCACTACGACGCCCAAGTCGCCGCCCATCTCGCCGTCGCCAATGCCAAGGGCTGGAACTCTTCGACCCTCGAGGCCATCCTGCGCAACACGTCGCTGTTCCTCCTGCGACGCAATCTTGCCTTGGACGCCAACCATCAACCACGCGATGGACGTTTCATTTTCATTTCCGGCCCCGGCTACGGTTGGAAGCAATGGGTCACGGATGGTTTTTACACGGCATTGGGCCTGGATGACCCGGAGAAAACCATTGAGGCCAATCGCGCCGTTTTCTGGACGCGCATGGATTACGAGGACAACGCGCAGTATTACCTGATTTGGGCCGTGCTGATGAAACGCGCCGGCGGTTCGGTCAACGAAGCCCTTGTGCGCCGGGCTTATGAATTCGTCCGCACTCACGAAAAGGACGGGCTTTACATCCCGCCGCCGTTGCCGGGCGCGCCCAATCCCAAAGGCTGGAAGACCTACCACGACGTTCTGCAGTACGACGATGACGATTGCCCCGCCAGCAATCAGGGATTCCATTGCGGCGCATTGCTCGCGGCCCGGGAGCTGGGGCTGGACGTCACGGATCAGGACATCGAACGGGCCATCAACGGGTATCGTTCGCTGTTCAACGCCGAACGAGGTTTCATGCCGACCAGCCGGATGCAGCGCGACACCCTCGGACAGGACACACTATATGGCGCAACGCTCACCTACGCCGTCTTCGGCAGAAAATTGCTCACGGACGAACAGGTGCTGACGCACTTTCGCACTTCGGAAAAAGTGAAGACCCCTTTTGGGTTGCGGGTCATTTCCCAAGCCGACGGTTCGCTGCTGCCCGGTCACAGCGGGGTGTATTGCTACGGCGGCTCGTGGTTTTTGAACGATGCCGCGAATTATCTCCTGGCCGGTGTGCATGGCCTGCCCGCGGCCGAAGTGGACTCGCTGCTGGTCGAACGCATCGAAAGGGAGATCGCCCGAGTGCCGGCGTTCAACGAATCCATCAGCACTGTGGACGGCCATCCGCACGGTCATATCCTTTACTCGTGGAACTCGGGCTTCTGGTGGTTGCGCAAAGAAATCCGCCGTCGTCTGCGTCAGACGGGTCCTGACCCGGTGGGGGTGGCGATTGACCGCAAATTGGGCGTCGTTCGCGAAAACGGGGTGTTAAGGTTGAACCCGTGACGATTCAAGAAGAGCACATCATCGGCCTTGCGAATACCTGCCGAAGTTTCGCGAGGAGTGTGCAACCCAGAGGACGAGAAGGTTCTCGCCAAAGCCGCAGCGCCATTTGCCTCCGCGCGACTCCGCGCAGCATTCAGCGTCCTCTGCGTTAGTCAGTCCCTCTTCGTGGCGTCCACGAACAGATTGACATCGCTTATTGCCTCAGTCCGCGCACGCCACGCTCCGCCTCGGCGGTGCGCTTCAGTTCTTCGTAGAGCAAGCGAGCTTGCGCCACGCGTTGGAGCAGCAGGTCGCCTTGCAGTGCAAGTTGCTTGCGATAGCGATCATTCCCCAGCCTGCCCTCGGCGTCGAGGCGGCGCGCTTCGGCGACGATTTGCTCGAGTTGCTCAAGACTGTTCTGCCGCCTGGCGAACAACTCGTCGAGTCGGTCCATCTTCCAGAAACGCAATCCCTCCCGCACCACATAAACCGGCGTGGTGTGAGCACTCGTGCCGTCTCCGCCCCGGGCGCGCGCGGCAATCCAGCAACCGAGTCCCGCCTCCACCGTGAAGTCCAGTTCCACCTCCGCCCTCTTGGCGTCGCTGGATTCGGCATCGCGGATCACTTCGCCGTGCCGGACGATCTCGAGCTTCACGGGCGACATGCGCTTCGGATCGCCCCAGGCGCGGGCGCGGATGCGGAGTTTCCGGTCGGCCTTGAGCCGGATCTCGTCGCCGGGCAGGGCGTTGTCCACACGAAATTCAATCATCGGTCCGCTGGTCGTGAACGTGCGTCCGCGACCGAACGCCTCGAACCATGCGTCCGCCGAGAACGGCTTCTTCTCCAGGCAGGCATAAACGCGGACTTCACCGACGGTGCCGCCCCAAGGCACGTCCGAACCGCTGGACGCGGTAAGTTTGCAACCGAGGTTCAAGAAATCGTAGTAGAGGTCCGTGCCAAGCTGGTTGAACTGAAGAATCTCGGCGAAATCCACCTTCTGCCGCGGCACGTTCAAGGTCATGTCCCGATGCACGTGAAAGATGCCGGTGTTGATGTGCGCGTAACCGCTCAAGCCGCCCTGTGCGTGGACGGCGTCAAAAACTTCATCATAGAGAAAGTAGCGGTCGGTGTTGCGCACCATGCTGGTAATGTTCATCGCGAGGGTGTGACCGATCTGGTCATGCGTGCGCGGACATTCCTGGCCGGGCGACAGGACGAACTCGCCGTCCACTACACGATAATCCCTGCCAAAACCGCGCTGTTCGAAATAGGTGCGATAGATGTCGCCCATCTTGACGATGTTGGCCAGATGGATGTCCTCGGCCTGTATCCATGCCATCAGGTTGCGGGCGTCGTCATCGGAAAGAATCCGGCCATGCACGTGATCATCGCCCGACCACCAGCCGCTCTTGCGCATGTCCACCCAACGCTTGGGCCGATACGTGCGTGCGATTGTTTCGCCGGACTTGATCGTGATCTCGTCGAAAACGAGTTCGTGTTCGACGCCACGCCGCACACCGATGCGCCAGTCGCCGGGCGGAAGGGTCATGTCAAACGGCCCGGGCACGCACCAAAACGAATCGGCGAGTCCGGGGAGATTGGCGTTCCGCGCGCCGCTTGGCTTCCCCTGCTTGTCGAACTGAAGGCCGAACTCGATGCCGTTGGCGGGTTGCCGCACGCTGCCGTCGGCGCGAGAGAGCAACTGCACCATCGCTGGCGCGGGCTTGCCCGTGTCATCGGAAAGCACGGTCAGCTTCAACCGTCCCGGTGGTGGCGTGGTGACGTCGAGCGGCAAACGAACCGCCGGCTGGCCGGGCCGACGAAATTCAACCGCCAAAGTCGTGCGGCCGAAGGGAAGCTTCTCCAGTCCGAGCAGGGCGTAAGTCGTGCCGTTCGCGCCGACCTCCAGTGTCGCGAGGCTCGATTCACCGGGAGGCAGGGACAAATCAAACGTCGCCGTGCTGTAACTGACACTCTCTCCACCGCCCACCACTTCAAACAGCAAGGCGCCGGTGTCTCCGGGGATTTCGATCGGGCCGCCATGGTTGAACGTTGGACGCGGCGCCGACAAATCCACATGAATGAGGCGCGGGCAGGCTTTAACCTGCTCGAGCAACCGACTGGCGGAAGCAATCCCGCGTCCGGCAGCGGTGCGGCGTGCATCATCGTTTCTGGCCCTGTCGAGTTGCTGCTGGGCTTCGCGCAATTCGCGGTTGATCGCCTCCAGATCAGCACGTTTCTCCTGGCCCAGGAGATACCAGTGATTGCGCGCCATGCGTCCGGCGAAATCCACCGCGCCGGGCGGCAAGTTCGCCGCGCCCTCGGCGCCATGGATCAGCGGGGCAGCATTGAAGACCGTGATGAGGAACATCACGAACCGGCGGGTGGATTGGGTTGAATTCATTTTGAGGAGCG
Source organism: Verrucomicrobiia bacterium (assembly GCA_011525685.1). Taxonomy (GTDB): domain Bacteria; phylum Verrucomicrobiota; class Verrucomicrobiia; order Limisphaerales; family JADLHS01; genus WYBW01. The sequence goes on from WYBW01000049.1 coordinate 35,695, forward strand.
GGTTTACAGGTGCGGAGATCGAGGCCACGCATTGGGAGCGGACTCCGTGCCGCAGCGTAGGACAGGCGTCGCGCCTGTCTCCATTTTAGAATTCCTGGCGGCTGACGTGGCTCCCTTTGGCAGATGGCTTGAGTCGGCTCCCGACACAGAACGACTGATGTCAGAGACAGGCGCGACGCCTGTCCTACACGGCTGACGCGGGCTGGGCGCGGACTCAACTGCTCTTGTGGCAGGAGGATTGACCGGGCTCGCCTTGGGCGAGGGCGGTTGCAGGCAACGGAACTTGAACAACCGCTTCTCTCCCCGCGAGCGGGCATTGGTCAGCCCGGCGTCCACCGAAATTAGCGTCGTCAACTTGCAACCGTCGCGTCCTTCGCTCTGCGGCGTGGCGAGGGCCTTCGCCTCGGGCCAGAGATCGGATTCGATCACCAGTTCATCGCCGGCGCGCAGTTCGGGAGTCGGCGCAAAAAAGAACAATCGCAACCGATGATGCGCCGGACCGACTTGGTTATCGCCGAGCAGGTCAATTTCCGGTTCGTAAAGCGGGACGAGGGCGGGATCCCGATCAGCGACACGCAGCTTCACTTGCCGGGCCAGTTGCGGCGCGAGTCGCTTCAGATAGTTCTCGAGTTCGACCCGGGTAATGTCTCCGCTGCCATCGGCATCCATTGCCTCGCGTTCGCGAGCCGACCATTCCTCGAAAAAGGTCAGGTCCACGGTGACGTCAATGTGCTGCGCACCTACCGTCAACTGAATCCCGTGTTGGATAAACTCGCCCAGGAAGTTGTGACCTCGTGCCGAGCGCGTCGCCCCAAGCGCGACGACCGCGCACAGAAGCCAGACCAGACAAGCTCTTCTCCACCCACGATGCGCGGTTTGGAATTGATCCCACATGCCTTGCTTGCTCCGCGAAAGCTCTACCGCCTGCCCTGCCGTAGAGCAACGGGCAATGAATCGTCTCCGGAACGGCCGCACATTGCCCGCTATCGTTTCCCGATCCGATAGAGGTGCGTGTCCGTTCGCAGAAAAATCGTGCCGTCCACGATGGCCGGCGTTGCCACCACGTCGCCTTCGAGCAAATTCTCGGCAAGCAGCTCGAATTTCTTGTCGGCCTTGATCACAGTCGTTTTTCCGCTCTTGCCGAAGAAGTAGATGCGCCCTTCCGCCAGCAGCGGCGACGCGAGATGCTGTTGGTTCATGCGTTCCTGCCAGTGAACTTCGCCGCTGCGGACATCGGTGCAATTGGCAATACCATCGTCGGACGTCCAATAGAGTTCATCGCCGAGCAGAACCGGCGACGACATGATCGGCACCTGACGCGTAGATTTCCATTCCGCGTGCGTCGAGGTCACATCACCCTCGCCATCCGCGCGAATGGCCCAAAGCTCCGGTCTCATGCAGCCGGTGCTGAAAAACGCCTTGCCGTCCCCGAACACCGGACACGAGCCGATGGAGAATCCATTGCCGTGGCGCGCGCGCCAGAGTTCCTTGCCGGTGGCCGGCTCGTAAGAAACCACCCAGTGCGCGCCGGGTGCAATCAATTGCGTCCGGCCCGCGGCTTTGACCAACAAAGGTGTGACAAAGGATTTCTTGAGGTTTGGGCTGGAGGCAATAATGGGTGGACGTTCGGTGCGCCAGACCTGCTTGCCGGTTTCCTTGTCAAGGGCGGCGACATATTGCGCGTCGCGGCCATCGCGGACCAGCACCAGCAGATTCTCGTAAACCACGGGCGAACTGCCCGGCCCGACCTGATGATCCAACGGCAGCCGCGTTTTCCAGATCACCTCGCCGGTCTTAGGATGAAGCGCGGCGGTGCCGAACGTGCCAAAGTCGCAATAGAGCCGGTCCGGTTCAATGACCGGCGTGGGCGTGGCCCAACTGTTGAACCAGTGAACCGGGTCGGGATTCTCCACCTCGAACAGCTTGGTGCGCCACTGAATTGTCCCATCCGTGCGGCTCAGGCAAATCACTTCCAGCGTGATGTGCTCGGTGGTCTGCATGTCATCCGGCCCGATTCGCTCGCGACGAGTGTTCTTCTCGATGGCGAGCGTCAACCAGATGCGGTCGTCCAACACCACCGGGCAGGATCGGCCGCGTCCCGGCACGCTGACTTTCCAGACGAGGTTGCTGGTTTCGCTCCAGGTCAGCGGGACGTCCTTGGCCAGGCTCGAACCGTCGCCACGCGGACCTCGAAACTGTGGCCAGGTCAGTTCGGTTGCCGCCGAAACATGAGCCAGCATCGCCGCCGTTAGAGTTGAAAGAATCGTGCGCATCGTGAACAACTCGCATTTCATACGGGCAGGGATGGTTTGTCCAGAAAACTGCAAGCACCCGTCGCCTTACGTTACGTCGCCGCGACGAAGCTGTTCGGTCCCGTGAGCCGCGCCCGCCGCTTCGAAATCCTGTCGCACGCCGAAGATCAGCGCGGGGCGTCGGTGCGGTCCTGCCTGCCGCTGGGCAACATGACCTCAACGATGCAAATTCATCCCGCGCGCCGCGAGATTCTGTTCCACCGTGCCAGGGCGGTAACAACGTGTGATTGACCGCGCCTGCCGCACCAAGCCGGCGGGCGAGGTTGTCGGCGACACGGAGAAGCTGTTCACGTTTTGGCGTCAATACGGCTGGCATCGCGTGACCTTCTACAGCGACCTGCGTGAACCGGTGAAAGAACTCGCCGACTTCTTGAAGTTTCGGCTCCTTGGGGAAGCGCAGCGAAGGTCCGCCACTTTTCGTGATGTTTCACCAAGCGGTTTGGCGATGTGCAAGATTTCGGGTGCCGCCTCCAAAAGTGGCGGATGGTTCAAGAGTGAATTAAAATCAAGGCGGTCGGGAACAGCCCGGCCTGTGGGTCGGACAAAAGTCTGAGTGTGCAAGAATTGTCTGAGTTATGAGCCCGCCGGTCGCTTGAGTCCCCATTTCTTCATGCGTGCCAGCAGCGTTGTGGACTTCACTCCCAACAACTCGGCGGCGCCATTGCGACCTTTGATCCGCCATTTGGCCTTTTCGAGAACGGCGATCAGATTGTCGCGCTCGCGGCGTTGCAGCTCGGCTTCGGTCAGGAATCCCGATTCCGCCGCGCCCTCCTCCGGGATGGCCGCGCGAGTGGGCGGCCGGGGCGGGGTGGAGGAGGTTGCGATGGGCAGGTCGAAATCCAGTGTTCCTCCGCGCGCGAGAATGACCGCGCGCTCAATCACGTTGCGCAGTTCGCGCACGTTGCCGGGCCAGTCGTAATTCTGGAGCTTGGTCACGCCCGCGCGCGTCAGCCGGGGCTTCGCGCATTTCAACTCCCGCACGGACAGTTCAACAAAATGCTTCGCCAGGAGCGGCACGTCGTCCATGCGCTCCCGCAAGGGGATGACTTGAATTGGAAATACATTCAGACGGTAATAGAGGTCCTCCCGAAAGCGACCGGCGGCCGCTTCCTTTTTCAAGTCGCGATTCGTGGCGGCGATGATGCGGACGTTGGCGTGACGGGTGCGGTCTTCGCCGACGCGCTCGTAACGTTTCTCCTGTAGCACGCGCAGGAGTTTGCTCTGCATGTCCGGCGGCACTTCGCCGATTTCATCCAGGAACAGCGTGCCGCCTTCGGCGGTTTCAAAGCGCCCGGCGCGGTCGCGAACGGCGCCGGTGAACGATCCACGGGCGTGGCCGAAGAATTCGCTCTCGAACAGTTCCTTCGGAATGGACGCGCAGTTGACTCGCACCAGCGGCCTGTCTTTGCGCGCGCTGCGGCGATGGATTTCGTGGGCGACCAATTCCTTGCCGGTGCCGGTTTCGCCGAGGATGAGCACGGACGCTTCGGTTGGCGCGACGAGGTCAATCTGGCTGACGACGTGCCGCAGCGCGGCGCTTTGGCCGACAAGTTCACCGAAAGCACGGGCTTCCACGACTTCTTCCTGGAGATACGCGTTCTCCAATTCCAGTTGGGCCTTGAGCTGCTTGATTTGCTCGAAGGCGCGCGCATTCGCGATGGCGGCGCCCATGTGATCCGCGAAGATTCGCGACCAGGGCCTGAATGTGTCCGGAACGTACTCGCGGGCAAAACCCACGTTGGCCCCCAAAACTTCTCCCTTGAACTCAATCGGACGGATTCCACATTCGAGGATGCCCGCGTCTCGCGCCCACTCAAATCCTGCAACGGATACGGGCTGCTGGTCCGGACTTCTGATCACCTTCAAATGACGGTCGGCGACCGCTTCTCCGAGCGGGCCGAAATTCAGTGGCAGCCTGGCATCCAGGTCTTCATACGGTTGCGGTGACTTTCCTGAAGTCGGAGTCAATCCGCCCCTTCCGGCCACGAGGTGAAAGCACCGCGATTGATCGGGACATACGGAGCGATACTTGCAGGTCGCACATAAGTCGCCCTTTTCGACCAACCAAATTTGGGAGACCACAAACTCCGTTCGCTCCACCGCATACGCAACGAGCTTCTTCAGGAGCGGCTCGAGCGATTTCTCCTGAGCTAGTTCTAAGAGAAGTTGCGTGCCGAGATTCGCATCGAACCGTCTGTCGCTCGTTGCTTCCATACGACCAAAGGTTGCCAGCTCGCGGACAAATAATCCAACCAAACTCGGCTCAATATTTTGTCCGTTCAACTTATTAACCCGACCTTCCTTCGAGCCTCAATCTCCACAAGGCGCTTCACAACATAGTCTTACGGTATTTACACGACGCTGGCATGGCCACTGCAAAATGCCTGCTGACAGAGACGAACAGCAGTTGATGACATGAACATGATCCAAAACAAACCGAACCTCAGAGCCGTAACCCAGGGAGAGTTCGCGTCGGCAGTCTTGCAGTCGGGCAAACCGGTTCTGGTGGTGTTCTTCGCGACGTGGAGCCGCCCGTGCCAGGTCTTGGAGGCCACGCTGAACGAGGTAGTGACCGCCTGCGACGGGCAAGCAGCGTTCTTAAAAATCAATGCCGACGATCACCCCGACCTCAGTCTTTGCTACGACATCCAATCCGTTCCGACGTTGCTCTATTTCGTTGGCGGACATGTGCGGGCCAGAGTCGTCGGCACGGTGTCCAAAGAAGCCATTCTCGCCAAACTGAATTTGCTCAACCCATGAAGATACCAAATCACTCTTACCACCCAAAGGCGCTGGGCGCGCCGACTTTCGCTACAGCGGTTGCTGCGTCGCGATCCTGCCTGAGTTCCTGCCCGACTCCCCGCGCGCCCAGCGCCTCTTCTTTTGCCGGTGGAGCGCGGGCTTTAGCCCGCTTCAACGTCCGTAAGGCGAGAGACAATAGTCTTTCATATCTGCTGGCGTTTTGGGAGTTGAAGCGGCGTGAACGCCGCGCCCCGCTCGCACTCGCGGTGGTCGCCGCGCTTACTGCGGCGCTGGCGTTCACCGGCTGCGAGAAGCCCGAGGCCAAAGCCCCCGAGAAAAGTCTGGTGCGCACCGCGGTCGTCGAGCCGGCGGGCAATGGCCGTTCCGACAGCGAGGCGGCCTATCTCGCGGCGGTGAAGTTCGACCGCGAAACGGATCTCAATTTCAAGGTCGGCGGGATCGTGGTCCTCATTGGACCGGCCGCCAACGCGGATTGGGACGAGGCGACGCCGGTCAAGATCGGGGCGCTGCTGGCCGAGTTGAAGCAATCGGATTTTGAGAACGCGTTGAGCGCGGCGCGTGCGAAGGCGGACCTGGCCGACAAGACGCGCGAGCGTTTCCGGAAACTCCGCGAGACGGACGCCATTTCGCAGCAAGAACTCGATGTCGTCGAGGCCGAGTGGCGCACAGCGCAGGCGGCGCTGGATCAGGCGCAGCACAATCTGCGCGACTCGCGATTGGTGGCGGACAAGAACGGCGTGATCCTGAGGCGCTACATCAACCGCGGCGTCACGGTTGCACCCGGCCAGCCGGTGCTGCGCTTCGCCGACACGAGTCTGATGTCCGTCGAGTTGGGCCTGCCGGATCGGTTGATTGGCAAGGTGACGCCCGGCCAGGAGATTGATGTCGAGATTTCGGCGTTGGAGGGCCTGAAGCCTTTCAAGGGCACTGTTACGGAAGTCGGCGTGGCGGCGAGTGCTGAAGGCCGATTGTTCCGCGTCGTAATCAAAGTGCCGAATCCGGAAGGGCAGTTGCGTTCGGGCATGACCGCGCGCATTCGCGTCGGCGACGCGGCCGCGACGCCGGGCACAGTCACCATTCCGCTCTCGGCGCTGGTGACGCTGGTGTCCGAAGGCGGCTCGCATGGCAACCCGCAAACGCAACTCGGCGTCTTCGTCGTCCAGGACGGCAAAGTGGTGAAGCGCGCGGTGAAGACCGGCGACATCATCAAGAGTTCCATTCTCGTGACCGAAGGATTGCGGGCGGGGGAACAGGTCGTCACATCGGGAGCCAGTTTTCTTTACGACGGCGCGCCGGTCGAAGTCGCCCCCGAACTGACCACCAAGTAACGCAGGATAATCCAGGAGAACCATTCCCATGTCAGACCACGTTGAGAAAAAGACCGAGTCCGGTGTGGATGCGACGCCGAGCACTTCAACCGTAGCGCAGACCTCCGAGTCTGCTGTATCGCAGGTTTCAAAACCTGCGGGCGCAACGAAGGGAGAAGCCCCCGAAAAATCTCAGCGCGATGCCGATTTGGAAATCGGCGATACAGCAGGTTTGGAAACCTGCGCTACGAAAAAGCCCGCAGCTCACGTTGAAAACAAGAAGGAGTCCGGTGGCATCGCTCAGTTCTTTGTCGAGCATCGGGAGGTGAGCTGGCTGGCGCTGATCGCCGTGCTGGTGTGGGGCGTGGTGGCCTACACCAAGCTGGGCCAGCAGGAAGACCCCACGATTCCCCAGCGCACCGCGATGCTGGTGACGATCTTCCCCGGCGCGACCGCCTCGAAGGTCGAGGAACTGGTCGCGAAGCCGCTCGAACGCAAGATCAGCGAGCTGGATTCCATCGAGGAGATCAAGACGACGGTCCGGCCCGGCGTCGTCACGATGAACATCAAACAGCTTCCCGCGCCGAAGCCGACGATCGACCAGCAGTGGGACAAGGTCCGGTCCAAGATCGCCGAAGTGCAGTTGCCCGACGGCACGCGGCAGCCGTGGCTCAACACGGATTTTGGCAACACGATCACGCTGCTATATGCGCTGGTCAGCCCGCCAATCACCGAGGCGGAGTGCGTGGCGCGGGCCAACCTGCTGCGGGACCGCCTGGCCGACCTCCGCGCCGGAGCGCCTTCCACCCATCGCGCCGCCGTGGCGGCCTGGCTGCCCGGCATGGACGCGAAAGCCCTCGAGACGCTCCGCGGCCGGTTCGAGGTGGCAATCCAGGCGGCCGGTCTCGCCAAAGCCGTGCGCACTACTCAGGGTCACTCGTTCATCCTGGCCGACCTGGAAACCACCGCCAGCCGCGGCGATCTGGAGAAGTTCATCGCCGAGTTCACCCGAACGTTCACGGGCACCGATCGTGAACTGTATCATCCCGATTTCACCCAGCCGATCGTGTTGATGGGCGATGAAGACCCGTTGCCGCAAATCCGCGCCACGGCCCCGCCGCGTTACAGCTATCGCACGCTCGAGTTGCTGGCGCGCGATTTCGAGGACGAACTCAAGCAGGTCGAGAGCGTCGGCAAAGTCACCAAGGTCGCCATCGTGGAGGAAGCGGTGTATCTGCTTTACTCGGACGCCGACCTGGCCGGCTACGGCCTGACGCCGGAAGGCGTGATGTTCTCGATCAACGCGCGCAACGCGGTGATTCCCGGCGGCACAATGCGCACCGAAGGCCGCAATTTCCCCGTGCAGCTTTCCGGCGAATACAAGACCGAGAACGACATGCTCGGGACGGTGGTGGGCATGGGACGCGGCGGCGCGCCGGTGTATCTGCGCGATGTCTTCGAAGTCCGCCGGATGTATGAGTCGCCCATTTCCTACAAGGTGGATGTGCTCGGACGCGACAATGTAGCGCAGGTTTCCAAACCTGCTGTGTCGCCGACTTCCAAGTCGGCAGCGCGTGGGAAGATCGAGCGGTCAGCGGATTTGGAAATCCGCGATACAGCAGACTTGGAAGTCCGCGCTACGACGGAAAGCTCGCCGCTCGACACGCGCCGCGCCGTCATGGTCGCCGTCGAGATGCGCGAGGGAAAGATCATCCGCCATTTCAACGAGGACGTGACGAGGTTGGTGGACCGGATGAAGGCGCGCACCCCCGAGGGCATCGAGTTTCGGGTGTTGTCCGACCAACCCTCGGCCGTGGATCATCGCATCAAGCACTTCATGAAGTGCTTCATGGAGGCGGTGATCATCGTGATCGTCGTCGCGCTGTTCATGATGGATTGGCGCTCGGCGCTGGTGCTGGCCACCGCGATTCCCGTGGGCGTCGCCATGACGTTCGTGGGCATGCAGGTGCTGGGCATTCCCCTGCAACAAATCTCCATCGCCGCGCTCATCATCGCGCTGGGTCTGCTGGTGGACGTGCCGGTGGTCGCCTCCGATGGCATCAACCGCGAGCTGTATCGGAAGGAGCCGCGGTTGCGCGCGGCCTGGCTGGGGCCGCTGCGTCTGCGGCATCCCATGGTGTTCGGCACCCTGACCTGCGTCTTCTCGTTCCTGCCGCTGCTGATGCTCTACGGCGACAAGGGCGAGTTCATGAAGAGCATGCCGACGGTGGTGACCATGGCGCTGCTCTCGGCGTTGCTGGTGTCCAACACCTTCCTGCCGCTCATCAGCTACTACGTGCTGCGCGGGCAGAAAGGGTTCGATGAAGGCGGCGAGGTGCGTTCGTTCTTCCTGTTCGGGCTGGTGGATCGGGCGCTCCTGGCGCTGTTGCCGATCTACCAAAAGGCCCTGCGGGGCGCGCTCAAGCGACCGTATCTCGTTCTGGGCGTCGCCTACGCGGTGCTGGCGCTGGTCCTCGTCTTTGTGTTCCCGCGATTGGGCAGCCAGTTCTTCCCGCCGGCCGAGCGCAATCAACTGCTGGTGGACATCGAAACGCCTTCGAGCGATTCGCTGACCAGCACGCGCGCGGCGATGGATCAAGTGGTAACCATTATCAAGCAGCACGAGGAAGTGGCCAGCGCGGCGGTGTTCTCCGGCGGCACGGCCCCGCGTTTCTATTACAACGTCGAACCCAAGGCACCGGCCAATTACCTCGGGCAAATTCTCATCAACACGCGCCACGCGGACGAGGTGGACGGCCTGATCGTCAAACTGCGCAAGGAACTGGACTCTTCCGTGCCCGGAGTGCGCTGCGTCGTCAAGCCGCTCGAGCAAGGTCCGCCCATCAACGAACCGATCCAAATCCGCCTCAGCGGCGAGAACCTGGACAAGCTGCGCCTCCTCGCCGATCAGGTTGCGACCGAACTGCGCGCGGCGGGCGGCTATCACGTGCATGACGACCTCGGCCTGCGCATGCCCAGTCTCCAGATTGACATTGATCAGGACCGCGCGAATTCACTCGGCTTGAACAACCGGCAGATTGGCGGCGTGGCCCTCTCCTCCTTTGCCGGTTTGCAGGTGACGGAACTGCGCGAAAAGGACCGGCTCATCCCCGTGTTGGTGCGCGGTCGCATCGAAGACCGCAGCGAGGTGGAGAAGATTCGCGCGCTCTACGCGCCGACGCCCGACGGGAAGAGCGTTCCCTTCGAGAGCTTCGCCAAGGTGACCGTGCAGCCCGAGTTCGTCCGGATTCCGCACTACAACCAACTTCGCACCGTCACCGTCAAGGCCTACGCGCCGTTCGGCGAACTGGCGTCGCAGGTGCTCGACCGCGCGCGCCCGGGCCTGGCGAAGATCAAACTCGAACCGGGTTACGAATTGAAGTTCGCCGGCGAGGACGAGGAACTGCGCAAGAGCAAGGCGGAGATGATGGTCATCCTGATGGTCTGCCTGGCGCTGATCGTTGGCACGCTGGTGCTGCAATTCAAGTCGGTCGTCAAGGCGGCGACAGTCATGCTGACAGCGCCGCTGGTGCTCATCGCCTCGATCATCGGCCTCTTTGTCACCAACTCACCCTTCGGGTTCATGGCCATGCTGGCGGTGATCAGCCTGATTGGCGTGCTCGTGTGCAACATGATCGTGCTCAGCGAACAGATCGAGCACTCGCGCGAACAGGGGCTGCCGTTGGAGGAGGCGCTGGTGAAGTCCGGCCTGTCCCGGTTGCGCCCGGTGCTGATGACGGTCCTGGCCGTGTCCGGCGGCCTGGTGCCGCTGTTCTTTGCCGGCGGCGCGCTGTGGCATCCGCTGACGGCGGTTCACATCTTCGGCCTGCTCTTCGCCCCGGTGCTGACGTTGGGGATGTTGCCGACGATGTACTATGTCTTCTGCGCCAAACTGAAGTTAATCAAGTAATCATCACATTATGCGCTCATCATTTCTGAAACTGTCGGTTGGTTGCGCCGCGCTGGCGCTGGCCGGGTGCGCCGTTGGCCCGAACTACAAACAACCCGCGGTGAACACGCCGGCGGCGTTCCGGGGCGCGGCCAACGTTGATTCCACCAACTCGCTCGCCGACCTGCCGTGGTGGGGACTCTTCAAGGATCCGGCGCTCCAGGACTTGATCCACGTGGCCCTCACCAACAACTACGACCTGCAGATCACCCTCACGCGGGTGGATCAGGCGCGGGCGATTCAAGCGCAGGCGCGGTCGCAATTCCTGCCGCAAGTAGGCTACGGAGGTGAAGCCAATCGGGGCAAGAACGAGTATCTCGGCCTTCCCGCACCGAACGGCGGCCGAACCATGGACAGCTACCTGGCCGGCCTCGGAGCGGTTTGGGAAATTGATCTTTGGGGCCGCGTGCGCCGGATGAGCGAAGCCGCCAAAGCCAACTTCATGGCCACGCAGGAAGGCCGGCGGGTGGTCATGACCTCGCTGGTCAGCGGCGTCGCCGCAGCCTACTTTGAGTTGCTGGAACTGGACGAGCAACTCGCCATTGCCCAGCGCACGCGGGACTCCTACGAGCGGATGCTGAAACTGTTCTCCGACCAACATGCCGGCGGTCTGGCGTCGAAACTTGAGGTGTCCCGGGCCGAACTCGCGCTGCGTTCGGTTTCGGCCAACATCCCGGAGATTGAGCGCCAGATCGCGCTCAAAGAAAACGAAATCAACACGCTGCTGGGTCGCAACCCCGGCCCTATTGCCCGCACCTCGACGCTGCTGGCGCAGGACTTGCCGGTCGAAATCCCGGTCGGTCTGCCGTCGAGTTTGCTGCAGCGCCGGCCCGACATCCGCGCCGCCGAGCAACAAGTCCGGATGGCCAACGCGGAAATCGGCGTCGCCACCGCCGATTTCTTCCCGCGCATCGGTCTCACGACCTTTTACGGCGGCACCAGCACCGATCTCGACAATCTGTTCAAGAGCGAGGCGAATGTCTGGTCCGCGGCGGCCAGCGCGGCCGGGCCGATCTTTACCGGCGGCCGGTTGACCGCCCACCGCCGGCAAGCCAAAGCCGCTTGGGAAGAAGCCAAACTGCATTACCAGCAGACCGCCCTCACCGCCTTCCGCGAGGTTTCCGATGCGCTCATCTCCCGCCGCCGGTTCGAAGAAAGCCGCAGCGAGCAAACGCAGGCCGTTGACGCCGGCCGTCAGGCTGTGGAACTGGCGACGACGCGCTTCAAAGAGGGCAAGGCGAGTTATTACGAGGTGCTCGAAGCGCAACAGCAACTCTACCCCGCCGAGAACACTCTCTCGCGCCTCGAAGTCGCCCGCCGCCTCGCCGTCATTCAACTCTACAAATCCCTCGGCGGCGGGTGGGAAACCGAGGCATCCGTGAACCCAGCCGCGCGGTCAGACGCGTCGTCTCAATCCAGGTAAACCGGAATCAAGCAGCCGTCTTCTTGAAGGGTTAAGAAACCGTCGTCGGGGATTTGGTTGTTGAGCAGAAATCCATCCCAGCGCGGCGGACGCCGCAAACACAGGTTTTATGGAGTGCGGCGGGAAGCGAAGCGCCACGCCGCTTTTGGAAAAGGATGACCGGGGGAAAGCGGTGTCGCCGCTGCGCTCTGCCACCGCACTCCAAGTTTTTGGCGCGGTTCAACGAGTCTCAGCAACGACTGCTCTTGCGATTGCTCCCGGGCAAACTCCAAGAGTAATTGCGTCGCAAAAAGCGAATCGGACCGTCGGTCGTTCGTTGGTTTCATACAACAAGAGGCTGCCAGATCGCGGACAAATAATCCGACCAAACCTGGCTCAAGTTTTTGTCCGTTCAACTTTTTAACCCAACCACCCTCCGGGGCCTAATCTCTGCAAGACAATTCAAAACAGGCTCTTACGGCATTTCAACCTCGTTGGCATGGCCACTGCAAAATGCCTGCTGATAGAAGCGAATAGTAGTTGATGACATGAACACGAGCCAAAACAACTCAAGCATCCGATTCGTCGGCCAAGCCGATTTCGCGTCGGAAACCCTGCAAGTCGGACAAACCAGTTCTGGCGGTGTTCACGGCGAGCTACCCCCTATGACCATGAAACACACTATGACAACCACGCCTCAAACTCTAACCATTGACATCCTCACGGAAGACGGATCGCGCACGCGGTTCGTGCAGCCGGACGAGGCCAGCGCGAAAAGAACGTTGCGCCAGTTGGTGTCACCGCGGCTCTTTACTCCGCCCCTGCTTACGTTGGCTTCCGAGCACAGCACGAGCGCCATTCCCACCCGGACCATTGATGTCATCCTGGCCCACACGGCATCGCCGCCTCCGTTGCCGTTGCCCAGCGGGTGGGTGGATGCGGTTGAAGTCACCGACGAGGCGTTGACGCCGCTTGAGACCCTGCGTGCGGCCGCCGCGGCGGAAGGCAGGCATGTGATGCTGGCGGAAGTTCATACACTGGGAGATTGGATGATCCGCTTGAAGCTGGAAACCATCCTTCCGGCGACGATCCAGGAAGAGCGCCATCTTTGGAACCATTTTTTGGATTTACCTGCGATTCCGTTTCGTTTGCAGGCGGGCGGCCTGGGCGCCATCAATCCCGCGAATATCGTGCGCGCGACCGTTTGTCCGCCGGTTGACGGAGCCGCGGAGGCGGCGCTGTCGGCGGATTTGCTGGAAAGCCTTCGGCCCTGAAGCTGCGAGGCCAACATGAACGACATCATCGCTTTCACCATTGCCTACGGCGGATTGATCCTGTTCCTGGCCGGTTTCGCGGAGCAGAGTGGCCTGCCGTTTCCGGGATCGCTGGTCGTCATTGCGGGGGGCGCCCTCGCGGCGGGCGGGAAGTTTGATCTGCTGGCGGTCGTCGGCTGGACGGCCCTCGGCTGCATCACGGCCGACGCGATCTTGTTCGTTCTCGGAGGCCGCGGCCAGGCGCGCGTGTTCCGGGTGTTTCCCTATTTGCAAACGGTGCGGGTCAAGCTGGAGCGCGCCACACTCGCCCGGACCCTCCTGCACGGCCTGCGAATGCTCACGGTGGCGAAGTTTGTGCCCTTCGGCCAGGTCGTGGCGATGCACGCCGGCGCGTTGCACGTGAGCCGGCGGCGCTTCCTGCTGGTGGATGCGTTCAGTGCGGTGGTTTACGCGGCGGTGTATGCCGCCTTGGGTTATGCGTTCCACGATCAATTGGAACAGGTCGTGGCCTTCCTGCACCAGCTCGGTACGGTCGCGTGGGTCGGTCTCGCGCTGCTTGCCGGAACCTACGGCGTTTATCGTTTGCTCAAGCGCGGTCGCAAAACGGCGACCGCCAACCCCGACCATGCGGAGGAGTCCAAAGCCGAAGGAAACCTATGTCTTCCCTGTTCATAATTTCCGCACTCTATGTTGGCGTTGTTTTTCTGTCAGGCTACGAACCTCATGACAGGGCGGATTTCGAATGTGTAACGCACTGATTCGGAGACAGCGGTATGATCACACACCATCGAAACAACGGCCAGCAGTTCACAACGGAGCGGCGCTTGAACGTGCATCCATGGACGGAGGATTCTGAGCGACGCCGGCGCGACCATGGGAGCGACAGCGCCCCGCGCCGCCCGGGGTCCGGACGCCTGCATTGGGAGATGCTCCTGATCTGGGCCTTTGTGGTTTTCAGCTTTGCGGCGAGCTTCTTCTGCCTTTGGGCCATCTCCGCGAAATGCAATGGCGACTGGCCTCTCTGAGCTTCGCGGCGCCATTGGGAATCCTGAGTTAACCCTACCATGAATGTCCGAAGATTCATCCCCAGGTCAGAAGCGAAGGCGAACCGACATTGTGGCCTCGCGTGCGGTCAGCGCAGCGAGCGTTGCCCTCTCAATCCGCTAATCGTCTAACCAGCACACCCAACGACTGAAAGGATTTCGTTGATGTCATACTCCATAAATCCAGTTGGCGAAGACCGGTGCGTCTTCCTGTCCTACGAAGGCGAGGTGCCGGCCGTGGAGTTGTCCGCCGCCCGTTACGAGGCGGACGCCCTCTTGGACCAACGGCAATGGCACCGCCTCATCGTGGACGTCACGCAGTTGCAGTCAATGCCCCGGACGGCAGAACTGATTGACTTTGCCGGCGGGTTATCCGCGACCGTCTCCCGGGCCAGGCGGGTGGGACTGGTGGTCCGCCCCGAGCAGGACCGTCTGGCCCGGCTCATTCAAAAGGTCGCCCGCCGCGGGCGGTTGTTCCTCACCTCCTTTCTGGACCCGGCCAAGGCGATCCGTTGGGTGAAGCAATCCACACCCGCCAGGCAAAATTTGGGGAGCATCCGGAAGGAGCAACTGGCATCATGACGCAGCTCACCCAAGCCTTGTCGCGGGGCAGCCAGACCCTCCTGCCCGTGACCCGATGGGAATGTGTCCGATTTGCGCCCGCAATCCAAGGGACGCGAGTCCAGTCCCCTTTTGTTTCGCCGATCTGCTTCCGGCCTCGCTCGGAAGCGCACGTCACCGAACGCGAGGTTGTATTCGGACGACGCGTCCCGTCGTTTCACCGGATCGGACGATTTCGCGCGGGTTCATGCTTCCGCGCGATCGTAAAAACACCCGCAAACTCATGACGAAATGAAAATTCGCGAGAGAAACCCATGCGGCACCGCCAAGCCAGCGACCCGCGTCCGACCGTTCCGGGCACGCGGCGAGAATTGTATCCGCCGCCTGATCGAAGCCGCCAGCGCCGCGCGGGCGGGGGCCGCTCAGATGACCTTGGGTGACTGGCGTGACCTGGAGATGGAAGTGCAACGGAGACTCCAACATGAAATCAAAAAATCTCCAAGCTGATCCCAGGGCCTACGCACAATCCTTGAACAGGGTCCCCGTGTGCCGGCGGCGCATGGCAAACACGGACGGGTTTCCCCCCGTGGATGTGTCCGATACGGGCGAAGAGTACTTGTTCGAGTTCGACTTGCCGGGCCTGAAGCTGGATGACCTCCAGATCAGTCGCGATGACGCGACGCTGTATCTCGAGGGCGAGCGCCCGACCCGGCGGTGCGGCGGACAAAGTCTGCGATCCGAGCGCCCGGCCGGGGTCTTCGCGCGCCGACTGCCCCAGCCGGCGGATGCTTGCGCCGACGAGATTCACGCGATCCTGCAAGACGGAGTTTTGGAACTGCACGTTCCCCGGAGGCTGCCGCCGGATGAAAACGGCAGGTCAAACATCATCCCATTCAAGGAGACACATTATGAACACACCCACAGTTGACATGACTGCAAACCCAATTGACCTCACTCTCGAGCTTCGTGCCGCGAACGGATCCTCGACGGAATTCTATGAGTCCGATGAGGACCGCGTCCGCGAAGCGCTCCGACTGCTGGCGGCGCCGCAGTTGTTCGCCCAGGACCACCTGCTGCTGGCCTCGCAGCACGGCGCCAGCATGATTCCATGCAAGGGCATTGACATGATCCTCGTCCGCACCTTCGCGCGCGCGCCCCTGAAATTCCCGCTGAATCTCCCCCAGGGCCGGTTTGACATCGTGGAACGGCCGGAAGCCTGGCCGGACAAAACATCGGTGGCAACGGATGGTCCGGGTGGGCCGCCGCCCGGCCAGCCGCGCCGGCGCAGCTTGCAGGTGGAGATCCATACGCTCGGCGGCTGGACGGTCACCCTGAAAGCGGTGGCGATGATTCGCGGAAATTCCCAGGACGAGCGCCAGTTGTTCGCGCATTTGCCGGAGGTGCCGACTCTTCCCTTCCGTCTGGAGGAAGGCGGCTTCGGCCTCATCAACACCGCCAACATCATCCGTGCGCACGCCTGGCCCAAACCCGCGGCGCTCCCCGGCATCGTGCTGCCCCTTGCCTTGCGCCGATGGACTCCGTCGCGTGTCCACAATCCGGCGAATCTCTCTGAGGTAACTTCATCATGAAAATGACCGCTCAGGAATCCCGGTATTCCGCACCGGGGAATAAATGTTTCCCCACCCGCCTGATTCGCACGTTTCTGGCGGAGGACTCTCCCATGCTCATGGTGTTGCTGGCCAGAATCGTCTCCAAGGACGAGCGGGTTTTCATCGTTGGCTCGGCGGTGGATGGCCTCAAAGCCGTCGGCCATGCACCAGCGCTTCATCCGGATTTGGTCATCACGGACCTGCACATGCCCGGGTTGGACGGCGCGGCAGTCACACGCCGTCTGAAACAACTGCCGAACCCACCCATTGTTTTCGTGGTCACCGGCGACGACACCCCGGAAGCCCTCGGCAGGTGTCTGGCCGCCGGCGCCGACACATTCCTGGTGAAGACCGGGAATCTCGTCCCGCGGCTGCGCTCCGCCATCCAGGAGTTTTTTCCCGGCGATCCCGAACCAAACGACCTCGAACCCAAACACGATCGTGAAACCCTCACCACAGTCGCATAAAGCCGCGCCTGCCGCCGACGGGAACTCGAACCTCTTGGGACGCCGTGGCGAAATGCACCAGACGTGCGCGCAGTGTCATGCGACCATTTTGGACGGCCAGTGGTTTTGTCGGTTGCCCGGGAACGAGCTGCCGACGTTGCTTTGTTCCTCGTCCTGCGCGCTTCGCTACTTCGACCGTTCCCACACACAAAGCAATGGCTGGGACAAGCTTTGGGACGCGCACGAACACCGGTTTGGCTCTTTCATGAAAGGAGAGTTGTGATCTTGAAGCGTATTCCTTCAGTTCTAATCACTCTGCTGCTCGTCAGCGGTTGCGCCCACTATCCGCGCAACGCCCGGTTGACCAGGAGCGAGCCTGCCGCCGGCTATCGGTTTCGTCCCACCACCTCGCCCACCAATTCCTCCGACCTGCTCCTGATGCTGGCTTTCTCCGGCGGCGGCACCCGCGCCGCCGCTTTGGCTTACGGAGTGTTGGAGGAACTGGCGCGCACGCCTTTGGGCGCGGAGGCAACCCAACACCGGATGCTCGATGAGGTGGACATCATCTCCTCCGTGTCCGGCGGCAGTTTCACCGCCGCGTACTACGCCCGGTGGGGCGACCGCATTTTCTTGGACTTCGAATCTGAGTTTCTCAAGAAGAACGTCCAGAACGCTCTGCTGCTCCGCGTTCTGTCGCCTTGGAATCAAGTCCGGCTGGCTTCGCCCAAATTCAATCGGACCGACCTGGCGGCGGAGTATTATGATCGCCGGCTGTTCCAAGGGGCGACGTATGCAGAGTTGCCGGGCGACCGTCCCTTTCTCTGTATCAATGCCACGGACACCGCCTCCGGCGCACGGTTCGAGTTCACCCAGGACCAATTCGATCTGCTGCAGTCGGACTTGGGACCATTCCCAATCGCGCGGGCGGTGGCCGCCTCCTCGGCGTTTCCCGTGCTCCTGACGCCGGTGGTTTTGAAGAACTATTCTGCTGAACATCCCCGACCTGAACCGGAGTGGATCACCTCCATCCTGGACAGCCCAACCGCCTCCACTCGCCTCAAATATCTGGCGGCCCAGGCCCGCTCTTACGGAGACGCGGACCGACGGTTCATCCATCTGCTCGATGGCGGAATCTCCGACAATCTCGGCTTGCGGGGTGCCCTGGATCGGGTGATCGCCCGCGAACAGTTTGCCGAAATTCCCAGTGTGCCGTGGCAGCTTCCCCGCCGCGTGGCGATTGTCGTCGTCAACGCGCACAAGGACTCCGATTACGGCTGGGACTCCCAAGAAAGCCCGTTGAGCCGGGTCAAGTTGTTCAGCTCGCTCAGCCACGTGGCGGTGAGTCATTATTCCTTCGAGACCCTCGAATTGTTCCGCGAAGTCATGGCACGCCTGGGGCAGGAGTACACCGGCACGGGCGATTCCGCGCCGGCCGCAGTCGTCCCCTATGTCATCGAACTGCACTTCAATCAATTGGCCGATGCGTCCGACCGCCGCTTCTTCAATTCCGTGCCCACGACGTTCGCGCTCCCGTCCAAGACGGTGGATCGCCTGCGTCAATTAGCCGCTCGCGAACTCGCCGATAACGCGGAATTCCGACGATTGGTCAGCGACCTCGGGGGCCAGCCAGATGCAACGAATTTACCTGCCCGCCTTTCCCCACCCACCACGGAATAAATCCATTTATGAACCCCACCAAGATGAAGCCCAAACCGATAAAGAAAGAAGCCCTCCTCGCCCGCTACAACTGCGGGCCGGTGAAATTATCCGGCGACGGCAATGCCTTTTACGAGCGGCATCTGACCTTCGATCAAGTGCTGCGCGACACGGAAGCCACGGCGCGCGACAAGTATGAAGCCATCGCCCGTTCCGTGCGCGACGTGCTGTCGCAACGCTGGCTGAAGACCGAGCAAACCTACCAGCAACGCAACGCCAAGCGAGTCTATTATCTCTCGATGGAGTTTCTGCTGGGGCGCTCGCTGGCGAACAACATCACCAACCTCCAGATTGATCCCGAAGTCGAACACTTCGCAAAACATCACCAACTCGATCCGCTCCAGATCATCGAACAGGAACCGGACGCCGGGCTGGGCAACGGCGGCCTCGGCCGGCTCGCCGCGTGTTTCCTCGATTCCATGGCCACGCTGAACATTCCCGGCATGGGTTACGGCTTGCGCTACGACTACGGCATCTTCCGGCAAAGCCTGCGCAATGGCTGGCAGGCCGAGCAACCCGACCACTGGCTCGCCCGGCCCGATCCGTGGGAAGTCGCCCGGCCCAACGAAGCCGTCGAGGTAAAGCTCAACGTGTCGTTCGAGATTCGCGGCGGCGCGTTGCGGGTCGTCGAAGGCCGCCCGTCGTCGCTCATCGGCGTTCCGTATGACCGGCCCGTGGTCGGCTACGGCGGCAAGACCATCAACACGCTGCGCCTCTGGGCCGTGAAGGCGGCGAATGACTTCGACTTCGCCCAGTTCAGCAGCGGCGATTTCGTCGGCGCGCTGGCCGAAACGCTCACCGCCGAAACTATCACGCGCGTGCTCTACCCGGACGATTCGACCGCCGAAGGCAAAGGGCTCCGCTTCCTGCAGGAATACTTCCTCGTCGCCTGCTCGCTCGCGGACCTTGTCCGCCGTTTTCGCGCCGCCGGCAACGATTGGTCCGCGCTGCCCGACAAGGTCGCCCTCCAGCTCAACGACACGCACCCGACGATG
Source organism: Verrucomicrobiia bacterium (assembly GCA_011525685.1). Classification (GTDB taxonomy): domain Bacteria; phylum Verrucomicrobiota; class Verrucomicrobiia; order Limisphaerales; family JADLHS01; genus WYBW01. Next base: position 55,073 of record WYBW01000049.1, read on the forward strand.
GCCGTGCCGGAATTGATGCGGCTGCTCCTGGACGAGGCGAAACTCAACTGGGACGACGCCTGGCAACTCACCCAACGCACGCTGGCCTATACGAATCACACGCTGCTGCCCGAAGCACTGGAGAAATGGCCGGTGCAATGGTTTCAAGAATTGTTGCCGCGCCAGCTTGCGATCATTTACGAAATCAACCACCGTTTTCTCAACGACGTTCGCGCGAAGTTTCCCGGCGACGAAGCCCGCATTGCGCGGGTCAGCCTGATCGAGGAAGGCGCGCACCGGCAGGTGCGCATGGCGCACCTGGCTATCGTCGGCTCGCACAGCACCAACGGCGTGGCCGCGTTGCACTCGGAACTGCTCAAACAACGCGTCGTGCCGGATTTCGCAGCCGTGTTCCCCGAACGTTTCAACAACAAGACCAACGGCGTCACCCCCCGCCGCTGGCTGCTGCTGGCCAATCCGCCGCTGGCCTCCGTCATCACCGAGGCCATCGGCGACGGCTGGATCACTGACCTGGCGCAGTTGGAGAAACTGAAGCCGCTCGCCAACGACAGCGCGTTCATCGCGGCGGTAGGCCAGGCGCAACGCGATACGAAGGCCCGGTTCGTCCAGTGGCTCGGCCGGCCCGGGATTGATCCCGAAAGTATTTTCGACACGCAAATCAAACGCATCCACGAATACAAACGGCAACTGCTGAACGCGCTCCACATTGTCGTGCTTTACCATCGGCTGCGCGAGAATCCGAAGCTCGCCGTTCCGCCGCGCACGTTCTTCTTCGCCGGCAAAGCCGCGCCCGCCTACCACTTCGCCAAGCTGGTCATCAAGTTCATCAACAACGTCGCGGCCACGCTTGACAGTGATCCCGCCACCAAGGGCCGGCTCAAGGTTGTTTTCGTGCCGGACTACCGCGTGTCCGTGGCGGAATGCCTGATTCCCGCCAGCGACGTGTCCGAGCAAATCTCGACCGCCGGCTACGAAGCCAGTGGCACGAGCAACATGAAGTTCATGATGAACGGCGCGCTCACCATCGGCACGCGCGACGGCGCCACCATCGAAATGGCCGAAGCCGCCGGCGAGGAAAACGTCTTTCTGTTCGGCCTGAATGCGGAACAGGTCGAGGCCAGTCGCGGCTGGTATGATCCGCGTTGGCACTACGAGAACGAGCCGGAAACGCGCGCCGCGCTCGACTTGATTGCCAACAATCATTTCAGCCAAAACGAATCCGGCATCTTCTCGCCCATCCTCGATGCGCTGCTCCGGGATGGCGACCACTACCGGCATCTGGCCGATTTCACCAGTTACGCCCAGGCCCAGCAACGGATCGGGGAACTGTATGCCGACCCACCGGCCTGGACCCGCAAGGTGATCCTGAACATTGCCGCCTCCGGCCGGTTCTCCAGCGACCGCACGATTTCTCAGTATGCCAAAGAGATTTGGAACGCTGAACCTTGTCCGATCGAATAAGAAAGCCAGCACCACCATGTTCGCTGAAGGCCAGCCAGTGCCAGTGGGAGCAACGTGGACTGGGGACGGGTGGAACTTCGCCTTGTATTCCCGGCACGCGACCGGTGTGACGTTGCTGTTGTACGACGAGAAGAATTTCGTAAAGCCCGTGGCCGTGCTCAAGCTCGAGCCGCTGCAGAACAGAACCGGACGCATCTGGCATTGCTTCGTTTCGCAATCCACCGCGCCGGGCGCGCGATACTACGCTTACCGGGTCGAAGGCCCAGCCGGGGTGTTGCACCGGTTCGATGCCCAGAAGGTGTTGCTCGATCCCTTTGCCGAGCAGGTGTTCTTTCCGCCGGATTTTTCGCGTGCCGCCGCGATGCAGCCGGGCGCGAACGATGGACGTGCGCCGCTCGGTGTGTTGCCCATGAACCCGGAGTCCGAAACGCGAATTCCCGAAACCCGAAAGAAGCCCGAAATCCGAGCACCGAACCCAACTTCATCTGGCGGTTTGGAAACCTGTTCCCCGGACAGTACTCATAACCCGCCAGTTCGGCATTCGGGGTACGGATTTCTTTCGGATTTCGGTCCTCGAACTTCGGATTTCAGGTGGAAGCCGGCGGCCACCGGTGAGTTCACCCGGCTACGCCGTCCCTGGCACGAGATCGTCGTCTATGAACTGCACGTCAAAGGCTTCACGGCCCGCGCGAACTCCGGCGTGACTCCCGAAAAACGCGGAACGTTCCTGGGCTTGATCGAAAAGATTCCGTATCTCAAAGAACTCGGCGTGACGGTCGTCGAGTTGTTGCCGGTGCATCAGTTCGATCCGCAGGAGGGCAATTACTGGGGCTACATGACATTGAGCTTCTTTGCGCCGCATCAAGGTTACGCAGTGCAGGATGCGGCGGCGGATTTTCGCGAGATGGTGGAGGCGTTTCACGCGGCCGGGATCGAGGTGTGGCTCGACGTGGTTTACAACCACACGTGCGAAGCCGACCGGGCCGGGCCGACTTATTCGTGGCGCGGGATTGACAACAGCACTTACTACCTGCTCGAACCCGACGGGCGATACCGCAACGACAGCGGCTGCGGGAACGTGCTGCGTTGCGGGCGCGAGGCCGCGCGCCTGCTGGTCCTGGAGAGCCTGCGGCATTGGGCTGATATCGGCGTTGACGGGTTTCGTTTTGACCTGGCCTCCGCTTTGGCGCGCGATGCGCACGGCCAGGTGCTGACGGACGAGGCTCCGATGATCAGCGAGATTACGGCGCTGGCCATGGCGGGAAAATTCCGGGCCGTGGCCGAGGCGTGGGACATCGGGACGAGTCTGTTGGGCCGGAGTTATCCGGGCTGGCTGTGGGGACAGTGGAACGGCCAATACCGCGACGACGTGCGCGCCTTTGTTCGCGGCGATCCCGGCAAGGTCGGCGCGCTGATGCGGCGGTTGTACGGCAGTGATGATCTCTTTCCTGAAGGCCCAGGCGATGTTTACCGGCCGTATCAGAGCGTCAACTTCATCACCGCGCACGACGGCTTTTGTCTCTACGATCTGGTCGCCTACAACCACAAGCACAACGAAGCCAACGGCCATAACAACACCGACGGCTGCGACAATAACCTGAGCTGGAACTGCGGTTGGGAAGGCGACGCGGGCGCGCCGGCGGAGGTGATCACGTTGCGCCGGCAACAAGTGAAGAACTTTTTCTGCCTGCTGATGCTGTCGAACGGCACGCCGATGTTCTGCGCGGGCGACGAGTTTCTGAACACGCAAGGCGGCAACAATAACCCGTACAATCAAGACAACGAAACCACGTGGCTGGACTGGTCGTTGCTCGAAAAGAACCGCGACATCTTTCAGTTTTTCCAGCGGATGATCGCGTTCCGCAAAGCGCACCCGGCCATTGCCAGCGGCCGGTATTGGCGCGAGGCGGTGCGGTGGTACGGAGCAACCGGCCCGGTGGATTTTGATTCGCGCTGTCTGGCGTATTGTTTGCACGGCGCGAGCGACCTCTACGTCATGATCAACGCCTTCTGGGAGCCGGTGCGATTCCAAATTCAGCAGCCCGGCGCTTGGAACTGTTTCGTGGACACCAGCAGCCAGGATTTGGAAACGCGGGCCGTAGCTGGTTTGAATTATGAGGTTGCACCACGATCCGTCGTGGTGCTGGAGCGCGCAGCATGAGTGCCCGCGCTTCCAAACGTTTGGTGGCCCGTTGTTCTTCCCACCTTGAACCACAATCCACTCCCATGAAAACAAAACTGACCTTCAAGCTGTGCGCGTGTGCCGCAGTGGCAACCGTGACCTCAACCGGCTACACCCAAATTGACCCTGAGCCGCGCCAACTCCTCCAGTTGGGGGTCAACCAGTCCCTGCACAACGATGGTCCTCTCGGCGCGTACGCGTTCTATTATTGGAACCGGCCGGACGTGCCCGCCACCAACACGACGCTGCGCCTGGCCATCGCTCCGGTTTACGTGGACGCTGAACTGGGTTTCAAAGGGTTGCTGGGGGAGAACACAGACCTGGCTGTGGGCGTTTTCGGCGGCGGCTTCTTCAATAGTTACGAGGAAGTCCGGCAGGGGAATTACTACCGCGACGAATCCTTCGACGGTCACGGCGGCGGGGTCGCCCTCAGCCTCTACCACAATTTCAATCCCGGCGCGACCGTCCCGTTGAACGGAATCGTGCGCGCGAGCATGAATTACCACGTCTTCAACGATGGCTCAGATACGGCCGACACTTTCAGGCTCCCGGAAGACCAACCGTTCTACAACTTGCGCGCTGGCCTGCGCTGGGGCGGGAAAGAGCCTCTGCTCACCCCGCGATTGGCCGCCGAGCTTTCCGTCTGGTACGACCTCCAATCCCGGCCGGACTCCGGAGATTACGGCATCAGCAGTGATCGGGAACTCAACTCGACCTCGCATCGGCTCCTGGGTAGCGCGCTGCTGATCTACACGATGCCGCGCTCCGAACATTACGTCGCGCTCGGTCTGATGGGCGGGGCCGTGATCCATGCCGACCGGTTCAGTGCCTACCGCCTGGGGGGCGCGCTGCCGTTCACCTCGGAGTTCCCGCTCTTCATCCCGGGTTACTTCTATGAGGAAATCTCGGCGGAGGATTTCGGCCTGCTCTACGGCCTTTACGCGATCCCGCTGGGCGCGTCCAAGTCCTGGAGCGTCTTTGCCGGGGCCGCCACGGCGGTTGTTGATTACCTGGACGGCACCGAGCAGTCGGGCAACTGGAACTCGGGGGTCACAGGCGGCCTCAGTTGGAAGTCGAACAATCGCCGGCTGCAGGCGGTGGTCGCTTCCGGCTATGGCATAGATGCGATCCGTAGCGACGGACGCGGCGGTTACAGTGCGGCCTTCATGCTCCAATACAACTTCGGCAGGTTGACCTCTGCCTCGGACCGCGCTTTTGAGAATCTGCAGAACGCTCCCCGTCTGCCCTTCCGGTTTTCGCAGTAGCCTTCACATTTGACCGAATCACCATGAAGACCCTCCAACAAATCGCCAGCAAAACGGGCGGCGGTACGCTTTCTGGTTGAAGGTCACGACGGCGTGACGGTCACGATCAACCCACCGCAAATTGATTAGTTTCCGCTGTAGGATGGCAACCGCCAGGTTCAAGCGCGTTGCCGCGGGGCGGCGAAACGCAATGGAGTGGCGCGAATTGCGGCGTCGAAATTGTGGATGGTCAATGGTTTTGTAGTCTCTCCTGAAATCGCAAACCTAGGCCGCTCAGTAGCGAATTCTGCGCGCTCCGTTACTTGAATCAGTCCCAAGCGCAGAGAATTGGTGGGAATCGGAACTGAGACTCAGACGAGTGCGACGTGAACTTGCTCGACCTGTTAAGAGAGCATGGACGTGGTTTCTTCCGTGTTGGGTGTGGAGATTCTATAACCAACTGTCCGGGGAGCAAGTGCGATTAGATGGTTACACGAGTTTCCTCATCCGACGGGATGAAGAGTTCGTCTCGGTTCACGTCTCGGAACAAGAATAGCAGAGATGGAGAAGGGGATCACTTCTGCCGCAACATCCCGGGCATGCCGCCGCCCATGCGGGCCATCATCTTCTGAAACTTGCCCATCTTCTTCATCATCTGCTGCATCTGGGCGAACTTGTTCAACATCGTGTTCAACTCGGTCACGCTTACGCCGCTGCCTTTGGCGATGCGGATGCGGCGCTTGGCGTTCAGGATTTGCGGGCTTTTGCGCTCCTTGGGCGTCATGCCGCAAATCATCGCTTCCATGTGCTTGAATTCCTTTTCCTGCTTCGACAAATCCTGTCCCTGCAACGCTTCCGAGCCGCCGGGCAGCATTTTCACGATGCTCTCCAGCGGACCGAGCTTTTTCATCTGGCGCAACTGCTCAAGGAAATCTTCCAGCGTGAATTCGCCCTTGCGCATCTTCTCCTCAAGCCGCTTCGCGTCCTCCACGTCCACGGCTTCGGCGGCCTTCTCAACGAGGCTGACGACGTCGCCCATGCCGAGGATGCGCGTAGCCATGCGCTCGGGATGAAACGGCTCGAACTCGTCGAGTTTCTCGCCCACGCCGGCGAACTTGATGGGCTTGCCCGTGACGGCTTTCATGCTCAGGGCCGCGCCACCGCGCGCGTCACCGTCGAGCTTCGTCAGGATCGAGCCCGTGATGCTCAACGCCTGATCGAAATGCGTGGCGACGTTGACGGCTTCCTGACCGGTGGCGGCGTCGAGCACGAGCAGGACCTCCTGCGGCTTCACGAGGTCGCGCAGCCGGACGAGTTCCTGAACGAGCGGTTCGTCAATCTGCAGGCGGCCGGCGGTGTCGAAGATGATTGTGTTGCGGTTGTTTGCTTTCGCAAAGTCGAGTGCCTCGCGGGCGATCCGCAAAACATCCTTCTCGCCGCGTTTGACGAAGGTGGGCAGGTCGAGCTGCTTGCCGAGGGTTTCGAGCTGGTCCATTGCCGCGGGACGATAAACGTCGGCAGCGACGAGCAACGGCTGCCGGCCTTGCTTCTGAATGAGCCGGGCCAGCTTGCCGGAGGAAGTGGTCTTGCCTGAACCGTGAAGCCCGACCATGAGGATGCAACTTGGGTTCGCGACAAGATTCAACGCCGCGTTGGTCGAGCCGAGCAGCTCCACAAGTTCGTCGTGGATGATTTTGACGATCTGCTGTCCGGGTTGGATGCTCTGCACAACCTCCGCGCCAATGGACTTGGCTTTGACCCGCTCGATGAAGTCGCGGGCGACCTTGAAGTTCACGTCGGCTTCGAGCAGCGCCATGCGCACGTCGCGCAAGGCGTCGCTGACGTTTGTCTCGGAGATCTTCCCGAGGCCGCGCAGGTTGCGAAACGTGTTCTGGAGCTTGCCGCTCAGACTGTCAAACATGGTTTCAGGCTAGAGTCCCGTGGGCGGAGTTCAAAGTTCAAAGTTCAACGCGGCCGACCTTGCCCCTTGTCCCTCCGCCATTCTCTGTTAGCTTGCGCGCTCCGGTGAACCCGAGTTTTTGTCGGTGCTGACTTGTGCCCATCGGTTTGAAACGAAATGTCCACCATCCTCAACGCCACCGAAGTCACCGTGCGCTACGGCGAACGGGCGATTCTCGACGCGGCCACGCTCGCGATTGACGAGGGGCAGCGCCTCGGCCTGGTTGGGCGCAACGGCTGCGGGAAGACAACCTTTCTGCGGCTGCTTGCGGGATTGCAGTCGCCGGATTCCGGCACGATCAGCCGGCGGCGCGAGCTGGCGGTGAGTTATCTCGCGCAGGATTTCATGCTCGATCCTACTCAGGACGTGCGCGGCAACGTGCGTGCCGGGGCGAAGTACGTGCTGGACCTCATCGCGGAGTTCGAATCGCTGCCGCATGACTCGAAACGGCACGAGGAACTGGAGCACCGCATCCAGACGCTTGAAGGCTGGACCGTGGACCAGCGCATCGAAACCGCGCTGTCGCACCTCAACTGCCCGCCCGGCGACCGCGAAATTGCCACGCTGTCCGGCGGCGAGAAGCGCCGCGTGGCGCTGGCTCGGGCCATTGTTTCGCGCCCCGATTTCCTGATGCTGGACGAGCCCACCAACCATCTCGACCCGGAATCCATCGAGTGGGTGGCGGAGTTTTTGGAGAACTTCGGCGGCACGTTTCTCGTGGTGACGCACGACCGGTATTTCTTGGACCGCGTCGTCACCCGCATGGTCGAGTTGTGCGACGGCAAATTCTGGTGGCACGACGGCAACTACACCGATTACCTCCTGGACAAAGCCGAACGGCAGGAAGCCGACGCGGTGATCGAGCACAAGCGCCAGATGTTTCTCAAAAAGGAACTGGAGTGGGTGCGCACCGGTCCGCGGGCCCAACGCAGCAAGCAGAAGAACCGATTCGAGCGTTACTACGAGGAAGCGGCAAGGGAGGGCCCGACGGTCGAGGAGGACATGGAACTGGTCATCCCGCCGCCGCCGCAACTGGGCAATCGCACCGTGGAGGTCAACAATCTTGGCATTGAACTTGGTGGGCGGAAGTTGTTTTCCGGATTCAATTTCACGTTTGAGAATGGCAAACGCGTCGGGGTCTGCGGGCGCAACGGCCTCGGCAAAACCACGCTTCTGAAAATCATCATCGGCCGGCTTGCCCCGACGGAAGGCACCGTGAAGACCGGCCAGCTCACGATGTTCAACTACGTGGATCAGTCGCGCCTGCAAATGAATGACGAGCGGACGGTGCTGGAGGAAGCGTCCGATGGAACGGAATTCGTCCTTTGGGGCGAGTCGCGCATCTCGGTGCGCTCGTATCTGAAGCGGTTTCTCTTTGCGGACGAGCGCATCACCACGCAGGTGAAGAAACTCAGCGGCGGCGAACGCAGCCGGCTGCTGTTGGCGAAGATTCTCAAGTGCGGCGGCAACTTCCTCATCCTCGACGAACCGACCAATGACCTCGACCTGCCCACCTTGCGCGTGCTGGAGGAGGCGTTGATTGCGTTCCCGGGTGTGGTGTGTGTCGTGAGCCATGACCGGTATTTTCTGAATCGCGTTTGCACGGACATTCTCGCCTTCGAGGGCGACGGCAAGATCCATCACAGCGTCGGCGACTACGATTATTACCTTGAGAAGAAGCAGCGCGCGGCTGTAGCGGCGTCTCGGCAGAGCGCCGCCATTCTGGCTGTAAATAAATCAGCGGCGCTCTCCCGAGCCGCCGCTACGAAGACTGCGAAGCCCCGCAAGCTCTCCTTCAAAGAACAGCGAGAGCTGGAAGGCATGGAGGCGCAAATCCTTGCGGTGGAGGAGGAAATCGCCCGCATCGAGGCCTTGTTCGTCTCCCCCGACTTCCATCGCACCCACGCAACGCAAACCAATCAACTCACCGCCCAACTCGCTGCCGCCAAAGAACAGGCAATGCAGCTTTACGCGCGCTGGGAGGAATTGGAGGCAATCAAGACGGCGGCGGAAAAGCCGTAGCGGCACAGTTCGCGCCTTTTCATCGCTGCACTATCTCCGTAAAGTGAGCGACCTGTGTCCGCCACGTTATACGATCTCATTCCGCGCGAGGAGAAAACCGGCAATGATGTGCTGCTGGGGCGGTTTCTCGATTACGTGGAGGGAAGGCGGCTGCAACTTTATCCCGCCCAGGAATCCGCCATCCTGGAATTGTTCGAGGACAAGAACGTCATCCTGAACACGCCCACCGGCTCGGGCAAATCGCTCGTAGCCACGGCGCTGCATTTCGCAGCCATCGCCAGGGGCCGGCGCTCCATCTACACCTGTCCGATCAAGGCGCTGGTAAACGAGAAGTTCATGGCGCTGTGCCGCGAGTTCGGCCCGGACAACGTCGGCCTCAGTACGGGCGATGCGTCGGTGAACCGCGACGCGCCCATCCTTTGCTGCACGGCGGAGATTCTCGCGAACATCGCCTTGCGCGAAGGCGCGGCGGCCAATGTGCAGGACGTGGTCATGGATGAATTTCATTACTACGCCGATCGGGAACGTGGCGTGGCTTGGCAGGTGCCGTTGCTGACGTTGCCGCAAACGCGCTTCCTGCTCATGTCCGCGACGCTGGGCGACACGACATTCTTCGAGGAGGAACTGACACGACTCAACGGTCGGCCCACCTCTGCGGTGGCGTCCACGGATAGACCGGTGCCGTTGGAACATGCCTACTCGGAACTGCCGCTGGCCAAAACGCTGGAGAGTCTCGTCGCCGACGGCAAAGCCCCGGTGTATGTCGTCCACTTCACACAATTGGAAGCCGCGCAAAGCGCGCAGGATTTCACGAGCATCAATGTTTGTTCGCGGGAGGAGAAAGCCGCCATCGCCAACGCGCTCGAAGGTTTCAAGTTCAGCAGCCCCTACGGGCCGGACATCAAGAAGTGGCTGCGGCACGGCATCGGCCTGCATCACGCCGGGCTGCTGCCGAAGTATCGCGTGTTGATCGAGCAACTCGCGCAGAAGGGTTTGCTGAAAGTTGTATGCGGCACGGACACGCTGGGCGTGGGCATCAACGTGCCGATTCGCACCGTGCTGTTCACACGGTTGTGCAAATTCGACGGGCAGAAGACCGTCATTCTGAGCGCGCGCGATTTTCATCAGATCAGCGGGCGGGCCGGGCGCAAGGGTTTTGATGATCGCGGCTGGGTCGTGGCCCAGGCGCCGGAGCACGTGATCGAGAACTTGAAGCTGGCGGAGAAAGCGGCGCGCGATGGCAAGAAAACCGTGAAGCGCCAGCCGCCGGAAAAGAATTTCGTCAACTGGGACAAGAACACGTTTCTGCGGTTGATCGCCGCGCCGCCCGAACGGCTCACGTCGCGTTTCCAAGTCACGCACGGAATGTTGCTGAATGTGTTAAGCCGAAATGGCGATGGTTGCCGGGCGATGCAGCAACTCATCGCGCGTTGTCACGAGACGCCGCGCCAGAAGCAGGCGCACCTCAAACGCGCGTGGCAGTTGTTCCGCTCGTTGCTGGACCGGAGGATTGTGGAGTTCATAGCCCGCCCTCACCCTGACCCTCTCCCCCAGGAGAGGGAACAGCCAGGTGCGGCTTCTGATGCTTCGTTGACTGACGTTTCAAATCCCGCGTCCGGTATTACCCAAACGCGGCAAGCGATTCTCCCTCTCCCCGGGGGAGAGGGCCGGGGTGAGGGCGAGCGCAAGTCACTGGATGGCGGCCGGAAACTTCGCGTGAACGTCGAGCTGCAGGAGGATTTCTCCATGGACCAGGCGTTGTCGTTGTATCTGCTCGACACGATTCCACTCGTGGACCCGCAGCAACCCGATTACGCGCTGGTGCTGCTCACGCTCGTCGAGTCCATTATCGAGGACCCGGACATCATTCTGCGCAAACAACTGGACCGCGTGAAGGACCAGAAAATGGCCGAGATGAAAATGGAGGGCCTTGATTACGACCAGCGCATGGAGGAATTGGAGAAGCTCGAATATCCAAAGCCGAACCGGGAGTTCATCTATTCCACGTTCAACGCGTTTGCGGATCGCCATCCGTGGGTCGGCCAGGAAAACATCCGCCCGAAATCCATCGCGCGGGAGATGTTTGAATCGTTCCGCTCATTTGGCGATTACATCCGCGACTACGAACTGCAACGCGCGGAGGGCGTTTTGCTCCGGCACTTGAACCGCGTTTACAAAGTGCTCACACAAAATGTTCCGGACGCCGCCAAGAACGATCAAGTGCGCGAGATGGAGCTTTATCTGGGCGCGATGATCCGGCAGGTGGATTCCAGCTTGCTCGATGAATGGGAGAAAATGCGCGACCCGAATTATCAACGGGCGGAAACAAAGGAGGTGCGTCCACCCGGCGCGGACGAAGCCGCGCAAGATGTCACGCGCGACACGAAGGCGTTTACGGCGGCGATTCGGAATCGCATCTTTGTTTTCCTGCGCGGGCTGGTTATCGGTGATTACGAGGCGGCAATTGCAAATCTCAATTCCGCGGCGGATGCCGACGCGCAGCCGTGGACGCCGGATCGTTTGCGCGCCGCGATGCAAGCTTACGAAGCCGAGCACGATCATCTGTGTCTCGACCCCAACGCGCGGAATGTGCGTCACACCTATGTCGTGCCCGCGGAGGACAAGAAGACCTGGCGCGTTCAACAAATGCTCGTGGACCCGGAAGGCGACAACGACTGGGTGGCGGAGTTCGAAGTGGACCTGGCGCAATCACGCACCCAAGGCGAACCGTTCCTGCAACTGCGGCGCATCGGCAGTCTGGTGTGATCTGCGATGGTCAGCCGCGATAGTGTTGGAACACTCCCGCCACCAGCAGCAGTTCGGGATGGGTTGCTGAGAGCTTGGGCAGAATCACGCGGATGCGCGAGCGATAATCGGCGAGCTTGTCCCGCAGTGGTTGCAGATCGGTTGGGTGGTCCCAGCGGAGTTTCTTGAGGTCCAACACGAGCTGGTTCTTGCTCCGGGCGAGTGATTCGCTGAGACGGTGGGCAAGTCCTTCGGCGTCGTTTGCGGACAGAGCGCCCTCCAGCCGTAGCCAAACCTGTTGCTTCGCGTGTTGCAACTCGACTTGGACCGAAAATTCCGGTGAGGTGAACTTGCGATGGAGTTCCTCCCACGCTTCAAACGCGCTCCAGCGCTTCTCGGGCAAACGATAAGTGGTGCGGATCAATTTGGGATGCTGAAACCAATTCAGCTTCAGTGTCACCGCGGTCCACAGCGCAGCACCCACGGCCAGCACGGACTTGAATCGCTCGTCGGCAGCAGGTCGCCCCAGTTCCGCGTGGATGCGCCGCTCCAAATCGCCAATCCAGCGGCGCACGGCAGCGTTCGGCCCGAGCAGCCGGCCCGCAAGAAACACGGGATAGGCCACGCGCAACTCGGTCGCGTAGTATTCGGCTTTGGCGCGCAGGAGCGGGTTCGGCGAATCCTTCAACTTCTGATAGCCGAGCAGCCGGGCTTCAAGCACGCGGTAAATGCTGGGGCCGAGCCGCTGAAAATCCTGCTCGAAGCACCAGGTCTGGATCGCTTCGATCTGCTCCGGCGTGAGCGTTGGATGCTTCATCATCGTGCGAAAACCATCCGCGCGCCGGTAGAACAGGTCCTTGTCGGTCGTGTAAATGTCCTGCAACAGATTCTCTTTGATGACCCGCTCGTGAAACGGCGTGCCGGGCACGGGACCGTAAATGAGAAACTGCGCCAGGGCCGGTTTGACCTTCATCAGCCCATCCAACTCCTGCGCCACCACGTCCGGCGTCTGGTAGTCGAACCCGACGATCATGGAAGTCAACACCGTGATGCCGTGCTCGCGAAACTCGGTGAGAATGTCCGCAATGGGCCGGCCCTGTTGCTTGGCGTAATTCGAGCGCGTGCCTTCGTAACCGATCCAAAAACCGTCAATGCCCATCTCCAGAATTTCTTCCACGGTGTATTGGCTGATCGCCTTGATGCTGGAGAAGGCGAAGATCGAGAGTTTCTTCCCACCTTTGATGACGCAATCGCGAAACTCCATCGCGCGCTTCTTGTTGAGCAGGAAATCCTCGTCCAGAATCAGGAACACCAGGCTGGAATCCAGGTCGAGATAACGCTCGGCGACAGCGTAAATATCCTTCCCCTCCGGCAGCAGCTTGATGTGTTTGCGCGAGAAGAAATGCGACGTGCAGCAAAAGTCGCAGCCGTTGGGACAGCCGAGTCCGGCGAAGATTTTGCCCGTGCCCGAAACCTTCCAGCCAAATATCTTCAGCCAGCTCACGATGAGCGGGTGTTTGTAGGGCATGGGGATTTCCGGTTCGCCCAGCAAGCGACGGAAGAAGGCGACGCCTTCTTCGCGGCAGATGTAATCGCCATAAGGCTTCAGCACGTCGTCCTTGAGCACCGTGCCGTAGCCGCCGAGGACGATTTTGCTGTTCGGCGCGTATTTACGAATCAACGCCACAGCCTCCTTCATCTTGTGCATGACGGCCATGATGAAGGAAATCCCCACGTAATCGTAACCCTTCTTGAGTTCGCGGATCAGTTCAGCCTTAGACGGGTATTGCAGCACGACGGTCGGCGCGTCTAGATTTTCCGCAATGTATTCGAGACCAAAATGGATGTTGACCGTGCGCGGGCTGAAGATGCCTTGGGCGCGCAACACCTGCCGGTAAAGGAGTTCATAACCGACGGACGGCGCATCGCCGAATTCCGGACCGAGCGGACGACAGACGCTGGTAAGAAGAATTTTCATATCAACGACGGGCGCGACTGCGATGTTCCATGCAACATCACATCATCATAATTGAGCCATCCAATCTCACCGAGAGAATTACTTTGGAAAAGCTCGCCATGCGTTGTCCTGGCAGTGGCAAAAACGGTGTGGACGTGAGCCGGCAGAACTTTGTGGAGATTGAAATCGAGTCGCCGTTCCGCCATGCCGCTGCCGATGGTGAACGGGTATGGAAGGGTTCAGTTTGCTTTGCGCGCGGGAGAAGAATCTGCAGTTGATGCGGGCGGCGTCGGCTTCCTTGCGGGCTTGTTGATGCGGTGCGGCTTGAGTTCGGCGTAGATGGATTGCGCGAGGCCGGACTTGGCGAAACCCACGACCTTTGTGCCTTTGAATCCGAAATAATTTTCGATGTCGGCCTGGGTGTAGTGCTGCACGACGGGGTAGTGCGCGAAATCCTTCAACACCTGGTCGCGGGTGTTCTCGGAAACATCGGTCGTGATGAGAACGAAATGCAGCCTGCCTTTGCTGCGCACCAGGGTGTCGCGGCCCACGATCAACGCACGCGCCTTGAGCGCGAACGGGAACAGGCGCTCAACGGATTTGGTTGGGGCGGAATCGCTCATTCTTCACATGGAGCGCGGGCTTCAGCCCGCTTCAACTTCGCAAATGGAAGGACACGGAACGATGACAATCTCACCTTTCACTCGCGCGGCGAAGCGGCATGAACGCCGCGCTCCATGAATTGCTTACGCCACTTTGACCTTCACTCGGTGACCCTTGATCTGGGCGCGGTTCAACTTGGCGATGATGCCGTGGACATGCTCACTCGCCACGTCCACGAACAAGTGCCGCTCGCGAACGTCCACGGTGCCGACGACTTTGCCGGGCAGACCGGTCTCGCCGGCAACGGCATTGACGATGTCAATGGGCTTGATGTCCATCGCTTCGCCGAGGTTCATCCACAGGCGCGTCTGATGTTTCGGGGTGGCCCGGCTGGGGTTGCCTTTTGCAAAAGGCTTCTTCACTTCCCGCTTTTTGTTCGCCCACGGCGGCGCTGCCTTTGAGCCAACAATTTTCCTCGGGTCGGCGTCGGGTGCATTGACAGAAGCCAGAATCTCCTCGTCTGAGTATGTCTTTTCGACGACGGGCTTGGATTCGGCCGGGGCTTTGGTCTCAACGACTGGTTTCACGTCTGACGGCGGATTGGCGGCAGGCTGCGTCAGCAATTTCGCGGGACGAGCCGGAACGGCGCGCGGAGGGCGGCCCTCAAACCGGCGCGGGCGGTCTTCCCGTTCACGACGCTCAAAACGCGGGCCGCGGCCTTCGTAAGCCGGGCGCGCGCCGTCACGGAAGCCGCCGCGCGGAGGCCGCTCCTCGCGTTCCGGGCGTTCGTAATCTTCCGCCCGCGCCGGCTTGGCCGCAGCTTCACCGCTTTGCAATTGCGCGAGGCAGGCGGAGGCAATGTCCGTGGACGTAAAACCTTCCTCGAGCAGGCGTTCGACCAGGTGCTCCTGCTTTTTGAACTCACCGCTTTGCAGCGTCGCGCGGAGTTTGCCCATGAAAACATTCTCTCTCGCTTCCTCGACTTCGGCCTCGGTGGGCACACGGGCGCGATGAATGCGCGTGTTCGTGTAGCGCTCGATGTTGCGAATTTGGAACAGCTCGCGCCCGGACACAAATGTGATCGCCCGCCCGCTCCGGCCCACGCGCCCGGTACGCCCGATGCGATGCACGTAATCCTCGCCATCGTAGGGCAGGTCGTAGTTGAAAACCACCTCCACGTCGTCCACGTCAATCCCGCGCGCGGCGATGTCCGTGGCGACGAGAAACTCGAGGCCGGACTTGCGGAACTTGTTCATCACGCGGTCGCGCATGGCCTGCGTCATGTCGCCGTGCAGCCGGTCGGCCAGGTAGCCGGCGGCTTCGAGATGGTCCACCAGATCGTCCACCATGCGCTTGGTGTTGCAGAAGATGATGCCGAGTTTGAGATCGTGAATATCAATGAGCCGCGTCAGCAGCTCGATTTTGAAACGGCGGTCCACCTCGTAATAGACCTGTTCGACTGTCGGCACGGTCATCGCCTTCTGCTCGATTCGCACCTGTTGCGGAGCGCGGGAGTATTTCTCGATCAATTGCTGGATGGGGCGCGGGATCGTGGCCGAGAAGAACACCGTCTGCCGTTCCTTGGGCGTGGCCTGGAGAATCAATTCAATGTCGTCCCGGAAACCCATGTTGAGCATCACGTCCACTTCATCGAGCACGACCATCTTGATGGTTTCCAGCCGGAGCGTTCCGCGCCGCATGTGATCCATGACGCGGCCCGGCGTGCCGATGACGATTTGCGCGCCACGCCTGAGGCCGTCGAACTGGCGCTCGTAGGATTGTCCGCCGTAAATCGGCAGCGCGTGGATGCCGCGCTTGAAGAAAGAGAGCTTGTGGATTTCCTCCGAAACCTGGATGGCCAGCTCGCGCGTCGGGCAAAGGATGAGCACCTGCACCGCGCGTTGGGCGGGGTCCACCTTTTCCACCGCCGGGATGCCGAACGCGGCGGTCTTGCCCGAGCCGGTCTGCGATTGGCCCACGATGTCCCTGCCCTGCATCAACAGCGGAATGGCCGCGGCTTGAATGGGCGCGGCCTGCTCGAAGCCGAGCTTGTCAATGGCCTTGAGGATTTCAGCGGACAGGCCGAGTTCAGAAAATAATTTTGGCGTCATGCGGTGTCTTTGCGACATAACCAGCCTGCCAGAGCCGTGGGAGGAAGGAGAGTCAAATCTTGGCGAGGGTTGAAGCATCGCGGGCTACCTGAAACACCGCGAGGCAAACCTGCGCCGTGGCCGGATCATTCAGGCAAAGCGCCCCCTCCCGGATGCGCGGATGCGGCTCGCCCTCCAGGCGCAGCGGAAAACGTTGTCTCAGCGAACGGGCGCAAGCTTGAGAGTCCTCATACCCTCCGGCTCGGAGCGTGACTCGATTGAGCAGCCGAAGCGAACCATGACAGCACTGGCAGGTCTGCCGCATCAACTCCACGAGCACTCGGCCCATGGTGTAGCGGGGATTGATTTCGACGACAGGCTTGAGCCGCGGTTGGCCGGCGGCGTCGCGATAGACGAACGCATCAATGCCCACCGGACCAAGATAGTCCGCGCGACTCAGTTCGCGCTCCAACAACGCGAAAAGTCCGGCGTAAAGCTCGAGCAAGCGGCGGGAAACATCCGGCGGCTCATGGAACTGGGCCACAACCTTGACCGGGATGCGGGTGTGGTGGTGCGGCTCGGCCCAGTTGCCTTGGTACTGACCTTTGGCGTCGTTGAGCAGACCTGTGTAGCCGCAAACTTTCAAGCCCGCGGACGTCAGCTCGAGTTGCACGGAAAAATCCACCAACCGCTCCAGCCAGGGCTCGATCACAAGCTGCTGTCCATTCGCAAGTTTCCTGGCCATCCAACGGCGATGTGATTCGGGCAGTTCCGGCTCAAAAAGCCGGATGGCATTGCTGCCGGCCAGACCGATGGCTTGCTTGACGACGATCTGGTGATGGCCGCGTTTGCGAATGGACGCGATGGCCTCGAGCGCCTGGTCCAGCGAATCCGCGGCCACACCCACCTCAGCCTCGGTGCAGAGCCAGTTTGGAATGGCCGATTGCGAAGCCAGGAAATGTCTGAGCAATTCCGCGCTCCAAGCTTTGGAGTAAAGCCGGGCAATGCCGGGGTTGAATCGCCGGGCGGCGGCGCGCTCCTCGGCCGTGACATTGGCAAACAGCGGCGACAGCAATTCCGCGCTGTCCGGTGACCACGCCCACGGCCGCAGCCGGCCCAGCTTGCGTGAACCCTTGCTCTCGATGAAGTGCCCCAACTCTACAAACTCCGGCAGCGGAAACCCCGCCTGCTTGATGCCGCTGAGAAACTCCACCGAAGGCCGGCGCTCCACCAGCACGATGTCGTCCTGACGACAAAGGAATTGCGGCAGGTTCTCCAGGTCGCGCGCGAGTTGGGCCTGATGTTTTGCGGGGTTGAAACCTTTTCCCTCGGCGAGGTGCCCTTCGGCAAACGGATTGAACACGAACACGCCGGGCGTGCGGCCTTTCGATTGCGAGTACACGTCCAGCTCCGCAATGAACTGCGGATCGAAACCGGCGGCGCGGCGGCCCTCGACGTTCAGTGAGAAACCTTTGGCGCGCTGCGGTGAGAGCGGAAATCTCAATGTGCGGCAGAACGCTTCCCAGTCGGTTTCATTCGGGTTCTTCCAGCGGCGAAACCATTTGAGGCCATAAGCCACGTGGCCGATTTCGTCGCGGTAGATTTTTTCCAGCAGTCTGGCCGTGTCCGCGTCGCCCACTTTCTCGAAGCCGCGCGCGAAGTGACGGGCGAAGTCCAGATTGGCCTGCTCGAACGTGAGGCAAAGCCCGGCCACGTAATCAATCGGATTTTCCATCGGCGCGACACAGCGCCAGAAGTAGCCGCTCACCGGCAACTCGCCAAACCGGATGCCGCACGCTTTCATGCGCTCGACATAGAGCCGGGTGTGATCCTGCTCGTCCTTGAGCGTTTGCAGCACCCCTTTGCGGAAGGCGGCGGGCGCGTCGGGGAATTTCAAGAGCACCAGCGCCATCAATTCGGTGGCGAGCAGTTCATGGTTGGCGAAGAAATGCAGCAACCGCCCCCGCTCACGCGCTTTTTCGAGGTGATGCAGTCCGGGGAACTCCGCCCTGCCGGTGCCATGCGGCTTGAACTGAAGTTCACCCGGCCGGCCGGGAGCGGGCGGGGTGACCAGCGCCGGGCCGGGCCGTTCGTCTGTGATTTGGTCCGGGCACTGGAGTTTCTCTTCCAGCGTGGTCGCAAACAACACGCGCTCGGCGAATTCACGAAGTTCCATACCGCAAACCCATTGTGCCCGACCTCGCCGGAATTGGCGAGGGTGGACAGGCGAAGATTCCCTGTGCAAAATGGCGGCAGCGTGACAACTGAAACCATTTCATTCGATTCCCCGATGAGCGCCGTGTTGGAGGCCTTCCCCGGCGCGCAGCGGGCCTTGTTCCGCCGGTATCACATCGGCGGTTGCAGCAGTTGCGGGTTTCAACCCACCGAGACGCTGGCCCAGGTCTGCGCGCGCAATGGCAATCTCGACGTGGCCGAAGTGCTGGCGCACATCCGGTCCAGCCATGAGCAGGACGCCAAAATCCTGATCGAGCCAAGGGAGTTGGCCGAGTGGCGGAAACAAGACCCCTCACTGCGCCTCGTGGACGTGCGGTCGCGCGAGGAGTTTGAAGCGGTGCATATCGAGGGTTCGCGGTTGCTGTCACAGGAGGTGATGCGGCAGATCATGGGCGAGGGATCGAACACGCGACCGTTGGTGCTGGTGGATCATCAGGGCAAAACCGGTCTCGATGCCGCCGCCTATTTCCTGGGGCACGGTTTGCAGAACGTGCGGTGTCTGCGCGGCGGCATTGACGCCTGGGCGCGCGAGGTGGACACCGGGATGCGGCGGTACAAACTCGGATAGCCTGGATATTTCATAGACCTCTCATTAGCACCGGGCTTCAGGCCGGTGAGCCGAGGCGAGGATGCGTTGCAGCCGCTTCAGCGGCTTACATAGCGCGTGAAAAGCCGTTGAAACGGCTCATTCCCAGCGCTTCCACCGGGCTGAAGTCCGGTGCTAATGAGAACACGCGCACCGAGTGTGAAGTGTTCGGGTGAGGAGGGTTCAATCCGGAGACTCGGCTGTCCGCTTGCGAAGCGGCTTACCACCACGACTCGGATGACAGCGTGTCCACTGGCCAAGCTGAATTCTCAGCGGCCTCAGGGGTTCAGTTCGGCTCAGTCACCCGTCCGGGCGGGCGCACGCCCCGGCCTTGGCGACCGGTCAGCGTGTCACCCAATTCGGCGCGAGCGGTTTCAGCCGAGGCCAGCAGGCGCTCGACGATTTCCGGATGCCGGGCGGCGACGTTGGTTCGCTCCGGGATGTCGCGTTTGAGGTCGTAGAGTTCGAGTCCGGACAGCTTTGCCTGTTCGTATTTGGCCGGAATGCCGTTCTGGCCGCCGGGACGTCCGGCGAGAGTGCGGTAGCTGTGGGGCAGATAAAGTTTCCACCGGCCGTCACCGCTTGTCACCGCCTGGAGCTGGTTGTCCTGGAAGTAATAGAAGTAGGCCTCGTGCGGATTTCTTGCGCCCTTCTGTCCGGAGATCAACGGCCACACATCGCGGCCATCAATCGGGTGCGGCGGCAGTTCCGCGCCGACGAGCCGGGCCAGCGTGGGAAACAGATCAATGGACATCAACATGGCGTCGCTGGTTCTGCCGGCGGGGATTCTTCCCGGCCAGCGCATGAGACAGGGCACGCGCGTGCCGCCCTCCCAACTGGTGCCCTTGCCTTCGCGCAACGGAGCGGCGGACCCGGCGTGGTTGCCGTAACTGAGCCACGGTCCGTTGTCGCTGGTGAAAATCACCAGCGTGCGCTCCTCGAGTCGGTGCCGCCGGAGGGCCCGGAGGATTTCACCGACGCTCCAGTCAATCTCCATGATCACATCCCCGTAAAGTCCCTGTTTGGATTTGCCCTTGAACTTGTCGCTTACGAAGAGCGGCACGTGCGGCATCGAGTGGGCGAGGTAAAAAAAGAACGGCCGGTCCTGGTTCCGCTCGATGAACTGCACCGCGCGCTCGGTGTACCACGTCGTGAGGTTGGCCTGGGTGGTCGGGGTGACCTCGGGGTCAATCACCCGCTCGCCTTCGATCAAGGGCAGCGGCGGATAGGTGCCGGGCCGCGCCTCCGGATGGTGCGGCCACATGTCGTTCGAGTACGGCAGGCCGAAGTATTCGTCGAAACCGTGGCGTAAGGGCAGAAACGCGGCCGGCCGGCCCAGATGCCACTTGCCCGCCATCCCGGTGACATACCCCTTCTGCTTGAGCAACTCGGCGAGGGTCACTTCTTCATCATGCAGACCGTGCCGCGCCGCCGGGCCAAGGGCGCCATGGATGCCGATGCGATTGGGATAGCATCCGGTCAACAGCGCCGCGCGCGAGGCGGAACACACCGGCTGGGCGACGTGGAAGTTGGTGAACTTGGTGCCCTGCTTCGCCAGCCGGTCCAGGTTCGGAGTCTTGAATCCCTTTGCGCCGAACACGCCGACGTCGGCGTAACCCTGATCGTCGGTGAAAATGATGACAATGTTCGGCAGCGAGGACGCGAGAGCGGGGGTGATGGAAACGACTGCGGCGACCAGGCAGGCCAGCAACCGGAAAGACGGCGTATTCATGCCGGCAAACGTAGCAGGGGCGTCGTGGAGGCAAAAACCGATTTTGCGCGGCCGCCTCGCCGCCCGGTCTAAGTTTTTGCCACCCGGCGGATCTCGCTGCGTAACGCCGACTTTCCAGTCGGCGACTGGCCGGTTGGAAAACCGGCGTTACCCTCACGACTCGGTGGGCGACCTCGGGTGCAATTGAAAGTGACGGCCCATTGGAGTGGTGGTAGTGCTCGCGCTGCGAGCACTCCGCCCGCGCAGAGCGGGCGGAACGTCGCCGTCAGGGCAGCGCCGCCGCACGCACCGCCACGGCTCGCAGCGCAAGCCGTTCCACCCCAGCGACCACCACGTTCGATCTCACCAGCCAATCTCGCGAACATTGACTGTGCGACCAGTTCGGAGGTAAGCTTCGCCCATGCTCCACTCGACCGCGTCACCACCAGGGTGGACGCCGTGGGCACCACCACCTACGCCTGCACCGCCGGCGGGCAACTCTGGACGGAGGATGGTCCGTTCAACAACGACACCGTGACGAACTCGTACACGTCCCGGTTGCGCACCGGCCTGGCGTTGCAACAACCCGCCGGCCTGTGGACCAACGGCTTTTGGTACGATTACGCCAATCGCCTCACCAACGTGACCTCACCCGCCGGAGTGTTCAGCTACCAGTTGGTGGGACAGGCGTCCCGCCTGTCCAAACTCACGCTCCCCAACACCAGCTACATCACGAACACCTACGACTCGGTGGCCCGCCTCACCGGCACGTGGCTCAAGAACAGCAGCCACACCACGCTCAACGCTCATCAACACACCTACAACTCCGGGAATCAGCGCACCAAACACACGCGCCCGGACAACAGCCATCTGACGTTCAGCTACGACCCCATCGGCCAGTTGACCATCGTGCGGGCGACCAACTCGGGCGGCACGCTCCTCACCGCCGCGACCAAGGGCTACGCCAACGACGCCGCCTGGAATCTCAATCGCCGCACCAACAACAGCAGCGGCTCGACGCACACGTTCAATGTTGCCCTCTTGCCGCATCATCCTTGCGCATGCCCAGGTCGCACGGCGCCCGGTTCAGGCTGATTTTTAGTCTTTGAAGCCTTCCGCGCAGACCCTAACTTGCCCGCATGAAACACGCGGGCAAAGCCCGGAAAGCCGCGCTCAAGATCCTCCTGCTGTCCCTGGCAGCGGTGCTGGCTCTCTTGCTGGTGGCCTGGCTGGCCCGGACGACGGCGGCGTTGGTCCCGGCTCTCACGGCGACTTTGGCGGTTTTGTGGGTCCTGTTCGCGGCCTTCACAATCAACTTCTTCCGTGACCCGGAGGCCCGAGTGCCATCGGGCAAGGGTTTGGTGGTGTCCCCCGCGCATGGCACGGTGGACGTGGTGGATGAAACGACCGAGAACGAGTTCATGGGCGGCCGCTGCAAACGCATTTCCATCTTCCTGTCGGTCTTGGACGTTCACGTGCAGAACGCGCCCGTCAGCGGCAAGCTGGTGTTTCACAAACATCAAGACGGCCAGTATCTGAGCGCCACCCGGACCGATTGCGGCTCGTTCAATGAAAATGTCCTGCTCGGCATCGTCCCATCGGAGTTTCCGCAAAAGAAAATTGGCATCCGTCTGATCGCGGGATTGATCGCGCGGCGCATCGTCGTCTGGGCGGCGGCGGGCGAGGAGGTGGCGCAGGGGGAACGCATCAGCCTGGTGCAATTCGGCTCGCGCGGTGACGTTTACCTGCCGCTGGACGCCAAGCTCGAGTGCAAGCTGGGCGACAAAGTGGTCGGTGGGGAAACCGTGATTGCCACCCTCTCGTAAGGTTCAGCCCATGAGCGCCAATCCTTCGCCGACGCCACCCAATTCCGGGGCGAACGGGGACGCCCGGCTGCGGATTTACTTTCTGCCGAACCTGCTCACCGCGGGCAACCTGTTCTGCGGTTTTGTGGCGTTGACGAAGATCGTGGAAGCGGACCTGTCGCGCGGTTTCGTGGACATCCGCGTGGCCTTGGGCTTCATCCTGCTGGCCTGCATTTTTGATTTGTTCGACGGACGGGTGGCGCGGATGGGCGGCGTGGAAAGCCCCTTCGGCCGGGAGTTCGACTCGTTGGCGGACCTGATCTCCTTCGGGGTGGCGCCGGCGTTTCTGGTTTACAAGGTGGTGCTGGCGGACGTGTTCAGCAGTCATCCCCAGGTAGGTTGGTTCATTGCCTCGGCCTACCTGCTGTGCGGCGCGTTCCGGTTGGCGCGCTTCAACTGTCTCTCGGTCATGTCCGGCGGCGGCGGCAGCAAGGAGTTTCTCGGGTTCCCGATTCCTTCGGCCGCGGGTTTGGTGGCGTCGCTCACGCTGCTGGTGATTCACCTCAACGAGAACGAGCGCACCCTGGGCGCGTGGAAATACCTGCCGGCCATCGTGCTGGTCTTCCTCTCCGCGATGATGGTCAGCACGGTGCGTTATCCGAGTTTCAAGTCGCTGGGTCTGCGCTCGACCAGCACGTTCATCAAGGCGATTGGCGCGGCATTGTTCGTGGGCTGCCTGCTCATTCTGCGCGAGAAGATTTTGTATTACGTGCTGCCGGCGTTCTTCACCCTTTATCTGATCTACGGCTTCGTGCGACCCCGCATTTCGCGGGCGTTGCGCCGCGAGATCGAGGAGGAGGACGACGAGGAGGAGAACGAGCCGGCGCCCCCCGCTTGAGCGCATGTTGGACCTGCCGCCCATGGTTCTCGCCGGGTTGACCGGTTTCATCAGCGGCGTGCTGCTCTGCATCCCGGTCGGCCCGGTCAACTTCACGATCATCAACGAGGGCGCCCGGCGGGGTTTCAAGTGGGCGCTCCTGATCGGCGCGGGGGCGACCACGATGGAGATCATCTATTGCGGCATCGCGTTCACCGGCTTCGCCGCGTTCTTCCAGAAAGGCTGGATCAAGGCCTCGATGGAAGTGTTCAGTTTCCTGTTCCTGATGTTTCTCGGCGTCAAGTTTCTGGTTGCCAAGACCGTCACCGCGCCGCTGCACCTGGGCCGCGCCGCCGACCGCATCGAGGAGCGCATCGAGGAAAAGCTGCACCCGCACTCGGCATTCATGACCGGCTTTGTGCGGACGCTGGCCAATCCGGGGGTGCTGCTGGGCTGGATCATTCTGGGCGCCAATTTCATCTCGCGCGGCTGGGTGGAGCCGACTTGGAACGGCAAACTCGCCTGCCTGAGCGGCGTGGCGACGGGGATTGCCCTGTGGTTCTTTGGATTGAGCTGGGCGATTTCACTGGGCCACAAAAAGATCACCGAGCCGACGATTTTGAAAATGGAACGCGGTTCGGGCGTGGTGCTGCTGGTCCTGGGTCTGGCCCACGGCGCCCACATTGCCTGGCAATTGGCGAAGCTTCGGATGTGAGCCACCCCGAGGCTGCCGCCGAATGGGCTCACGTTTTCGGGGGTTCAGACCGAAAGCGACCGCCAAGGGCCTTCTGCCACCGGCGAAGCACACCGACCACGACCGCGTCGGCGCGACGGTGAAACACACCGACCACGGAATCCCCGCGCGCGAGCGACAGCTTGAGGCTCCACACGAAGACCGTGAGGAACACCAGTTTGTTCTGCCAGCCGTCCAGCCGCCATTGGTCCTTCCAGATCCACATCGGGTCCTTGTCAAACGGACCGAAATAGAAAATGGGCCAGAGGTCCTCGGGTGACGGTCCGCGCGAGCCGATGAAATCGCAGAAGAGATGCAGATGGAAGACGAGGAGCACGAGAATCGCCACGCGCCACCGTTGTCTTGCAAAGAGCGTGAGCAGCAGCGTGATCGCCATCGCGCCGAAAGCGCCGTGCAGTAGGTAATGATGATACTGATGGTAGAAGTGAGTCTGTCTGCCGCCCAGCACCGGGCCGAGGATGTCGAGGACAAGCCCCAACCCGTCCACGTCAGGCAGGATGCCCGCCAGCGCGACGAGCCGGCAATCGCGCGGATTGTCGGTCGCCTTCGCGGCGATCACCCAACTGGTGAACAAATGAGTCAGAGGCGACACGGGCTTTGAATCCAAGCATCAATGGTTGTGGTCTGTGTGTCACGGCGATTTGAGCGGTTAAAAGCGTCATGGGGCGCTTCTTCACCGAAACACCGTAGCGCAGGATTCCATCCTGCTGGATCGCGGGTTTCCAACCGGCGAACCGTTGCCAGCGGCGGCGTTTGCGTGCGTTGGGTCGGTCTGCCGAGTGGAATTCGGCGATACGGCAGGTTGGGATGACTGCGCTACCAACCAGCAGTTGCGGCGACTGGGTGGTTGCGTCCAGATGCGCTAAACATCGCGTTCGCACGGCGCTCGAGTTCACTTTCTCCGCAGGTCCGCCAGGAAGGGCAGTCCCTCGCGATACTTGCGCAGAGTTGCCAGATCGAGTTCCGCCCGGATGACCCCTTCGCGGTCGCCCGCGTCCGTGATGATCTCGCCCTGGGGATCAATGATCAGCGAGCGTCCGGGATAGGCATAAAACGGATCGCTGCCGACGCGGTTGACACCCACCACATAGGCCTGGTTTTCGATGGCGCGGGCTTGCAGCAGGCGAACCCAGTGATGAATCCGCTTCTCCGGCCAGTTGGCGATCACGGTAAAAAGCTCGGGCTGATACGTCGCCGCCACCTCGCGAAAACTCTCCGGAAAGCGCAGATCGTAACAAACGAACGGCGACACCTGGCAGTCAATCCACCGGAAGGCCGTGGGCTGTTCCCCCGCCGTGTAATGGTCGGTTTCGCCACCCGGTGTGAAGGGATGCATTTTGGTATAAGTCCCGATCAATTCTCCTGCGGGTGAAAATGCCAGCGCCTGGTTTCGCGCCCGGCCGTCGTGACCGCGCCTGGCCGCGCCGGCGATCAGGAATACGCCAAAGGCTATGGCGGTGTTGGCGAGAAATTGCTGCGTCGGCCCCTCGCCAAGCTCGGCGATGGTGTCCACATTCATGCTGAAGCCGGTGGCGAACATTTCCGGCAGAACGACGAGCGAATCTCTGGGCGGCTTGGCTTGCGCGATCAATCCGCGCACTTTCTCGAAGTTCGCCGGCTTGTTTTCCCAAGCAATGTCGAACTGAAGGGCAATGACGTTCACGCGCCGAGGTTAGTTCGAGAGCCGGGCGGAGACGAGTTGGAAAAGGGGCAGTGGCTGTGACTCCGCAAGCCTCACACACGTGTTGAGAGATGCTCCAACGTGAGCGTCGGAAGCCGCAGGCTTGCACCTGGTTTTGCAAGTGGTACGCTCCGCGCATGGAAGCCGCCGACTGGGTCAACTTGAGCGACGAGGAGTTGCTGGAGAAGCGCATCTCCCAGCTTGGCCTCCGGCTGGAAGGCAAGGAACTCCAACCGCTCGTGCAGCGGCTCTATGACGAGTTGACGCAAAAGGGCCTGATCTTTCATCCACCCTGCCACCTGGGCGACGAGTGGTTCGTGCCGGTGGGCGTGCCGGCCATTTTCATCCCGTTTTTTCTCGCGCACGAGCGGTTGCGGAAGCTCGAGCGCAAGATGATGCTCGAGGTTGAGGGGGAAACGCCCGAGTGGTTCATGAAATTGATCCGGCACGAGGCGGCCCACGCTTATTTTTACGCCTTTCAGTTGCAGAAGAAGACCAAGTGGCGGCGCATCTTTGGCGCGACGTCGGCGGAGGAAACGCCGCAGTTCTACCGTCCGCGCCCCTACAGCCGTTCGTTCGTGGTGCATCTGGACGACTGGTACGCGCAGAGCCACCCCGATGAGGATTTCGCCGAGACGTTCGCCATCTGGCTGACGCCGGACCTGAACTGGCGGGAACGCTACCAGGGATGGAAGGCGCTGCAAAAACTGGAATACGTGGACGAACTGATGCGCTCGCTGGCCGGCAAGCCGCCGCTCCACCAGCCACCCTACCGCGTCGGCGACCACGACTGCCTCAACGTCAAACTCAAGACCTATTACCAGCGCAAGCGGAAACTCTACGAGGATTCGTATCCGGACTTTTACGACAATGACCTCCGGCAGTTGTTCGCCGCCGGTCCGGATGTGGAGGGCCGCGTGAAAGCGTCGGCCTATCTGCGGCATCACCGGCGGCAGTTGCGGGACGCCGTCTGCCAGTGGACCAACGAGAAGAAGTATCGCGTGAACAAACTGCTGACGCGGTTGATTGACCGCTGCGATCAACTGGATCTGCATCTCAAGGCTTACGATCCGCGGCAGAACCTGCAGGTCTCGGCCTATGTCACCACGCTGGTGATGAATTACCTGTTCACCGGCAAGTTCAAGCGGACCAAGTGAGGCTTGTGAAACGCAAACTCAAAATCCTTGCCCTGTTCGACGCGGTCGCGCCCACGACCCTCGACCAGGACCTGAGCGCCGAGCTCCAGACCGAGGATTGGAAAACCGAGGCGAGCGTGCTCAAGGCCCTTGGTGAATTGGGTCACGCGACCGGGCATCTCGCGATCTTCGACGACCTCGATCTCTTGCGGCAGAAGTTGCAGCAGTTCGAGCCCGAGGTGATTTTCAACCTGGCCGACCAGTTCAAGAACAACCGCGCCTTCGACCAGAACATCGTCTCCTATCTGGAATTGCACGGCGTGCCGTTCACCGGCTGCGGCTCCACCGGACTGACGCTCTGCAAGCAGAAGGGCATTTCAAAGAAAATCCTGGGCTACCATCGGATTCACGTCCCGGAGTTCACGGTGATTCCCCGCGGACGGCGCAGCGCGCGGCCCAAACGGCTCAAGTTCCCCATCGTGGTGAAACCGCTCAAGGAGGAGGCGTCCTACGGCATTTCCCAGGCCTCGTTCGTCGAGTCGGACGAGCAACTGAAGGAGCGCGTGCAGTTCATTCACGAGAAGTACGACAACGATGTGATCGCCGAGGAATACATCGAGGGGCGGGAGCTTTACGTGAGCCTTCTCGGCTATCATCGTCTGCAGGTCTTTCCCATTCGCGAGCTGGTCTTCAAGGAAGTCCCGCCCGACGAACCGAAGCTGGCCACCTACAAAGCGAAGTGGGACGAGGAATATCGCAAACGCTGGGGGTTGCAGAACCGGTTTGCCGAAGGGCTTGATCCCGCGGTCGTGCGCAAGATCGAGCAGACCTGCAAACGCATCTACCGGCTGCTGACGATTGATGGTTACGCGCGCCTGGACCTGCGACTGACGGCCAACAACGAAATCTATTTCATCGAAGCCAATCCCAATCCGGCGCTCGCTCCCGACGAGGACTTCGCGCAGTCAGCCCTCCAGGCCGGCCTCCCTTACCCGCAGTTGATGGATCGCATCGTGCGGCTGGGGTTGAAGAGCGTGAGGGATTGAAGTCCCTCCGGCACCGCCCAGCTCGGCTTGTAAAGAAACCTCCGGGAGCGATTCCGCCGCCGGCTGTTTCAGTCTCTCGAACTCCACCTTGTACACCTGGTGATTGGTGCCTATGATCCGGTCCCACAGATTGAAATACAGGCCGTAGTTATGGCGCACGTAACGGTGGTGCATGTCGTGGTGCGTCGTGGTGTTGTGCCAGCGGGTCAGCCAGTGTTTTGCAAACCCGCGCGGCAGAATCTCCAATCCGCAATGCCCCACCACGTTCATCACCGTCATGTAGGTCAGCTCGCCCAGCAACAGGTAACGAAAGAGATGATCCGTGTAGGAAGCGCTGAACATCTTCCAGAGCGGCAGGCGGGCAATGTCCATCGCGGTCCGCATCACGGACAGGCCGTGCTCATCCCTTGGGCCGGCGGCCAACCCCCCAGATCAACCAGATCGCCAGCGCGACCAACAGCACCAGCCACCAAAGGTAACGCAACTCGCGCGCGGCGCGCTCGACGAACCCGAATGCGCTCGGGAACAGCAGCAGCAGCCCCGCCAGCACCGCCAGCAGCACCAGCAACTGGCAGCCGGCCTTCGCGCGCGGATGCAGGCTCACGGCTCCGGGGTGTTCGCCGCCGGACCGAGCGGCAGCAGCAGACCGGCGCCCGGGTTATGGGGGTCGGACGGGACCACCAGCGGCGATTTCCCATTCCAGCGCTCGACGATTTGCAGACGGAGAAATGCCGGATTCAGCTTTAATGCGTCACCGCGCACCCGGATGGCCTCGGCCTCGCCGCGCGCGCGGATGACCGCCGTCTCCGCTTCCACCTGCGTTTGCATTTGGGTGAAGCGCGCCTGGGCAGCCTGCTGCTCCGCCACCATTTTCGCCTCGATGGCCCGCTCGAGTTCCGCCGAGAGGTCAATGTTGCGGATGACAATGTCCTCGACCCACAGGATGGCGCCGATCTTCTGTTTGGAGGCCGCGAGCGCCTGTTGTTTGATTTCCTCGCGTTCTTTGACGATCTGCTCGGCGGTCCGCAACGCCGTGACTTCCTTGATGGCTTCCTGGACGCGCGGCGCGATGAGGCTGTCGAAGGGATTGCCGGCGTATTGCCGGAAAATCTGCACGACCGAATCCTCCGGGATGCGATAAAGCACGCGCAATTCCACCGTCACCTGTTGAAGGTCCGAGGAGAAGCAGTCAGCCTTCACGCTCTCGGTTTTTTGCCGCACATCCACCGGCACGATGGTGGTGATGAAGGGAGACTTGAGGCCGAAGCCCTCGGGCAGGAACTGGTCCGCCGCCTTGCCGAGCGTGACCTTGATGCCGCGCTGCCCGGGCTCGACCACGTAGGTCGTGGTCGAGGCCACGATGACGAGCACGAACACGAGCACGCCCGCGCCAATGAATTTGGCCAGGGCGGCGCGGCTCAGGTCACTGACGGGCAGTGCTCCGCCGCTGAACGGCGGGCGCGGATTGCGAGGAGGGGTTGGCATGTTCTCTTTGTTGGCGCAGGCGTTCCAGGTCCTGCATGGTCAGCACAAAATTGTCACCGCCGCCGACCACCAGGGGGGTCAGTCCGTCCCACTTGTCCACGATCTGCAATTCAATGTAGGTGGGATTTTCCTTCAACGCGTCACCCCGGATGCGGATGGACTCGGCTTCCCCTTTGGCTTTGATCACCGCCGTGTCGGCTTCGATTTGCGCGCGTTGTTGCAGAAACTTCGACTTCGCCGCTTCCTGCTCCTGGACCATTTTGGCCTCGATGGCCTGCTCCAGTTCCTTGGTCAGGGCGATGTTCTGAATGACGATGTCCTCGACGACCAACAACTCGCCGATCTTCCGGCGGGCCAGCTCGAGCGCGCGGGTCTTGATCTGCTCGCGATTCTTGACCACCTGCTCGGCGCTCTGGGTCGCGGTGGCTTCCTTGATGGCTTCATGCACCCGGGGGGAGACCAGATTCGCAAACGGGTCGCCATAATACTCCTGAAACAGCTTCACCACCGAGCTTTCCGGGATGCGAAACAGCACGCGCAGGTCCACCTGAATCTGTTGGAGGTCGGAGGAATAACATTCCGCCTTGTCCTCCTGGGTTTGTTGTCTGACGGAGAAGGCATGAATCGTGGTGATGAATGGCGCCTTGAAACCGAACCCCTCCGGTTTGAACGCGGGGGAAACTTTGCCCAGCGTCACCTGCACCCCGCGAAAACCGGGATGAATCACGTAGGTTCCTGACGACGCCATGATCACCACCACGAAGATCAAAATGGCGATGCCAATCAGGCGGCTGATGTTTTGTGGATTCATGCTGTGCCGTGCGTTCGGTCCACTTTAGCCACGAAAAGGCTTGAGGCAAGCAAAACAGACCAGCCAATTGAAGGCTGCCTGTTGACGCCCGTTTGCCATGGTCCTCGGAGTCACCGGCGCCTCAGTGGCCGGTATCCAATGCGTGAATTGCCTGGCGCAGGCGGCGCTCGACGTGCTTCTGGCGCTCCGGCGCAAGAATTTTCCCACCGCCCACTTCCTGCACGTAAAGACTGTCAATGGCCGCGCCTTTCTCGGTGCAGATGCGCGCCGTCGAGATGTCCAACTGCAACTCCGTCAGCGTCTGCGCGATGGTGTAGAGCAGGCCGATGCGGTCCTCGGTTTCGATCTCAATCAGGGTGCGCGTCTCTGAGGCGTCGTTGTCCACAATGATGTGAGTGGGAATCCGTTCGCCGGAATAGGCCTGGTAGAGCGGGCGAGAAAGGTTTCGGCGCGCGATCAACTCGTGGAGGTCCACGGTTTCGCCGGTCAGCACCCGCGCCAGCAACTGCTCGAACGCATCGCGTTGCGCGGGTGTGGCCGGCGTGCCGGCCACGGCGTCGGTGGCGAGGAACGTATCGAGCACGATGCCGTCGCTGCGGGTGAAGATTTCGGCGCTGAGAATGTTCAGTCCGGTGGCGCTGAGTGAGCCGGCGATTTTGCCGAACAGCCCCGCGCGATCCCAGGTGCAAACCTGCACGGCGCTGCAACCGCGATCCGGCTCGTTGCGCAAATTGATCACGGGCGCCAGCGCGCTTTCCTCCGACAGGATTTGCAGGCGCATGAAGCGATGGGCCAGGATGAGATCATCGTGAATCTCCCGCACGGTCCGGGCCTGGAAATAGCGCGGCGGCAGCGAGGCAACGTGCGCGTGGATTTCCTCGTCGTCCAGTTCGGGCGGCAGCAGGGCGCGAACCTCCTCCATGAGCGACTCGCGTTGTTTCTCGCCGGCGCGCACGAATTCCGTGGCCCCGGTGAGCAGGGGCATCGCCCGAAAATGCAGTTCCCAGAGCAGCGAGTCCTTGAAGCCGTTCCACAGTTCGTCGCTGGTGGCCCGGGCGTCCACGAACGTATGCAGGGTCAGCAGCACCAGCGCCTCGGCGGTCTGTATTTGCCGGGCAAACTGGCGGATGACGGCGGGATCATCCAGGTCGCGGCGTTGCGAAACGCTGGCCATGAGCAGGTGGTGACGGATGATCAACTGCAAGGTCTCCACCGCGGGCGCGTCCAGACCCAGGCGCCGTCCGACGCGCGCCGCCAGCCGCGCACCGGACTCGGAATGATTGCCGCGCCCGTCGGATTTGCCGGTGTCGTGCAGCAGCAGGGCCAGGTAGAGCAGCGACGGACGATCCAGACCCTGGAACAGCGGCGCGTATTTGAGGTAAGGCGCCTCCTTGGCTTCCCAGATGCGGTCCAGTTGCTCCACGCAGACCAGCGTGTGTTCATCCGCGGCGTACTGATGATAAAACTCGTGCTGCACCATGGCGGTCAGTCGGCCGAATTCCGGGAGGTATTTGCCCAGAAAATCCACTTCATGCATGGCGCGCAAGATCGGCGCCACGCTGCCCCGCTGGTTGAGGATGGTCAAAAACGTCTCCCGCACGTGCTCGTCCGCGAGAAAACTGCGATCCACGAGCGTAAGCTGATTGCGAATGAGTTGCGCCAGGTCCGGGTGCAGGCGCAGGCCGCGCTGTTGGGCGTGCAGGAAGACGCGCATCAACCGGCGCGGCTGATCGCGAAAGACCCGGTTGGACGTGGCGTGGATTTCGCCCTCGAGAAACTTGAAACCATCCACCGGCTCGGTCACGGGCGGGCGGCCCTTGGGCAGAAACCGGCGCAGGGACAGCCTGCCCGCGGGCTGGGGCAGGAGAGCCAGGCGCTGCTCGAGGGTGCGGGTGATCAGGAAGATGCTGCGGGAATGAAGGTACACCTCGCGCATGAAGCGCTCGATGCGCTTGCTGGGCGAGCGTTCGGTGTAGCCGAGATTGTGCGCGACAGCCGGCTGTAGATTCTTGGTCAGCGCATCGTGCTGGCGATTGACGTGATAATGCAGTTCGTTGCGCACGCGCAGCAGAAAATCGTAGGCCGTCTCGAGTTGCTTGCGCTCGCGGTCGCTTACGAACTCGCGTTGCTGGAGATCGGCCAGCGAGCGGGTCCGGTATTTGAAGAACGCCATCCAGAGCAGGTTTTGAAAATCGCGCAAACCGCCGCAGCCATTCTTGATGTTCGGCTCCTGCATGAACGGCGAATTGCCGAACTTGGCCCGGCGCGTCGCCTGGTCCTCCACGCGCGCGGCGATGTAACGGGTTTCGTGCCCCTCCACGCAGCGGGCCACCACGGTCTTCTGGAAGCGCGCAAAGAGTTTCTCGTTGCCCACAATCAGTCGCGCCTCGATCAGCGACGTCTTGGTTTCGATGCTCCGCGGATCGGACTTGTCGTTGGCCATGGCGACACACTCGGCGATGGTGCGCACCGAGTGGCCGGGCTTGAGTCCCAGATCGAACAACGGCAGCCATACCCCGTCCATCACCTTCTCCAGCAGCGGCAGCGCGCGGGTTTGATTCGCCGCCACCTGACCTTCATGCAGGAACATCAGGTCAATGTCGCTGTGCGGATTCAACTCCCGCCGGCCATAGCCGCCGAGGGCCACGACGGCGATGGGCGGGAACTCCCGGCGCGCCTGGTCCGAGAGCGCGTTCAACGCTGCCTCCCACAGATGTCGGATGAGATGATCGAGCAGGGCCGCGCGCGCCTGACAGATCACGATGCCGCCGGCGCCGTTCCGATGCGCCAGCTTGAGCCGGTGCGTTTCGACCTTGAGGAAACCCTGAAACCGCGCGCGTTCCTGATCAAAGACGCGGCCCGGCGGCAGCGGCAATCGCGCCGCGGCCGCCGCCTCGATCTTGTGCAACAGGTCCTGCATGGGCGCAAACAGGGTGCGGACAACGCGCGCGTGAAGCAAGCGAGGGCTGGCCATTGCGCGCAACCTTGTGCCGATTCCCTTGTTCAATAGACTTTGGCCGCGATGCCCGCCCATCCCGATCCCGACGCCGCCCTGATGCTCCGCGTGAAACAGGGCGACACGGCGGCTTTCACCCGATTGGTGGAAAAGTATCAGCAGCCGGTGATCAACCTGGCCTATCGCACCCTGCACGACCTCACCGAGGCGGAGGACCTGGCCCAGAACGTGTTCGTGCAGGTTTACAAATCCGCCCGCCGCTATCAGGCCTCGGCCAAGTTCTCCACCTGGCTCTTCACCATCACCCGCAACCTGTGCCTCAACGAAATCCGCCGCCGTTCCCGTCACCCGGCGGATTCCCTGGATCAGCCGCACCCGGATGCCGAGGAACAACCGCTGCACCAATTCGAAGACAAGGCCACGGCCGCGCCCCCGGAGCAACTCTTGCACGGCGAGCTGGAGGAAAAGATCGCGCGGGCGCTCACGGAATTGCCGGAAACCCAGCGCACCGCGCTGGTGCTCTGCCGCCAGGAAGACCTCAGTTACGAGGAAATCTCCGCCATTCTCGGTTGTTCTCTTTCTGCCACGAAATCGCTGATTCACCGCGGCCGGGAAACGCTCAAACTCAAACTCAAGCCCTACCTGAAAACGGGCGAGTGGGAGAGGGAGGAATGAAGGCAACTTTCCCCGCCCGGCGGTGATTAACCCAGAGGTGACTTATGAACCCTGATCCGCTTTACCAACGACTGTGCGAGACTGGCTGGCGGCGCAAGTTGACCGACGCCGAACAGGCCGAACTGCGCGCCCATCTCGCGCGCCATCCCGAGGCGCAGGCGGATTGGGAACTCGAAGCCGGCCTCAACGCCGGTCTGCGACGGCTGCCGGACGCGCCGGTGTCCTCCAACTTCACCACCCGGGTCTTGCAGGCCGTCGCGCTCGAAGCGGACGCGCGCCAGCGACCGGAGCGGTGGACTCCCGCGTGGTGGTGGCGGGTGTTGATTCCCCGCGCGGCGGTGGCGGCGTTGCTGCTGGGGGCGGGCTGGTTTGGGTACGAGCGCATCAAGGTTGAGGAATACAAGGGAATCGCCAACGGCCTGGCCGTGGTCGCCGTGGTGGCCGCTCCGCCCAGCCCCCAGGCGCTCGAGGACTTTGAAGCCATCCGCCGCCTGAATCTCGCCACGACTGCCGACGAGGAGTTGCTCGCGTTGAACGAGGAACTGCTGGCCTTGATGCCATGACATGACTGCGACACGGCGCAAATATCCTTGTTGGCTGGCCGCATTGGGCGCGATGGCGTTGCTGGCCGGAGTCCTGAGTTGCGTTGCCGCCGAGTCGTCCGGGCGGGTCGGTGTTGAAGGTGCGCGGACCAATGCCGGTCCGCCGCTGCCGACGGCGAAATCACCCGTGGATTCCTTCCGCACCCTGCTTGTGATGCCGGCCGATGAGCGGCAAAAGCTGTTGGTGACACGTCCGCCGGAAATCCGCCAGCGCATTCTGGAGAAGATCGAGGAATACCGCTCCCTCACGGCGGAAGAACGCGAGTTGCGACTTCAGGCCACCGAACTGCGCTGGTATCTGACGCCCTTGCTGAGCCTGACGGCCACCAACCGTGCCGCCCAACTGGCGCGCATCCCGCAACCAACGCGCGATCTGGTCGAGGCCCGGCTCCGACACTGGACATTGTTGCCGCCGCCGCTGCGGCAAGTCCTGCTCACCAACCAACAGGCCATGTCCTTCTTGACCGGGGGCGCTTCCACCAATGCCGTGCCCACGCCGGCAGACGCTTTGCGGCACCGGATTCAGCAAACTGTCGAACGATTCTTTGAACTGACGGAAAAGGAGAAACAAAAAACCCTGGGCAGTTTCTCCGAAGCGGAGAGGCTGCAGATGGAAAAGACACTCGCTGCTTTTGAACAATTGACGCCCGCCCAACGCGCGCGTTGCGTCCGTTCCTTCACCAAGTTCGCCACCCTCAGCGCGGAGGAGCGCCAGGAATTCCTCAAGAACGCCGAGCGGTGGTCGCAGATGTCGCCGACGGAACGCGAGGCCTGGCGGGAACTGGTCAGCCGCGCACCCATCCTGCCGCCCCTGCCACATCCGCCTCCGCCCCGCCCGGCCCTTCCCCTCCAATCCGCCCTCCCGGTCGGCACGAACGGGCAGTAATGGCGAGGCTGGCCCGTGAGTTGCCTTGAGCAGCAGGGGTAGAACTTGGCGGGCGCAAGACCGGCCTGTACTTCGACCGCACTCCCGGTCGTCGCCAAATTTCAAATTTCTTTCGCCTGGCACCCGCTTTACGCTGAACGCCGTGCATCCGATTGCGTTCAAACTCGGGCCGCTGACGATTCACTGGTACGGCGTGATGGTGGCGCTGGCCTTTCTGGCCGGGATCTGGACGGCCAGCCGCCGGGCGCCGCGAGGCGGGCTGTCCGCGGAAAAGGTCGTGGACGCCGGCGTGTGGATTCTGCTCGGGGCGGTGGTGGGCGCGCGCCTGCTTTACGTGGTTTCCTACTGGGATCGCACCTTCGAAAACCCGCTCTTTCCGCGCGCGCCCTGGACCGAGGTCTTCATGGTGCAACGCGGCGGGCTGGTGTTTTACGGCGGACTGATCGGCGCGTCGCTGGCCTGCATTGTTTATGCCCGCGTGCGGAAGCTGCCGCTGTGGAAGCTGGCGGATGTCTTCGCGCCCAGCATCGCGCTGGGTTATGTGTTGGGACGAATCGGTTGCCTCTTCAACGGCTGTTGTTATGGGCGGCTTTGCGAGCTGCCGTGGGCCGTGCGTTACCCGAATCAGTCCGACATCTGGCGACAACACCACGAGGCCGGACTGACGACAGCCGACGGCCCTTCGGCCCCGTTGCATCCTACTCAGATTTACGACGCGCTCTTGAACCTGGCGCTTTACGCCGGGCTGGCCTGGTTGTTCCGGCGCAAGAAATTCGACGGCCAGGTGTTCGCGGTTTATTTGTTGGGTTACGCGATAACGCGCTCAATCGTGGAGCTGTTCCGGGGCGATTATGGCGCGGCGCAAATTCGCGCGGGACTGACACCCGCCCATTGGATCAGCATCGGCGTATTCCTGACGGGAGTGGTTTTCTACCTGGTTTTGCGACAGCAAGGTAACGCGACCCGTCCTACGAAATGAAGCTGGCGACATCAGCCTCGCCCTCACCCCAGCCCATTTGTCTCGTGGCCAGCCATCCGCACAACCAGCCCATCTTCCTCGCCGGCCCGACGGCGGTCGGCAAGTCCGCCGTCGCACTTGAACTCGCTCAACGCCTCGGTGGCGAAATCATTTCCGTGGACTCGATGCAAGTTTATCGCGGACTGGACATCGGCACGGCCAAGCCCTCCCGCGCCGAGCGGGCCCGTGTGCCGCATCACTTGATTGACGTGGTGGACGTGACGGAACCGTTCGACGCGGCGAAGTTTGTGGAACTGGCGCGCCGGGCGGTGGCGGAAATCCGGTCGCGCGGCCGGGCGCCCATCTTCTGCGGCGGCACGGGGCTTTACTTCAAAGCATTCCTCGAGGGTCTGGGCGAGGCGCCACCGGCGGACCCAAGGTTGCGCGCGGAACTCGAAGCCACGCCGCTGCCAGACCTGTTGCGGGAATTGGAAAACCGCGATCCGGCCACGTTTGAAAAAATAGACCGGCAAAATTCGCGCCGGGTCATCCGCGCCATGGAGGTGATTCGGTTGACGGGCAAACCGTTTTCCACCCAGCGCGCCGACTGGTCTCACACCTCAGGCATCACGAATCCCGCTTCACGCTTCTTCTGCCTGACCCGGTCTGCCGCCGACCTGCGCGCCCGAATTGACTCTCGCGTGGACGAGATGTTCGAGCGCGGCCTGGTGGAGGAAACCCGGCGATTGCTGGCGCGCGGCCTGGCTCAGAACAGGACGGCGATGCAGGCCCTTGGCTACCGGCAGGTGGTCGAGCATCTCCGTGGTGAGCGTTCGCTGGCCGACACGATTGAACTGGTGAAAGTCAAAACGCGCCAGTTCGCCAAACGGCAGATGACGTGGTTTCGCAAGCAACCCGGCATGAAATGGATTGAGCTTGCACCCGAGGACGAAATGCATGTTATGCTTTCCCGGTTGAGTTTGAACTGAGTTGAAAGCGTTAATCGAAACCAGAGACACACGGACCGAGCGGGTGTTCCTCGTCGGCGTGGAATTGAAAGGGGGCAACGGATCGGACCTGCGGGATTCGCTTGATGAACTCGGCGAGCTGGCGACCACGGCGGGCGGACAAGTCGTCGGCGAAGGCACGCAGAAGATGGAATCGCCCAACGCCGCCACCTACATCGGCAAGGGCAAGGCGGACGAGTTTGCGAAGTTCTGCGCGCAGCAAGACGTGGACACGGTTATTTTCGACGATGAGCTTTCCCCCGCCCAGACGCGCAACCTGGAGAAGATTTTCGAGGTCAAAATCCTGGACCGCACGGCGCTCATCCTCGACATCTTTTCGCAACGCGCCCGCACCCGCGAGGGCAAGCTGCAGATCGAACTGGCGCAACTTCAACACCTGCTGCCGCGCCTGACACGGTTCTGGGGCCACTTGTCGCGGCAAAAGGGCGGCATCGGGATGCGCGGCGGCGAAGGCGAATCCCAGTTGGAAGCCGATCGCCGCAAGGTGAGCGAGCGCATTGACCGCATCGAGCGTGACCTGGACGCGGTGCGGCGGCGACGCGAAACGCAGCGGGCGGGCCGTTTGCGGGCGCAATGGCCGCTGGCGTCCATCGTCGGCTACACCAACGCGGGCAAATCCACCTTGCTCAATCAACTCACCGGGGCGGAAGTAATGGCCAAGGACATTCTATTCGCCACGCTCGATCCGACGACGCGCCGTCTGCGCCTGCCCACGAACCAGAACATTTTGCTGACGGACACGGTGGGTTTTATCCGCAAACTGCCGCACGGCTTGGTCGAGGCGTTCAAGGCCACGCTGGAAGAAGTCGTGCAGGCGGACCTGCTGTTGCACGTGGCGGATGTGAGCCATCCGCAGGCCGACGAACAAATCGTGGCCGTGAACATGGTCTTGAACGAAATCGGTGCGGGCGAGAAGCCGACGTTGATGGTGTTCAACAAGGTGGACCGGTTGAATGGCGGCAACACCTTGATGCGCTTGCAGGAGTTGTATCCGAATTCGGTGGCCATCTCCGCCACTCAAGGCACCGGCGTCGAGGAGTTGTTGGCGGCGATTGGCAGCCAGATCCGGCCCGAGCGCGAGTTGCTGGAACTGAAGATTCCGCACGAGCAATCCGCCGTCATCGCCCGGCTGCACGAGGTGGGGCAGGTGCTGGAGCGACGCTATCTGGCGAAAGCCACAAAGCTCAAGGCCCGCATCCCGCCACATCATCACGCCGAGTTCGCGCAGTTTGTGGTGGACTGACCCGGCGCGCGGCCCAGGGCGCGGCCCAAGCCCGAGGAAGAAAGTTGCATATAGTCATTGCCAATCCCTCCGGATCCGCCATGCTGGGTGCGTCTAGGATAGCTCGTCTCTTTCAAGGCATGGGGAATCTCAGGTGAACTCAGTTCAGTGATGATTTTAGACCCGGTGTTCGGGAACAGTCTCGGAAAGTGCAGTTAGTCGGACAATAAAGCATCACATGAGCAACAAACTGTTTGTCGGAAACCTCTCCTTCAACACGACCGAAAACGATCTGCAGGACGCGTTCGCCGCGTTCGGCACGGTCACCGAAGCGAACCTGATGATGGATCGCTCGACCAATCGCCCGCGTGGGTTCGGTTTTGTGACCATGAGCACGGACGAAGAAGCACAAAAGGCCATTGCCGGTCTCAATGGCAAGGCCATTGACGGTCGCAGTCTCACCGTCAACGTTGCCCGCCCGCGGGAAGAGCGCACGGGCGGTGGCGGTGGGCGCGGTGGCTACGGCGGCGGCCGCAGCCGTTACTGATCTTCGCACGGCCATTTGCGGCGGAGCCTGGCTTGACCCGGCTCCGCCCTTTTCGTTTGCGCCCCGGCCCGCAAGGTGAATCCAATCCCCGGGCTGCATCGGTTCTTCCGGCGGGCAGGCCGGGCATAACCGGCCTCGCGCGACTGTCGGCTTCGGTCACATGCCCAAGGGCCGGTCGTGTGTGGCGGCGAGCGACACACTCGCGCTCCTGCCGACGGCGCATCAACTTGCCGGCTGGAGGCAGAAACTCGGATGATCGCGCCCTCGCCTCGCGGGCTGGAGAAGGGGTTCCCGCCAGATTCTCGGCCAGACATCGCATCCAGCAGTGGCCGTGCTCGTATGATCCGTCGGGCGCGGCCAAGAATCGTGGAAATAGTTCTCGTGCCCGATTGCTTTGGATATATGCTGGGCAGAATGAGCAATGATTTTCCCCAACGGCGGAAACCGTCTGACCGGCCGGGACCGCTGCCACCAGTTGGGCTGCCAGTGCAGGTCCAGCGCGACGGTTGCAAGTCCATGGCCTATCTTGACAAGGATGGCAGATGGGTGGACCTGTTCACGCGCGAACCCCTCCCGCCGGGTCAGCGCGTGATTCGCACCTGAGTCGCCGGCAGCAGCTCCGAAGCGGGTTGCCGTCGGGCGACCGCAATTTTACTGGCTTCATCCCCTGACCTGCCACAAACTGGACCATGACAAAAACCAAGCGCAAAATTCGCGCGCGTGCGGTGGCCTTGGAGGCCGGGCAGGTCTGGCGAATGGCGGGGACACGACTGCAGGTGGGCTTCGTCGGCAAACTCCTGGTGCATTACAAACTCGCCAAGTCTGATGCGGTCCGGGTGCCCAATTCCGTCAGTGCGAAGACCGCCGTGGAAGAGTATCTGCGAAAGAACAAAGGCATTTTGATGCGGAAGAAAAGCGGGTAATGAGATGTGGTCCTCCCCGGTTCAGCGCTTTTCGGCGGTTTGAGCCCCCGCCCCAGCCAGAGCGCTGCCCAATCTGACGCCGTTTCAGGCTTGGTTTTTTTTCATGTCCTTGGGAAGCGACATGGATTAAATCATCGGCGTGCCTGCCACGCTCAGGATCAAGGACCAGCCGGCCAGCGAGCGGCCGCGCGAACGGCTTGCGGCCAAGGGGCCGGACGCCCTCTCGGACGCGGAACTGATCGCCATTCTGCTGCGCACCGGACTGCGTGGGGTCAACGCGGTCGAGATTGGCGCGCAGTTATTGAACAGGTTCGGCTCGTTGCAATCGCTGGCGCGGGCATCGGTGGATGATTTGCGGCAGGTCAAGGGCATCGGGCGCGACAAGGCGGTGACGTTGCTGGCGGCGTTCACGTTGGCGCGGAAGATGGCGGAGGAACTCCAGCGGGAATCGCCGGTGCTGGACAATCCCGAGGCCATCGTGGCGGTGCTCAAGGGGCAGAATCTGGTCAAGGACGTCGAAACCCTCCAGGTGTTGCTGCTCAACACCCGGCGCCGGCTCATTCGCGTGGAGGAGGTGCTGGACGGAACGATTGACCAGTTGCTGGTGCATCCGCGCGAAGTTTTCAAACGCGCCATCGCCGCGAACGCCGCCGCCATCGTGCTGGCGCACAATCATCCCAGCGGCGATCCCACACCCAGCGAAGCGGACATCAAGGTGACGCGCGATCTCATCCGCGCTGGCCACCTGCTCAAGATCGAGCTGCTGGACCACATCATCCTCGGACGGGCGACGCCGGAACGGCCCAAGGACTACTCGTCGCTGCGGGAGTTGGGTTACTTCTATTCGTGACTGGAGACTGAGGGGTTCGGACACCCAAACACCCAAGCAGCCAATGATCCACAGTTGGGCATTTGGATGCTTGGGTGTTTGGAACCTTGGATTCCCGTGCGCGGGCCTTTAGAGTTTGCATCGCACATGATTCATCCGACTGCCATCATTCACCCGAAAGCGAGGCTCGATGCCAGCGTGCGGGTCGGTCCTTATGCGGTGATTGACGAGGGTGTGGAGGTGGGCGCGCACTGCGTCATCGGGCCACATGTTTACGTGACAGGTTTGACCACCATTGGCACGCACAATTGCTTTCACGCCGGCTGCGTGATGGGCGACGCGCCCCAGGACGTGAAATACACCGACGCGCCCACCGGCCTGCGCATCGGCGATCACAACCGGTTTCGCGAGCACGTCACGGTGCATCGCTCCAGCAAGCCCGGCGAATGGACGGTCATCGGCTCGCACAACTTCCTCATGGCCGGCAGCCACGTGGCGCACAACTGCCACCTGGGCGACTACGTGATCCTGGCCAACGGCGCCCTGCTTGGCGGGCACGCGAGTGTGGCTGACGGCGCGTTCATTTCCGGCCACTGCCTGGTGCACCAATTCACACGGGTGGGGACACTGGCGATCATGCAGGGCGGGGCCGGCGTCAGCAAGGACGTGCCACCCTTCACCATCGCCATGGGTGTGAACATGATTTGCGGTTTGAACACGGTGGGCCTGCGGCGTGCCGGGCACGCGGCGGAAGCGCGCCTGGAACTGAAACAGCTTTATCACCTTTTGTTTCGGGGCGATCAAAACCTGCGTCACGCGGTCGCCGCGGCCCGCGAGAAGTTTTTCAGCGCAACGGCCCGGGAGATGATCGAGTTCGTGGCCGCAGCCAAACGGGGTGTCTGCGCCGATGTCAGCCGCGTGAATCCGCAGGGTGACGATGCGGGTTGAGCGGGCGACGGCGAGACCCGGCAATCCGAACCGCAGGCCAGGCCCTGCGCATCGGTAACGCCAGCTTTCCAGTCGGCGCGTGCCGGTGGGAAAGCCTGCGTCATGTTTTGCGGTTCAGGGGATCAAAGCGGGAGCTTCGGCTCGGAGATTTCACTTCCGGGAGGCCGGGAGAAACCCCGGCGTCGTGGTGAACAATTGGGCTTTGACGGGTGCCGGCAGTTGAAGTACGCTCGAATACCGAAGATGAATAACTGCCGCCGCAACCTGACGTTACTGCTGGCCGGACTGATGGTCACGGCTGGCGGCGTGACGTCGCAGGCTCAACAGCAGCTCGGTGGCGGCAGCCGCAAGATCGAGTTTTCCGATCCCCGGGGCAGCGGCGTGGCGTCGAACCTCAATCAGATCACCAGCGAAAGGGCGGTGCTGCCATTCCTGCAGGAGGAACTTGGCAAATCATCGGAGATTTTTCGACCCCGCAGTTCGCTGCAGGGGATTGGACCGCGGCCAATCCCGCAGGCTCCATCTTCGGAAGCGAACAGCAAGCGGCTCAAGGAATTGCTCGAGAAGCAGCGGGAATGGCCGTTTCTGGAACCGTCAGATTACCAGTCCCAACAAACGATCGAGGAGATTTTTGGCATCCCGGAATACGGTCCGACCGGTGAATTGAAGGAGAAGAAAAGTCCGTTGGAGCGTTATTACGAGCGGCTCGACCGCGCCAGCAACACCGCCACCAATCGCAACCGGACTGATCCGCTGACCGGGGTCGTCAGTGTCTGGGGCAAGCAGGAGGAGGCGGGGGACCGAGAGTTCAAGGGCTTCGGAGCGGACAAAGAGTCACCCGAGGGGTTGGAAATGGAGAACCCCTTGCAGCAACTGCTCCGCGGCGGTCCGGGGAACACCACGCTGTTCCCAGACCCCACGAAGCCAGCGGGTTTCTCCGATTCCACGGGCAATTGGACGCCGGAGTCGGTCGAACATTCCCGCGCGCAGGCGGCGCGGCTCGAGGAATACAGGCGCTTGCTGGATTTCCCCACCCTTGCGCCGCAGGCAACGCTGCCCTCCTCGCTGCCGCTTCCTGGGGTTTCGCCTTTTGACGCGTTCAAGTCCCCAACGCCCACGCCCACGGCGCCGATTTTTGGAACTCCCCGATCACCGGACCCGTCGCCGACGATTCCATTTACACCGGGGCGGGACACGGCCAGCCCGTTTCCCACTGTGGCCGGACCGGTGGGACAACCCGCGGAGTTGCCGGAAGTATCCACGAGTTTTCGCGGTTTCTCGCCCGTCACACCGCTGCCTGAGCCGGTGCGGTCGCCCACGCCCGCTCCTGACTTCAA
The DNA here is from genome assembly GCA_011525685.1 of Verrucomicrobiia bacterium. Classification (GTDB taxonomy): domain Bacteria; phylum Verrucomicrobiota; class Verrucomicrobiia; order Limisphaerales; family JADLHS01; genus WYBW01. The sequence continues at coordinate 98,375 of WYBW01000049.1, forward strand.
CATTCCCAAGCGGCGGTTTTAACCGCGCCTCCGGTTCTCAGTCCCAGTGTCGGACTGTCACCGTGGTGCCGGCGGCAAGCGTGCTGTGCGGGGGCACCTCCACCAACCCGTTGGCGGCCGCCAACGAGCGCAAGGCGTGCGAGGCCTGCGCTCCGGCCGAAAAGACCTGGCCAGCGTCGTCCACTCGCACCCGCATGAAATGCCGCCGGTCTCCGGGATTCGCCAGCGACTCCGCAAGCACACCGGGAATGGAAGGGAGCGCAAGCTCTTTGGCGCCCTGCCAACGGCGCAACACCGGCCGCGCCAGCAGCAGAAACGTGACGAATGCCGAAACCGGATTGCCCGGCAGGCCGAACAAGAACTTGTCGTGCCATCGGCCAAAGACGAACGGTTTGCCCGGGCGGATCGCCACTTTCCAGAACTGAAGCTGCCCGCCCAATTCCTCGAACGCGGCTTTCACAAAATCCATTTCACCCACGGAAACGCCGCCGGAGGTCAGCGCGATGTCACACTCGGCGAAGGCAGACTGAAGGGCGCTTCGTGTTGCCTCCGGGTCGTCGGGCACCAGCGGCATGAGCTTGGGCAATCCTCCGGCCCGGCGAACGAGCGCCGCCAGGGTGAGGCGGTTGCTCTCGTAGATCTGGCCGGCGGCAAGTGGCTGGCCGGCTTCACGCAATTCCGACCCGGTGGCCAGGAGCGCCACGCGCGGTCGCCGGCCCACGCTGACGCTTTCGACACCTGTGGCGGCGAGGAGGCCGACTTTCCCGGCGTTCAGGACTTCGCCGGCCTCGGCCAGCAAGTCGCCACGCCTCACGTCCGTGCCGCGGCGACGGACGCTTTCCCCCGGTTCAACGGCGTCGCAGACCAACACCCGGTCCGCCGCCTCAAGGCGCGTGTCCTCCTGCATCACGACCGCATCGGCCCCGCGCGGGAGTGGCGAGCCGGTGAACAGGCGCACACACTCGCCCGGGGAGATTTCGAGGTCGCCGGATTCCCCGGCCGCAATGCGGCCGCGCAGACTCAGACGGACGGGAGCGGCCGGTGTTGCCGTTGTCACTTCGGCCGCCCGCACCGCGTATCCATCCATGGCGGAGTTGTTAAAGGGCGGCAGATCAACCGCCGAGGTGAGCGGGCCCGCGAGAACCCGCTCAAAGGCATCGCTCAGCGCAACGGTTTCGCCCACGGGGGCAGGCAGCGCTGCAAGAATCTGTTGGAGGGCGACTTCGAGTTCGAGCATGGGTTTTGGGTTTGACCAACCGGGTAAAACGTTCCGCCACGACTGCCGGATCGAAAGTGCTTCCTACGACTGTGCAGCAGTTGTACCGCTGGCCACCTCAATGGGCTGCCGTAAGGAGCAGCGTCTGTTCGAGCGTCGAGATGCCGTCGCGAGCGCGATCCAGGGCGACCATCCGAAGCGTCCGCATGCCCTGCCCGATGGCGACCTTGGCCATCTCGCGGGTGTTGGCGCGGGCGATGATGAGTTTGCGGATTTCGTCGCTGATGGTCATGGCTTCAATGATGGCCAACCGTCCGGCGTAGCCGGAGTTCTTGCAACGTTCGCAACCGCGTCCCCGGTAGAGGGTGACGCCGTCAAACATGCTCGGATCAATGTTAAGGTCCTGGTACATTTTGACCGGATAAGTAACCGGTTCCTTGCAATGCGAACAGATGCGCCGCATGAGGCGTTGCGCGCAGGACAGGATCACCGAAGAGGAAATGAGGAACGGCGCGATGCCCATGTCGTCGAGGCGCGCGATGGCGCCCGGCGCGTCGTTACAGTGCATGGTGCTCAACACTTGGTGGCCGGTGAGCGCGGCTTCGATGGCAATTTCGGCGGTTTCAGTGTCGCGAATTTCCCCGATCATGATGATGTCGGGGTCCTGGCGCAGGATCGAGCGGAGGGCGTTGGCGAAGGAAAGGCCGATTTCCTTTTTGACGGGGACCTGATTGATGCCGGGGATCTGGAATTCGACCGGGTCCTCGACCGTGATGATGTTGTAGATGGGATTGTTGAGTTCGTTGAGCGCGGAGTAAAGCGTGGTGGTCTTGCCGGAACCCGTGGGGCCGGTCACCAGGATCAAACCGTGCGGTGCGTCAATGGCCCCCTTGACCTGGCGGAAGGTGTCCGGATCAAGCCCCAGCTTGTCAATGCTGGCCGAGAGATTGGTCTTGTCGAGGACGCGGAGCACGATCTTCTCGCCATGCACGGTGGGCATGATGGACACGCGGAGGTCGTAGTCCTTGCCCGCCACGCGCACGCGCATGCGGCCGTCCTGGGGCAGCCGGCGCTCCGCGATGTCCAGGCTGCTCATGATCTTGAACCGTGAAGCGAGCGCCAGTTGCATCTGCTTGGGCGGCGGGGTGGCATCCACGAGCACGCCGTCAATGCGGTACCGCAGGCGCAGGGTCTTGTCGAACGGCTCGATATGCACGTCGCTGGCGCGGTCCTTGATGGCCTGAACCAGAATGATGTTGGCCAGTTTGATCACCGGAGCTTCTTCGCTCGACGCGGCGAGCTGGTCGAGATTGACCTCCTCGATCGCCTCCCGGACCGTCTGCACGTCTTCATCGCCTTCATCAGCTTCGCCCTTCTTCTGGGCGTCCATGATGATGTCTTCCATGCTGCCGCCCTTGGCGGCGTCCAGGTGGTTGAGCTTGTCGAGGATCGCCTTTTCCGAGGCGATCATTGGCGAAACATCGAGCCGGGTGATGCGCTTGACGTCATCAATGGCCAGCACGTTCAGCGGGTCGGCCATCGCCAGGTAGAGCTTGTTCTCCAGGCGCGATACGGGAACGACCTTGTGATTGTTGGCGATCTCGCGGGGCAGGAGGTCGGCCACCTCCGGCGAGATGCTGATGCGGCCAAGGTTGATGGGGGAGACGTTGAGCACGCGGCCCATCGAGACGGTCATGTCCTGATCGCTGACGTAGGCCTTTTCCAGGACCAGCTTGATGAAGCGGGTGCCCTCCTTCTTCTGCTGCTCCATCAACTCCTCGACCTGCCGCGTGGTCAGCAGGCCGTCTTCGATCAGGGCATCCGCGATGCGCTCGCCAAATGATTTTACGGGGGGCATGGTTATCGAAACACTTTGCGGAGGTTCTTGAGCAGGTCCTCGGGCGGTACCAGATACCAGAGCAGGCGGTTGGTCGTGGCTTCGGAAAGTTCCTTGGCGGCCTGCTGGTTGAACGGGTTGGCCGTGGCCACCATGATGGACTTGCTCATGCGGTCGAACGGCAGCACACACCAGCGCTGGCAGGTCGCCGCCGGAAACGTGCGCGCGAGATCAAGGTCCAGATCGTACTTGTCCAGCGGGATATAGGCCACGCGGGTCTTGTCGGCCAGCAGCTTGAGGGACGTCTCAGCTTGCAGGATGCCTTTGTCGGCCAGCACCTGGATGAACGGCTCGGCAATCCCGTGCGGGGGGACGGACAAATCGGGCGTGCTCCAGCAGAGATCAAAGTCGCCGGCGGTAATGACCTTGCCCTCGACGAAGATCTTGTGCATCTGCGCCCGGCCGTCGTTGATCTCGGTCGGCACGGGCTTCCCAAAAATCTTTCGCGCGGGTTTGATGTCGGAAGCCTTGAGGATGCTGGTTTGCTCATCCAACAAAGGCTGGGCGGAGAGGTTGTTGGCCCGGCTCTCGATGTCCTTGAGCGCGGCCTGAACGTCCGGGTCCTCGGGATGGCGCTGAAGGATGGTTTCGTACTCGAGAATGGCCGAGGAAAACTGGCCCATCTGCACGTAGGCTTCGGCGATTCGCTTGGAGGTGCCGATGACGTCGGTTTCGCGCCCGAGTTTGCTGTAAGCCTCCTTGAGAATCTCCAGCGACTGATAGTCGTGCGGCTGCGATTGAGTGATGACTTCAAACATCTCAATCGTTTGCGCCAACTGGGCTTCTTCGCTCTGTGTCAGTGTGCTTGCCATCTTCGTTTTCAGCCTCCGGCCGGTGCGCGAATGGGCCGAACCACCCTGCCGGGACGACTTTACCCCAGCAATCTGCCGGCCAGTTTAGCGGCGGAATTTCCATGAATCAATCCCGCTTTCCGGCCGGACACCATCACAGGACGGAGACACGATTGTCCCATTCTTGCGCTGCCGTGGTGCTTCATGCCCGTGCGTGGTCCGCCGTTGCACCTGCCATGCCGACATCTCTTTCACAACAGATCCTCCCGAATAAATGCTTGGAATTCCGAATGGGCGCGCGCAAACTTGCGTCCGATGTGGGGAAATGCGTGAGGGCAATCATGAGTGAAATGAAAACGAACCAGGGAACCACAACGAGGCGGTCGGCTTTTTCCCGCCGATCTTTTCTCCAACGGGGTGGCGCGTTGGTCGCAGGCGCAGCGCTGCCGCAGATTCTTCCCAGCGGGGTTCTGGCGGCGGCAGGCCGGCCCGGGGCCAACGACCGCATCGGCCTGGGCTTCATCGGCATTGGCCGCCAGGCGGAAGGATTGTTACAGCAGGTCGTGCGACTGGTGCAGGCTCGTTACGTGGCCGTGGCCGACGTCAACCTGAACCGCGCCCGCGCCTCCGCCAAGAAGCACGACGCGGTGCCCTTCCAGGACTACCGCCGTCTGCTGGAACGCAAGGATGTGGACGCCGTCATCACCGCCACGCCAGAACACTGGCGGTTGCTGATTTGTGTCGAGGCATGTCAGGCCGGCAAGGATGTGTATGCGGAGAAGCCGTTGTCGCTGACGATTCGCGAGGGGCGTTTGATTGTTCAGGCGGCGCGGAAGTACAACCGCGTGTTTCAAGTCGGCAGCCAGCAACGCTCGACCTGGCAGAATCACGCCGGATGCCATCTGCTCCGCTCCGGTGCCATTGGCAAAATCACCAAGGTCATCGCTCACAACTATCCAAGCCCGTGGGAAGGCCAGTTGCCCGCCCAACCTGTGCCGGACGGATTGGACTGGGACATGTGGTGCGGGCCGGCGCCATTGGTGCCCTACAACCAGGACCTTTACCTGCCCCGCGCCAATCCGGGCTGGCTTTCGTTCCGGCCCTACGCGGGCGGCGAAATGACGGGTTGGGGGGCGCACGGCTACGATCAGGTGCAATGGGCGTTGGGCATGGACGAGAGCGGGCCGGTGGAGATTTGGACGGAAGGCCCAAGGTTTGACCCGCCCACCTACACGAAGTCCGAGAGCAAGGAACGCGGCGACAAAATTTGCAGCGAGCCGAAGGTTTACTTTCGCTATGCCAACGGTGTGGTCATGGAGCCCGGCGGCGCCAGCATGGGTGGCGCGATTTTCCACGGCGAAAACGGCAAGGTCACCATCCATCGCGGCGTGTGCGAATCCGACCCGGAAGAGATCGCGATTGACGCTTTGCGCAAGCGGCCGCCGGATTTCAACGACAACCACATGAAGAACTGGCTCGATTGCATCAAGACCCGCGCCAAGCCGGTGGCCGACGTGGAAATCGGGCATCGCTCGGCGACCGTCTGCCATCTGGGCAACATCGCCCGTTGGACGGGTCGCAAACTGCGCTGGGATCCGATCAAGGAAGAGTTCGTCGGCGACCAGGAAGCCAACCAGTTTCTCGACCGCGAGCGGCGCAAACCTTGGGTGGCCCCCGAAAAAATCTAGGCGCCGGCGGTTCAAACGAGCGAGCAATCCCCATGAGTCACCCGAATCTCCTTGGGTTTCTGGCCTGCGACAATCCGCGGCCACGGGCGATTTGCCAGCCACTACTCTGGAAAGCTTACACAAGCGAGGTCCCCGAAGCCTTCAGGCTGCCCGTAGTGACTCGGTTGGTCGGGACCGAATGTTTGTTGGCCGGGCGACTGGTGGCCTGTGTTCTTTGAAGACTTTGAGAGGTTTCCCGGCGGCGAATGCCAGCCGGGTGGGTCAAACACATCAAACCAAGGGAAGCAACTATGTTACTGGAAGACGCGCTGGATAAATACCCCAAGACAATCAGGCTGCGTGACGGCACGGAATGTGTCATCCGCCCGGTGCAGAAGCGCGACGATGCGCGCCTGCAAAAATTCTTTCTGGGCGTGCCCGAGGAGGAACGGCTGTTCATCAAGCAGCCCATCACGGACCGGACCTTGTTCCGCCAGTGGTGCCGCCAGCCGGACTTCGAGCGCAACCTGCCGCTCCTGATGTTGCATGGCCCGAAGGTCATCGGTGAGGCCACGCTTCACCAGCGCGGCGGCGGGTGGAAGCGCCACATCGGTCTGATTACCGTGCTCACCCACACCCAGTATCGAGGACGCGACGTGGCCAAAATCCTTGTCGCCGAACTGGTCGAAGTTGCGCGGCATGCCGGTCTTCGCAAACTCGAAGCCGAACTCAATGACGAGCGCAAGGTCGCCATCCGCGCGCTCGAGGACCTGGGATTCCACCGTCTGCTGCATTTGGAGGACTACGTCCTGGACATGAAAGCCGTCACCCACGGCTACGTGCTCATGGGCATGGACCTCAAGGTGGACGAGGAATATGCCGGCATTGGCGGATGAGGCCGGCGCGCGGAAGGTGTGCGCGCTTCAACGGGCCACGCCGCCACCGCCCATCAGAGTCTCCACGGGAGCGCGGTCGTCGGTGAGCACTGGTGAAACCCCGACACTGCGTGGCGGCACATTGCGGAAGGACCGCAACCGCTCGCCGAAAGTGGGCAAGGTGACCTTGCGGCGTAGCACCAGGGCCACGCCCTCCCGCTGCACCCGCGCGTAATCGAAGGGCATGGCGGATTTCGTGGCCACAAGCACCACGTTCAGGCTCGTGCCGGCCGGGAACGCGTACACCTGCGGAAAAATCTCCTTCATCGTGCGGTACAGCGCCCCGACGATCTCCGGCCGCGTGTCCTGCATGTCGCCGATGACGTTGTACGCCAGGACGCCGTTGGTGGTCAGCCGGCTCGCCGCCAGGGTGAAGAATTCCTTGGTCGTCAAATGCGGCGGAATGGACGACCCGTAACGCGACTTGGTATAGGCATCCAGAATAATGACGTCGTAGGCTTCGCTGGTGCGATTGAGGAACATCCGGCCATCCTGGTTGTGGATCTTCAGCGTCGGCGATTCCTGCACCTTGAAGTACTCCTTCGCCACCTTGATGACCACCGGATCAATCTCGACCGTGTCCACCATCACGTTGGTGTAGTAATGCTGGTACGCCCGCTGGATGCTGCCGCCGCCCAGCCCCAGCATCAACACCCGCCGGATGTCCTGATTCCACACCCAGGGCGTGTGAAAGTACTCCGTGTATTCAAAGTGGCCCTGGAGCGGGTTGTGCAGGGACATTTTCGTCTCCCGCGTGCCGTTGAAACTCAGGATGCGCACGCCCGGCTCGTCAATCACCTGGACCAAGTGGTAGGGCGAGTGGGCTTCAAAAATGACGTTGGCCGGCGCCTGGCACGCCAGGCAAAGCGCGCCACACCACGCCGCGCGTTTCAGGAGGAGGGACTTCATGGCCGACCAATGTCTAATCGTTCTCAAGGTTATGGGACGCGCATTCGCTCCAAAGATTCAACGCAACCGCTGCAGCCAACGATCCATCACCAGACTCAGCCCGGCCAAGGCAAGAATCAAGCCTCCCGTGGCGCGAAAAACCGCCGAGAGCGGATAGTCAATCAGCACATAGCCCGAAACAAAGACGCCCGCGATGCTGCCGACCGTGCTCGCGGCATACACCAGACCGCTGATGGTGCCCACCGTCTCAATGCGCCGCGCGGCCAGGCGAATCGTGTAGGGAGAAATGATCGCCAACAAAAAGCAGGGCAGGAAGAACACCAGCGTGCTCCCAAGCACCGGATCGAGCTTTTGCCAGAGCAGGGGAATGTCGCGGTCCAACGGATGCCGCATGACGATGGCCCGGACCAGGCCCGGCGTGAAGTTCGGAATCAACATCGAGAACAGGCCGGCCACCGCCAGCGGGCCGGCGAGAAATTGCGCCCGCTGAAACCGGTCCGCCAGCGCGCCGCCGGTCGCGTATCCCAGCGCCAGCGCAATCAGAATGACTCCGATCTGGCTGATCCAGACGTAAAACGATCCGCCGAAATCCTTCGCCAGATAGCGCGCCCCGATGATTTCCAGCACCATGATCGCAAATCCGCCCAGGAAAACGAACGACGTGGCCACAAGTTTGAGCATGGCGCAGCTTAAAGGCAAACCGCCACTTATGAAACCGGAAACGCGCGCTTTGAGTCCCATCGCAACCCCGGCCTCGACACTCCAGCCCCGCCGAGCTGTAAGATCAGGGGTCTCGGTGGCGGGCTTCGTTGACAGGTCCGTTGATCCAGACCATTCTGCGCCGGAGTTGCGCGTTCCCGACGGGAGCACAGCCGGTTTCCTTGTCACGAACCCGTGAAGCCGACATGGCCGGTGGTGTATTTAGGCCCGCCCCCGCGAGCGACCGTCGCCAAGTGGAACGAATCCACATGGCAGAGTCATTCTGCCGAAGAAAGGGAAATTTGCTTATGTCCGGCCTTTTTGGAGAGACGCGGAGTGCCGTCAAACTGCGTTATGCGGTGCTGACCCCCGAGGGGTTTGCCTCAAGCCACTTGCCTGGATGGAAAAATGCCATCTGCGTTGTGAACATCTCTCCGGCGCTCGGAGCGCGCTTCACCCAGATCCAGGTCACGCTCGGCCGGGAGGGGATCGGTGAGGGCAACACCGGAAAGCACGAGCTTTTCCTTTACGTGATCGAAGGCGCGGGGACTATCGGACTGGAAGACAAACGACACCGCCTCGAGCCGGGCAGCTACGTCTATCTGCCGCCGGGCAAGGACATGCAGGTGCGGAGCAGCGGCACCGAAACGCGGCTGCTGGTATTTCAGAAACCGTATGAAGCCCAGAAAGGCCTACCCGCACCGGCGACGATTGTCAGCCACGTCCGCGAAATCCGCGGCCAGCCGGCCCGCGACAATGAAAATGTCCGCTGCCAGACTTTGCTGCCGGATCAACCGGCGTTCGACCTGGCGGTGAATCTTTTCACCCATCAACCCGGGGCTGCCGTGCCGTGTGTCCATGCGCACATCATGGAGCACGGATTGTTGATGTTGTCGGGTCAGGGCGTGTTTCGGCTGGAGGCCGACTGGCATCCGGTCCAAGCGGGCGACGTGATCTGGATGGCGCCGTATTGCCCGCAATGGTTCGTGGCCATCGGCGGCACGGCGGCAAGCTATCTTTGTTACCAGGACGTCAACCGCGATCCGATGTGAGCGCGCGCGGCCTTGAACAAGCCGACAGCCACTTTGCCGACAAAGGCCCGCGCTCTCGCCGTTTGAATGCCGCGAGCGACTGAATTCGAGCGTTGCATCCCTTTGGCGCCGTCCTACCATGCCATGAGTTGAAACCATGAGCGCCCCCGTTCCACCGAACGAAACAAAACGCCTCAAAGTACTCTGGCAATACGAGGTGCTGGACACCGTGCCGGAAGAGGTGTTTGACGACTTGACGGACCTCGCGGCGCACATCTGTGAAACGCCCATTGCCTTGATTTCGCTGGTGGATGAAGACCGGCAATGGTTCAAGTCGCGGCTCGGCCTTTCGCTCAGTGAAACTTCGCGGGACATCTCGTTTTGCGCGCACGCCATCACCACCGACGGCCTGCTCATCGTGCCGGACGCCACCAAGGACAAGCGTTTCAAGGACAACCCGCTGGTCACCGGCGGCCAGAAAATCCGCTTCTACGCCGGTGCGCCCCTCATCACGCCGGATGGCCATGCGCTCGGGACGCTTTGTGTGCTGGACAAGAAACCGCGCGCGCTGCGGCTGGAACAACAGCAGGCCCTTCGCGTGCTGGCGCATCACGTCATGACGCAGCTTGAATTGCGCCGCCACGCGCGCGAACTCGCCCAAGCTCGCGCCAACGGTCACCAAATCAAAGCCGAACTGGCTCGGGCGCGCGCCGAAATCACGCGGCTACGCCGCGAACTGGATCAATTCAAGCGCATAGTACGGCCCGCAAAAGTGAAGCGGGCAAAACGCGCGCGCCGCTGAATGACCGTTGCGGCAATCGGCGGGACCTGCGCAGCAGCGCTTCCGGCAGACCTCAGGCGACACGTCCCGGTCGGAAGTCCAACGCCTCCCTCATTTCGGCGAGCGGTAAATCAGATACATGATCAACGCGAACAATCCGGAAACGATCAGCCCCACGGCCAGCGAGGTCTTTAGAAACAACTTTTGTTTGCGGTGATACGCCCGGCCGCCCTGGCCTGGCAGCAGATAGAAACGCTTGCGTTCCCGGTCATCCTCACGCCGGAAAAATCGCATGGGAAAGAAGGAGGGAATGTCGTTCGGCGACAGGTCGCAATTCGACGGCTTGAAAGACGGTCATCCAACTGCGGCCTCCCTTGGAGACCGCTTCGCGCCGGCAACAGGATGATGCTTGCATCTGGATTTGGAGCGGGTGAAGGGAATCGAACCCTCGTCTCAGGCTTGGGAAGCCCGCATTCTACCATTGAACCACACCCGCGTCGGAGAAAGTCCATACCAAATCGCCCCACCGGGCGCAACTGATTTGACGGTAGATTTGACGGTGCGTGCGCATCTCAGTTTATTGCAGGCAGGCATTGCGGGCGTAGCGCAGGTTTCCCAACCTGCGGTATCGCCGACTTCCAGTCGGCTGGCCCAGGCACGGCGTGGCAGGCCAGGAATTCGCCGCGTTTGCGGATTGGAAATCCGCGACCCGGCAGACTGGAAGTCTGCGCCACAGCATCGCCTCGGCGCCCCCTGCAAGAAAATGAGATGCGCCCTGACGGTGGGTGCGTCGCTCACTTCCTGGCGAGCGGGTCTGCCTGCTCCGGGTCGCTTGGCCCACACGGACGCCGAAGGGGCGGCTTGCCAGTTACCCGCCCGTCAAGCCTGCGGGCGGCCCGAGGGCGCAGGTGCCCGGGGTTCGTGCTTGACGGATGTCCCGGTTCTGGTTGCATGGCCACATTATGAAAGTGAATTTCCTCGTAGCCCTTGTGGGATTGGCCGTTGTCGCCGGCGGTTGCGTCAGCACGGTGGGCGGTGGCAAGACCGCCGCGGTACCGTTCGTCAGCGACACGGCGGTGGCAAAGTACCCGCGGCCGGTCCCGCAGGTTTTTGACGCGGCCAAGGCGGTGGTCGCCCAACGGGGAACGGTTTCCAAGGAATCCACTCTCCTGGGTCAGACCAACACCGTGCGCGTGGTCGAGGGCAAGGTGAATCAGCGCAGCGTCTGGGTGCGCGTGGAAAGCTTGGAGGCCGGCATCACGGGCGTGTCCGTCCAGGTCCGCACCTCCGCCGGCGGCACCGACAAACCGCTGGCCTATCAATTGGACAAGGAGATCGCGCTGAAACTGGCGGGGCAATAAGCCCACAGGCGGCCAACAGTCCTCTGTGCGATGAATCTGACCGCTCGCCGCGTTCAAGCTGTCTGCCGGATGATGCGGTCCGGATGACGCGCGCGGCTGACGGCGGTGTCGTAGCTGATCTGGCACTGGCAGTAGAGATCGTAGAGGCAGTTGTCCATCAGCATCATGCCGTCTTTACGCCCCATCTGGAGGGTGTTTTCCAATTGGTGAAGCTGGTTCTCGCGGATCAGATTGCGCACCGCGCCATTGGCCACGAGCAACTCGTAGGCAAGCACGCGCCGGCTGCGGTCGGCGGCCGGCAACAAATCCTGCGCCATGATTCCCTGCAGGGCGTTGGCCAGTTGGAGAATGATCTGCCTTTGCGCACTGCCTTCAAAGACCCCGATGATCCGCTCCAAAGCGTGGGACACATTCGGCGAGTGCATGGTCGCCAGCACCAGATGGCCCGTTTCGGCCGCCGTCAGCGCGGTGGAAATGGCTTCGTAATCTCGAATTTCGCCGACGACGATCACATCCGGGTCCTGGCGCAACACATGGACCAGCGCGCGGTTGAAGGAACGCACGTCGGTGAGCACCTCCTGCTGCACCACGATGGCGCGTTTGTTCGGATGAACGAACTCAATGGGGTCCTCAATGGTGACGACCTTGCAGCGACGTTCGCAGTTGATGAGGTCCACGAGGTAGTTGAGCGTGGTGGTTTTGCCCGCGCCCGTGGGACCGGTGATCAGCACCAGACCGTTCGGCTTGCGCGCCAGTTCGTCAATCTTGTCCGGCAACCCCAATTCCTCCCGCGTGGCGATGCGCTCGCCGCAGAAGCGGAAGCTCATTTCCGGATGGCTGTTGCGCCGGTAAAAGGTGGCCCGCACGCGGCCGGCCACACTGTGCAGCAGGGAAATGCACAACTCCCACTCCTGGTCGAACTTCTTCCGCTGCTGCTCGTTCAACAACGCGTCGGCCATCGCACTGACCTCGGTCTCGGTGAGCGCGTCCGCGTCGGCCAGCACGATTTCGCCGTTCACCCGGTAGGCCGGCGGGACTCCGGCAATCAGGTGCAGATCGGAAGCGTCAAAATCCTTGGCGGCGGCCAGCAGGCGGTTGAGTTTCTCGCTGTTCATCGGCGCCACCATTGCCGCCAACCGCCGGCCAGTCGAGTCCAGAAACCGGCCTGGGCCAGTTGCGCCAGGGCGCCGCGAGTTTCGGAGCACTGCGGATTCAGTTGCCGCGCCTGGGTGTAGGAGTGTTGAGCCGGAGTCAGCAGCCCAAGGGCCTCCTGGCAGCGACCCAGTTCCAGCCAGAGCCGGAAATGGCCGGCGTTCCACTCCACCGCCTGCTGCGCCAGTTGCAGCGCGAGCGCGAACTGCCGATAGTAATAACGAATCCGCGCGGCCAGCCAAACGATCAGCCAATCGTGCGGCGCCAACTGCAGCGCCTTGTCGAAACAAAAATCCGCGCGCGATTCTTCCCGCGCCAGGAGCACGTCGCCGCGCGCCAGCCACACGTAAGGCGTGTCGCCGCGCGCTTCCATCGCGGCATCCGAAAAAGCGAGCGCGGCCTCGGTCTCCCCGCTGCGTCCCAGCGCCACCGCCTTGGCGGCCAGCAGCTCGGCTTCGTTGGGGAATCGCTCCAGCGCCTTGTCCGCCCAAAGTCCGGCTTCGCGGAATTCGCCCAGCTCGATCAACATGCGGACCTGGCCGGTCCAGGCCGCGGCCTGTTGCGGATTGAACTCGAGCACCTTCGAGTAGAGGCGCAGGGCGGACTCAAAACTCCCGTTCTGAAACGCCGCTTCGGCCTCGGCGAAATAATGCGCCCCGCCCTTGACCAGTTCCCCGGGCTGGCCGCGCGATTGGTCCTCGTGCTCGTCACCGAACTCCAGATTGACAAATCGGCTCATGCAAGGTCGAACCGCCACCGTCAGACGTCGTCGGCTCGACCGCTTTATAGCCACAACCGATGCATGAAACCAGCGATTTTGCGCCGGAAAACGGGAAATGGGTCAGGGAGTAACGGATGCCGATTTCCGCACGTCGTAACAGAACAGCGTCTCGTTGTAGCGAAGGTAAAGCCGGCCGTTGGAAATCACGGGATGCGTCCACACGTCGCTTTTGCGTTCGGGCACGAGCTTGAAGCGGCCTTTCACTTCGAAGCGGTCCGCTCGCGGTTCGAGCAGCGCAACTTCACCTTGTTCGCTCAGACAGTAAAGCCGCTTGTCCGCGTACAGCATTGACCCTTTGGCAAAATCGTTGAGCTGATACCGGGTTGTGCCGGTGCGGGCATCTACGCTCAACCACGTTCTCGCCTTGTCATACATCGCGCCGTAGAGTGCTCCGTCCACATACACGATGCCGCCCTGGCAGGCGTCAAGTTGTGTGCTCCAAAGCGATTCGAGTTCAAGGCGCGGCCCGTTGGCGCGAAGGCGATACAGCCGGCCGCCCTCGCCATGCGGTGCCGTCACGAAAATGCTGTCACCCACCAGCACCGGCGTCATGGCGATGACCGAGTAGCGAGTCCGCATCGGGCGCGTCCAGAGCAGTTGGCCGGTGTCCGCGTCCACGCCAAATACATGCCGGAGCGAACAATTCACTATCTGACGCCGCCCGCCAACTGTCACAAGAATGGGTGAAGCATAACTGGCGTTGTCCACTTCACCGAATGGTTCGGACAGCCGTTCGTGGGCCGGCAGCCTGCTTTCACCCAAGCGCAACGGGTCGCTCGCCCAGACCGTTTCGCCCGTCTTCTTGTCCAGCGCGGCCATGAGACCCTTGCTGCCGCCGGCGGTCACAATCACGCGCGGGCCATCCACGAGCAGGTTTTCGCTCAAGCCCCAGTGAATGACTTTGCCGTCAAAGCGTTCCACCACGTTCACCGACCAAAATTCCTGGCCGGTGTCGGCGTCGAGGCAGGCAAGGCGGCCATGCGCGTTCAAATGGTAGAGCCGTCCTTCGCTGTAGGTGCAACTCGCCCGCGCACCGGGGTAAGGACTTTTCCACGAGCGGCCGTTTTTCGCCTGCCAAACGGGTTTGCCTTCAAGATCAAGTGCGAAGAGGTGCAACTCTTCCCCCACATCGCCGGCCAGGAAAATACGTTGACCCACGACGATGGGCGCCGAGTAACCGCGACCGAGGTTCGTGCTGGTCCAAACCAACGGCGGTCCGCCCTCGGGCCATTGTTGGAGCAATCCGGTTTCATCGCACACGCCGTCGCGCCGAGGCCCGCGCCATTGCGGCCAGTCGGCGGCGAACAATTCGGCCACAGGCGATAACAGCAAAACGAGCGGACAGATCCACTTGGGAAAAATCATGCGTTGTAATTTGTCGCGACAAGCGGAGAAGTCAACCGGGCACATTTGATACCGCCCGGGCATTTACAAGGACGATTATTCACATTGGAGCGAGTATCTTTCGGCGCGGTCATGGCCGTCACCACATTAAACACCGACGTGTTGACGCGGTGCATGATTCTCCCTCTCCCAGCGGGAGAGGGCCGGGGTGATAATTCCCCGAGCAAGAGCGCGCGCATTGAGCCCTTGAACCGCAGGGGAAGGGCGTAACGCCGGTTTTCCAACCGGCCTCCGCGCCGACTGGAAAGTCGGCGTTACAGGCCGACGGTTCATGGAAAGGGAGAGTGGTTCGAGGGCCCGATGCCCGCAGACGCGGCAATGTTTTCCTCTCATTTGCAGTCTTCAAGCGCAGGTAGTGATTTTGCGTATCGCACGCCTCTCCCTCACCCTTGTTCCCTGTCCCGCTGGGAGAGGGAGAGGGCCGGCGGAGGACTGGTGGAACCCCTGTCCCTGTGGCGCAAGGTCATATTATCTCGTACTGATGGAATTTCGCGCCTCAAACCTTTGGACCTACATTACGATCGTATCTCGGGGGCAATTTGCTTTGCGCCATTGCGAATGTGGTATTGTGCGGCGCGGTTGAATTGTCTAGCGTCAATTCAGGGTTATGATGGGCCATTGGAAAAAATTCCTGCCGCTGCTGGTTGGGCTTGTCGCGCTGGTCAGTCTCGCGCTGTGGTGGGCGAGCGGAACGGGCGAGGGCCTCAAGCTCCGCATTCCCGGCACGGACGCCGCACCCGGTGGCGAAAGCGGCGGCGCCAATCCTGTGCTCGCGGGGAAACTCATCGCCGGCACCGCCAAACCGGCCGATCTTTCCGGCGACTGGCCTCAGTTCCGCGGACCGAATCGGGATGGAATCTCAACGGATCCGGCGAGGATCTCCCGCGACTGGACCACTTCTCCCCCGCGTGAACTTTGGTCCCTGGAAGCCGGCGAAGGCTACGCGGGTGTGGCGATTCGCGAGGGCCGCGTTTATCTGCTCGACTACGACCGCGACGCGAAACAAAGCGCACTGCGCTGTCTCTCGCTGGGCGATGGCAAGGAAATCTGGCGCTTCAGTTATCCGCTCACCATCAAGCGCAACCATGGCATGACCCGCACCGTTCCGGTCGTGACGGACAAGTTCGTCGTCGCGCTGGACTCCAAGGGACACGTGCTGTGCCTGGACGCCGCCAGCGGCGAACTCAAATGGAGCGTGAGCCTCGTGCGCGAGTTCGGAGCGACCATCCCCGAATGGTATGTCGGTCAATGCCCATTGGTGGATGGTGACAAGGTCATTCTCGCCCCCGGTGGCAAGGACGCGCTGTTGCTGGCGGTGGAACTCGCCACCGGCAAGCCGCTTTGGCAGACGCCCAATCCGCGCGGCTGGAAAATGACTCATTCCTCCATCATGCCGATGGAGTTTGCGGGGCGGCGGCTTTATGTCTATTGCGCCAGCGGAGGCGTGGTGGGAGTGGACGCGAAGGAGGGCACGCTGCTTTGGGAGACGCCCGATTGGAAGATCAGCATTGCCACCGTGCCTTCGCCCATCCCGCTGCCCGACGGCAGGATCTTCTTCACCGGTGGCTACAACGCCGGCAGCCTGATGCTTCAACTGGAGGAGGAGAATGGAAAGCTCGTGCCGAAAACGATTTTCAAAATTGCCGCCAGTGTCTTTGGCGCCACGCAACACACGCCGATTTTCAAGGACGGCCACTTGTACGGCATTCGCGCCGACGGCCGCTTCGTTTGTCTCGGGCTTGATGGCAAAGTGGTTTGGGCCAGCGGCCCGACGGAGACATTTGGCCTGGGTCCGCTTTTGATGGCCGGCGAAGTGATCTTCGCCTTGCAGGAATCCGGAAAACTGCGGCTGATCGAGGCCTCGCCCGCCCGATTCAACCTGTTGAGCGAGGCGCAGATCATGCAAGGCCGGGAGGCTTGGGGACCGATGGCGCTCGCGGCCGGTCGGCTGATTGCCCGCGACCTCACAAGGATTGTTTGCCTGGATGTGAGTTCCAAGTAGGACAGGCGTCCTGGCAATCACGCGCTTGCGCCGGTCGCGGGATGCTCGGATTAGAGGCTGCACGGGTGCATACCGGTGAACTCGGCTCAAAAATGTGAGCGGTGGTGGTAGGCGAACTTCAGGAGGCTGTGGCTGCCGTTGAGTCCTAGCTTTGTGCTCATGTTCTGCCGGTGGGTTTCCACCGCGCGCACGGCGCAGCCGAGCGCCTCGGCAATCTCCTTGCTCGTTTTGTCTTCCGCTATGAGCTTGAGGATGCGCAGTTCAGCCGGGGTCAGTTCGTCGAGGCCCGGTTTCTCACGGCGAAGCGCCTCGCCACCGTCGCGGCGGCGGAGCATCATACCCGAGAGCGACGCGCTGATGAACGTGCGTTCCCTGGCCACCGCGTGGACCTCAGCCAACAGGTCCACGACTGCATTCTCCTTCAACACATGGCCGCGAATGCCGAGATTCAAAGCTTCATTCAGCAGGTCCTCGTCTTCGTGCATCGTCAGCAAGACAAGTCTCGCAAGCACCTTCTGACCGGAAAATTTCCGCGCGACCTGCAGGCCCGTGAGCTTGGGCATGTTGACGTCGAGGATGGCAACGTCGGGCTGGAGTTCCTCCATGAGGCGCAGTGCAGTTTCGCCGTCCGCAGCTTGACCAATCAGCCTCAGGTCTTGGTCGGTCTCGAGGACTTCGCACAGCCCACGCCGGAAAATAGGGTGGTCGTCGGCAATCAGGATTTGCAGCGGCGAGCGCATTGGCTTTCGCCGGACAGCCTGGGGTACGTATTTCGCAGAATCAATCGCTGCTTGCATCCGATTCTCATCGGATTCGCAAGGCGGAGATTCATTTCACCGGCAAAACCAGCTCGACGGTGGTGCCGCTCCCGGATGGGCCTGAAAGCTTACGCTACCGCCCATGGTGCGGACGCGCTCGGTGATGTTGTCCAAGCCGGCGCCTCTGGTGAGATCAGCCTCCGGGCCGCTGGCATGGAAGCCGCGTCCATTGTCGCGGATCACAACCTGGAGGGTGCGGCCTTCCCGGCGTGCTTTGATGGTTGCCGCGGTGGCGCGAGAGTGCTTGACCACATTGCTGAAGCACTCTTGTACGACACGATAGAGATGAATTTCATGCCCGGACGGCACGGCCCCCTCCAGGCCGTCGAGTTCGGCGCGAAACTCGATGCCCGAAGATTCGGCCAGCTTCCGGGCCATGGCGACGATGGATTTGGCAAGGCCGAGTTCATCCAATTGAAAAGGACGGAGGTTCTGCGCAATCTCGCGCACTTCGAGAATGGCGGCCGAGGCCACGGTGGAAACCTCCGTCACTTGGGCAACCACTTTTTCCGGCTGGTCCATTTGGGTCAGCGCCAGGGCCGCGCGATTCTTGATGACGAGGAGATTTTGCCCCAGGCTGTCGTGCAACTCGGCGGCAATGCGTTTCTGTTCCTGCTCCTGCGAATCAATGAGCTTGCGTGAGAAGGCCTCCTGGGCGGCCCGCCGGCGCTCCAATCGTCGCACGCGCCAGAAATAAAACGCCGGCTTCAAGCCGACGCACCCGATCAGCGAGAAGGCGCGAAACCACGTCGTCTGCCAGAATTGCGGCCGCACGTCGAAAGACAGCCTTGCTCCCGCATGATTCCAGACGCCGTCGTTGTTCACTGCGATCACGCGAAACTGGTAGCCGCCCGGCGGGAGGTGCGAGTAACGGGCCACCCGTGAGCGCCCGGCTTCCACCCAGTCGCGATCGTATCCTGCAAGCTGATAACGGAAGCGAACCTGCGCTGGTTCGGACGGGCTTATGGCCGTGTAGAGGATTTCGACACGCTCGCCTCCGGGAGGAATGCTGAGTCCCGATTCCGCGCGTGGCTGCACGACCTGCTTCTGACCATCCACATGCAATTCTTCAATGTGAACGATGGGCGCCGCGGCAGGCTTCTCAAAACGCCCCGGGTACAGCACCGCCACCCCGCTGCCCGTGCAGAACCAGAGTCGTCCGTCACGGGTCTTTGCACTCGCGGGCTGATATTCCGTCCAGAGATTTGGGCGCAGCAATCCTTCGTCGCGTCCGACGAGCGTTCCGGTGACGCCGGGGACCTTCCCGGCGATGAAGTCGTGCAGTTGTGCCACCGACAGGCGCACCAACCCCACGCGGGTGCCAAGCCAGAGGTGCCCGAAGTCGTCCTCGATCAACTGATCCACCGCGTCGTGCGCCAGCCCTTCGCGGGTCGTGAGGGTCACGAACCGCGTGCCGTTCCAGCCACTCAACCCTCCCCCGAGGGTGACGCGCCACAACCGGCCCTCGCGGTCCACGAGCAATGTGCGCGTGCCGTTGGAAGAACCCACGCGTTGCACAACCTGGCCATCGAATACGCGTGGGAGAGTCCCAAAAAACGTTCCCGCCCACACGCCGCCTTCGCACGCCCTGGCAAGCGCGGTCGGATGCTCAAACGGTTCACCATCACTTCCAACCCGAATCGGCTGCGCCTTTCCGTTGTTGACCCGGTGCAGTGTCGAGCCCATGACCCCGACCATCATCGTTCCGTCCGGCTGTTCGATGACTGTCGTCGTATTGGGCGACTCGAAACCATCCTCCCGGCCAATCAACTGAACCCGGCGTTCGCGCAGGCGATACAGCCCGCCAGCGTTCATGCCGATCCAGAGGTTTCCGTCGTGATCCTGTACAAAGCCCAGCACACGGACGCCTTCGATCCCTTCGGCGCTGCTGAAGGTCTTCATCTTCCCATGTCGCCACTGGCCCGACCTTCGCACGTTTTGCCGGTTTTCAGATTTTTTCGCGCGCAAGTGATTGAATGATAGGAGGGCGTTTCCTCAAAACGCCTGTGGGCCGACCTGCCCCCTTGCTGGACGCACCCCCGCCCGTGGTAAACTCCCGGCATGTTTCTCA
>WYBW01000050.1 GCA_011525685.1 Verrucomicrobiia bacterium
GGAACCCCGCAATGCACGCCAACTGCACAAGGCCGCCGGCGCGGCGTTCGCCGCCGTCACACCCGCCGACTGCCATGGATTCTTTTTCCACGCAGGATACGCTACATGATTGATGGAAACGTTCTAAGGTTTGGAGTCCTTCAACGTTTCATAGACCTTTTCCGCCGCTCTCGCTCCGGCCGTATTGGGCGGATAGACATCAAAGACCCTTCCCTCTTTGTTCACAGCCCGATATTCCACACGGTTGCGGGTCACGTCCACACACCAGAAGTGTTGCAGGCTGGCCGCTTTGGCTTCGTACCAACGACGCTGTTCGTCCACTTTGCGCACCCCCATGCCCCAGCAACCGTCACCCAGATAAAGCGTGCCGTTTGGGTCGGGCTTGTTTTCGCGCAGCAGATGCGTCCGCTTGAAGGTGTGGTCATGGTTCTCGAACGCCGCCGTCAGCCGGTGCTGGTCGAAAATGGGCAGCCAGGTTTGTCGGCCTTTGACCGAAGCGCTGCCGTCATAGGCCCGGTGGCTGGGATAGAGCGGAACGTGATACACCGCAAACCGGTGAGGCACGTGGCGGTATGCGGTGAGTTGGGCGTCCAGCCACGCGGCCTGCTCGCCGTCGTGCGGGCTGACGTGGCCGGTGTCGAGCAGGAACATGGCGATGTTGTCCCCGAAAGTGCGGGCGTAATAACTGCGGTCGCGCGTCTGGGCAAAGTAGGTGAAATAAAACTGGGCGTTGGTGGGCGACGCCGGCATGCGGCTTTTGGTCTCGTGATTGCCAATGGCCAGCACCATGGGAATGGTGCAGCCGGCGGGCGTCACCATGTTGGTCCGCCAATGATCGAGCCAGGCATCCCAGCGGGTGTAGTTCGTGAGCACGTCATTGGCGTAAGCGAGGTCGCCACCCACCACGCCAAATGCCGGCGACAACCGGGCTGCCTGCTGCAACAGTTCCGCGACGGCAGGTCCCACGCCCATGTCGCCGCCCGTCACAAAGCGCAGTTTCCTCGAGCCGGACGGGATGGTGCTGAACTTGCGCTCCTCGCTGAAGCCGTGCTTCGTGTCGCCGGCAATGAAGTAGTAGGTCTGACCCGGAGTAAGACTGGCGAGTTCAACCCAGTGAATCCATCGTCCGTCCTCCAGTCCCTCAAGTTGGTGCGAGTAGCCGACGGCCATGAAACGGTACTCTTCGTGGCGACCGCTCCGCGACTTCGTGTCGTAATAAACCGTGCTGGCCTGGGGTGAACCGAAGGTCTGGTAATTGACCGTCATGGTGCGGCTGGTATCCCCCTGCCAGGTGAGGTAAACGTGCCGCGGCTCGGCCAAAGACTCCAGGCTGACCAATCCCACCAGAAGCGCGATGGAGATGCGGGCGAGGCTGGAGTTCAAGACATGAGCTGGTCGAGGCTCGGGCGCGTTGTTGGTTTTCATGTTGAGGCGTTGCTGTCACAGTGCCGGGTGGGCGCAGCCGGAGCAAACCGAAACTCGCTGCGGAGGCACAAATGTGGCGACACCATGTCAGGATTCATCCGCTACTCCGGGTCGCGCGGCAGGGTTTCGACAAACTTCTTCCAAAGCTCAATCTCGACATACAACTCGAGGAACACTCCGGGACGTAATTCGTAAAGGCCGGTCATCAGATAAGCCTTGTTTGATTTCTCGTCGAGCGCGGCGCGGAGTTTCGCCGCCACAATGATGATCGGCGCGTAAGGATCTTCGGGCAATTCGTCCCACCAGCCTGTGTGATGCAATCGCCGCAGATACCACGGCAATGGCAGGTAACTGTCCGGGGAAACCACCTTCACCACGGTCGCGCGACCTTCGGGCGCCACCCGTGTCACGGCTTCGACACGCTCGACCAACCGGAGCAGGTCCGGTGAAGTGTGGGCATACACATAAGGGTTTCGCCGGTCGGCCGCGTAAGTCTGGCTGGCCGCCCGCGCCTGCCAGACCAGATGCGTGCCTCCGACCGCCAGCACCGTCAGCACAAGGGCGCGCGCCAATCGGGACCGGCAAAGCTGCCACAGCGCCGCCGCGCCGATGCCCGCCAGCAGGATCATGCCGAGCAGAAAATTCAACAGACACCAGGGAGTCTTGTACGAAATCACCGTGTAGATGCCGGTGAGGATCACCGTGTAGAACACCAGGAAGCGGGCCAGCGTGGTGTGCCCGAGGAGGGTGCGGTTGCTGAAAAAGGCAGCCGCGCTCCCAACCAGCGCCAGCACGAGAATCAAGCCTTCGCTCCAAGTCGGCCCTTTTGGCCGTTGAAACCACAGCAGCCGCTCGAAGTAAAAATACCAGGGATGAATGTGGGGCGAATCTCCGCCGGCGCGTTGCAACCACGGCAGGTAGGTCAGGAACGAATCTGCCAATCCGCGCCAGTTGCTGAAGAAGGACGTAAACAGCACGAGCCAGACCGCTGCGGCCACGAGTCCGCCCAGCAGCAGGTGCTTCCTGTCACACGCAGCCATCAACGGCCGCAGGCTGAACGGAGACCGGCCTCCGCCAGCCGACGGGGTCGTCCCCGTTGCCGAACGTTGCCGCCGCCACTCATTCCACCAACCGGTTGCCAGCACCGCCAAGCCCATGGCCGCCAGGGAGAGGACGAAAGTTTCCTTGGTCGTGGACATCAACCCGAGTCCCAGACCGGTGATCGCCGCCCAAATGGCCCGCCGGGTTCGCCAATAACGCCATCCCGCCGCCATGGTCAGCAACGTGAAGAAGACCAGCAGCATTTCATGAATGAAATACCGGCTGTAATAAACCATCGCCGGCGAGGCCGCTGTAAAGGCGGCGGCCCAGGGCAGTGCCCGGTGACCAAGGCCATCGGCCAGCAGCAAAAGCAGCAGAATCAACCCGCTGCCGAACGCCAGCGGCACAAGACGCAGGGTGACCTCGCGCACTTCCGCTGCGGTGCGTGCGAAACTCAGCCAAAGGAAAGGCAGCGAGGAGTAATAGAGGGTCGGTCCGTGGAACTCATCCGGGTCGTAAACATATTCGCCGTTCTCCAAAAGGACCGCCAGCTTGAGGGCATTGATCGCCTCGTCATTGTGGAGCGGTCGGACTTCCAGTCCGGGAAGCCGCAGCGCGAGCGCTCCCGCGAAAATCAGCAGCAGCGCCAGTGCGCCCCACCGGTTCATTTGGCCGGCAGCGCGTAAACCTCCAACTCCTGCCAGCAGTTGAGCGCGCTCAATGAGCCGCCCTTCGTGTAACCTCGCACGTATCGGGCCTTCACCCCGTTGACCTCCACAATTCTGCCCTCGTGGGTCTCAAAGTATTCGCGATCGGTGCCCACGCCCAAGCCCGAGGAATTATCCACGTCGTTGTTGAACACCGTGGTCACGCCACTCTTGAACTCGGGATCGTTGGACAACTGCACGATCACGTCGTGCATCACCTGGATGTAACGATGGTCGTGCCACATCACGATGGCGTGGATTTCGTAAATGTCGCCCAGGTCCACCTGCACGAACTGCGTACCCCGTCTCATTTCCACCGCGTCATAATCGAACGCCTCCTTCTTGCCGTCGGTCACCTGGCTCAATTCGCCGCTGAAGGGTTTGACGCTGCTGATGACCGGCTTGCCGAGGGCGACGTTCTTGACGCCCTTGACAGTGAGAAACGGCGGGCGTGGCTTTTCCGGGAGCGGCTCCAGGTTCGGGCCAACCGGCAGGTCTTCCGGCGTGCCTTTCAAGGTCGGCGCGGGCAGCTTCAGCGCGAGAACCTCCTTCTCGGCAGCGACGGTGGTGGAAGTCGAAAGAGGCAGGGCGCCAAGCGCGATGGCGACCACCAGGGCCGGCAGGAAACCGGCAGGCAGAGAGTTTTTCATAAGCATCGTTTCAAGTGGGCGGTACACTAATCAAACCCGCCGCGTTGTTCAAAACCAATTTTCCAGACGCTTCGAACGGCAGGACTATTCATCCTGGCCCGGCAACCTCAAACGAACCACCTCCGCATGTAATTGGCGCGCAAGCTCCTTCCGGTCGCGCTCCGGGCTGGCCACACGGCTGAACCGCACCTGCGCCGCGATGCGCGGTCGGGTCAACATACCTACGGCGTGCGGGAAAAAGGTCATGTCGCCCCAGTAGCACACGTCGTTTTCCAATGAGCCTTCCCGTATCGCATAGGCGATGTGGCCGACGAACAAGGCCTGATCCAACCCGGTGGCGGGCTCGAGCAACGACGACCTGAAGGGCAACACCTCCCGGCCATTGGAAGTGGTGCCCTCGGGAAAGAGCACCACCAGGTGACCATCGCGCAGCACTTGCCGGATCTCTTCGTTGATGCGCGCCACGTCCCCGCGCCGGTCGCGCCGCACGAAAATCGTGCCGGCCATGCGCGCAAACCATCCTAGCACCGGCCAGTGCCGGACCTCGTGCTTCGAGACAAACACTGCCGGCATAAGGGAAGCCAGCAACAAGATGTCCAGGTAACTCAGATGATTGCAGACGAGCAATCCGGCCTCGGGCCGGGGGCCGGTGGCCTCGACTCTCTCGACGAACACAGCCAGGACGCGTCGCGAGTTGCGTTGCAGCAGTCGGGTCCGCACTGCCAGCTTCAGCCGGAATCCGTGGCGGGCAGCGGTCAGGAGAAAGTCGCCAACGGCCACCAACATGGCGGCCGCCAGCCAGAGAGAACGCCACACGCACCGCAGGACTTTGCGCATCGGCCCGGAAACTATCAGCCGGGCGTGGCGTGGCCAAGCTTCGGAGCCACCGCCATCTCGCACACCACAGAGCGATTCACCCATCAACCCATGAACCGCGCCCGCACCACCGGCGGCAGCGTTTCCAGATCCAGCCAGGTCAGAAAGTCAATCGTCTTGAACTTGCGATCCAAAGCGGGCGGACCACAGATCTTCGCGCCCAGCGAAAGATAAGCCCGGAGCAGTTTCGGAATGTGCGGCGGCTCCTCCGCCAGGTGGTGTAGCGAACATTCGTGGGAAGCCAGAGGCTGGGTGCGAAACTCCGGCGGCGCAAGATGCCGTCGCCACAGCGCGGCATAAGCGGATGCGCCCACAGCCGCGTCCTGAGTGGACAGCGAACTGCAACCGCACAGGAAGCGCCCGCCACGCTGGCGCGCGTAGTCGGCAATGCATCTCCACAACATTCCCAAGACCACCAGATTCCGGTGCGCGCGGTGGACACAGGCGCGCCCCAGTTCAATCATCTGCTCACGAACCTTCTCGAATGGACGGAAGTCGAATTCCTGCTCGCTGTAGTAACCGCGATGGGCCGCCGCCATCCGGCCGGTCTGCAACCGGTAAGTGCCCACCACCTGACCGCCGGGCCGATGCTCCACCAGCAAATGATCGCACACGGCATCAAACGGGTCGGCGTCGCGAGCGGTGTGAAATGATTCGTCCAAGCCCTCGGCGAGTTCCAGGTTGAACACTTCAAAGCGCAGGGCCTGGGCAGCGTTTACGTCGGAAACGGACTGCGCCAGGCGCACGACATAATCCGCAGTGCCGCCGACCAGCAGGCGTGCGGATCGAATCGGTGAATCGAGTAGCGCGCTCATTTAATCTTTTCGGGTTGCTGCGCAAGCTTTTTGAAGCCGCGTAAAGCCTTACCCGACCGCGTGACAAGCGCGTGACGACCCGTCAACGTTTTGCCGAATTCGAGGAGTTGAAACTGATGCCTGAAGCCGATTCATTGAAACTGCCAGAGCAAGGCGGCCATGGCAGGTCTCAACGCCGACGCTGGCCGGTGAACAAGGCCACCCGTCCGCCAACTCAGACGCCTGGCAAGGAGCGGGGGTCTGGCGCTTGAGGAGACGTCGTGGTGGGCGGGTTGGGTTTGGCCAGACGCCGGAGAACCATGAACCAGTACACCGGGGCAAACACCGCGTACTCCGCCAGACCCAGCAGGAAGAACCCAAAGATCGTGAGTCGAGTGCGCTTGTACTCGCCGCTCGTCCCAATCCGCAACGTGTGACCAATCGAAAACAGGTAGGGATACGGAAGCCAATTGGTGTACTGGCCCACCGGGGCGCCACAAGCCGGGCAGAAGTCCGCCGAAGACTCCTGGGCCGCCAGACAACGGTGACAAAGCTGGACCGCTTGCTCCTGCTCCAATTCCTCCGTGATGCTTCGATCCCAAGGGTCCGGTGACGTGCTCGCCCGGCGCACCCAGAGGACAAGCCCCCAGATGCCGCCACAAATCAGCACCCCAACGCCCAGAATGCCGACCAGCAATTCCGGGTCACTGCTGCCAGGACGGATCTGACAGAGAAAGTTCATCGGATTACGCTTGCACCGAAAGAACAACCTGCGCTGACTGCACTTCAACCTACTCCGGTGTAATCCAATTGCAACACTCCAGACACCGGAAGGCACGCCTCAGCTCTTGAAAGGCTGCCGGTCCCCTGGAAAGGCGGCTTACCAGCCGCCCTGCCTACCCGGCGGCTGGTAAGCCACCGCCCCAGCGTCCAGCCCGGCCACGAAACCAAGCCAATGGGAAAGTTTCGTGGGTGAACCTTTGCTCCCGTCGTCGTGGAACTCAGGCATTGTGGACGCCACCATCCAGTTCCGGTGGCCAGATGGCGAGATCATCCGGGGTGTTGAAATTCTCATGATACCAGCGGAGTACCTGCTCGCGCTCCTTGCGCGGCAGTCGCGCCCAGGCGGCGCACTCTTCGCCCAACGTCCGCGCGAGGCACTCGCAGTATTCCTCGGAATCTTCAATCTCCGGCTCACCGGCTTTTGTTAGCGATTTGTCACCGCGCCCGCCATTGCGGTATGGTCGCCGCCATGAGAGCGCGGCGCATTGGCATCGTGGGCGGCGGGGCGGCGGGATTCTTCGCCGCCGTGGCCTGCGCCGAGGCCGGAAGCACCGATGAAATCGTAATCCTCGAACGTGGACCGCGCTTTCTCGCCAAGGTGAGCATCTCAGGCGGCGGGCGGTGCAACGTGACGCACGCCTGCTTCGACCCGCGGGAATTGTCAGCCCGATTTCCGCGCGGGGGCCAGGAATTGATCGCGCCGTTTCACCGGTTTCAGCCCGCCGACACGGTGGCCTGGTTCGCTGCTCATGGTGTGCCACTCAAGACCGAGAACGACGGGCGGATGTTCCCCGTGACCGACTCTTCGCAAACCATCGTGGACTGCCTGCTGAATGCGGCCCGGGCGACCAGCGTCCAGTTGCGCCTGAATCGTGGCGTGAATCGCGTTTCAAAAACCCCGGACGGTGCGTTTGAACTGGCGCTGACCGACGGCTCGGCGCTGCGCTGCGATTGTCTCCTGCTGGCCACGGGCGGCTGTCGGACGCCCGCACTGGGGGCACTGGCGGCTTCGTTGGGGCACACGTTGACGCCACCCGTGCCGTCGCTGTTCACGTTCCAGATCAAGACTCCGTGGCTGAACGGCCTGGCGGGGATCTCGGTGGAATCGGTGAAAGCGTCTGTTCCCGGCACGGACCTTCGGGAGCAGGGCCCGTTGCTGGTGACCCATCACGGATTGAGCGGACCGGCGATCCTGCGGCTGTCGGCCTGGGGCGCGCGCACGTTGCATGAGCTGAACTATCACTTTCCGTTGCGGGTGAACTGGCTGCCGCATCTCGACGCGGAGTTGCTCACGGCGGAATTCGAGCGCCTGCGCGCTTCGCAACCGGCGAGGTTCATCGTGAACTCGCCCCCAGCCAGCCTCCCCGCGCGGCTCTGGGAGCAACTCGTCCTCGCGTCCGGGGTGGCGCGCGACACCCGCTGGTCGGCGCTGGCGCGCGCGCCGCGACACCGGTTGATCCAGCAATTGCTGCACTCGGAGTTTCCGGTGAGCGGCAAGAGTCTGAATCAGGAGGAGTTCGTGACCTGCGGCGGCGTGCGGTTGGACGAAGTGAATTTCAAAACGATGGAAAGCCGGCGCTGTCCGGGGCTGTACTTTGCGGGCGAACTGCTGGACATGGACGGCCTGACCGGTGGGTTCAATTTCCAGGCCGCTTGGACGACCGGCTGGCTGGCGGGCCGGGCGTTGGCGGAAGCTTCAGTCGGTTGAGAGGCTCAACAGATGTCGCGCTTGCAGGAGCAGTCCCCACCACCAGGCGAGCAGCACTCCTTGGCGGCTGAAAAACCAGACCGTCAGCAACGCCGTCACGGCGCGCACACCCAACAGCAGGGCGAACAGCGCCGGGGCAAGTTCAGCGGACGATGTGCGCAACTTCATCACCAGCACAAATACTCCGAAAGCAACGGTGAACAGCGCCGCAAACCACCGCCGCCGGGACAGGCGGATGGACCAGGCAAACGGAGCAAAGACCAGGAAGAGTTGCGAGAAACCGAGGCTGAAGAGCGTCATGGCAAACCATTCACGGAGGTCGGCGGGATAATCCTCCGGCGAGCTTGGGCGGAACAAGGGATCAACGAAGGTTCGCAGCACCAGCCCCATCAGGACGCCCGCTGCGGTGGCGTCAAGCAGGGCGCGAGCAGGCGGCTTGAACGTGAAGACTGGTCGGCCGGTGTACGGCGGGTGCCAGGCAAACACAAAAGCCCACAACACAAAACCGCCCAGCACGAGGATGGCTTCCAGATACCAAAGGGGATACGGACGATCCGCCCAAAGCAGCAGCCGCGGCGTGCAGGCCAAGGCCGTCAGCGGCGCGGCGAGGGTCGCGGCTTTCATGACTTCGAGTTTGAGGAGATGACGCACCGGCTGATGAACCACCTCAAGCTCAATCAAGCATCTGGCCGTGGCAAGTCATGAGAGCGACCCAGAGCTTCAGAGCGGATAGCGCGAAGAACAAGGAGGTGATGCCTCGTTCAAGGCTGTCACGTTTGGTTTTACCTTATGCACGATGATATGTCGCACTGGTCAATGCCCCACTGGGTTCTTGTGTTCCACCGGGTTTGGTGTTAGCAAACGGTTGGTTTGGTCAGAAGATGGAGATTTTATGAAACACCACTGGTTCGGTCGTAACCAATTCCTTTCCACGGTCGTTCTACTGGCAGCCGCTCTCTCTGCGGGCGGCGCGGACGTGGAGTTTTTCGGCGTTGTTAAGTTGCAGCGATTCGAGCAGGTCCATCCCGCCGCGCCCATGCTGGCGGTGGACTCGGGCGAAGATGAGGGGCCGGCGTTTGCGTTCAATACGTTTGTGGACCTGGCCAGCAGCAACGCGGTCACGAACGCCACCGTAACACTGCCCGGTGGAGGCATGCGCCCCTTGGCGCTCGAAGACGAAGGCTTTGTCCGCGATTTTTCCGACGGCGCGGAGTTCAAATCCGATCTCGACACCAATTACCCAAATGGCACTTACACGGTGTTCCTGCAAACCCGGCACGATGGCGACAAGACGATTTCACTGACGTTGCCCGCGACGGATGCGTATCCGAATCCGCCGCGCATCAGCAATTTTGGCGCGGCGCGGACCATCAATGCCGGGGCGAATTTCACGTTGACATGGGATGCTTTTGCGGGCGGCCTGGCGACGGATTTCCTTTTCGTGGAACTGGAGGACATCGCCACCGGCATGTTGGTGTTCGAGACCGCCGGGCCGGGCGAACCCGGCTCGCTCAACGGCACCTCGACGTCCGTCCTGATTCCGGCAGGGACGCTGCTGCCGGGCAGGTGGTATCGCGGCAATCTGCTGTTTGCGAGGATCGTGGATTTTGACGACACGAGTTACGGCAGTGGTGTGACCGGTGTGGCCGCGTTTGTCTGCGAGACCAGATTTGTGGCGCGCACGACGGGCGGCACCGACCTTCTGCCACCGTTCCTGGAAGCATACACACCCTTCAACATGCAGACCGATGTGCCGGGCTCGGCCGTGGTGGCGTTCCGATTCAATGAACGCATGAACACCACGCTTTCGCCCGCTTCGTCGGTCGGTTGGAGCAACCTCGATGCCGGTCAGGTCGGCTACACGTGGAGCGCGGATGGTCGGACGTTGTTCTGTGTGTACCCGCCCGGCCTGCCTCTCCACACGGTTGTGAACTGGCAGTTGAATCCCGCCGGTTCTCCGTTGAACCTGCGCGACCAGGCGGGCAATGTCCTGGCGACCCAGGGCGGTTCGTTTCAAACCGGAAGCGCCACTGGCTTGGGAGTGACGGACCTGAGGTTCATGGGGCTGGTCAAGGGGCGACTTTTTCGGCAGACCGCGAGCACCGCCGAGGACCTCCAGCGATATCAATTCGCCCTGACCTCCGATCTCAACACGCTGAACGGCGTGACCAATGGTTTGCTGACGCTCCCCAACGGCCGCACGGCCACACCCGAGCTGAGCCAAGGCGATGCTTTGGACTTCGAGGCGGAGTATTCATCTCCGTCACAGGTGGATTTGTTCTTTCCCGAGGGCGACTATGTGGTGCGCCTCGACACCGTGCGTGACGGCACGCGCACGTTCCACCTGAACCTGGGCGGCGTTGCGTATCCCAACGCGCCCCAGATCGTGAACTTTGCCTCGACACAGTCGGTCAATCCCACCAATGCGTTTGTCCTCTCGTGGAACGCCTTCGCGGGCGGGACGGTGAATGATTTCATCATGGTCGAGATCTACACCGAGGATGAATTCTCCGGCGGCGTCTTTGAGACCCCAGACGTTGGGCAGCCGGGCGCGCTCAATGGCACGAACACCTCGGTGATAATTCCCGGATTTACGTTGGCCCCAGGCCGGCGGTATCGCGGCGAAGTGTTGTTCGCGAAACTCGGCCAGTTGGACACCACCACGTATCCGGGCGCGATGGCGGTCTCGGGTCGTTTCAGTGTGACCACGTTCGAGTTGCAGACCATCGGCACACCGATCCAGCCTTCGTTGCAGATTGCCGCGCAACCAAACAATTCCGTGCGCGTCACCGTTACCGGCGAGCGAAACCGTTTTTACACCGTCGAATCCACCGACGATCTGGCCGGCGGCGCAGTGTTCTGGCTGCCGCGCGCCAGCGGGGTCGCCAATGCGGGCGCAACCGGTTTTGCTGCCAGCTTCCAATTTGATGACGGCCTGTGGTCTCCAGGCGGGCGGCGTTTCTACCGCGCCCGCGAGGGCAGCGCGTCCGGAGGCGGACCTTAGCAGGTTGTTGAACAAAGGCCTTTTTTGAGGCCCGACTCATTCTAATGACTCGGTATTCCCATTTGACGCGTGATCTCAGCCGGATTTTTGTCTGTTCACGCCGCCCGCTTCGGCGTTCTCACC
>WYBW01000006.1 GCA_011525685.1 Verrucomicrobiia bacterium
CTTTCGGTGGAGATTACTCAAGCTTCCTGTCGCCTTATTACTCGTCCTTCACGGCAACTCTAACACTGGACAGCGGAGAAGTTCTCACTTTCACTGCCGCAACCAATCCAAACTCCACATTTTTCGGCTTCATCTCGCCGACACCAATAAGGAGCTTAACCTTCAGTGACGGCGGCCTTTTCCCGTCACCGAACATTGGTCACCAGGAACTGATCGGGAATCTCTACATTGTCATGGTCCCTGAACCACATACGCTTGGTTTGTTCGCCCTCGGCGCATTGATGCTCGGCTGGCGGCTTTTCAGCCCTGACATTTGCGGCAAGCCAACCCGCCTGTAACCATTCGCTTCGGGCGGCGTCTCAGAGAGTGTAGTTGCCGGGCCACAAAGGCCCGGCCAGTGGCAAACAAAAGCAAGACGGAGACAGTTTATGAAGATTCACAAGATTGGTTTGCTGGCCGCGTTGGCGGCGGCGATGCTCGCCGGCGGTCCGGCTCTGAACGCGCAGGAGAAGAAGGATGCCAAACGCGAACGCCCGCCGGAGGCCGGTCAGCGCGGCGAAGCGGCCCGCGATCGCCTCGCCCGCATGTCCGAGGAACTCAAGCTCACCGACGCGCAGAAGCCCAAAGTCGAGGCGGCCCTCCGGGAGCAGGCCGACAAGATGCGCGCCTTGCGGGACGCCGCGCCGGAAGACCGCCGCGAAAAGGCCCAGGCGCTGCGCGCGGACATGGACAAGAAGATGAAGGAAATCCTCACCGCCGACCAATACGCCACCTGGCAGAAAATGCGCCCGCAGCAGGGACAACAGCCCGGCCAGGGCCGCGGAACGCCCGGCGGGGAGAAAAAACGCGGTGAAAAGAAATCCGGGAGCAACTGATCACCACCGAGTTCTGTGCGAAAGGGACGGCTTTGCGCCGTCCCTTTTTTCGTGCGTGTGTCGAGGGCCAGCCAGGGTCGGACTCAGCCATTGTCCGCCGCCTTGCCTTGGCCTACGCTGGTTGCAGCAAGCACATGAGTGTGAAA
Organism: Verrucomicrobiia bacterium; assembly: GCA_011525685.1. GTDB lineage: Bacteria > Verrucomicrobiota > Verrucomicrobiia > Limisphaerales > JADLHS01 > WYBW01. The sequence continues at coordinate 1,022 of WYBW01000006.1, forward strand.
GTCAAAATCTGCGGCCTGACCACCGCGCCCGACGCGCTGACGGCCGCCGAGGCCGGCGCGGACATGATTGGGTTGATGTTCTACGAGAAAAGCCCGCGCCACATCTCCATCGCGACCGCCCAGGAGATCGCGCGCCAGCTTCCCGCCTTCGTGGTCAAGGTGGCGGTGTTTGTGAATCCGTCAGAAGACCTGGTGTGGCGCGCCATTGGTGAATGTGGCGTGACGCTGCTGCAGTTTCACGGCGATGAACCGCCGGAGTTTTGCACCCAATTCGGTGTGATGAGCATGAAGGCGTTTCGCGTGCGCGATGCGGCCGCTTTACGAGCACTGCCCGCTTATGCCACCGACGCCTGGTTGCTGGATGCCTACTCCGCCGGGCAGTTCGGCGGCACGGGCGCGACGTTTAATTGGAACCTCGCGCTGGCGGCGAAGCAGTCCGGCAAACCCATTTTTCTGGCAGGCGGCCTGACGCCGGAGAACGTGGCCGAGGCCGTGCGCCGGGTGCGGCCGTTCGGCGTGGATGTTTCGAGCGGAGTGGAATCCGCGCCCGGACGAAAAGATCCGGCCAAAGTCCGGGCGTTCGTGACTGCGGCCAAGGGGGCATCCTGAATCCCGTCTGATCCGGCTTCCGCGATTCCCATGGACGAGGCGTTGCAACAGGAGACTGAACGGCTGGTCCGCTCCTGGATGCGCCTCGACGAGCCGTTCCTGCGGGATTACCTCGTAGCCGACGTGGAAGACCCGCGCATCAATGTGCAGAGTATCTTGTCGCGTCACTTCCTCCTCGCGACGTTGTTTGGAAACCGGTTCGAGGACCTCATGCTGCATGAACTGCGCTTCGCCGCGACGATGAACTGGCTGGCGCAACTGGCAAAACGCGGCGGCGGCGAGGAGGAACGGCAGGCGGTGCTCCACGCGTTGAAGCTGGGCGCGGACAATGCCGAAGGCGTGGAGATGCCGGGCTTCATCCGGCAGACCTTCGCCTCGTTGCCGGCGCGCGCCGGCGAAACAACCGTTCCCAACTACCTCCTGGAATTTCTCGCCGGGCCGGCAAACGCACTTTGCAGAGGGTGTTCCGAGCCGCGCAGCGCCGGCGACCCGGGCTTCAACCGTTTTCAGGAACTCTGGGCCGCGACCCTGGCTCGCGAATCCCCGACCCGCCTCTCCGTGCTCGAACCCGCCTGCGGCTCGGCCAACGACTATCGCTGCCTGGAAGCGTATGGCCTCGCGCGGCTGATGGATTACAGCGGTTTCGATCTGTGTGAGAAAAACGTGGCGAACGCGCGGTCCTCTTTTCCGCGCACGCGCTTCGAAGTTGGCAACGTCTTTGAGATCGCGGCGGCGGATCAATCCTTTGAACTGTGTTTCGTCCACGACCTGCTGGAGCACCTTTCGCTGGAAGGATTGGAACGCGCCTTGGCCGAACTGTGCCGGGTGACGCGACACGGACTGTGCGTTCACTTTTTCCAGATGGACGAAATGCCCGACCATGTCGTGCGGCCCGTCGCCGATTATCACATCAACACGTTGAGTCTCGCGAAGACGGAGGCGCTGTTCAAACAACACGGTTTCACGGTGCAGCCGCTGCACATTGGCTCTTATCTCCGCCAGCGCGTCGGCTGTTCCGAGACGCACAATCCAGCCGCTTACACGTTCCTGGCCTTTCGCCGCTGAACGGCCATTCTTCAGCAGGCCTCGCGAGTCAAGCGGCGACAGTCCCGTATGTCGGAGCAGCGCAGGTCGCCTTGGGCCACTCGCCCCCGCCCTGCCCGGCACGAGCCCGACTTGAGGCCGCAGGAGAGGACGGCATTCGCATAATCTGAATTCCTTTGAACTTCGGACTTCAGGCCGGACAAGCCGGCGGCGCGCGCGAGGCGGGTTCACTCCGTCAACTTCCAACCGGCGGCCCGGGCGCGGTCATAGTCCCCGATGAAGACCCACCAGTTGCGGAGCGGGCGGCCCTCGAATGTCAGCCCGTTGTTGGGACCGGGCAGGTGTTGCATCCAGTAAACGAACCAGCGCAGGCTGTTGCCGCCCCACGGACTCGAATCCATCAGCGCCTTGCGGCCTGTGCCGTCCGGTTTCCAATCGTTCATGTCCGTCAGGACGGCGCGCGGGTTGGCCCAGTCGTAGTCGCTCTCGGCGTTGGGCGGGTAATGCGACCAACCGCAGCCGGGCCGCACGATCTTGTGCGTGTGGTCGCTGCCGACGAAGCGCCCCCAAAACAGCAACTCCGGCCAGCGCTCGGGCGGCGTGCGCTCGCGACCATCCACGTGATTCAATACCGCTTCGATCTGGTGCATGTGATTCTCGACCGCCTCAGAAGCGCCCCGCTGGAAATTGTAGTGATAAACGGTGTAGGTGTGGGCGAGGACCGGCAGGTCGTCCGGGTTGCGGTCGCTGTTGCTCACATCACCATGCGGGCCAGCCATGTTGGACTCCCACAAATCCACCATCCCGCCGTGGTAGGCCCAGATCCACACCTCACGCACGCCGCGTTCTTCAACCCACGTCTTGAAATCCGCCTCCACCGCAATCTGGTTGTAATCCGTCATCGGCACGCGGCCACCTGATCGGGGCAGCGTGGGCAACGGGCGCAAGAATTCCAGGCTGCCAACAACCTGATATCGCAGCGTCGGCGGGGCGTCGGGTCTGCGCCAGCCCTGATGGCGCGAACCGTCTTCCAGCGCGCGAATGATTTCCTCCGTCTGCCGTAGCGTCTTGGCGCGCGTGAATTCCAACGACTCGCCCCAATCGCCCGTCGCCCGGCGATCAATGTTCGTCCCGTTGGTGGGGAAATAATGCACCAGCAGCACGGGCAGCTTGAACCCCACCGAATTCGACTCGGTGGCGACCGCGGGTGCATGGATAAAGGCCAACCCGAGACCGACGAAACCCAGACGACATAAGCGACACCAGAAGCTCATGCCGACACTTGAACATTCTGCTGAAGGAATCGCGAGCACAAAGCCTGCGCATCGGCGAACGCGGGCACAATCATCGCCGAGGACAAAGTGTAACGTCGCGGCGAAAGCCGTGGCACGTATCGGATGATTCTCAAATGAGCACCGGCCGATGCCGGCGGCGGATCATTGCGGATTGGCCAGCTTGGCGAGCGTGGCATCACGGAGTGAAGTGTCGCGAATCAGATTGGCAATTTCCACCGCGCCCGCGGCGGAGGCCGGCTGCCTGGCCAGTGCCAGCGCACTTTCGGCCGCCGTCTGGTCGCGCAATTCGTTGCCGAGAATCTCCTCGACCGCGCGTTTCACCGCGGGCACGTCGCCCGCCGGAGCCGCGAGCAAAGCCACCTGGCGCAGGGTCACGTCGCGCAGTTCATTGCCGCGAATCAATCCGGCGACCTCCACCGCGCCGACGATGAACGCCGGCAGCCTGGCGAGCATCAGGGCGCCTTCGGCCGCGGACTGGTCACGCTCCTCGACACCGCGGATTTCTTCGATCGCGCGTTTCACCGTGGCCACGTCGCCGGACGGGGCCGCGCGCAATGTCACCTTGCGCAGGGCGTCGTCGCGGTCCTCGACACCCCGGATCTCCATCGCGGCGCGCAACTCCGGCGCCAGGAGTCCGCCGCCCACCAGATTCTCCTTGAGCGCGTTGCGCCCGAACCAGGTGCCCATTCCCACAGCCGCAATGGCCCAGAGCGTCCAGCCGATGGCCATCGGCGCGGGCGAACTCCACCAACCGACCCTGGGTTTGCGAGCCTTTTCGATCCGCCAGAAGGCGTAGTAAAGCGCGAAACCCGTCACGAGGAACAGCATCGAGCCGCTGATCGCGTTCACGCCCGAGCGGAAAGGGGTGTTGGGTTGCGGATACGTTTCAACCCGATACCAGGGGTCCGCCGCGCCCACAGTGTAGGTGAACTGCCGCCGCCCGCCGCTTTCCCAATGGTTCTTGATCGAGGTGTGGAAGAAGGCGAACAGGCAGACAAAGTGCCCGATCACCAGCAAGGTTTGCACGGAGATGGCAAACCACTTGGCGCGATCCGCCCACCAATCGCGCCAGGCCTGGCTGACATATCTCAGGGCGCCGGCCTTGGACCCGGTCGCGGCCAGCGAAGGCGCGACAGCAGTCGAAGGAGATACTGCCACGCCGCCGTGGGTGAGGTTTTCCACATCGGTCTTCACCGCGCTCACCGTCTGGTAGCGCCGCTCGGGATCGCGTTCGAGCGCTTTGAGCACCACTTCGTCCACGCGCACATCAACCTGCAACTTTTGCGAAGGCGGCTCGAAGCGGCCCATCGGCAGTTCGCCGGTGAGCATTTCGTAGAACACCACGCCGAGCGCGTAGATGTCGGCGCGATGATCCACCTTGTTCGGCGTTTCCACCTGCTCGGGCGCCATGTAATGCGGCGTGCCCAGCAAACTGCGCGTGCCGGTCAAGGTGATGTCCTCCTTGCGCCCGACCAGCTTGGCGATGCCGAAGTCGGCGATCTTCACCCGGCCCTTCGCATCGAGGAGGATGTTCTCCGGCTTGATGTCCCGATGCACGATGCCTTCCTCGTGGGCGAATTGCAGCGCCTCACAGATTCTGGGCACGACCGCAAACGCTTCCTCGGGGTTCAACCGCCGTGAACGCTCCAGCTCGCGGAGGTTCGCCCCGTCCACGAACTCCATGACGAAGAAGTAATACGGCCCGGCCTGACCGAAGTCGTAAATCGCGACAATGTTCGGGTGATTCAGCCGGGCCAGGGCGCGGGCCTCGCGTTGAAATCGCTCCGCGAATGCCGGGTCCTTCCCGACCTCCGGCGGCAACACCTTGAGGGCCACGAAGCGGTCCAGGTTCTTCTGCCGCGCCTTGAACACCCAGCCCATGCCGCCGCGCCCGAGCAGTCCCAGGATTTCAAGCTGTGGAAAATGCCTGGCCAGTTCAGCCACCCCGGGGACGGCATTGGCATCGGACCTCGTCTCGCCGCTAGGCGCTGCGTCCGCCTGGGTGTCAAACCCGGCCGCCAGCACACATTGCGGGCAGAGTCCCTGCGCCACGCCCGGCGCGAGGGCGCTGCCGCAGCGCGGGCAGTGATTGACGCCAGACGGCGGGGCGGCGGGCGACCCGGTCGTTGGAGGTTCGATCCGGATGGTGTGCCGGTCCGGATTTTTGGTCGTGGTTCGGAACAGGCGGCGAACCAGCGGGAAAAGGGCTACTGCTGCCAACGCCAGGAACGCGATGACCGCCAGCCCCACCAGCGGCAGGGTGACGACCCAGTGGATTACATTGCTCAAATTCATAACGGTCGCTTTGCTTCCGGGACGCCCTCATGGCGCCCCGTCACTCTTGCATGAAGCATGGCCGGTCGTTTGTTACAGACTTTTTCAGCCAGCCAGCGCCTGGAACAACTGCCGCAGTTCATCCTCGACCTCGGACGCGGCGGCGACAGTCTGGGCGATCTCTTCCCGGAGCAGTTCCCGATAGCGTTGCCGCAGCCGGTGAACCGCCACCCGGACGGCGCCTTCGCTCATCGCCAGTTCGCCGGCCAGTTGCGTGTAATTCACCTCCGCCCGGTCACTGCCCAGTGACGGCTTGAGTTGCCCGAACCATTTCGCCTTGCCGGCCTGCGCGTATTCTTTCTCCAGCCGCGCCAACACCGCGTCCAGCAACGTCAACGCCCACCGGCGGTCAAATTCCAGGTCAGGCGCCCCTGTCGCGACCGGTTCATGTTGAAGCCGATCTTCACCGGCCGGCGCGTCAAGCGACACCCATCGCAAGTGACCGCCCCGCTTCAGCGTGCGCGCCTTGTCCCATTCATTGGCCAGAAAGTGCTTCAGTGCCCCGAGCAGGAATGAGCGAAATCGTCCGCGCTGCTGATCCGCCACCCCCAGCCAGTCCTTCTCCAGCAACCGGGCGAAAAATGCCTGCGTCAGGTCCTCGGCGTCCGCCGGTGTGTGGCCTGCCCGGCGCACGTAAGCGTACAGCGGATACCAGTAGGCCCGGCACAGTTGTTCCAACGCCTCGTCCGCCGCCGGTGAATCCTTGCGCTGCGCGGAAACCACCACCGACCAGCGCGTCGTCACAAAGACCGGCGACGCGGTCGGCTTCCGGTTGCGGCTGTCAGCGGTGGACGAACGGTTCATCAATGGCCCGCGGTTGATCGGTTGGTTGAGGTTTGACCGGACTCTAAAACCCGTCGTGGGGGATGGCAAGACGTGTCCCGGTGGAGGGCGCGATTGAAAGTGGCGGTCAACCCGGGTGGCGGCAGTGCTCGCGCTGCGAGCGCTCCGCCCGCGCAGAGCGGGCGCAACGTCGCGGAGAAGGGTTGCGCTGCCGCACGCGGCACCATGGCTCGCTGTGCGAGCCGTTCCACCCCACAGAACGCCACGTTCAATCGCACCCACCGGCGAAGGTTTCGCGGCGCGGGAACGGCCACCACGGCAGCCATTTCAAATCGCCTTTCCCTGGCGAGACCGCCTTGCTACTCACTTGGCCGTGAGCATAGCGCTTCGACCATGATGAACAAACCTCTCCGTTTCGTCGCCTTGCTGATGCTGCTTTGCGGCCCGTCGGCGGAAGCCCAAACCAACCCCTCGCCACAACCATTGCGCGTCATCTTCGACACCGACATGGGCTCGGATTGCGACGATGCCGGCGCACTGGCCATTTTGCACGTCTATGCCGATCGCGGGCTGGTGGACATCCTCGGCTGCGTTTACAGCTCGGGCAAAGTGCCCTACGGCGCGGCTGTCGTGGAGGCCATCAACATCCATTACGGCCGGCCCCGCATTCCGGTCGGTGCCGCGCACGATGACGCCGTCGGCGATCCGGTGGACAAAATGACCGCCGAGAAGCTGGCCCGCGACCAGGCCGCTTTCGGAAACCGCATCGTTCATAACCGAGACGCCGAGGAAATGACGGCGCTGAATCGGCGGCTGCTGGCGGCGCAACCGGACCGGAGTGTCACCTACTTGACGGTTGGGCACACCAAGGGACTCCACGACCTGTTGGTCTCGAAGCCGGACGCCCATTCGCCGCTCAACGGACACGACCTGCTGAAGCGCAAGGTGCGGCGCTGGGTCGCGTTGGGGGCGCTGGGGGCCAACAACGCGGAACGGCGGTTCACCAAGGACTGGAACTTCTACTTCAACGGAACCGCGCCCTACACGAAACATCTGATGGAGAACCTGCCTGTGCCGGCCTTTTACGTGGACGGCGGCGAGGACGTCTTGACGGGCAAGGGATTGAAGGCCACGCCGCCGGGCAACATCGTGCGGACCGCCTACCGGGACTGGCTGTGGAATTACGAAAAGAAAACCCTCGACGGCCAGCGGCCCAGTTGGGACCTGGTCGCGGTGTATTACGCCGTCGAGGGGTTGGGCGAGTTCCTGATGGATGAAGGCCAGGGCTGGCTCGAGTTCGATTTGGAGCAAGGTGCTCGCTGGCACCAAGGCCGGCGCGATTCCGCGCAAACCCTCATCCGCCAGAAACCCGGTGTGAGCGCGGCACTGGCCGAATACCTGAATGAACTGCTGGCCGCCCGGCCAAAGCAGACTCGTTAACCGCTCAGCCCGTCGCACAATTCGGACTGGCGAAGTGTGCTTGAGCCTCACCTTCACTTTTGCCTCCTTTACTTGCCTCCTTGCGCTTGGAAGGGCTACGCTGCCCACAACGCGATTCGCATACGCATGAAGACCAGACTCCTCCTCTCAATTCTGATCCTGGCCGCATTGACCGTGGCCATCATTCCCGTCCGCGCCGCTGCCGAACGCATCCGTGTGATCCTGGACACCGATGCCAATAATGAATTGGACGACCAACACGCCATCGCCTACCTGCTCTTCAACGGCCATGTGTTCGACGTGGAGGGCATCACCGTCAATCGCACCCGGGCGGGCGGCGATGTGCATCAGCACTACGCGGAGGCCGCGCGGGTGGTCGAGCTGTGCGGCCTCAAAGACCGGGTCAAGGTGTACCGCGGCGCGGACGGGTCGTTTGACGCCATCCGGCCTCAGTTGAGCCAGCCGGGCTACGATGGCGCCGAGGCGGTGAACTTCATCATCCAACGCGCCAACGCTCCGGACAAGCGCCGGCTGGTGCTGCTACCCGTGGGCAAGCTGACCAACATCGCGCTCGCCCTGGCCAAAGACCCGGGCATCGCCTCGAAGGTTCGCATCGTCTGGCTCGGATCCAATTACCCCGAACCAGGCGAATACAACCAGGTCAACGACGAGCCGTCGCTCAATTACATTCTCGACGCTGGCGTGGACTTTGAGATTGCCATTGTCCGCTACGGCAAACCTTCCGGCACGGACGCCGTGCGCGCCACGCTGGAGGACATTCGCCGGATCATGCCGGGCAAAGGGCCGCGGGTCACCCCGGCGGTCAAGGGCCGGCACGGCGGCGAGTTCCACACGTTCGGCGATTATGCCGTGAGCTTGTTCGAGAACATCCAGCTTCACGGCAATCCTCCGTCGCGAGCGTTGTTCGACATGGCAGCCGTGGCCATCGTCAAGAACCCTGCTTGGGCCAGCGCCGTGAAGCTGCCCGCACCCATTCTCAAAGACGCCAAATGGGTCGAGCGCCCGGACAACCCGCGCCGGATCGTTCTTTGGGAAAACTTCGATCGCTCGGCGATCATGAAAGACTTCTACGAATCCATGACCCACTACCGCCTCGCGGGCGGCAAGCCGTAGGACGGCGATGAATCCACGGGTATTACTGCTGACCTTCCTGTTGGGCCTGCTGTGCGCCCACGCCGGACAATCCGCCGGCCCGCCCGGCGGCGCGCTCGCCGGGGAACGCTTTCGAGTCATTGTCTCCACGGACATCGGCGGATCGGACCCGGACGATTTCCAGTCCCTGGTTCACTACCTGGTCTATGCGGACCTGTTCGACACCGAGGGCTTGATTTCTTCGCCGCCGCACGCGGGTCGCAAGCAACACATCCTCGAAGTCCTGGATGCTTACGCGGCGGATTATTCCAAACTGCGAGCACAATCGGCGCGTTTTCCATCGCCCGACGCTCTACGCGCAATCACCAAGCAAGGCGCGGTGGATTCCGCTCCGCCCGCTGGCTTTTCGACGCCCACCGAAGGTTCGCGGTGGATTGTTGAACGCGCCCGGGCCGACGATCCGCGCCCGCTTTGGATTCTGGTCTGGGGTTCGATCACCGACGTGGCTCAGGCGCTGCACGACGCCCCCGACATCAAGCCGAAGCTGCGGGTCTATTTCATCAGTTCGTGGAACCGGCGCAACGACCAGGCCGCGCGGGATTACGTGGTTCAACAACACTCGGACCTGTGGTTGATCGAAGCGGAGACGACGTTCCGCGGGATGTATGTCGGTGGCAAGCAGGATGGCGAGCTGGGCAACCGTGAGTTCATTGCCCGTCACGTCAAAGGACACGGCGCGCTGGGCGATTTGCTGGCGACCAAGAAAGCCGACATCAAAATGGGCGACACGCCGTCGGTGCTCTATCTGCTGCACGGCGATGCGGAGAATCCAGCAGGCGAAAGCTGGGGCGGAGCGTTCGTGCGACCCCGCGTGGAATTCCCGTACTGGACAGACCATCCGGATCCGGCGTTGCGCGAGGGAAATTTCCCCGGAGCCAGAACCGTGAACCGCTGGCGCGAAAATTATTTGCGTGACTGGCAACAGCGCATGAAATGGCTGAAGGATCAAGGAACTCTCCAACCAACCAAACCTGCCCATGAACCTTGAGCGACTCATGATCACGTCCCTGGTTGCGCTGTGTCTCGCGTCGCGGGTGCCGGCGGTCGTTTCGGAGCACACCATCGCAGACGGGGCGGTTCGCAGCACTAATGTCGCCCCGGACAATCCGCTGGTTTACGACAACGCCGCCCGCTTGCCCGGCGCCATCAAACTCTGGCCGCAACTCACCGACGGGATCATCAATCATGCCGGCAAGCTGGCCATGCGCTGCGTCGTGGCCGAAGATGGTCTCACGGTCACGGACACAGCGTGGGACACATACCAAGTGCCGGGTTGTGGCAAACGCTGGACTCTCAACATGGGTGCGCCGATGACCACGCCGCTCAAGGCGTTCACCTTTCCGCCGCAGTTTGCCGGGCTGCCGGTCAACCTGACCGTCGAGTTCTTCAATCCGGAGAAACCGTGGGAGGTGAAGGAGAATTACCAGGAGATTCTCCTGCTAGGCGGACGTCAGACCATCGGCCTGCCTGCCTGGTTCCGCGTCCCCACCAACCGCCTGGCCTACGACTTCGACGAGGGGGATTGGTTTCCGTCCGGTTGGAAGCTGCCGCGCGGCAAGTATGCCCTCTGGCAGGGCGCGGCCAAAGCCCGACAGCGGGATCGTAACGGTCAATGTCCGATGTACGACTTCGGGTTTACACACGTCTCGCCCGCGGCCATGACGCCCGGCGGCGACCGGGGGGCGCGCGACCGCCGCGCGCATCTGTTCGGCGACAACGAGTGGATTCCCCACGACGGCGCGCGGGACACCTTCTCAGCCGACCCGACCGATCCGAAGAACTGGCAGATCGAGCCGTGGCATCACCGGGCCGACGAGTGCGCCATCATGATCTGCAACTTCGAAGCGCCGAACTACCACGCCTGGCGCGACTCGCAGTATGACGCTTTCGGCGGCCTGATTCGAGAGGTCCGCGCGCGCCGTCCGGATACGCTGGTCGGTTGTTGGGGCGTGGGCGTGCTGCGACATTCCTTCCGCATCTTTGACAGCCTCTGGGAGGGCAAGCCGACGGGCGTGACAGATTTGAAAGGAGCGCAACAGTGGCGCGAGAAATACGACCGTCCGGACGCTGACCTCCATCCTGTGTTCACCCGTTGCGACCTCAACTTCGGCAACCCCTCGGTTTATTGGCTCAACAACTCCAAGCCCTCGCAGCTCTACGCCTTCGTCCAGGAATGGGAACAGGGCAAGCTTGCGCGGCCTGTCGTGCCCAACATCCTTTCCACCTGGATTCAGGTGGAGTTCGTGGACGGCTACCCGCTCTCACCGTATCGCTTCACGGATGCTCGTGGTCGTGAACGGCGCGAAGACCTCAAACATCAAGTGCCCGCCTCCGCCACGTACGCCCTCTCGCTGTTTGGGCATTGCTTGATGGACGGCCTGCAATGTTGGGAAATTGGCGCCCGTTACTCCGAGGAACTGGCGGATTACTCCGACTGGCGCGTGCGCGAGCAACCGCCCAAGCACACGCTCAACGGCGTCGAGACGCCGGTATATTACTACCTCAAGTATTTCGGTTTCTACAACTACCACGTCCTCGGCATGTGGCAGGCCAGCCGGCACAGGGACATCATCGAGGCCGACACCGCTTGGGAGATGCCGGAGTTGTGGACCTCGCGCCACCAGGTCTGGCGCACCGGCGACGAGCGTTATCCCAGCTATGTGAACCTGCGCAAGGAGCCGTTGGTCCGCACCAAACTCTCCGCCGACGGCAAGGAACTCCTGGTCCTGGCCTGCAACCCGCACAATCAGGACGTCGAACAGGTCCGCCTCCGCCGCCCCGGCAGTACGACCGACTACACGCTCGAATTGGTCGGCGACTTTCCGGTCATCCAGCGGTTCTCAACCAAGTCAGCAAACAAGTGATGCTTTTCCCACACAGTATATGATCAGGTTCGTCATCTGGCTTGGATTCGCGTGCGGGCTGAACCTGATGGCCGCCCAGTCGGAAGCGCGGTCCTGGCAACGGCAGGATTTGACGCCATTCCACGACGCGACGCGGGTGCTCGTGAACCCGCACAAGGGCTGGTATCACCACTTCCCGGACAATCACATCAACAAATACCGAATCGCCCGCGACGCCGACCTGCTCGAGTTCCCCGGCATGGATCATCTCTACCTCCGCCTGGCCTGGGCCTACCTCGAACCGCGCGAGGGCGAGTTCGATTGGGCGGTGATTGACCGGATCATCGAGAAGTGGACGGCGCACGGACTGGGCATCGCCTTTCGCATCAGTTGCAAGGAAACCAGCACCGATCGGATCGAACAACAGTTCGCCACGCCGCGTTGGGTCAAGGAAGCCGGCGCGGAGGGCGGGCATTACCGGATGGGTCAGGCGACCGGACCGGAAGGACCATGGGAGCCGGTGTTTGACGATCCGATCTTTCTGGCCAAGCTGGACCGCTTCCTCGCGGCGTTCGCGGCGCGTTACGATCACCGGCCTTGGGTGCGTTACGTGGACATCGGCAGCATTGGCGATTGGGGCGAGGGCCATAGCTGGGCCGGCAGTCGCAAGGAGGTCGGCTTTGCCGCCCGCAAACAGCACGTGGATTTGCATCTCAAACACTTCAAACGCGCGCCACTGGTGGTGTCCGACGATTTCGTGTATGCGTTGAGCGATCCCGCCGAGCGGCAGGCGCTGCATCGTTACGTGCTGACCAATGGCATCAGCTACCGCGACGACAGCATTCTCGTGAACGGTTACCTGGCGGGCACGAGCGATCGGTTCACGGTGCGCAGCCCGGAGTTCTTCACGGACGCGTATCGGCATACTCCGACGGTGTTTGAGTTGGAGCACTACGGCACGGTGAAGCGCTTGGGCAACTGGGAGGGCCGGCCGGACTCGCTGGTCGCCAAACACGGCCAGGGCAAGAAAGGCCCGGACTACTTCCGCGGCGCGCTCGAACTGCTGCGCGCGACTTACATCGGCTATCACGGCTACGCGCACGAGTGGCTGGCGGACAACCCGGAGTTCACCCGTGAAATGCTCAATCGCTGTGGTTACTGGCTGTTTCCGGTGGCTGTGGAATGGCCGGAGCCGGCCAGGTTGGGTGAAAACCTGCCGCTCGCTTTGACGCTGGAAAATCGAGGTGTTGCCCCGCCGTATCAGCCCTACGAATTGCGCGTGAAACTGAGCGGTGGGGGCACGAACTGGGTCGGCACCCTGACCAACGCCGACAAGACCTGGTTGCCCGGAGCGCCGATTGTCTTGCGCCATGAACTCGCGTTGCCCGCGCACCTCCCACCCGGGGACTATCAGTTGGCCCTTGGCCTTTTCGACCTGTTATCTGCTGGCGAACGCCCCGTGGAGTTCGCGCTCAAGGTGGACCTGCGCGATGCCGCCGGCTACTATCGCCTCGCGACCATGAAACTTGGCCGACCTTGATGGGTAAAGTGCGGATGCTACGCCATGAACACCTCGACTCTGACACGTCCGACTTTCCATCACTCCAGCCGCGGCGAGTCCCTGCGTCCCCGCTGCTTGTTGAAGAATCTGGCTGGGCTGGCCGGGCGGCCATAGGCTCTGACAGAACAATCACTCTGCCACCATGACTTGCATGAACTCACCGATGGAAGGCCGACCCGCGCGAACCAACCAAACCAACACCGCGCTCACCTTGCTGCTTGTGCTGGTCCTGATGATCGGAGGCGCGTCTTCATCCGCCGTCGAATCACGCTGGCTGCCGGATCCCAAGGCCCGCGTTTTTGTCCTCACGGACATCTCGAACGAGCCGGACGATGAGGAATCCATGGTCCGCTTTCTGGTTTATGCCAACGAGTATGACATCGAGGGGCTGGTGGCGACCACCTCCACCTGGTTGCGAAACACCACGCGCGTGGATTTGATCCATCGCCAGCTCGAGGCCTACGGACAGGTGCGCGAGAACCTGCTCAAGCACGCTCCCGGATTTCCTGCCGCGGAGACCTTGCGCGTGGTCACGGCCGTGGGACAACCCACTTACGGCCTGGCGGCGGTGGGCGACGGAAAATCCAGCGCCGGCTCCAGGCTGCTGCTGGCGGCCGCGGACCGGGCCGACGAGCGTCCGCTGTGGGTCAGCGTATGGGGCGGCGCGAATACGCTGGCACAGGCGCTTTCTGACGCGCGCAAGGAGCGTTCGGCGGAGGCGTTGAAAACCCTGGTCGCCAAGTTGCGGGTTTACACGATCTCCGACCAGGACGATTCCGGTCCCTGGTTGCGGCGCGAGTTCCCCGGCTTGTTTTACATCGTCAGTCCCAGCGGTACGGATTGGAAGGAGTATTGGCGCGCCACCTGGACCGGCATCAGCGGCGACCGCCACTACAAGAACGGACCGAGGCACAAGTTTGATCTCGTGGACAATCCGTGGTTGGAGGAGAACATCATCCGGAATCACGGCCCGCTGGGCGGGCTTTACCCAAAGCTCGAATACATCATGGAGGGTGACACGCCCTCCTTTCTCGGCCTCATCAACAACGGCCTCGGCTGGTCACTCAATCCGGCTCACGGCGGCTGGGGTGGACGTTACGCATTGTACCAGGCCTACGGGGAAACGCGCCCCATCTGGACCAACAACCAGGACAGTCGCGACACCGTCACCGCCGACAACGGCCAGACGGAATGTACCGACATGGCCACCATCTGGCGTTGGCGCGAGCATTTTCAACACGACTTCGCCGCGCGGTTGGACTGGTGCGTGGCCGATGAATTCAAGAAGGCCAACCACAATCCCGTTGCCGCACTAAATGGCGACACCTCGAAACGGGTGCTGGAGATCACCGCCAAGGCCGGCGAAACAGTGACGCTCTCCGCGCAGGGCACACGCGATCCGGACGGTGACTCCTTCGAGGTGCGCTGGTGGATTTATCCCGAAGCCAGCAGCCTGCGCGACGCCAAGGGGCGGCGCTTCCCCGAGACGGTGACGTTGAGCGAGGGGCGGGGGCCCACGACCAGCCTGCGGTTGCCGTCCGTTGCCAAGCCCGAGACCGTTCATGTCATTCTCGAAGTCGAGGACCGCGGCACGCCCAGTTTGTTCGCCTACCGGCGCGCGATCATCACCATTCTGCCTTGAGCGCCCTCAAACTGAGTGCCGCACACTCCCTTCGCGACATGGCCGTGAATCCTGCCGTGGCCGCACCCTGCCGCGAAACGCGGGACACGCTCCAGGCCGACAAGTAAATTTGCCATTTGCGAAATTCGCCTTACGATTCGCCCGCGATCGTTGCAGAAGGGAAGCCTTCGTAGATTGCCAATCCAGTTTTGCCAATGAAAGATGTTGTTCCGCCACCGCCGCCGATGGTCCGAAATCAATTCGAGACGATCCGCGAATTGTTCAGCCGGCATGTCGTGCCCAGCTACGGGCGCTTCGACATCGCTTTCAGTCACGGCGCCGGCAGCCATCTCTTTGACGTGAACGGCAAACGTTATCTCGACCTGGGCGGCGGCATAGCGGTGTGCGCGTTGGGTCATGCCCATCCCGCCATCACCGAGGCGCTGGTCGAGCAGTCGCGAAAAGTCATCCACACCTCGAACTTTTACTACCATGAACCCCAAGGCCGGCTCGCGCAGGCGTTGGTCAACCTGCTCGGGCCGGGGAAGGTTTTCTTTTGCAACAGCGGGGCGGAGGCGAACGAGGGTCTCTTCAAGCTCGCCCGCAAGTTCGGTCACGACGAGGGGCGCTTTGAAGTTCTGACGACGCTCAATTCGTTTCACGGCCGCACGCTGGCGGGCATTGCGGCGACGGGCCAGGAGAAGATCAAGAAGGGGTTTGAGCCGATGGTGCCGGGTTTCCGGCACGTGCCTTACAACGATCTCGAAGCCATGCGCCACGCCATTTCCCCGGCGACCGCCGCCATCCTGATCGAAGGCATCCAGGGCGAGGGCGGGGTCACGCCGGCCACGCCCGAGTATCTGCTGGGTTTGCGCCGGTTATGCGACGAGAAAAAGCTGCTGCTGTTGATGGATGGCGTGCAATGCGGACATTTTCGCTCCGGCAGGTTTCAGAGTTTTCAGCGGATACTCGAGCGCGTTCCAGGTGGTGACGAGTTTCTGCCCGACGGCATTTCGATGGCGAAATCGCTGGGGGGCGGTTTCCCCATGGGGGCATTTTGGGTGCGGGCACCGTACGCGGATTTGTTGGGCGCGGGAACGCACGGAACGACTTATGGCGGTTCGCCCCTGGCCTGCGCCGTGGCGTTGAAGATTCTGGAAGTCGTCAGGGAGGAGAAACTGGAAACCAACGCTCGCGAGGTTGGTGAATTCCTCAAGGCCGGCCTTTTGGAGTTGGCGAGGAAATACCCCAAGGCCGTGCAATCCGTTCGCGGTCTGGGTCTGATGCTGGGCGTGGAACTCGCCCCGCAGATTCCGAATCTCCCAGGAGATCCAAACAAGACACAATCGGTGCGCTTGGCCAATCTGCTGCACGCGGCGGGCTTGCTGACGATTCCCGCCGGTGGACAGATCATCCGCCTGTTGCCCGCGTTGAACCTGAGCCGCGGCGAAGCGGAAGAAGGGTTGGGCATAATCGAGTCGGTGATAAGCGGGATTTGAACCGGAAGGATTTGGGGTCGGATTTGTCGTTTGTGAAGCAGAAATCAGTTTGTTAACTTCGGAAGGTGATGAATGAGATCATGACGATTGCGGAAATCGAAGCCCGTTTCGATTCCGAGTGGGTTCTCCTTGGAGACCCGGTGACTGACCCGGAATTGAATGTGGAATCGGGACATGTGCTCGCTCACAGTCCGGATCGTGACGAGGTGGATCGCTCTTTGCTGGCCTTGCGTCCCAGGCATTATGCCGTTTGTTACACGGGCCGCCTGCCCGATGACGTGGCCGTCGTGCTATGACGCAGCGCTTCGACGGGCGGCAGGGATTGGTAATCGTACCGACGGAAATAACAGGTCCAAGCGGAAAGGCTCAATTGCGACTGGCACTCGACACAGGAGCGACCAGCACGTTAATCCGCCCGGTGCATCTTGCGGCCCTCGGCTACGATCCCGCACTGTCGCAGGAGCGGGTTCAGATGACCACGGGAAGCGGTGTCGAGTTTGTGGTCAGGCCGCGGCTCATGAGAATCCGGGCTTGGGGACATGATCGAGACAGTTTTCCCGTGCTCAGCCACACGCTGCCGCCGAGCGCCACCGTGGACGGTCTTCTGGGCTTGGATTTCTTTCGAGAAGGTCGCTTGGAACTCGACTTCCGGGTTGGAATTGTGGCTTTCGTTCCTTGAAATCCAGTGGGGGCACGACCATGAAAGACTTGTTGAGCATTGAGCACCTTGCGCGGACGGACATCCGGAAGATTCTTTCCGAAGCCGCCGCGATGAAACGCGCGCGCGGACGGCACAGGACCAAACCGCTGGCGGGTCAGAGCTGGGCGTTGATCTTTTCCAAGTCCTCCACGCGCACACGGGTATCGTTCGAGGTGGGCATTCATGAACTCGGCGGACGGCCGATGTTCCTGAGCGCGGCGGACATTCAGCTCGGCCGCGGCGAGCCCATCAAGGACACGGCGCGCGTGCTGGGCCGGATGGTCCATGGCGCGGTGTTCCGCACTTTCGCCCAGGCGGATGTGGAGGAGTTCGCCCGTTACGCCAGCATCCCGACCATCAACGCGCTGACGGATGAAGAACATCCCTGCCAGATTCTGGCGGACATTTTTACGATCGAAGAGAAACTCGGTTCCATTTCCGGCAAGGTGGTCACGTTCATTGGCGACGGGGCGTGCAACGTGGCGAACTCGTGGATTTTTGCCGCGGCGAAACTGGGCTTCGAACTGCGCATCGCCGCGCCCAGGCCCTTTCAACCTCCCGCCAGCCTGCTCCAACGCGCGGCGGGCAAGGTGATTTGCACTGAAGATTTGAGAGCGGCGGCGCGCGGGGCCGACGTGCTTTACACCGACGTCTGGGTGTCCATGGGCAAGGAAGCCGAATCGGCGCGTCGTGCAAAGGCGCTGGCCAAATATCAGATCAACACCGCGCTGGTGAAACTGGCCCGTCCGGGTGCGCTGGTGATGCACTGTCTCCCGGCGTATCGCGGCAAAGAAATTGACGAGGTCACTTTCGAGGCCAACGCCCAAACGATTTTCGACCAGGCCGAGAACCGATTGCACGCCCAGAAAGCCATCCTCCAGTGGGCGGTGGGTTGACTGTCCGACAAGGAGATTTTCCCTTCGCGGGAGAGGACGTGACGAGTCTCCATTTCAAGTGAGCCTGTGGAGGCCGGCCAGCGACTTCTCTTGCCGTCTCCTGAGTTTTTCACGGGCTTTCAGCCCCCCGCGGCCGTCGGCCTTCCGCGCTGTGATTGCAAGTCTGGGGTGTGGCGGCGGGCCGCGTTACTGGGGCGGCGCGCCAACCGGAAGTGATTGCTCCTGTTGCTGCCGCTGCTGGCTGAAATAAGGGATGTCGCGCAGACCTCGATCCAGTTCGCGCCGGAACCAGTCGTTGAACACCTCGTTCTGTCGCGCCTGGCGAACGGCCAGGGTGAAATTCGTGATCGCGGCGTCCATCTTGGCGGTGTCAAGCGGCAGTCGGGCTTTCACAAAGACAATGAACCCACCGTCGCGCGTGGGGAAGAATTGACTGGGCTTGCCCACGGACGCCGTGAAGGCGGCCTGTTTGAACTGCTGCAGATTGACGTACGGTTCGATCTCCGGGAGCTCGGTCGTGCTGAGGGAAAAGGGCCGGGGCGTGACCGGCTGCAAGCCCGCTTCAGCACAAATGGCCGAGAACTCCTTGCCCGCGGCAAGTTCGTTGGTGAGCGTGACATAGAAGCCGTCACCGGCCCGCCGCGCCGCGCGTAACGCTTCCATGAAGCGGTAATCCTCGGTCACCCGGTCGTGGACCGCGGCGTAGGGCGGATTCTCGCTGGGCAACCTCGCCTTGAGCGCGATGACATAAGCTTCCTCGAAACCAACGATCGCCTCCCCGGCAAACGGATCGGCGTCCGTCAATTTGAATGCCGCGTTCACGAATTCCTGGCCCACCTCGATCTCTTTCGGACCGGCGTCCTGACTGAACGGCTCGGTGACTTCCACGGTCAGCCCTTTCTTCGCGGCGAGGATTTCGAGGTTGGCGGCTTGAACCGGCATCATGTCGAACAGTTCCGAGGCGAAAGCGTTGGCTTGCCGGCGCGACTTGGACAACGCGAGCCGCCGCTGATCTTCCTTCAAGATGTTTTCCTTGGCCTCCTCCGGCGTGATGGTCGAATTCACCAGATTGGTCCGGCGCGTCTCGTAGGCGGCTTCCAGGCGCTCGGTCAGATTGGTGATCTGATTGATTTCCTCCACCGCCTCCGCCCAGAAGTTCGTGGCGGGAAACCGCACGAAACTGACTTGAATCCGCTCCGGCAGCCGGTAACGGGCCATCTGGTTGGTGTAAAACTGCATGATGTCCTCCGGGGTGGCCGTGACATTGGCCAGATGGTTCGAGGCGTGAAAGAACACGGCCTGTACGGCCAGTTCCTCGTTCTCCCGCGCGTACAACTCGCGCACCTCCCGCGGCGTCACCAGTTCGCCGCTCATCCCCGCCACGGCGATCAACTGCTGGATGCCCAGCTCGTGACGGAGGTAGCGTTGGAAGTCCGCCACGGTCAACCCCGCCCGTTGCAGCACCGGCTTGAACGATTCGAGCGGCATCGGGTTGCCGCCGTTGAAAGAACGCAACAGTTGGCTCGCCGCGCGCGCCACCGTTTCGCTGCTGGGATGGATGCCAAAGTCCTCCAGCTTTTGGATGACCACCAAACGGATGAAAGTTTCCTGTTCCTCATCGAAACCGAATCGTTTGCCTCCCCGATCGGGCCAGCGGCCGTTACGGAAAAAGTAACGCAGGTAAACCTCGCGCCGGGCGTCGGTGTAATTGTCAACCGTCACGGGCTGGCCGTTGATGCTTCCAAGGTTCTCCCGGCCCCCGCCCGGACGGTCCAGGCTCGAACCCGGCCCCGCGCCCCAATAAATGAAAGCCACCACCGTGACGGCAATGATCACCGCCCACAGCCACTTTGAATGTTTTCGTATCGTCCCGATCATAAAACGGAAAATAGAACAAGGGGCGAAACCTAACCGGCTTTCGTCCGGCGGGTCAAACGCAAAACGAACTGTCGCGGTGTGCCGGGCGCATCCCACTTTCTTGGTGAGTGTCACCGGGGCGGCGCCGTAGCGCAGACTTCCAGTCTGCCGGATCGCGGATTTCCAATCCGCAAACGCTGCGGACGCCTGGCTTGCCACGCCGTGCCTTGGCCAGCCGACTGGAAGTCGGCGATACCGCAGGTTGGGAAACCTGCGCTACATTGGCGATCCCGGCCTGCAATAAACTGAGATGCGCCACGGTGTGCCGGGCGCAGGTTCAATCGCCGCGCCGCCGAAATCCAACTTTACATCCCGGCGGCCCTCATGTAACGCTGCCTTCGATATGTGGAAGAAAGCTTTGCCAATTTTGCTGCTGCCGTGGTTGTTGACCGGTTGTACCGCCACTTTTACCAACCTCTCGGCGCGGCATCAGGTTCGCAACCCAAACAACCTTTATCCGGTTTCCGTGGCGCTCAACACCCGGCAGCAATCATTGCGATGGGAAACCATCGAACCTTTTGTGGTGGTGGGAACGGACGTCTTCCCGATGCGACCCACACCGCTCATGACCAATCGCTGGGAGGGTCTGATCCCGGTGGGCCCGCAGACCAACGTGGTTTTTTACCATTACAAGTTCGATTTCAAATACAACGCCTTCGGCGGGCCGCAGAATGACAGCGCGTCTTCGCCCGAATACAAGCTGACGATTTTGGAACAGTAAGTTCTCCGTGCCAACCCTACCGCGGGCGCTGCACTGCAGCGCCCTTTTTCTTGGGGCGACCGACAGGGCCCGCGGGCTGGTGGGTTGAGGTCCAAGACTGATGCGGAAACGGGAACCGCCAGGATCTGCTTTTGGCGAAGGCACCGCGCGTTCACTCGGAGCGCAGGCCTCCACCTGGCCCGCCTCGACATTCCGCGCGCGTTTGTTAGCCTTGCTTTGTGAGCTTTGTTTCTGAATTCAACGCGCTGCCGCTGACTTCGCTCGTGAAGCGGTCGCGGGAGGTCGGTTCTGCCGCGGTGCGCGAAAGTCTCATGAAATCGTCGCCGACGTTGACGGACTTCGCACACTTGATTTCGCCGGCAGGTGCCGACTTCCTGGAAACGCTGGGCCGTCGCTCGCAACAGCTCACGCAGCAGCGCTTCGGCAAGGTCATCCGACTGTTTGCGCCGCTCTACCTCTCCAACGAGTGCATCAACAATTGCAAGTACTGCGGCTTCTCGCGGGACAATCCCATCCTGCGTGTCACGCTGGGCGTGGACGAAGTGTTGCGCGAGGCGCGGGCGCTCGCCGAAGCGGGCTTTCGCAACGTGCTGTTGGTGGCCGGAGAACATCCCAGGTTTGTCTCGAACCACTATCTGCGTGATTGCGTGGCGGCGTTGCACGCGGAGATCCCCAGCGTTTCGCTCGAAGTCGGGCCGATGGAAACGGCGGATTACCGCCCGCTCGTCGCGGCCGGCGCGGATGGGCTGGTGGTATATCAGGAGACCTATGACCGCGCGGTTTACAGCGAAATGCACACCGCGGGGCCGAAGCGGAATTTCGACTGGCGGCTCGAAACACCTGAGCGCGCTTATGCCGCGGGCTTCCGGCGCATCGGCATCGGGGCGCTGTACGGACTGGCGGACTGGCAATACGAGGCGCTGTGCGTGGCGGCGCACGCGGAGTATCTATTGCGCAATTGCTGGAAGGCTTATCTCACCATTTCACTGCCGCGGCTGCGTCCCTGCGCGGGCGAGTTTGAACCGCTCACACACGTTTCCGACCGCGAACTCGTGCAACTGGTCTGCGCCTTCCGCATCCTGTTTCCGGACGTGGGGCTGGTGCTCTCCACGCGCGAACCCGCGAAGCTGCGCGACGGTCTGATCCCTTTGGGCATCACCTTGATGAGCGCGGGCAGCCACACCGAGCCGGGCGGCTACACCGGCGCGGGCAAGGAGCACCTTCACCAGACCGTCCGCGGGCGGATTGTGCAAACCGGTTCCAGCGAATGGGCGACCAATGGCGATGGCCGGCACGCCACCGGGCAGTTTGACATCGCCGACCAACGTCCGGCGGGCGAAGTGGCGGAGCACATCCGCCGTCTCGGCTATGAGCCGGTGTGGAAGGATTGGGACGCGGCACTGACGGCGTGAGGTTTTGCGCACAACGAATTTGAATTCTCATGAATTCACAAAGCATCGTCGCCAATGGCCGCCCAACCGAGGCCAACCTGCCCTGCACGATTGAACAATTCCTCGTGGCGCAGGGGCTGTTGCCGCGCAGCGTCGTCGTGGAGCACAATGGCGAAGCGGTTGCGCCTTCCGAATTCTCCAGACGCCAACTCAACGCGGGCGACCGTCTGGAGATCGTGAAAATTGTGGCCGGTGGTTGAGCGCCACGCCGCGGTTCATTTCACCTCCCGGACGGCGTCCCGGCTGCCGTACGGATTGGGGACATACAACGCACACTCGGGGTCGTCGCGCCACTGGCCATCCACCAGAAACCGGTAGTGATACGTGCCCGGCTTCAACTCGACGACGATGCGCCAGACGCCATCCGGGTCTTTTTGCAGGTTGATGGGGTCCTGCTGCCAGTGGGTGAAGTCGCCGACCAATTGGACACTCATCGCCTCGGGTGCGGTGAAGGCGAAGTGCTGGGTGCGTTTTCCCGGATTGGTGGCTGAAGCAGTTTTCTTTTTAGCCATGGTGACGGCCTTTCTCTGGGTCCGAAGCGGTGGTTGATTCTTCCGAATCCAACTGCAAAGGATTACAGCACGCCGGCTCCCGTGGGTCAAGAAGGCCGCTTGGGGGGGGTTGCGAGGGCTTTGACAATCGGCGGGGTTGTGTTAAAAGGCGGCGTTGCAACAAACCAGCCCGACACGGGGATTCCCGTGTCACCGGAGATCAAATGAATTTGAAGCCCGCCCAGTCGTGGTCGCGCCGGTACACGGCGGCCCACAGCCTGCCCGAGGCGATCATCGCCGTGCTGATCGTCGGCACGATGATGGTTTCGCTCTATGCGGGATTCAGCTCGGGTTTCGCCGTCGTCCAATTGGCGCGGGAGAATCTGCGGGCCACGCAGATTCTGTTGCAACGCCTCGAATCGGTCCGGCTCTACACCTGGAGTCAGTTGCAGGACTCGGCGTATGTGCCGCCAACCTTTACCGATTACTTCGATCCGGCTGCTCCGGTTGAGCAGGGCCGAGGGGTGAAATATGCCGGCAGTGTGAACGTGACCGCGCCAGCCGATTTCCCTGCCGCCTATTCCAATGATCTACGGTTGGTGACGGTTTCGGTTTACTGGACCAACTACAACGGGGAGGCGGCGATTGTGCGCGGCCGGCGGATGCAAACCCTGGTCGCGCGCCACGGCATCCAGAACTACATCGTGGGGCGATGAAACTGCACTTCCAACCGTCCGGTCACCTGCCGCGCCGCTGGGTTGGCGCGGGCGGCGCCCAAGGCATGACGTTAGTGGAGACCATGGTGGCCTTGGGGATCGGCGGGATCGTGCTGGCGGTAGTGGCGGTGTTGAGCGTGTATGCGCTGCGCAGCTTCACGGCGATGGGCAACTACGCCGAACTGGAGGCCCAAAACCGGATGGCGCTGGACCGGATCACCCGCGATCTGCGGCAGGCCACGAGCGTGGTCAGCACCAACAATCTGGGCGCGGATCGCCGGCTGCAACTGACGAACGCCTTGAACGGCACCACCATCACGTTGGCTTGGTACGCGGAAGACCGGGTCGTGGAGTGCGAGATCAACGGTCAGCCGGCACGCCCTTATTTGACCGAATGTGACGACTGGAGTTTCACCCTCTACCAGCGCACGCCTATGTCCGGGTCGAACAACCTGTTTTATCCCACCAGCGACCTGCGCCTGTGCCGGATGATTGAGATGAATTGGAAATGCTCGCGCACCCTGCTCGGCCGCAGGTGGAACACCGAACGTGTCCAATCCGCCCGGGTGGTTTTGCGCGCCACACCATGAATCTGGCCATGATCACCTGGCAACCACGATCTTGCCGACGAACAGGCAGCGTGATGTTGATCACGCTCTTCATCGCGCTGGGACTGGGATTGGTGCTCGCCAGTTACCTGCTGTTGATTCGGGCGCAGTATGTTTCGGTTGTCCGCTCGCAGGCGTGGCACTCCGCGCTGACGATGGCCGAAGCGGGCGTCGAGGAGGCGCTGGCGCAGTTGAACTCCAAGAGGTTGAGCGGCGCAGTGCCGGAAGGGAATGGTTGGAATCTGGTCGGCGGCACTTACCAACTGCCGGAGCCGCGGCGCTGGCTCGAGGGTGAGTACGCCGTGGCCTACACCCAGGACGGTCCGCCGATCATTTACGCGACCGGTTACACCGCCGTGCCGACGCTCTCGGCGACCATTGAGCGGGTGTTGGAGGTGCGAACCACCGTGGCGCCGTTGTTCAGCCTGGGCGCCGCCGTGCGGGGCGCGATCTCGATGAACGGCAAGGATTTGGTAACCGACAGTTTCGATTCGACCAGCCTGTATTCCAGCGGCCCGGGCGGAGTTTACGATCCAAGCAAGGCTGGCATGAACGGTGACATCGCCAGCGGCAGTGGCATAAGCAATTTCGATGAAGCGAACATCAAAGGTCGGCTGTTCCTCAGCGCCGCCAACACGAACTCATTCCCCCCGCAAACGCTGGTCACCCGGGATTTCAACGCGGATTTTGTTCAGGTGCAACCCCCGTTTGCGATGCCGGATCGGGCACTGCAATCCGGGTCGGTCGGTTCTACGAATTACACCTACTATTTGCTCGAGTACAATTACCTGACCAACTCGCTGATCGGTTCGGTCTATGTCGCGGACAACATGAATGCCGTACTCTATGTCACGGGAAACGCCACCATCACCTCGCTGGTCGTGGCGCCCGGGGCGAGCCTCAAGCTGTACGTCGGCGGGGCGAATACCATCCTCGGGCCGGTGTTCAACTCCGGCACGGCGAGGAATTTTCAATACTACGGTTTGCCGGGCAACACCAACATCACCATGATCGGGCACGACCGACTCACTGGAACGATCTATGCGCCCAATGCCAGGTTTCGCGCGGGAGAGAGATTGTCGGGAGAGTCGTACAATGATTTCGACCTTTACGGTGCCATCGTCGTGAACTCGATAGACATGCGGAGCGACTTGAGGTTGCACTTCGATGAGAGTTTGAAGAACGCCGCCGCGAGTGGTGGTCCAGTGCGCGGGTTTGTGGTGTCCTCATGGCAGGAGTTGCCGCCGCCTTGAGTGCGCCGCGGTTTCTGCTCGACTTCCTCGCGACGCCTTCCGGATGTTTCAGGCCGTGCGTGCGTGCGTCATTCTCAACCCGGCGGCCAGAGGACACAAGGCGGGGCGTTTTCACCACAGTCTGGACCGGATCGCCGCCGCCTCTGTTGTCCGCAAAACCTCCGCTCCCGGCACGGCACGGCAACTGGCCGCCGACGCGGTCGCTGAAGGATTCGACACGATCATCGCCGCGGGCGGCGACGGCACGCTCAACGAAGTGCTCAACGGCCTGGCCGACGTGCCGGAAGGTTTCGCTCGCGTGCGTCTGGGAATCCTGCCGCTGGGCACGGTGAATGTTTTCGCGCGTGAACTGGGTTTGCCCCTGGCCCCGGAGGTCGCGTGGGCGGCACTGCAACGAGCCGGCGAGTCGCACATTGATGTGGGTTGCTTCGAACATCATTCCTCCGGCGAGACGCGGCGGGACTACTTTGTGCAACTGGCCGGGGCCGGCCTGGACGCCCGCGCCATTGAAGGCGTAAGTGGGCCGTTGAAGAAGCGGCTTGGTCCGCTGGCCTATGTGCTGGCCGGCCTGCGCGCCCTGCTCGCGCGACCGGCCGCCATCACGGTTGTCGCCGGCGGTCAGACCATTTCGGGCCAGTTGGTGTTGATCGGCAATGGACGATTGTACGGCGGTCCTTTTCGCCTTTTCCCTCGCGCCGACCTGCGGGACGGTTTGTTGGAGGTGTGCGTGTTTCCTCGCGCCAACGTTTGGACACTGTTGCGCTGCGGCGGTCCGCTCCTGTTCAGCAAACAATTACCGGAAGCGGCTGTGTTGCGGCTGCGGGCCGGAGCGCTGAAGCTTTCAGCCGCAAGGCCAACGCGGTTTGAAGTGGACGGGGAGCTGGGTGGTCATCTGCCCGCGACCGTGTCGGTGAGCCAACAGCGCCTGCGGATTCTGTTGCCCGGATAAGCGGCGCGGCGGGCGACGGCGACGGGGACAGCGCGAGATGACTTGGGCGGAGAATCAGTCCCAGCGACGATAAGGCACAGCGTTGCACTCAAGGAAATATCCACACTTGGGACATTTCCCAGGTGGCTCCCATGTTGTGACACGATGCTGTGCCGCCACGGGGCAGAGGGCTTTGAAATGCAGCCAGCGCCATCGTTTCGCACCCGGGAACATCAGCCGGTTCAAGGCGGCCTGAAACGTCGGGGGCTTTGTGGGAGTCTTGGGGGCGTCGAGCCGGCTGGCTTTCAGTTTCCACCGCGAGAGCGCGGGCGCGGCGGGGACTCTCAGGTCCGTTACCGCGTCGTAAAGTTCCTTGCAGTCGGCGCATTGGATGGTCTGGACGGCAAAGTGAAAGCCGCGATCCGCGCCCCCCGAAACCTTGGCGCGATAACCGCAGCGGTTACATTCAAACAGAAACGTGCGGCCCATGCAGACCATTGTCCGGGTTGCGACGGATTTCTGCAATCCGGGGATTTTTGAACTTGAGGGCCGGAATGAGGTCTGGCTTAATCCGTCACCCGCTATTGGGATGGTTGGTAGGTTACCCAAGTGGCCAACGGGGGCAGACTGTAAATCTGCTGGCTTACGCCTTCGATGGTTCGAATCCATCACCTACCACCAACACAAAACCCCACGGCCGAACGGCCGTGGGATTCTCAGGAGGTCTTCCGCTCAATCACTCACGGTGATCTTGCGCGGCTTGACGCGCTCGGATTTGGGAAGGGTCAGCGTAAGCACCCCTTGGTGCATCTTTGCGCTGATGCGACCGGTGTCAATCGCCGGATCCAATTCAAAGACCCGGCGGAAGTCTGCCGGCTGACGCTCGCGCAGCAAGGGTTCACCGGCAACCGGGTCCTGCCCGCGGCGGCCAACAATCGTGATTTCGGTGCCTTCCAAGGTGATCTCCAAACCGTCCTTGTTTACTCCGGGCATTTCGGCCTCCAGGACGTAGCCCTCGAGGGTTTCGTAAATGTTAACTTCGGGTGCCACGTAATCGAGAGTCGGGGCACGTTCTTCTTTTCGGGGCGATTCTTTTTGAGCTGTTGCTTTCATGGTCTGGGTCTGGTTTCGGGTTGTGAAATCGCTCCGGCGCGAGGAGTCTCCCGCCGGAGCAGGGGTCAATTCATTCAACTGACGGACACATCAATCTGTTTGGGCTTGGCTTCCTCGGTCTTGGGAAGGGTCACCGTCAGGATGCCGTCCTTGTATTGGGCTTTGACTTTGTCCGGCGCGACCGGCGCGGGCAGGGTCACCGTCCGCTGGAAGCGCCCAAAGAACCGCTCCGCGCGATACACTTCGGCTTCCGTGTGCTTGGTTCCGCTCTTGCGCTCACCGGAAATGCTGAGGCTGCCTTCGTGGAGCGACACTGTGATGTCTTCCTTGCTCATGCCCGGGAGTTCCACTTTGATGACGAAGTTGTCCTTCTGTTCATAAACATCGAGGGCCGGAGTCCAGCCACTCAGCAGATTTGAAGTCCGGGCCAATTCGTTCAAGGGTGCGTCGAAGAGACGGTCAATTTCCTCGCGCAGGTCGGATAACCGACCAAAGCTCGACCACGGTGTCATTACTGGTCTCTGCCATCGAATCACATTCATTGTATTGTCCTTTCGTTTTGATGGTTTCTGTTTGTGAGACTTTAAGCGAGCAAGATGCCAGCCCTGCTGTTAATGTGTAACTGATTGTTGATGTGAGCATTGTATAAACTGCCTGGATCATTTCTATCGTCGCTTTCAGAGCAAAAGTGGCACATGTGGGGGTTTATTAGGATTGGACTTGGGTCAGGATTGCGCTTCGCAACCTGGTGCCCCAAATGGAACAGGCGCATTCGAGTTGTCACCACCAGGCTGCCGGCCGCAACGCAACCCTCAATTTCATCCCGCAACCGGGATAAAGCAACGCAAGCCCTTTCAATCGGCGGATGGATTTTCCGGTACTTGGGTCGGATGCATGAGGTAGGCGATCAGATCAAGCACCTGGGTTTCGGTCAGTGCCTCCAGCAACCCTTCCGGCATCAACGAAAGGGAGGATTCCTGAAGCCGCTCAATCTCGTCCCGATTCAAGGTCAAGGTCTCGGTCTGAGTTTTGAGTGTGATGGTGCGATCTGTCCTGGCGGTCACGAGCCCGTTAAGCGTGCGGTCGTCCTTTAGGTCAACGATGGTCATGCGGAAATCCGCGTTGACCACGGCGCTCGGGTCCACCGTGTTCTCCAGCAGGTAATCCAAATTGTTCCGACCCGAACCGGTTAGGTCCGGTCCCAACTGACCTCCGTGACCGTAAAGCGTGTGGCACTGGGCACAAGCCGTGTTGAAGACGGCCCGCCCCGAGCTTTTGTCGGCGCTGGCCAAGGCAGCCGGCGTGAGCTTCGACTTCAAGGCAGCGATGAAATTCCGCTTCTCCTCCGGGCTGTCGCGCAGTTCGCCCCAGACCTCTGCCAACCGCCGGGTCAAAGCCGGCTGATTAAAACTGCGAATCTGGCGTGCGTGAAACGGGGTCACGTCCGCGCGGGGAATCCGCCCCGCTGCGACCTCGTCCAGCAGCGGTCCGGCGAAGGAAGGCCGCGAGACCAGCGTTTCCATGACGGGCGGACGTTCGGAGGGATGAAAGCGGTTGTAGCTGCCTGCGAGGGTGGCGCCGATTTCCGGGTCGTCGAACAAGGCAAGGCCCCGGACGGCGGTCGAGTTGAGGAAACGCACGCTCAACAACCGCTCGCAGATTTCACGCAGGTCGGTCGGGCGGTTTTCAATCAAGGTCAACAGGGCCGCGCGTCGGACTTCAATCTCAGCCTGGTTGTCCAGCGCCACACGTCTCACTTCGTCCAACGCGCGCCCGTCACCGAACAGCGCACTGAGATCGCGCACCCGATCGCGCAACACCGGGTTCGAAGAGCGGGAAAGTCGTGCTTGCACTGTGTCCCAGGCCTCGAGCTTGGGCGCCTTGCGCCAGCCGCGCAGCGCCACGGCCAGGCCGTTCAAAATGTCGGCTTGGTACGCTTCAGATTTGTTTACCGTCACTCCCAACAAGTCGTTCAGTGGGGCCGGGTTCTTTTCCAAGTCTTCACCGAGGCGGCGGGCGATGAACTGACGAGTGAGCGGCCATTGGCAGTCCGCCGCCAGCCGCGCCAGCGTGGCTGGGGCGACGTCGCCCACGGGAATCAGTCCATACCACACCAGCAACGGCAGGTTGTGGTCTTGCGCGTCGGCAGCGTGCGACATCAGGGATTTGGCCAGCGCTGCGCGTTGCAGCACTGGCAGACGCTGAAGGACCGAAGCCAGCGCGAGCCGCACCAGGCCGGAGGCGTCGGCCCCGGCCAGGCGGCTGAATTCCGCAAGCACAAACGGAGCAGGTTGCGATGGATCGGAGTGTGTGAACCCCGCCGGCTGAGTCGCGAGGTTTTCAGACCCGGGTCGGCGCGAGAGGATGGTGTCCAGCGGCCAGGCATCACTCAACAAACGGATGGCCCAGACGCGCACGTGCTCATTGGGATGGCGCAACTGGGCGCGGAGAAAATGCTCATCCGCCGCGCCGATGACGTGCAGCGACCAGAGCGCGCGCAGTTTGACGGTGGTCTCCGGTTCGCGCATGAACAATGCGCGCAACTGCTTGTTGGCGTCCAGCAGTTCGCGTGGCGTCAGGGCGCGCTGGGCCAGTTGGAGTCGCGCCTGGCGCACAAACCATTCGTTCCGGTGCAGATGGAGTTTCACCAGAGCCTCCACCGACAGCCTCGAGAGATCCCCGATGGCGGGTGGTTCGGGCCGGCCATGCACGATCTTGTAAATCCGCCCCGAGGTGCGATGAACGCCGGTGTTTTCATGACACTCGCCCGTGTCGCTCCAATCCAGCACGAACACCGCGCCGTCCGGACCGCAACTCAGCTCCAGGCCACGAAACCAGCCATCGTTGAAGAAGAAGGCATCCTGACCGTGCCGGCCAACGTAGCCCGAACCAGAGCGTTCGAGGATTTCCTGGTTCGCGCGCCGCCCATGCAGGTTCAGCGTAAACAGCCGGTCGCGGTATTCCGCGGGCCAGTTGTCGCCCAGGTAAATCATCGCCCCTGCGTGCGCGTGGCCGCCGCCGAAATCGTTGGCCGCCCCGTCGCGCGAAGCCGTCCAGCCTTTCGCCGTGTCGAAGTGATAATGGTCGGCGTGATGGGTCAAGAGTTCATAGGCGCGCGGATTCGGGTCCAACGTGTGCGCCACCGCCAGATGCAGACCGGGCGTGATATGCCAAAGATGACTGTTGACCACGCTGATGCAGAACAGTTCGCCGTAGGCGTTCCAGTCGTGGCCCCACGAATTCATCGGGCCGGCGGTGAGCACTTCCACGGTCTTGCGCTTGGGATGATAGCGCCACAGGCCGCCGCGCAAGGGAAGTCGCGCGCGGTCGGGCGCGCCCGGCGGGCCGATCTCGCCGGGCGCCGACGCCCCGCAACGGCCATAAAGCCAGCCGTCCGGCCCCCATCGCAGACCGTTGGCGAGGTTGTGATAATTCTCCGAAGGAACGGTGAATCCGTCCAGCATGACCTCCGCCGGCCCATCAGGAACGTCGTCGCCGTCGCGATCAGGAATGAACAGAAGTTGGGGCGGGCACATCGCCCATACGCCGCCGTGTCCCAGTTCCATGC
Organism: Verrucomicrobiia bacterium; assembly: GCA_011525685.1. Lineage (GTDB taxonomy): Bacteria > Verrucomicrobiota > Verrucomicrobiia > Limisphaerales > JADLHS01 > WYBW01. The sequence goes on from WYBW01000006.1 coordinate 31,586, forward strand.
TTGTGAGTCGTTGAGTTTCCTCGGTGAACACTTTCCGCGAATCAAATCGTCCATCCCCGTCATGGTCCTCGAAGATCAGGATGCGGTCGCGCAGTTGCAGATCGAATTTGATGGGCCGTTCGGCGTAGGTGTAATTCTCCGCAAGCCAGAGCCGGCCCCGCGTGTCCCAGGCCAGGGCGATGGGATTGCGCGCATCCGGCTCGGCGGCGAACACGGTGGCCATGAAACCGGGCGGGAGCTTGAGTTTCGCCAGGGATTCCTGCGGTGAGGGCGGCGCCGCGCTCTTGTCCTGCTCGCTGTTATGAACTTCCGGAAACTCGCCCGCGCCTCCCTGCATCGCCACGGACACGGCGGCCATCAGAGCAAGGTTGAATCGGAGTAACAGCGACGTCATGCTTTGCCGCATCATCACCATAATGCGGACAAACTTCAATGCCCAGGCATGGGAATTCCAAGGACGAGGTTTCACCATCCACAGTCACAGTCCGGGGAGGCGGTCGCGGAAGCACTCTCGGTTGTTTTGGAGCCTTCCGTTGTCTCCGAGGGGCGGCTTACCAGCCGCCCACAGTGGGCCGGGCGGCTGGTAAGCCGCCCCTCCGTCGCTGCCGGGATTTAATCTTGCCACTGCGGCAACGCTTCCGTTGAATCGGCGCGTTGAACGATCCAACCGGATCGCATTAAATCATGCCAAACAAAGTCATCATCAAACCGGCGCAGTCGCCCGCCGCCGTCGGGCCGTACAATCACGCTGTGCGTGTGGGCGACCTGCTGTTCTGCGCGGGCCAGATCCCGATTGATCCGGGCAGCGGGAATTTGATCGCGGGCGACATCCAGGCGCAAACCGAACGCGTGCTGCAAAACGTGAAGGCCATCCTGGACGATCAGAAACTGACCTTCGCCAACGTGGTCAAGAGCACGGTTTTCATGACGGACCTGACGGAATTCGCCGCGATGAACGAGGTGTACGCGAAGTATTTCACCGGCGATTTCCCGGCGCGTTCGACCATTCAGGTGGCGGCCTTGCCCAAGGGCGCGAGGGTGGAGATCGAAGTGGTGGCGCATTTCTAATCAATCTCATCTCCGCTTTGTGATCCACGCATCCATTCCGTCGGTGGCACCATGCTCCTGCTGGTTCGCGGTGACAACTCAGTTGGACGGCGATGCGCGTGTCGTCGGTGTTCCCGAAGTTGTCGTTCGCGGTTAATCTGAATTCACGAGACCATCATGCCTGTCGGAATTCAACTTGCCATTGCGTTGCTCGTCGGCGCGGGGCTGGGCTTTCTTTTCGGCTGGCTGTATGCCCGGGGTCGGGCCGGCCCGGTGGATGAGCGGTTGGCGGGCGAACTGCGACATCAACTGGCGCAACGCGAGGTGGAACTCGCCAAGCTGCGCGCCGAACTGACCAGCGCCAGCGCGGCGTGCGCGGCGGCGGAGGCCAGCCGTGCCGCGGCGGAGAAACTGGTGGCCGATCAACGCGCATTGCACGAGCAAACTCTCCGCGAGGCGAAAGCCGCCCAGGAAAAAGCGCTGGCCGACTTGCGCGAAACGTTTCGCGCCTTGAGCGCCGAGGCGTTGAAGCAGAGTGCCCCGGAATTTCTGCGTCTGGCCGAGCAGTCCTTCGGCAAACTTCAGGCCGCCGCGCAAGGCGATTTGGAAAAGCGTCAGGAATCCATCAAGGTGCTGGTCGAACCGCTCAAGCAGCAGTTGGAAACGTATCAGCGACGGTTGCAGCAGAGTGAGGTGACGCAGTCCAGCACGCTGGGCGAGGTGAAGAAACAACTGGAAACCCTGGCCCAATCCAGTCAGTCGCTGGCGCTGGAGACACAGCAATTCCGGATGGTGCTCAAGTCCAACCAGGCGCGCGGGCGCTGGGGCGAGACGACGCTGCGGCGGGTGGTGGAAGCCGCCGGCATGAGCGCGCATTGCGACTTCACGGAGCAGACCAAGGAGGGCGAAGGCAAACCGGACCTGGTGGTGCGTCTGCCGGGCGACCGCGTCATCATCGTGGACGCGAAAGTGCCGGACCTGGATTTTCTGAGCGCGATGGATGCGGCCGATCCGGCCAAGCGCGCCGAGTTGCTGGCGGCGCACGCCGCGAAGCTGCGCGGCACCATCAAGGCCCTGGCCGAGCGGGATTACCCGGGCGAGTTTCCCAATGCCCTGGACCACGTGGTCCTGTTCCTGCCCGCCGAATCTCTGTTCAGCGCCGCGCTCGAGGGCGACCAGGACCTGATCGTCTGGGCGGCCGCGCGACGGATTCTGCTCGCGACCCCGGCCTCGCTGATTGCGCTCTTGCGCTCGGTCAGCGTGAGTTGGCAGCAACATTCGCAAACGGAGAACGCCCGGGAGATTGCCGCCACCGCCCAGGAGTTTTTCCTGCGCGTGCTGACTTTCACCAACCATTTGGAAAACCTCCGCGCCGGGTTGGAAGCCGCCAACAAGGCGTTCAACCAGGCGGTGGGCAGCTTCGAGGCGCGCATCCGGCCCAGTGGTGAGAAGCTTCAGAAGCTGGGCGGCATCGCCGCGGGCAAGGAGCTGGCGGAACTACCGCCACTGGACACGGCCTTGCGTCTGCCGCCCGCGAGTTGAACGCGGGGCGGAGTGGACGCCGGCGAGGCGGCTGGTCAGCCGCTTCCCCGACGGACCGGCGAACTTGCAGAGAAGTGAGAGTCGCCGCCATCGGCTTTTGATCTCGGGATTTCACTGGAGGTTGGCGGCGGAAGTTTGGAAGCTCTCGCCCGCGTGATCAGCACCATGGAACTGCAACCGGCCGGCGCCGACCTCGAGGCGCGGGTGAAGGAGATCTTTTCGCCATCCGGCCTGCTGTCGCGCGCGTCGAATTTCGAGTATCGGCCGCAGCAGCAACAGATGGCCGTGGCCGTGGCGCGCGCGCTGCAAAACCGCGAACACCTTGCGGTCGAAGCCGGCACGGGCGTGGGCAAGTCGCTGGCCTACCTCATTCCAGCCATCTTGTTTGCCGTGGCCGCGCGCAAGAAGGCGATCATCTCGACCCACACCATCAACTTGCAGGAGCAGCTCACGGAAAAAGACCTGCCCCTGCTCACCGGTGTGCTCGGGGCGCTGAAACCGCCGGTGAAATTCAGTTACTCCATGCTCAAGGGCCGGGCGAATTATCTTTGCACGCGTCGGCTGCGAAAGGCGATTCAGCAATCGGGCAACCTGTTTACGTCCTCCGAAGCCGAGGAGCTAAAACGCATCCACGAATGGTCGAAACAAACCACGGACGGCAGTCTGTCGGACTTCGAGGTTGAACCCGACCCGAAAGTCTGGGCGCAGGTTTGCTCCGAGCGCGGGTTGTGCTCCCCGAAAATCTGCGGTTACCAGTCCGACTTCAGCAGGGAGCACGGTGTGTGTTTCTTTCAACGCGCGCGAAACAAGTTCCTTTCCTCGGACGTGCTGGTACTGAATCACACCTTGTTCTTCACGCTGCTGGGCGGTCTGGAGGAGGAGATCGAGGGCGGCATCCTGTTCAAAAACGACTTCGTGATTTTCGACGAGGCGCACCAGATGGAACACGTGGCGTCGAAACACATCGGTTTGAGCGTGTCGAGCGGCCAGGTGCGTTATGCGCTGAACCGGTTGTGGAATCCCCGGACCGAGAAGGGACTGCTGGCGACACTCGCGCAAGGCCGGGCCGTGAAACTGGTCGCGGACATCTTGAGCGAAGCCGACAAGTTCTTCGAAAACGTGGAGGCGGCGTGCGAGGATATCCAGCGAAGCGCCGGGCGGAACCGGTTCGGCAACGCCGAGCGCGCCGAACGCGGGCGTTCGTGGACGGAGTTGCGCATTCGCCGCGCGGAACTGGTGCCGGACAACCTGACGTTGCCGATCCAGCGGTTGCGCGAGGCCGTCAGCGACCTCATCAAGTTGAGCGAGGACAAGGACCTCGGGTTGGAGTTGGTGGAGTGCAACCGCCGCCTGGCGGAGTTGCGCGACGAAGTGAAGACGTTTCTCGAGCAAAGCGCGACGAGCCATGTCTATTGGGTCGAGCGGAGCGGCAAGGCGCACAAGACGCTCTCGCTGAACGCCGCCCCAATTGACGTGGCGGAGTTTCTGCGCCGCCGCCTCTTCGAGAGTGATACCAGCATCGTCATGACGAGCGCCACGCTGGCGACCGTAGGACAGGCGTCGCGCCTGTCTCCATCCAAGAAGGATTTAGCGACAGGGGCGACGCCAGTTCTGCGACCAGGGAAGTCCTCTACTCCGTCCGTTCCAGTACTGCCGTTCCTTTCCTTCGACCCGCACTCACCGGTGGCGAAGTCTGGCCGGCATCTCCCGCACTGGAGGCAGGAAGGCTGCACCTATTTCGTGACGCTCCGGCTGGCTGATTCAGTCCCCCAAGACAGGCTGTTACAGTGGCAGACGGAATTGCGCCAATGGCGGCGGCGTCACCCCGAACCCCACACTCCTGATCAAGAAAAGGAGTATGCCGAGTTCTTTGCGGATCGCTTCCATCGCTGGCTGGATGAGGGCCGCGGGGAATGTTGGCTGAAGCGCCCTGAACTCGCCCGCGTGGTCGAGGAGGCCTTGCGCTTTTTCGACGCGCAACGCTACTGGCTGGGGCATTTCGTGATCATGCCCAACCACGTCCATGTCTTGGTGCGTCCCTTTGGTAATCACACCCTTTCCGAAATCCTTCATTCGTGGAAATCATCCACGGCCAAGCGAATCAATACGCTGCTCGAACGGACAGGAACGGTATGGCAGGATGAATCGTTCGATTGCATCGTGCGGGATGAGGCTGCGCTGGAAAAGTTCTCCACTTACGTTCAAGAGAATCCAGGCAGAGCAAACTTGCGGGAGGGCGAGTTCCGGCTCGGATTTGGGAGCAGTGTCGGCGGCCCTTGCGCGGGACAGGCTTCTGGTCTGGTTCAAACCCAAAAGCATGGTTCTGAGAAAATGGAGACAGGCGCGACGCCTGTCCTACGCAAGGACCCACTCGCCTATTTCGTTCGGCGCATCGGCGCCGAGACCGCAACGCAACTGCAGGTTGGCACGCCTTTCGATTACGAGCGGCAAATGAAGCTGTTTGTGGTCAGAAAAATGCCGGACCCGCGCGAACCCGGTTATGCCGAGGCCCTCGAGCATTGGATCGGGCATTTCGTGAAACAAACGCACGGCAAAGCCTTCGTGCTGTTCACCAGTTACAAGCTGATGCAGGAATTGGCCGGGCGGATGGAGCCGTTTTTCAACGAGCTCGGGGTGGCTTGTTTGGTGCAGGGCACCGGCACGCCGCGTTCGACGATGCTGGAGAAGTTCAAGGAGGACGTGGATTCGGTGCTGTTCGGCACGGACAGTTTCTGGCAGGGCGTGGACGTGCCAGGGGAGGCCTTGAGCAACGTGATCATCACCCGGCTGCCGTTCGCCGTGCCCGACCACCCGCTGATCGAGGCGCGCATTGAAGCGATCGAAGCCCGCGGGGACAACTCCTTCGCCGAGTTCTCGCTGCCGGAAGCCATTCTGAAGTTCCGGCAGGGCGTGGGCCGGCTGATCCGCACCAAGTCGGACCAGGGCATCATTGTAGTGCTGGACAACCGCATCCTCGCCAAGCAATACGGCCAGGCTTTTCTCGATGCCCTGCCCAGGTGTCCCGTTGAGGTCGTGTAAACTTCGCGCCCCAGCCGGTTTCCGCAACCGGTCGCCGGCCAGCTTGACATTTCCGGGGCGGAGTTCGTTAATGGCGCCCGAACCTGAACTGTCGCCGTGGTCAACGAAAAATTCAGTCCGCCCAAGTATTTTCAGATAAGCCGCGATGTGGTGTCGCAGATTCAGAGCGGTGCCCTGCCGCCCGGCGCGCCGGTGCCGTCGGAAAACGACATCATCGAGAAATACGCCGTCAGCAACACCACCGCGCGAAAGGCCTTGCACGAACTGGAAAAGGAAGGCTGGGTCACGCGCGTCAAGGGCAAGGGAACCTTCGTGCGTGACTTTACGGTGGTGCGCGCCATCAACCGGATCTTTGGTTTCACCAAGAACATGATCGAGGCGGGACGCAAACCGGCCACTCGCCTGGTCGGGTTTCATTTGCGTAACACGGATCACACGCAAACGATCAACGGGCGCGAGTTCACCTTGAAAGGACCGTATTGTGAGATCGAGCGGGTTCGTTACGCGGATGGCATCCCGATGATGAAAGAAACCCGCTACATCTCCCTCGGACTGTGTCCGGACATCCAGCGGCGCAACCTCGAGCAATCGCTCTACTCCGTTTTTGAAAAGGATTACGGCATCCATCTCACCGAGATCAACCAGATGCTCAGCGCCGTCGTGCTGGAGGGCGAAGCGCTGAAGGCGTTTGAACTGGAGAAACCCATCCCGGCGTTTCGCGTGGAAGGGGTTTCGTTTTGCGGCAAGGACCTGATCATTGAGATGGAAAACTCGGTCTATCGTGGCGACATGTACCGCTTCGCGGCCAAGGCACGGCCGGTGACCACGGAAAACAAATAGCCCTCGCCCTTCCAGATTGTGACACGATTGTAAGTTCGGCGGTCGAATTTCGTAACCTCTTGCACGCAAGCTCCTCCCCCGTTGGATGCCCTTCCGTCGGCGGCGACCTTTGATTCATTGGCCAGCGGGTTCAATCCGATGGCAGGGCCTGTCCTGACATACATCCGGCGACCCTGCATGCACAAAAAGCAGGAAAAGCGTTGACAACCTAACGCACAAGGCATAGTTAGTGCGTTAACGCTCCACGGTGGGTGGGCGGATGTTCGATTCGGTATTAATGACGGCGCGGTTTCGCCGAAGCCATACACTGCTTTGTTGGATGGGCACGCAGGCGAACTCGTACTAAGGGCAAGCAGCAGTTGAACCAGTAGAAACTCAGTCAGCGTATGAAAGCTACAATCACTCACAACCTTCGGGAGTCTCTGACTTCCAAGTTCGTTCGGACGATTTGCCATCCGATTTTGGTGCTCGCAGTGGCGGTTGTGCCCACGCTCAACGCCGCCATCACGGGGCAGTGGGATTTCAAATCGGGGAATCTGGCGGCCACCACTGGCGCGGATTTGCAGTACTTCGACGGCGTTGGTGGGCCAACCGAACAGCAAACCGTCTTCGGCACGACTGCCACCTTGGGCCTGCCGGACATTGGTGGCCAACCCGCCCATGTCATGGGCTTCCCGGCTGCGCTGCAGACCATGGGCTACGTCATACGTCCTGGAATGGCCGCGAACGGTGGCGGCTCATTCGTCAACCAGTACACTCTCATCTTCGACTTGCTTTATCCGCCGGCTTCTTCGGGAAGTTTTCGCGCATTGATTCAAATAGATGATCCGGTGGGAAACGCCAACGATGCCGACTTGTTCATCAATGCGGCTGGCGGCATCGGCATCTCGGGGTCGTACCAGGGTCAGGTCCAGACCAACACCTGGCATCGTCTCGCCTTTGCGTTTGATATGGCAGCACCCGGAGGACCCTTGTTGCGCAAGTACATTGATGGTGCATTTGTGGGTCAACAGATCCTCGCGGGCAGCATTGATGGCCGCTGGGCATTGAACCCGGTCGGCGGAATGTTTGGTGAAACTGCGCTTCTCTTCACAGACGACAACGGAGCTGTGAAGCCGGGATACGTCAGCAGCATCCAAGTGCATGATGAAGCGCTATCCTCGGGTTACATCCAAGCCTTGGGCGCGCCGACGACCGACGGGATTCCCACCACCGTTACTGTGCCAGTGACCATCGTTTCCCGGAAACCGCTGGCCAACGCGGTGAATGTGGCGCCGGGTTCAGGCATCGAGGTGGTTTTGGCTGACGGCTCCTCCCCGCTGAACCCCGGCACCATCGTTGTGAAAGTGAATGATCAAACCATCTCGCGAACGGTCAATTCCGCGGGCGGACTGCACACCGTCCAAGCAGCCCTGCCCACGCTCGCTGCGCGATCGCAAAACACCCTCGCCATCGAATTGACCGACCCCGGCCTCGGACCGGTGACGCTGCAATGGAACTTTCGCATGGCGGCCTATGTCCTGGATTCAGATTTGGAACAGGAATTCGCTCGTCGCATCGCAGCCTATTGGAAGCTGGATGATGGACTGACCAATCCGACGGCGACGGTGATGGTTGACTATATCGGCGAGAACCACTCCACGATTACGGCTGGGCTGACGGACTACTGGGTCGGCCAACCCCAGGCCAAATTTGGCGGGGCCCTGCATGTGGATGGCGCGAACGTCTATGCCACGGTTCTGCCCAGCGATTCGCTTAACATTCCCACCAACTCGGTGTCTTTATCCCTCTGGGTCAAACTGGAGCAGCTCCCGTCGGAAATCGCCGAGAACTTCGGCGGCCTTTATGACTCGACCGGTGATGAATATGTGCTTTATCTGGATCGGGCCAATCGCGAACTGCGCTTCAAGGTCACGCTGGCCAACGGCGAGGCGGCCCGTCCGGGCATCCCGGAATCCATGCTGAAAGTCGGGGAGTGGATCCACGTCGTCGGCGTTTACGACGGGAAAGCAAGTCCGACGGTCGGTGCAGCGCGCATCTATTTGAATGGCGAGTTGATGGACACCCACGTCGGCCATGACGGCGCGCCCGGAACGGGTTTGACCGGCAATGTTCGCACAGGCCAGACGGCTGCCTTGGGCCGCAACGGAAGCGAGGCCCGCTATTTCTTGAGTAGCACGCTGGATGACATTGCGGTTTGGGGTCAGGCTTTGAGTGTGGACGCGATTGGCTACCTGGCTTCGGGGAATTTCGTGCCCGTCCAGGCGCCGGACCCGAATCAATTGAGCATTGCGCAGCATCCGGAAAGCCGCACAGCCATTCCCGGAACGCGCGTCATGTTTGAAGTGGTGCGCGAGGGTGGCACGCCGCCGTTTTCCTATCAGTGGAAACACGCCGGGACGAACATCCCCAGCGCGACCAGTTCTAGACTCTTTGTCGTAGTTACCCCGGAAGCGGCTGGCCAGTACACGGTGATTGTCCAGGACGCGTTGACTTCCCTGGAAAGCAATCCCGCCACGCTGACGGTGGTGCCGCTGCCGGACGCGCCAACCGAATCACTGCCGTGGGGTTTGATTGCCCATTGGCCACTGGATGATGGGTTGAGCAATCCTGATACTTCCGTCCTCACCGACCTGCGCGGGACCAGTCCGGGAACGCTGTTTGGCGGCGGGCCGAGCGCGTGGTTGGCCGAACCGCAGGCGCTGTTTGGCGGCGCGTTGGATGTGGATGGGCTGAACATCTACTCCATCATTTCGAACACGCCTGCCCTGAATATCAACGAGAACCAGGTTTCAATCTCGTTGTGGGCCAAGTTGGATCAACTGCCCTCCGATTTGCCGGGAACGTTTGGAGCGATTTACGATTCAGTGGGTGACAGCTACGTCATCTACCTCGACCGGAGCAATCAGGAGTTGCGCTTCAAGGTGACCACGGCTGAAGGGCAGGCCGCCCGGCCGGGAATTCCGCAGGCGGACCTGGTCCTGAATCAATGGCTTCACATCGTGGCGGTTTACGATGGCAACGCCACACCGACCGCGGGCGAGGCCCGGATTTATCTCAATGGCGTGCTGAAGGACACGCACCCCGGCCACGACGCCGCCGTGGGCACCGGGTTGACGGGGTTGGTCCTCGCCGGGCAGGTGGCCGGCTTGGGCCGCAACGGCCCGAACGCCGAGAGTTACTTCACCGGTGCGATTGATGACATCGGCATCTGGAATCGTGCGCTGACGGCGGACGAGATCGCATATCTCGCATCGAACCATCCGATTCCCGTCGCAGCCGAACCGTGGGTCATTTATCAGAATGACTTTGAGAGCTACACCACTGTCGCCACGAGCCTGGGCGATGAGTCCGATGCGGACCCCACGGGCGTCGAGTGGCAGATTTTCGACGACACCCCGCTGGCGGGCACGGGAGCTGACGGCAGCGGCGTGCAGGTGGTGAACTGGGTGGGCGAATCGCCCTCCAAATCCCTGCTGGTGCGCCCGGGCAGCGAAGCGCGCATCCACTTCCGCGAAACGCGCAGCGGCACCAAGTATCAACTGGATTTCCGCATCTATTCGGATCGCGGACCAACCAGCAGCCACAACTTCTACATTCTGCTGAACGGCATGGGTTCGGACAACAACGGTGGTGATTTCCTCGCTTACCGCGGCGGACGTCTCACGAATGATCTGGCGTTGGTCTGTTATGACGGCGTCCGGAGTTCTCCCACCTGGGCCAACGTGGGCACCAACCACCTGACCCAGGCCTGGCAACATCACCGGATCGTGTTCGATCCCAATGTTCCCAGCTTGAGCGTGTATGTGGACGACATGACCACGCCGTTGCTGGTGAATAGCGGCACTGCCCGCAGTGAAACGCCCATGCCCACGATGATGCGCATCGTCAACGAGGGCAACAGTGCTGATGATGGCTTCTTCGCCATTGATGACATCAAGTTGACGGTGGACGGTTCGATTGACCTGAGCACCACCTTCACCGAAGGATTCGAAGGCTACCCGGCCAACAGCCTGGGCGGAACTTTGGACGCGGATCCGCTGGGTCCATGGATCACGACCGAAACCGACGGCACGGCGGCCGGCGGCGGCCGTCCGCTGGCACCGACCAAGGTTCAGGTTGTGGATTCGTCAGTGGTAACGCCTCGTAACGGCAACAAAAGCCTGAAGCTCGAAGGCGGTCAGCGCGCCGGCGTCACCCTCGCTTGGGGCACGCCTCCGGGAACGGACGTCCAGATCACCTGGTGGGCGCGCGTGCCGGCTTCCGTGCCGGGTACCGTGGCCACCTACTTGCGGATGTCACTCTACGGCGTCGAAGGCACCAGTGCCTACTCCGGCGACAAGGCCTTGCTCGGCTACGGTTCGCGCGACGCGGCCATCGGCGATGCCACGTCACTGACGTACTTCACCACGGCGTGGGTGGACAGCGGCGTGGACTACACGCCCGAGGTCTGGGAAGAGTACCGGGTGATCACGCACAACAGCGAAGGCCGCTATACCTTGATCAAGAATCCCAGCAGCGCCACGCCCACCGTGATTGTGGACCGGGCGCCCTACATCGGCAACGCGCCGCAGTGGGGGCCGACCTTCATGGTGGCCTGGAGTTCTTCGAATGGCTCGGGTCATCCGCCGGTTTACATTGATGACATCGAAATCACCTCGTTCGGCCTGCCCAGCTTCTCAATCTCCGGAGGGAGCTTTGTGGCCGGCGGCTTCCAGTTGAACTGGGGTTCGGCGGGCAGCGCGGCTCAGTATGAAGTGTGGCGTGGCTCGAATCTCGCCGACCCGGCCAGCTTCGTGAAAATTGCCGACAATCTGACAGGCACAAGCTTCACCGATCCAAACCCGCCCGGCGGTGGGGCCTATTACCGGGTGATCGCGAAGTGAGTATCGGACGCCCGTCGGGCGCGAATCGCCGCTGACGGCTTGCGCGACTGAGGATATATTGGACTGACCGGGTACCGCCCCACGGGGCGGTGCCGCAACAAACCAACGACATGAATGCCCGATTCGCCGGCCGGAAAGGCTTCACACTGATTGAACTGCTGGTTGTGATCGCCATCATCGCGATTCTTGCGGCCATGCTGCTGCCGGCGCTCTCGCGCGCCAAGCTCAAGTCCCAGGGCATCTCGTGCATGAACAATCACCGCCAGTTGCTCCTGGCTTGGAGAATGTACGTCGAGGACAGCCGCGACATCCTTCCCTTCGTCAAGGGCAACGGTAACTATGATCCCTACGCCTGGGTCAACGGCTGGCTCGATTTCGATGGCGGCAACCAGGAAAATTGGAATCCAGACGTCAGCATCCGGACCAGCATCCTCTGGCCGTATTGCGGGAAGAACGCGGAAATCTTCCGCTGCCCGGCCGATAAGAGCACCGTCAACGTGCGCGGACAGTTGGTGCCCCGGGTGCGCAGCATGTCCATGGTCAACTGGGTGGGCGGACGCGGCAGCGGTTCCGGCCAACTGGCCGCCATGAACTGGTCCCAGACCGCCTTCGGCAACTCGAGTGGCGAAGCGCGCATCTACCGGAAATACGGGGACATGACCGACCCCGGGCCGGCGCGCACAGCCGTGTTTCTCGACGAGCGCGAAGACAGCATCAACGACGCCATGTTCGTCATCGCCATGGAGGGCGCCGCCCCCAACCCGAATTCTGCGCCCAACCCCGCGGCTTATGGCATCGTGGATTATCCCGCCGCTTATCACGGCGGTGCGGGTGGTTTCTCGTTCGCCGATGGTCACGCGGAACTCCGGCGCTGGCTGGACAGCCGGACCTCGCCGCGCTTGCTCAAGGGCCAGAACTACGACTTCAATTTCAAGGCGACGCCGAACAACCGCGACGTGGCGTGGATGCAGGAAAACTCCACACGCCGGATACCTTGAACCGGGTTCAATTGCGGCCAATCTGGCGGCTGAACAGCGGGAGCTTCACCATCCTTCCACCCGGAAGTATTCGACGACATTGGTGCTCAACGGATAGTTGAACCGGTACTCGCCGTTGCCGAGTGTCATCGGAGCGTTGTCTTCCACCTCGTGGAACGGACCGTCTGGCTGGATCGCCCGCAGGAGGCGGAACGACTGCCAGGGTCCGAGACTCCTGAATTGGATTTCCAATGTTTCCGGCGCGGCGAGCTTGCGCACCGACACAAACTCGATCAGGGAGGTGGGTTGCGGCAACAAGTCGCCAAGGCTCAGTTGGTTTTGTCCGCCGCTGAACAGATGCTTGATTTCGGCGGGAGACAACGCCCGCTTCCAGAGCGCCACGTCGTCCACGAAACCCGTGAAGTAATTTCCGCCGGTCGGTCCTTCGCGGCCCATCGCGGCAATCTGACCGGCCTTGACGTTGCCCGTCAACCCGAAGGGCGATTGACCGTCATTGCCCGTGTGAACGTCCCGCGGCTGTCCATTCAGATAGATCGTGGCCTGCCCGGAAACCGGACCGACACGCCCCGAATACGTCGCCGCCACGTGCAACCACTGATTCAACGGCAGCATCGCTTCCGGAATGCCGGGCCGCGCCGCGTGCCCCAACTCGTCCGTGACCTTGAAACGCAACTCCCGGTTTGCCCGGTCCAGATACAACACGTAACAGTCGGTGGTGGAATCAAAAATCGCCCCGAAACTGGTGGACAGTTGCGAGGGCAGTTGCAGCAGGCGCACCCAGGCCGAGAAGGTCATCTCGTTGGTGCTCAGGTCCAACGCCGGCGTTTGCGGAAAGACCACATAAGCGTTCGTCCCCTCCAGTTTCAGACAACCGCCCATTTTCGCCGCTTCGCCGGCCAGCCAGTGCGACGCTCCGTCGTTGCGGAACAACGCGCCCGCATTTTCACCGGCGCTGTCCTTCACGGAACTGCTGAACGGGTCGGCCAGACCATCATCCATTTTCCAATACGCCACCAGGCGATCCTCCAACCGGATCGGATTGTTGCCGAGGCCCGCCTGTAATTGCCTCACCATGCCCGGGTCGTTGGAAATGATTCCATCCACGCCCAGGTCCAGAAAGTTTTGAATGTCCGGGCCGTCCACTGTCCAAACGAACAAGGTCAGTCCCCGACTTTGCACAAGGTTGACGACACTCGGGTTTACCGAAGACTTTTCCCAAGCGACGATTCTTGCGCCCGTGTTGGTGATCGTCGTCAAGGTTGCAGTGTCGAGTGTTCCGCTGCCCAGCGCACAAAGCCGCACTGCCGGCTCCAGTGCATGGACGGCGGCCAGGAAATTCCAGTCGAACGATTGCAGGACAACATCGGAAACGACGTTCAGCCGCCGCAATTCACTCACGTAGGCCGCGGCCGACCCCGCCTTGTGTTCGATCAAGGGAACAGCAAACGGCAGCGTGTTGGTGATCATCTCCGCCAGCAGCGGAATCCGCTCCCCTGAGAAGTCCGCCGCAAACCAGGAGCCGGCATCCAAGAGCTTCAACTGAGCGAGCGTTTTCCCGGTGACCGTCCCACTGCCATCGGTCGTCCGGTCCACCGTCGTGTCATGCATCAGCACCAGTTGGCCGTCGCTGGAAACTCTGACGTCAATCTCCACCATGTCCGCGTTGCCTTGTGCTGCCAGGCAAGCCGCCAGAGTGTTCTCGGGAGCGAATAGTGAGTTGCCTCGATGGGCAATACTCAGGATTTGGGCGGAAACTGCGAGCTGAGAGACGACCAGTACCAACATGCATAAAGACCAAAACCTGCCTGAAAGCCACAACATGCCCATACCTAACGCACTAACTAACAATGGGTCAAGTCTCTTTGAGCGCGCGAATCAGGTTTGACAGGTCAGTTTTGACGTGAATACTTAGTGCGTTAACGCCCGATTGCAGGGCAAGACTCGCAGGATGGTCCTGCGGATTGCCACCTGCCGGTTGCCATGATTGTACAGTCCCCACGGACATTTGCCGTGCGGCCCAGCCCGCAATCCGTCACTCTGCCCTCACCCGAGATGGATGAGCGATTGTTCCGGATACGCCATGTCGCCCTCGACATGGACGGCACCATCTACCGCGGCGGCACCCTGTTCCAAGCCACCGGGCCTTTTCTGGCCCTGCTGGATCAACTAGGCATTGGCTTTACCTTCCTCACCAATAATCCCTCCAAGAGTGTGGCCGATTATCTCCTCCACCTCGAGGGAATGGGAGTGCGGGTGAAATCAGAGCAACTCTACACTTCCACCCAAGCCACGCTCGAATACCTTCGCGAAACCAAGCCGTCCATCCGAAGACTCTTCGTTCTGGGCACACCCAGCATGAACGAGGAGTTTGTCCGCGCCGGTTACACGCTCCTCCCGGACGATCCGCAGGAAGTCCCGGATGCCGTCGTGGTCGGATTCGACACGACGCTTGATTATTCCCGGCTTTGCCGTGCGGCGTGGTGGATCAGACACGGCAAACCCTTTTTCGCCACCAATCCAGACCGCGTCTGTCCCACCGACGAACCGACGGTGTTGGTGGATTGCGGTTCGATCTGCGCGGCGCTGCAGGCGGCCACCGGACGCGCGCCGGATGCCGTGCTGGGCAAACCCGACCCGGCGATGTTGCGCGGCATCCTTCATCGGCACGGCTTGACTCCCGAGCAGCTCGCGATGGTGGGAGACCGGCTCTATACGGATGTGGTCATGGCCCATCAGGCTGGTGCGCTGGGAGTGCTGGTGCTCACCGGCGAAGCCACGGCCGAAGAAGCCGCCCGCCACCGTCCACCGCCCGACCTGGTGGTTGCGGACATCGCCGAACTGGGCGAACGGCTGCGCGCCGCGCGGCAAAGGAACAAGGCATGAGCGCCGGCGAACGACGCGTGGCCACCCTCAAGGCGCTGGCGCAGTCGCCGCTGGACGTTCTGATCGTCGGCGGCGGCATCGTCGGTGCGGGCATCGCTCGCGATGCAGCCATGCGCGGACTCAGGGTCGGTCTAGTCGAGCAGCATGACTTTGCGTTCGGCACCAGCAGCCGGTCCAGCCGGTTGCTGCATGGCGGCTTGCGCTATCTGGCGCAAGGCCGCATCGGGCTGGTGCATGAGGCGAGCGTCGAGAAGAAGATCATTCACGAGATTGCCCCGCATCTGGCCGAACCGCTGCCGTTTATCTTCCCCACCTACCGCGGCAACCGGCATTGGGTTCTCTGGCAATTGAAAATTGGCGTCAAGATTTACGACCTGCTTTGCGGGGGACGAAACCTGGGGAAGTCCACCTGGTTGAACCGGGCCGACGTGCTTGAGCGCGTGCCGGGCCTGGTGTCCGACGGACTCCGCGGCGCGGTGCGGTACTTCGACGGGTTCACGAATGACGCGCGGTTGGTCCTGGACACCCTGCGCTCCGCCGCGCGGCATGGCGCGCTGTTGCTCAACTATTGCCGTTTCCACGATGCCAGGCGCGGCGGTCACTGGGAGTGTGAAGTGGAAAACCGCCTCACTCCGGGAACGTTCAAGGTGCGCGCGGGAGCCCTCGTCAACGCCACGGGGCCGTGGGCGGACGGTTTGCCGCGCAGCGCCGTGAAACTGCGCCTCACCAAGGGCATTCACCTTGTAGTCGAACGAAACCGATTGCCCGTGCCCGACACGGTCGTGATGACGGAGGGCAAACGCATCCTGTTCGTCATCCCGTGGGGCGAGCGCACCATTATCGGCACGACGGACACCGATTACTCCGGCTCGCTCGACCGCGTGATCGCCGATGCTGAAGACGTGCAGTACGTGCTGCAGGTCGCCAATCAGTTCTTCCCCAGCGCGAGACTTTCGGAAAAAGACGTGATCAGCTCGTGGGCTGGTCTGCGTCCGTTGATTGCCGACCCCAATGGCAAGCCCTCGGATATTTCTCGCAGTCACGAAATCCTCAGCCCAGAGCCGGGCTGGTGGGATGTGACGGGCGGCAAGTTGACCACCTACCGGCTGATGGCCGAGCAGGCGGTTGATCAGATAGTCAAATCGCTAAAAGGACGAAAAGAGTTGAAACGCGAAGTCTCGCCCTGTCGCACGGCAGAAGAACCGTTGCTTCCAGCCGCCGAGGTTGCCGGAGTCAGCGGAATCTTGCCGCCGGAATTCAGCCGGCGCGTCGTGGAGCATTATTGCGAGAATGAATGGGCCATGCACCTCGATGATGTCATGGTACGCCGCTCGGGTTGGTGTTACTACCATCTGGACGCCGCGCAGAAAGCCGAACACGTGGCCGACTGGATGAGCGAATTCCTCGGCTGGTCAGATGCAACCCGCGCTGCCGAAATCGAACGCTTTCGTGCAGTGTCGGGTTGCCAGCCGGCCGCGGAATCCTCGTCATCGCGCGAAACCCGGCGACAGCATGATCACAGGGCAGCTTCCATGGTTTAAGACCGTGCCGAACAAACTCCGGCTGCCAAAGGCGGAGGTGGAACGGCTCTATCCCGCCTATTTGATTAAAGCCCACAAAGTCATCGGTCCCGATGGGAAAACGATTTCACGACCGTCGGGAATTTATGGGTTATCGCTTCGGTCTTTGCCTTGGTGCTGCCGTTACTGGTCTGGAATGCAAAGCACGAAGATTGAGATCAATTCGGCGTGCCTTGTTGGGCCTTGGCCCAACGTTGGCGTTGAGCGGCTGCGATCTTTTCCCGTGCCTCAGCGGACAGCTTGGTGCCAGGAGGCCGACCACGCCGCGTATGGGTGTTTGAGGCTTGAGCCGCTTTTGGGGTGGACGAAACCGGTTCCCCGGAGAGCGAAGCCAGGGCAGCCGTGACGCGTGACAACTCCGCTTCCAAACGCTCAAGTTCCCGGCGTGCCTTCTCCACCTCGCTCGACAGACGAGTTTTTTCGTTTTCCAACTGTCGGACAACTTCAGGTATACCGCTCATGGCTGCATGGTTATCAGGTTTTGGCTCGACAAAGACAAGCCCGCAAGTCAGACTGCAACAAGGTGAATCAGATGCATAGCTTCAAACAGACGCAGTTTCGCTGTTTTCCTATCGCTACAATCACTCTCGTTGGGACCCCAAGACTTGAAAGTATTTTTAGCAAAGCCAAGAATTTAGGGAAAAAGTTAGTTTCAGCTGTTCCATTAACATCAGCATTACTTGCTCCTTATTTAGCTTCGCAACCAGCTTATGCTCAAGCAGATGCTGAAAATCCGACTAATGCACCCATTGTGTTTTGGATGGAAAGCAGGAATTTGAATAAATGGACAACACGCCATTTCAATAAAAACTTAGGAGCAGGAGAAGGTATAGGTTTAATTATCTACGCAGATAATACTTTATCAAGTAATATCGTTGGTGGAATTGAATTTGAAGTCGATTATCCTACAAATAATGTTAATTTTGAAGGACCAAGTAACTTAACACCATATATCAAGAATTCTTATGGGTTAAATTCAACAAATGATTTTTTCTTTCAAGCACCTATGTCTTCAGTAAATCAAGCAGGATTGAAAACACAAAGATTTGTCTCATCAGGAACACAAGCATCACAATTAAAAAATCAAAATCCTCCTGGAAAAAAGCCAGTCGCAATTCTTAATTTTAGGACATATCCAAATAACCAATCAGGTTTATGTTCATTTAATATTAAGAATACAAAAGCATATGATTTAAATGAAAATTTAATTCCTTCTGCAGGAACACATATGAGTGTAAATATTATTGATGATTTTAGATATTATGATGATGTTTTAGGTAAAAATCCGGCAATTATAATGGATATGAATGAAATTCAAGGAAAAAAAGTTCCATTCATTTTTGTTGACGCATATTACCCTTATATAAATACTCTTTTTCAACTAAAAAAATCTACAAATGTGCAAAATTGGCACACCATAAAAGAATCTTATCCAAAATCAGGAGTAAATTATATTGGAGACTTCATCGATTGGTCAGCTTCAACAAATAATACTGGATTCTATAAAGTTACAAGATAAATTCTTTCTAAAATTATCTCTTTCTTCTTTTTTTAGCTTTCGAAATTGCATAATAAATTATTGCAATTGCAATTAATGCGATTACTAATTGCATAACTCCAAAGAATGCTAAAGCCGCAACACTTCTTCCACAAGGTATTCTACAAGTGCCACCGTCGCAAACTGTGCAAAATGCTGGATTTCCATCATTTACACTATCGCATTGCGCTACTGATGAAACGTCAATAGTTCTATATCCATCAATGCTCCTAGCAGGTTGTTGAACAAAGGCCTTTTTTGAGGCCCGACTCATTCTAATGACTCGGTATTCCCATTTGACGCGTGATCTCAGCCGGATTTTTGTCTGTTCACGCCGCCCGCTTCGGCGTTCTCA
>WYBW01000051.1 GCA_011525685.1 Verrucomicrobiia bacterium
ACGCTGGCATTGAGGTTGATGACGGTCAGAAAGTCCGGCTGGGCTTGAGGTTTTCCGCGCATGGGTTTCAGACGCAGTTCAATCCAGCGTGTTCAAATTTCTGTGAGACTTTTTCAACAACCTGCTAACTTGATCCACGGGCTTTAGCTCGGATTGAACTAAGTTAAACTGCCCTGTCCAGAGAGATTCTTGAGCCGGGCCACCAAGGACCAACTGGTTTTCAGAGTCTCCGGTTCTGCGTCCATTGTCAGGGACATCACTACTAAAACACGCCGGAACGAACGACATCTTTCACGGAATTTTGTCAGGAGACTCGATTGCCTCCACCGCAGGCGGTTTTCCCCAGGAACGAACAAATTTTCTGGTTTGCGAAAAAAGTTTGAAAGTTTTCCGGAATCGCGCCGTGTCCAGTCTCATGGGTCAAACCAGGCCAATCGAGTGCTCACGCCTTTACGACTTGCCCCGGTCGCCCTCGTTGCAACCTGGCCCATCACAGTGTTCTACGGCGCTACGGAACCCGTGCCCACGGGGAACTCTCGGCATGAATCGGTCGTCGGCAACGCCGACTTTCCAATCGGCGACTGGGCCGGTTGGAAAACCGGCGTTACGTGACCGGCGTTCGTTTCAGGGACTCCCGGCGCGAACTTGGGCCCGGGAGATTTTCTCCCTCCGCAGCTTGGCGGTTTTGGTCTTCACATCCTCCTTGAGCCGTGTAATCGCCTTGGATGTGCCTGTCTCCCTCGGGCCAGGCACCACCAATTCTCCCGGGCCACTGCTCGACCGCCCGAGCGTGATATTTCAATGGCAGCCGGTGGCTGGGGCGTCCGGCTACCGGGTCTGTGTGCGAAATCTCGAGACCGACGAACTCAAGCAGTTTGACGTCCAGGCGCCCGCCGAGTCCTGCAGCCTCCCTTTGCCGTCCGGATACCGCTACCGCTGGAACCTCACCGCCGTGGCCGGGGACGTGGAAAGCGAGGTTTCCGAAAAGCGATACTTCGAGGTCTCCAGTGGTGTGGTGCGCCCGGTTATCTTGAGTGTGATGCCTTCGCCGGTGCCAGCATCGGACGCCGACCAGGTTTTCGTAATCAACGGCCAGGATTTCCGCCGAGGTTGCTCGGTGGTGTTGGTGGACCAACGCACGGGCGAGCGCTTTCCAGAGCGACAAATCATCCACCAGCGCCACGGCCAGATCGTTCTGACCCCAAGGTTTACCAAGGCCGAGGCGCCTTGGACTGTGGAAGTCGTGAACCCCGGCGGATCAAGTTCCGGAGAGTTCAGTTTTCAGGTGATCTCGCCGCTGACGATTGCCCGCTGGCACTGGTGGCGCGGCGGCTGGCCGTGGGCGTGCGGGCTGGCGCTCTTAAGCTTCGCGGCGCTGGGGTGTTGTTGGTCCATGCGCCGCCGCCTGCCGGAGGAACTGGTCCGCGTGCGTGACAACGCGCGCCGTCTCGAACGGGAGCGTCTCTTGCGGGATTTGCATGACCGCGCCAGCGCCGACATTGCTTATCTGGCCCAATTGACCGACCGCGTCGCGCGCGGGTGTTCAACCCTTCCCCCCGAGATGCGCAAGCAGGTCAGTGATCTCCACTTCGCGGCGCGCGACGCCGAGGCGGCCATCGGCGACCTAGTCTGGGCGGCCGACCCCCGGAGTGAAAGCCTGCGCCAACTGGCGGCGGCACTGCGCGAGCGGATTCGTGAACGGTTGAAGGCGCATGGCATTGAGACGGATTTCGACGGTTGGCCGGCCCCCGTGCCCGACGTGATGGTCCACGCCACCGTTTCCAGGCAGACCCTTTATCTCTGCCATGAAGTCTTGAACAACGTGCTCAAGCACGCGCGCGCGACCAGATTCTCCTCCACGCTGGGCATCGAGGATGGTTGTCTCACCCTGGGTTTCCGCGACAACGGATGCGGTTTCACGGCTAACGCTCATCCTCCTGGACATCGCGGCCTCTCCAACCTCCGTTCGCGCGTTGAAAAACTTCGCGGCGAGTTGCGCATCCGTTCCGCGCCGGGCGAAGGCACGGAAATCTCGGTCAGGCTGCCTCTCAAGCCGGAGCGCGGCACTTCGTTATGAGGACTTTCGCTCTCACCCGGCCTACAGCCAGTCTCTCCCTTGCTTGGAGCGGGGGAGAGGCATGGAGAAAAACCTCCGAAGGCCCGTTTCGCGCTCTAATCCCACGGAACCGGGATGCCCTGCCTTTAGCGGGACAGTGCTTCCAGCCTGTCCACAGCCCGCTGGACAGGCAAGATGCCCGTCCCACTACCGTGCCTCATGGGAAGGGGATTCCGCGATTCACGAGTTCAAGGCGCGAACCTCAGACCGCTGGATGCTCTCCCGTAGATTGCCCTACTCCCGGGCGGGGGATGGGCAACCTGCAGGATTGTTGCTACACGCTTGTTCCCGGGCCCATGAGTGACCTTGCGACAAATTCACCAGTCACGGTTGCGGTCGTCGAAGACAACGCCCGATTCAGCGACGGACTGGTGAGCGCACTGCAAGCCGCCCGACAACTCCGCTACGTCGGCCTGTGCCAGACCTTCGCGGAAGCGTTGACAAGGCTACCGGAATGGCACCCCGATGTGGTCTTGTTGGATCTTGACCTGGGCAACGGCGACAACGGCCTCGACCTCCTGCCCACTTTGGTTCGGCAGCTCCCGGACACCCGCTTTCTCGTGCTCACCGTGGTGGACGATCCCGAGGCGATCTTTCAAGCCCTGCGGCGCGGCGCGTTCGGTTACCTGCGCAAATCCATCTCGCTGGCCGAATTGCCGGCGGCCATTCTCGAAGCGCATCAAGGTTGCCCGCGCCTTTCGCCCGAAGTCCTGCGACTGGTGCTGGACACCTTCAAGAACCCGCCCGCGACCGCCGCCGAATGGGAGAAACTGTCCCCGCGCGAGGCCGAACTACTGGAACTCCTGGCGCAGGGTTATGAACGCAAGGAACTGGCATTGCTGTTCAAAATCAGCGCCGAGACGGTCAAGACCCACATCCGCAACATCCACCACAAACTCCGGGTGGCGACCACACAACAAGCCGTCGAAAAAGTATTCCCCGGCAAAAGATTACGGCTGCTGCCGCGCTGGGTGCGCGGAGGGCAGCCCGTTTGATGAACCAACCGACCCAAATAAACCCAATGAGAACCATATCAAACAGATCATACGTAAACGTCGCCAAAGTGAAATCCACATCCAAGGAACTAGCGACCCTGCTGTTCCTTACAGTGCCTACATTGTTCATTTTCCTGGGCTGTGAAACTGTAAGGCATACCGGAACGCGTAAAGTGCCGGCCGAGGTCAATATGGCCGGCCGCGACCGCGTGGTTCTACAGACCATACAGGGGCAGGGAGGTCAGGTGATTACGTCCCGATTGAAGCCTGCTTTGGCGGCGGCGGACTTCAAGGTCCTGGACCGACAGAGTTTAGGCACACGAGTTCGGGAAGAGGAACTCAGAGACCTCGGGGTGGCGGATGAGCAAGAGCGCCAGAAGATCATGAGCGCCGGGGTGTTGATCCGCGGGAATGTGGTGAGGCACGCTTTTGACCGCGGCATCCAGGAAGCGCAGCAAACCGGTGAGCGCAACGGGGTCAAGTACACCTACACCGTTTACCGAGATGTGGGCCGGGCGACAGTCGAGGTTGGCTTTGATGTGATTGATCTGGGCACGACTGAGATCATCGCGCCCAAAACCGTGACGGCGATCAAAGCCGCCCAGACCGAATGGTCCACGTCTCCACCGAGAGTATCGCCGGAGCCGATCTTCAACCAATGTTATGACGAGGTGGTGCGCCAGTTCATGAAGGCGATTTCAGCCCACGACGTACACTTCGATGTGACACTTTACAAAAATTCGAAACTGCCAGACAACGAGGCGGGTGTTGGAATGTTCCTGGCCAAGGACTATGCGCAAGCCGCCAAGCATTTTGAGGCCGCGCTCGAATCGGCAAAGACTCTTCCGAAGATGACTCCGGACAAGGTGTCGAAGGTCTGGCATAATCTCGGCCTCGCCTACGAATTCGGTCACAACTATGACAAGGCGCTGGACAGTTACAAACAGGCGATCGCCTTGAAACCCACACCAACTTACCAGCAATCGGTTGCGCGCTGCACCAAGCGGATGAATGACGCGGGTCGCTTAAGAGAACAAGGTCAGTCCGTGACGTCCTCTTGATGATCCAACGAACCGGAAATCGGCCAATGAACGCCCCAACAACTTTCGCTCTCCTGTCGCTGCTGTTGCCTCTGTCGGTCACGGCGCAACAACCGAATCAGAGTCCATCTCAGCGAATCGAAGCGGTGGGCAAGCTCTACACGGAGGGTGACCCTCAGCCGCACGACAAGGATGCCGCGGTCGCAAGCGCGTTACGGCGCATTGTGATCATCACGCTGGAACAAACTTCCGCCAGCGCTCCATCCCTGCGATTGGCGAAATCTGCGCTGGAGAAGCTTGACTTGGCGGCGTTGGGCGAATTCTTCGCAAGTCGAGACATTGTTTACGAGAAGAGCCGCCGCGGTTATTACGAGGTCAATGTTGGCGCGGTGCCCAAACTGGAAGCCATCAAATCGTGGTCCGCTCAGTTCCAGGCAGACCCTCCGATCAAAAAGCTGCGCGTGATGATTGTGATTCCGGAGCAACATCTGCTCAACCCGATACCAGACCCCGCCGGTGAGACGGAAATGATTCGACGGTTTGTCCTTGAAGGATTCCGGGTAGTGGACCAGGCCCAGGTGAAAACCATCCGGGACAAAGACCTGGTCAAGCGGGCGATCAAGGAGGATCCCAAGGAATTGCTGGCCATCGCGCAGAATTGGGGGGCGGAATTGCTCCTGATCGGCGAAGCATTCAGCCAGGATGTGCGTCCCGCCACGCGGGCGGCCGCCTGCCGGGCCCGCATCGAGGCGCGCATCCTCCAGTGCGACACGGCGGAAATCCTCAGTGCTGGTGACGCGGAAGCGGGCGCCGAAGACTCCGCGCCTGCCGTCGCCGCGAAGGCCGCGTTGCGAAACGCGGCCACGGTACTGTTTGAGAAGCTGGTGACGGACCTGCTGGTTCGCAACTCGGGTGCTCAGGCCCGCAGCCGCGTCCGCGTGATACTGGCCGGGGCGGATTTCGAACAAAAACTTTTGTTCAAGCGGCTCTTGGAAGGCCTGAAGAACCTGATCCTCGAAACAGAAGAAGTCTCTTTCATGGAGTCCCGCGCGGAATTCGATGTTGTGACTCCGGCGACCTCTGCAAAGGTCGCGGAGGAAGTCTTCCTCGCGGCGAAGAAGGAAGGGATGAATCTCGGCGTGACGGAACAATCGAACCGCCGATGCGTCTTTGAAATCAAACCCCAGGCCGCCTCCGCCAGCGACAAGTGATCTGGCTCTATGCAGCTCGTCCCGGGGAAAGCGCCCTGTCCGTCACCAACACGCAACAAGAACCGACAACAACACGAGGAAACCCAATGAAAAAATACCTGTTCATGCAGCCGCTCCTGAAGTTTGTGGGCGAAGGCACATTGTTCAGCCGCATCTTCGCGGCAGTACTGCGCGTTTTCGCGGTCTTGCTAACCATCGCTGCGCTCGTGGGCTGGATTGGGCTTTGGAAGCTGGTCTTCACCATGGAAGGTGCGGCCATCCTGGGTGGTATTGTCTTCCAGACGCTGTTCGTGGTGGGAGTTTACATGGTTGTCCATACGGTCTGGATTCGCGCCGCCAACATAGCGGACATTGGCAAGTCCGATTTCACCATCATTCCCATCGTCTCCGTCTTTCTGCGGATGCTGGGTGAGATTTACGCCTGCATCTCCGTGGCGGTTGGCGTGGGCGGAGGCATTCTGTTGCTGTTCGGTGCTTACGGCGGACTGGCGCAACGGGCCACGAGCGCGGTTCCAGGGATGGGTTGGCAGGATTCGCTTTTTTCCGGTTTGTTCGGCGGGGAGAGCGGAAGCACGTTCCTTTCCGCGGTCCTGGTCACCGTTAGCGGAGCCATTGGCGCGGTGCTCTGGCTCGCGATCTTCTACCTGGCAGCGGAACTGGTGGTTGTGCTGGTGGACATCGCCCGGAACACCCGCGCGGTGCGCGACATTGCCGAGCGACTCAGCGTGAGCGGGGAAAAATCATGACGCCGAGGAAACCGATGGAACGGATACTTCTCCAAGCCTTGATCGGGCTGCTATTAGCGTTGCCTGCCCGCAGCCAGATCACCGACCTGCAGGCCATAAACTACGTCAAGAGCGCATGGGAGATCACCGACCTCACAGACGAGGTCATAAGCCAGACACTGAACACCTCATATTCAGGAATTCCCTATAAAGATTACGTCTCATTTTATTTCGTGGCCCCGGACATTCTGACCCCGCTCCAATACGGCGACTACAAGTCCGCGGGCAAGAAAGCAGCCGATTTCGGTGTGGAAAAGTTCATTTCCAGCCTGTTAAAGCAAACCGGCCTCTCCAGTGTGGCGGCTCCGGCGCGACTTGCCGCCTGGCCGATCGAGAAAAACCTTAACGCCTTCTACCAAGCGGTGGTTTACGCCTCATTCAAGCAGCAGATGGCGCTTTACTTCAGAGCGCGTGAATTCAACTCCCACGCAGCCATCGTCAACCTCCAACCGTTCGACCTCTTGGATGGCGTGACCATCAGCAAGTCCGGTGACGGTTGGCTGTTCGAATCACTCAGTTACCTCTATGGCGCAGTCCCAAACTACATACCCGAAGAATTCTTTGAATATGCCGAAGTGATGTGGCAGGCCGATCAATCACGGGCCAGCTACGGTCAGGATCAAGCGACCGTCAAAAACACCTTTCGGGCCACAGCCTCACCCCAACGACCGGTCATTACCCAGCAACCGCAAGATGTGATCATTGCGGCTGGCGGCAGCGCGACATTCACAGTGGCCGTCACAGGGACTGGCCCGTTCACGTATGTGTGGCGCTTCAATGGCACGGTGTTGCCTTCGGAGACGACTGAAAGCATGACCGCAAACGCGCCCGGCCAATATCAAGTTGAAGTCAGCAATGCGGCTGGCGTCACGGCGAGCCGGATTGCCACACTTACCGTCAATTCGGGGGAATCCGTTGCCGTCACCGATCCATTGCCCGGCGCCATGCTATCTGGAAGCGTTACCGTCCGCGCCAATACCACGATGGCAAGCCCGATTCCAACCAAGATGGAGTTTTACCTCAATGGAGTCCGGCAGTACACCGATTCCACCGCGCCGTTTGCTTGGACTTGGAACACGGCACTGTTCCCGAACGATTCGTATTCCCTCACGGCCAAGGCATTCAACGGCCTTGCGCTGGTAGGATCAAGCGCGCCTCTGCAGGCCACCGTTGCCAATCCTGAGCGACCTCCCTGCGCAGACGCAAGCGAACCGAATGACTCTTCAACCGTCGCCACGCCTCTTACTCTGAGCGCCGTTACGAATGGATATATCTGCGCGGCCAGTGACGTTGACTGGTTCAAGGTCACCGTCACTAATGCCGGAGCCCTCAAACTCGATCTCACGGTGCCATCGGGCCTTGATTACGACCTCGAGCTTTACGGCCCGAGTGGCGCATGGCTGGCCGGCTCCTACCTTTCCAGCGGTTATCCCGAGGCCATCCAAGAGACTGTCAGTGTGCCGGGCGTCTATTTCTTCCGGGTCTATGGTTATCCTTTGGGCGCCGGGGGTTTCAGCCCCACGAATACCTACACCCTGGCGATTGTCTTCACACCTCCCCCAACAAACAACCCAGATCCCGGGCAAATCACCGGTAACGCAACCTGGAGTGGCACGGTGAATCTGGCGGGCGACATCACTGTGCAACCGGGCGCAACTTTGAAGATTCTGCCTGGTACACTGGTTCGGTGCCGTGCGGACGGTGACAGCACGAATTCCGGCGCGGACCCGAACCGCGTCGAGATTATCCTCAATGGTGGAGTTCTGGAGGCCATCGGCACGAGCATTTCACCAATCGTTTTCACATCCGATGCCCCCTCGAAGCAGCCGGGGCAGTGGTATGGGATACGGCTGGTGCAGGGCAGTGTGAGTCTGGAGCATTTTGTGATTGAGTATGCGGTCAACGGGCTGCGGCTGGAGGACAACGACACGCGGTTTGACAG
>WYBW01000052.1 GCA_011525685.1 Verrucomicrobiia bacterium
GGCTGGTTCTCAACCAACTCCGCCGTGACACCCGCTGTCAGACTGGGATCAAAGGCAAACAACTCAACGCCAGTTGGGACCATGCCTACCTCCAATCCCTCCTCGGCTTTTAATGCGTAGGCCCTGAGGTCGGGGTAATTGCGCCTTGCCTAAAATCGAAGGTCGGTGGTATCTGTTTATCTGGAGACCGAACCAGTTGGTTGCATTATGACGAACCACACCCATGGCCGTGTGAACCGCGCAGTCGGCTTCACCCTGATCGAATTGCTGGTGGTGATCGCGATCATTGCCATTCTGGCGGCGATGCTGTTGCCGGCGTTGAGCAAATCCAAGACTAAGGCGCAGGGCATTTCTTGCATGAACAACCACCGCCAACTCATGTTCGCCTGGCGGATGTACGCGGAGGACAGCAACGATCAACTCCTCTTCGCCTACGGCGGGTTGACGACCAATTCAATGACGCCTTATTGCTGGGTACAGGGAGACATGCGCAGCGAGCCGACCAACACGCTGTATTTCGATGTCAGTCCGCTGACCCGGTTTGTGGGCCGCAACCATCAGATCTGGAAGTGCCCGGGCGATCAGAGCCGTCAGGTGCGCAGCATGTCCATGAACAACCTGGTCGGCGGAAACGGCTTGAGCCCCGAGACGGAATACTACGGGCTTTGGACCAGCCCATATCAGTTGTTCCGCAAGTTGAGCAGCATGAGGAGCCCGGCCATGACGTGGGTGATCACCGACGAGCGGCCCACGCTCATCAACGACGCCTTCTTTGTGGTGGACATGATCAATTTTGAAAACCCCCGGGCCATGCAGATCATTGATCATCCCGGCATCCAGCACAACAATGGCGCGGGATTCTCCTTCGCGGACGGCCATGCCGAACTCAAGCGGTGGCGGGACGCTGCGTTCCTCACCCGCAATCCGACGGGCCGGGTGAACGCGCCCAGCAGCCAGGACCTCCTCTGGTTGATGCAGCGCACTTCGCAACGGAAATAACTGCTTTCGCGCAATCTCTCAGCACCAACTCAAACCCCAATGACCATGAACTCATTCCGCAACGCCACGAAAGTTTGTTTGCTTGCCCTGGGCCTCGGCTGGACGGCCAGTCAGCTCCCGGCTCAACCCATCATCCACTTCCCCTTCAACGAAGGCTCCGGCCCTACGGTCACCGATATCGCCAGTGGATTGGTCGGCGTTATGGGCACTCAACAGGACCCTGTGGCGGACGCGGTGGTGTTGTCCGATACGTCACCCTCGGGTCTTGTGGGCGACCGCTGCATTACGACCTCCGGCAACGGCTTTCTGGTGGCGGACGATTCCGCCACCAAAGCGCTGGCGATCACCAACGGCCCGATCACGGTTGAATGTTGGATCAACATCAACGGGGCCTTTGCGCGGCCAAACGAGGGCATCGTGGCCTATGGTGGGTCGTACAAAATGGGAATGCGCGGCGGCTGGCACGTGTTCACGTTGTTTGGCATCGCTGACATCACCAACAGTGTGGGCATCATGCCCGCGGACCAGTGGATTCACCTGGCGGCGGCCTGGGAGCCGGGCGTGGGCGTGCATTTTTACTTCAACGGCATTTCCAACTTCACCGCCCACACCAGCATGGCGGCCCGGCCGCCGTTGCATAACTACCTGAGCATCGCCTCCGAGGGGTTGGGCAACAACGTGGTGGCTTCGCTGGATCGCGTCCGCATCCATAATGCGCTGCTGACGGCGGGTGAATTGGACACGGACCCCGCCAATCCAAAACCCGTCACTGCCAATACCATCGTCAACTACGGTTTCAACGAGGCTGCGTTCCCTTCGATGAATTCGCTCACACCGTCGCTGCCAACCATGCAATCTTCGACCTTCCTTCCCGCAGTGACCAGTCCGGTGTGGACCAACGACACGCCGACGGGCCTGGCGGGCGACTATGCGCTCGCGTTCCTCACGGAACGGCCGCCGGTGTTTGAATCGGCTTTCGCTCCCGACACCGGCGGTGTGATTGACCTGGACGCAAACGGCACGAACTACACGCTGCAAGCCTGGGTCAAACTGCCCACCGGTCCAATGGAAGAACGGCGGGTGATTTATTTCACAGGCGGCCCGGCGCCGCGCGCTTCCCTTTCGATCAATGCCAACCGCGCCTTGCACACCACGCTTTACGGCAATACGGACTTTGCCTCTTCGGTATTTGTGCCAAACGATGGTCGCTGGCATCACGTGGCGGTGGTGATGGAGGACTTTTTGCGGATGCGCTTCTACCTGGACGGGATACTGCGCCAAACCATCAACCGAACGGCTACTGGCGCGCTCGGTTCAACCGCCACCCCGGGAATCACCATCGGCAAAGAAAGCGAAACCCGTTACTTCCGTGGCTTGTTGGATCGCGTGATAATTCACAATGTCGCTCTGACCAACTCCACAATCGACTATCCGGCGGTTCCGGGACTGGCCACGTTCAATTCTTTGTCGGCTCACCCCGCCAATGTGGCAACCAATCTTGGCGCCACTGTGGCCTTCACGGCCGCCCCGACTTCGGCCAGTCCCGCCACGTATCAGTGGCGCTATCGCACCAATCTGGCGGACCAGACAAGTATCGCGTTGCCGGGCGAAACCGGGCTCACTCTCACGTTGAACAACATCACCGCCGAACAACTGGGTTATTACTTCCTGGCCGTCACCAATGCCGTCGGCGCCTCGGAGTCCTACGCGGCCCGGTTGAGTCTGCCCATCAATCTCGATGCAAAACTGTTTGATTTTGAAGCGCCCACCTATGTCTCCGGATTGCTCAAAGACCAGGACGGTTGGTCCAATGACTTCAACGACAACGCCGTGCGCGTCCTTACCGACGCAGAAATCGCCTCCATTCTCGCCGCGACCGGTCGCATCCCGGGCCAGACTGTTCATGGGGGATCGCAGGCGCTGTTGATTACCGGTCCCGCATTGGCGACGACCAGCATCCGCCCCATCACCGGACTCGAAACCGAACAATTGGTAACTGTGGACGTTTGGGTACGTCCCTTGGCCGCTGGCAACACGGGCACAGTGACCAACAACGTGTTCCTTACCATTGAGAATGCCGCCGGCACGCGCGCGGCGGCGTTCCGGCTCGGGCCGGCCAGGAGCATAGATTACGGCACCGCGGTGGCTTCACCCGCCCCGTGGCAGGCGACGGGGCAACTCTGGGACGAAAACACCTGGTATCGTTTCACCATGAGTCTCGACTATGCGGCTAGAACCTATGACTTCTCCATCAACGGCGTTCAGGTGAACACCAGCCCCATCCCGTTCTACACCGCCACCTCCGATAGTCTCAGGCAAATCCGCATCTTCCGCGGCGCGAATCAGGCCGGCATGATTGTTGACGATTTGAGCGTGCAGGCCTCAACAACGCCCTTGCGGATCACGGACGTTTCCCGCTCGGGTTCCACCCTCACCATCAGTTGGGAGGGCGGAAAGCCGCCGTATCAATTGCAACGGCGCAACAATGTCGCCAGCGGCATCTGGAACAACGTGGGTGAGCCGACCAACTCCTCGCAAACCACTGATACGATTGACGACACCATGATGTACTATCGGGTTGTGAGCAATTGACCGTGCCCGGGTACGAGTTTGGGACAAGCTGGCAAGCGAGGACCACCGCGCGGGTGGTCCTCGCCGTCTCTGGCGATTTTGTCAGGTTGTTTTAGCCGCGTGACTCGCGACGAGAGCGACCGGGCAGCCGTCGCTGGAGACGATGTGACGAAATTTACTCGTGAGTTTTTGGTTTTTCTATTTGACCGGCAGGCTCGATTCCGATAACCAGCGCGAACCAAATTCAGAAATCCCGCTTGTCGGGAACCCGCGGTCGGGGTAGTGAAAGATGCGCAGTGACGAAACCAAATGCTGAATTCCAAGTCATTTCTGGCGGTTGATTTCGGGGCGGGCAGTTTGAAGCTGGCCGAGTTCGAGGGGGACGAAGCCGGCGGTTTGCGGTTGAAGCAATTTGCCATCAAATCTCTTGGCCTTGAGGGTTCGCAGGAAACCAAGCGGGAAGCGGTGATTCTCAAGGCCTTGCAGGAGGTCATTGCCGAGCGCGGCATCAAGTCCCGGGACGTCAACGTCTGCGCTCCCGGATTCCACGTCTTCTCCAAATTCGTCAAGCTGCCGCCGGTGGACGCCGGCAAAGTCACGCAAATCATCGAGTACGAGGCCAAGTCCAACGTCCCGTTCCCGCTCGAGGAGGTTGTTTGGGATTACCAGATTCTGGGCACGAGTGCCGGGGGCGAAATGGAAGTCCTCCTCGTGGCCATCAAGTCCGACATCGTCGAGGGTCTCTTTCGGGTGAACGAAAGCGCCGGCTTGCGGTTGCAACTGTGCGATGTGTCCCCCGCCGCGTTGTGCAACGCGTTTCGCTACAATTACGGCGACCTCGAAGATTGCACGATGCTGTTGGATATCGGGGCCAAGACCAGCAACCTGTTGTTCTTCGAGAAGGGCAAGGTCTTCTCCCGCAGCATCAATCTCGGCGCCAACTCGATTACCCAGGACTTCGCCAACGAAGCCAAACTCAAATTCGACGTCGCCGAGAAAATCAAGATCGAAGAAGGCTTTGTCAGTCTGGGTGGCGCCTATGAGGAACCCGAGAACCCGCATCAGGCCGCCATCAGCAAGATTGCGCGCCAGTTCATGACCCGCCTGCACATTCAGGTCAACCAGACCATGCAGTTCTACCGCGGGCAGCAGGGCGGTGGCGCTCCGCAGCGCCTGTTCCTCTCCGGGGGCGCTTCGATCATGCCTTACACGGCGCAGTTCTTCGCCGAGAAGCTCAACGTCCCTGTCGAGTACTTCAATCCCTTCCGCAGCCTCCAGATTGATCCCGAGGTCAACCTCGAGGAACTCGCGCGCGGCGCGCACAGCCTGGGGGAAGTGGTCGGCTTGGGACTGCGCAATCTCGCCCACTGCCCGGTCGAGTTGAACCTCATGCCCGACAGCACGCTGCGCTGGCAGAGTTTCAATCAGAAGAAGCCTTACTTCCTCGCCACCTTCTGCAGTCTTGTGCTCATGGCCTTCGCCGTTGGCTTCCTGTTCGAGAAGCTGGCCGGCGTCAAGCAGGCCCAGTTGGCCGACCTGCAAACCAAGAGCGAACCGCTCAAGGCCAAGGAACAACAATTCAAGCGCGTCCACGGCGAACTCAAGAAAACGCAGCAAGAGCTTGAACAGCTCGGCACCTGGCTCGAGGAGCGCTACTACTGGGCTGATCTGCTCAAGGCCTTGCACGACTCACTCGTGCGCGCCGAGGATGTCACCAAACGGCGTCTGGGCACCGACACCGGAGTCTGGATTGAACAGCTTACCAGCACGGGACTCAGCCCGGCGCTCGCTGGCGGCGATCTGCTGGTGCCGGAGGCGCCCGCCGCGCCGGTGGTTCGTCGGCGCGGGGAAATGACGGAGAGCGAGCGCATGTTCATGGAGCGTTATGGCATCCATCCCGGCGGTGGACCAGTGGCGCCCGCGGCGCCGGCGCCCGCGGAAAGTGGCGTGACGGGCGCTGAGGGCGGAGCAACCGTTGCCGGCGAAGGTGAGGGAACCAACACGGTGGTTACGTTGCTCTGCCGCGCGGTGAACCTCTCGCACGTCACCGCCGATGCCAATATCACCATCGCCTACGCCTTGGAGAACGAAGTCAAAAGTCACCCGCTTTTCGATGGGGAGCATACCAAGCTTATTCACGGTCCCGACACCGACGAAGCCAGCGGGACTTTCACCTTCGGCGTGAATCTGGCCCTCAAACGCACGATCAAGCCATGAACTGGATCAAGCGCAATCTCTGGTTCGTGTGCGGCGGGGCTGTCGCCCTGCTCCTGATGCTCGGGGCGGGATACTACACTTGGACGCGATTGGATCGCAATGCCAAGGCGCGCGAGGAACTCAACGCGGCTTACGAGGAACTCAAGCGCCTGAACAACCTCAACCCTCATCCCGGCGACGGGAAGAAGGTGGACAACATCAAGCTGGCCCGGCAGCAACAGGCGGAACTGCGGGCGTTTCTGGAGAAAGCGGCGGGTCGCATCGAGCGTATCGCTCCCATTCCCGACCTGGGCACCAACCTGACGCGCGCGGAGTATGCCTCGGCGTTGCGGTTGACCGTGGCGCAATTGCAACGCGACGCGACGAACAACAGCGTCGTGCTGCCGCCCAACTACAGCTTCTCCTTCGAGGCGCAACGCCAGCGTGCCTTCGAGGTGGCCAACTTGACCGGGTTGGCAACGCAGTTGGGGGAAGTGAAGGCGATCTGCGACATTCTGAACCGGGCGAAGATCAACTCGCTGTTGAGCATCCGCCGCGAGCGGGTGTCGCAGGAGGACAACGCGGGACCGCCGACCGACTACTTGAACGTGCCCAGCGAAACCAACGAACTGGCCGTGCTTACACCCTATGAGATTTCCTTTCAGTCCTTCGGCGCGGAACTCGCGGCGGTGATGGCGGGCTTTGCCAATTCGCCGCACGGGATCCTGGTCAGGAGCGTGAACGTGCGCCCGGCCGCCATCGGGCCGATACTCGATCCGAGCGGGTTCGCAGTGACGCCGCAACCCTTCACCCAGCCTTATTTCCAGCCTCAGCCCAGACCGGGTATGGACCCGCGACTGGCCCGGGGGCCCGGCGAGATGAGCGAGAGCGAGCAGTTCCGGCAGCGCTATGGAACGGGACCGGGCGGCGGCAGTTCGGCGGACGCCTTTCGGCAGCGGTACGGCACGGGTGGTGGAAAGGATTCATTGATGTCGCGCTACCAGCAACCTGTGGCTCCGCCCCCGGTGGCACCGGTAGCGGCGCCGCCGACGGGTGCGGCGCCCAGGGGCGGCTTGCAACCGATGCTCGACGAACGGCAACTCGATGTGACCATCGTGGTGCGAATTGTGAAACTGTTGCCTCGGAATTGATCCCGCATGGAACTGCTCAAGAAACACTACGAAAAGATCATTCTAGGTGTGGTCTTGCTGGTCTTGGTGGTGACGGCGGCCTTCCTGCCCGTGATTATCTCCAAGGAAACCGATGAATTGCGTGCCATGGCGGATGCCGAATTCAGCCGCACTCCCAAGGAACTGCCGCCTTTGGAATTGGGGCCGCGCGAGGCGTTGCTGGCCCGCGTCCAGACACCGCTGGTCCTGGATTTCTCCGCCAATCACAAGGTCTTCAATCCGGTTCCTTGGAAGAAGCGGGCCACCGACAACATTCCGATCAAGGTGCAGAAAGGCAACGTGGGCGTCGAGGCCGTCGTCGTGACCAAAATCACGCCGCTGCACCTGATCATCACGCTGGACTCGGTGGCGCCGTCCGATTCAGGGGTGCGTTACACGATTGGCGTGGAGCGCGAAGCGGCCACGACCGCGGCGTTGCGCCGCAAGCGCGCCTTCCTCGGCACGCCGAACGTGAAGA
The DNA here is from genome assembly GCA_011525685.1 of Verrucomicrobiia bacterium. GTDB lineage: Bacteria > Verrucomicrobiota > Verrucomicrobiia > Limisphaerales > JADLHS01 > WYBW01. The sequence continues at coordinate 7,414 of WYBW01000052.1, forward strand.
GTGACGGTGGCTTCACCATCGTGGATGTCCGGGGCGCGCCGGATAATCCGGAGTTGGTGTTGGAGCTGGCCGACACCGGAGAGCGCGCCGTGATCACTCGCGAGCAGCCGTTCCGTCGCGTGGATGGTTACATGGCCGACCTGAGATACCCCCCGGATAACCGATCGTGGCTCAACCAGCGAGTCAGTGCCGGCGGTGCTGGCATGGCGGCTGTCGGCGCCGGCGGCGCCGGCACACCGGCCATCACGATCGAGGGCGAGTCCTACATTGTCGTTGCCATCAACAAGGATGAGGTTGTATTGTCCGCCAGGTCGAACAACAAGAAAACGTCGCTCCTGATCAACCCTGCGGACCGGCCGTGATTTTTGGTATTCAAACAGAAGTGAACCCATGACAAATGCAGCTCCCGTTTCCATCGGTTTAGTCCTCTTGCTGGCCACTGCGACCGTCGCTTGGTCTCAGACCGTTCCTACCGACACGGCCGTGCAGGAGGCGGTGCGCCGCCAGGCCAACGTCATCGTCTTGCGCCAGAAACTGGCCGAGGCCCAGGCCGCCCAGTCGCGCCAGGACCTCCCCGGCGCCGCCAAGCTTTACGAAAACGCCTACAGTTTGGTGGAGGAGATTGGTCCCGGCCAGGGTATCGAGTGGGAGACGGCCCAGACCGTTCAAGGCGTGACCGCCATCCGCATGGAGCTTGCCCGCCGGGCGCAGCGGGCCGGCGATTGGAAGGAAGCCAAGACCCAGGTGGACCGTGTACTCAAAGTGAACCCGAGCAACCCCGAAGCCATGGAACTAAAAGGCGGCATCGAAAAGACGTTGATCGAGAAGGCGGGACAGATTCCCAGCGAGCCGGCGATGGAGCAGGCGGCGCTGGCGGGCAAGGACCGCATTGAGGCGGCGACCAAGGTCCAGGATGGCCGGATCCTGCTGGAGGCCGGCCGGCTGGACGAAGCCGAGGCAAAGCTCAAGGATGCAATCAAACAGGACCCCTCGAACCAGTCCGCGTTTTATTACCTGAGCCTCATCAAGGAGCGCCGTTACGCCATTGCCGAAGGCCGTCGCGAGCAGGATTCCAAGAATGCCTTTGTCGAGGTGCAGAACGCGTGGAGCCGCCCGGTGTCTCGCGATTCATTGCCCGTTCCCAACCCTTATGCCAACACCAACCTGATTTACACGAGCAAGGGGCGGCAGGGCATCGTCAGCAAGCTGGACCGCATCCGGATGGACAATGTGCAATACAGCGGCCTGGGTCTGGCCGAGGTGATCAAGACCCTGAACGATGAATCGAAGCGGCGCGATCCGGACCGCAAAGGCATCAATTTCATCCTCAACCCCAACGCCGAACCTTCCACGACGCCTTTCCTCCCAACCCTGACCGACCCGACGACGGGCTTTCCGCTGCCCTCGGCACCGGCTGAGTCGGTGGACATCGGCAGCATTGCCATCAAGATTGATCCGCCTCTCGCGGATGTGCGACTGGCGGATGTGCTCAATGCCATCGTTACGGTCGCCGAAACCCCGATCAAGTATTCGATCGAGGACTACGCCGTGGTGTTCTCCCTGAAGGGCGCGGAAACCACGCCGCTGTTCACGCGCACATACAAGGTGAACCCGAACACCTTCTATCAGGGTTTGGAGAGCGTGGGGGCGTTCGCATTTGACATTCAAACGAGCGGTGGCACGGGCGGCGGTGGTGGCGGCGGCGGTGGTGGCGGCGGCGCGCTGGGCGGGGGCAGCCAATTGATGACCGTGCCGCGCGTCAATGTGGCGGGAGGCGCGATTCAAGGCGGAGGCGGAGGCGGTGGTGGTGGCGGGGCCTTGGGCGGCGCTGGCGGTGGCGGGAGCGGATTGCGTTTCATCACCACCACCAATTCCATGCAGGAGGTCAGCATCGCAGTGCAGAACTTTTTCACCACCCTCGGTGTGGATTTGAATCCGCTGCTGGGCAAGAGCGTGTTCTGGAATGATCGCGGTGGCGTGCTGCTGGTGCGGGCCACCATGCAGGACCTCGACACCATCGAGGCTGCCATTCAGATTCTGAATGTCACCCCCAACCAGATCAACATTAAGGCGAAGTTTGTGGAGATCACCCAGGACGACACCCGGGCCTTGGGATTTGACTGGTATCTCGGCAACTTCCTGATGGGCAATGGAGGAGTGATAGGGATGCAGGGCGGCTCGGCACCGTCCTTCAGCGGAGCACCCAGCAAGGCGAATCCAAGTGGCACTTTTCCTGGGACGCCCGCCAATCCGATCACGGGCGCGGCGGCCACGACGGTGGCTCCGAGCGCTTCGGACCAATTGCTCTCCGGCAGCCTGCGCAATCTTCAGGGATTCGGCGGCGGAACGATCCCAGCCTTGGCCAGTTTCACCGGTATTCTGACCGATCCCCAGTTTCGCGTCGTCATCCGGGCCATGGAACAACGCCAGGGCGTGGATGTGCTGTCCGCGCCGGAGGTGACGACCACCAGCGGTCGTCAGGCTCAGATGATGGCGGTGGACATGCGGACGATCGTGACCGGTACCGACCAGGGCACCGGCCAGCAAGGGGGCGCGGTGGCCACCACGGGCACGGGCACGGTCAACCAGGCGCCGCAACCGATCTTCCAGACCCCGAACACGCAGTTGCTGCCCTTTGGTCCGATCCTTGATGTGGTGCCTTACATCTCGGCGGATGGGTACACGGTGCAGATGACCATCATCCCTTCAATCACCGAATTCATCGGCTACGATGATCCCGGTCAGTTTGTGCCCACCGCCATCACGGCGCAGGGCACGCCCATCACTTCGGTGCTGCCATTGCCGCGCTTCCGCATGCGGCAGGTGACGACCAGCGCCATTGTCTGGGACGGACAGACGGTGGTGCTGGGCGGGTTGCTCTCAGAAGATGTCGCGCGCTACAAGGACAAGGTGCCGGTGTTGGGTGATCTGCCCTATGTGGGACGCTTGTTCCGGAGCGAGTCCAACTTCACGCGCAAGAAGAACCTGGTGATCTTTGTGACACCGCGGATCATTGACCCGGCCGGCAACCCGGCCCACACGGAAGACGAGCTGCCGTTTGCGCAATCGAGCATCCCGGCGCAGGTGCCTTTCGAGCCGGGGGCCGGGCAGTGAGAGAATCCGTTGTTCCACTTTTACTGGTTGCCCCTTTCCCCTGTCAGGTCTGGCGGAGACGCAATCAGGAAGGGGCGCCGAGGGGCGGTGGCTGATGCAGGGTCGCTTGTTGATTGTGGACGGGCATGCGTATGCGTATCGGGCATTTTTTGCGATTCGCCAATTGCGGTCGCCGTCGGGAGCGCCAGTGAACGCGGTGTTTGGCTTTGTGAAAATGCTGGGGCGGCTGCTGGCCTGGCTCACTCCGACCCATCGCGTGGTCGTATGGGATGGCGGTTTGAGCGAAGAGCGGCTGGCGTCCTTGCCTGATTACAAGGCGCAGCGCCCGGAGTTGCCGGTGGAGCTGGGGGAGCAGATTGGAGAATTGGAAGGGTATTTGCCGGCTGCCGGAGTTGCCAGTGTGTGTCTGCCCGGAGTGGAGGCGGATGACGTGATCGCCGGTCTGGCGCAACGGGGTGCGGCGGCCGGGCTGGAAGTGGTGGTGGCCAGTTCGGACAAGGATTTCATGCAGTTGGTGCAACCGGGGATCGGGCTGGTGAATCCGGGAGACAAGACGGCCCGGATCTGGGGAGCGACCGAAGTGCGGGAGCGCACGGGCGTGGAGCCGTCGCAGGTGGTGGATTGGTTGGCGCTGGTCGGTGACAGCGTGGACAACATTCCGGGTGTGCCGGGCGTGGGGCCGAAAACGGCGGCGGAGTTGTTGCGGCGATTTGGATCAGTGGACGGACTGTATGGGCGGTTGAGCGAAGTGGATTCGGACCGGTTGCGAGGGGCTTTGGCGGCGGCGGAAGGCGCGGTGCGGCGGAATTGCGAACTGGTGCGATTGCGCGGCGCGGTGGCGAGCGGGGTGGAACTTGAGGGGTTGCGCGCGCGACCGTCGGAGACGGGGCGGTTGGTGGAGTTGTTTCGGCGGTGGGGCTTTCGGTCGTTGCTGGCTGAGGTGGAGGCTTCGGCGGCGGCCCAGGCGGTTTTGCTTTAGGACGATTTGGATTTGATCATGAGAATATCAATTCAGAGGGCGGTTGGCGGTTCGGGCGGGTTGTTGGACCGGCCCGGTATGGCCAGACCCACACGCGGAACGGCAACGCGTATCGCCTGGCTGCGCCGGATGATTTGTTTGGGCATGCTGACGCTGGTTATGCCGTCGGTGGTGCGGGGCGAGCCGGGTTTTGTCACGCAAGGGATCGAGTATGGCATCGCCGGGGCGGCCCTGGGAGATCAGGTTTATCCGGCGGTTAGCCTGAAACCAAGCGGCGGATTCGTCGTGTGGCAGGATAACCGCACCGACGGAGACGGGCAGGGAATCAGCGCGCTGCGCTTGGACACCAGTTTTTCGAGTCCGTTTGGTTCTTTTCGGGTGAATGAAATCGGGGCTTTCGATCAGAGCCATCCGGCAGTTTCGCTGTTGAATGATGGCGGGGCGGTGTTTGTGTGGCAGGGCGGGCGGCGGGGTTATCAAGGAATTTACGCCCGGTTCCTCACTTCCTCGAATACTTGGGCCGGGGGCGACGTGCTGGTCAACACCTTTACGAATCACTCGAAGCTCAGTCCGGCTGTCGCCACGTTGAGCGATGGGAACGTGGTGGTGGTCTGGGGCAGCTTCAATCAAGTGGCGGCGGACAGCATGCAGGACGTGTTCGCGCAACGCTTCAGCCCGGCCGGCCAGAAACTGGGCGGTGAGTTCCGGGTGAACCCGGTGACCGCTTTCAACCAGCGTTCCCCCGTGATTGCGGCCTTGACGGATGGGCGGTTCGTGGTTGCGTGGGTGTCCGAACACCAACGCTTCGAGAACAGCGTGGACATCTTCGCCCAGATGTTTTCCGCCGCCGGCGTGCCTTCCGGCAACCCGGTGATGATCAACACGGGCACCAACGTTTGCGCCAACCCGAGCGTGGCACCATCGGCGGACGGCGGATTTGTCGTGGCGTGGACGCAAAAGAATCAAGTGGAGCGGTCCGACAGTTGGGATGTTTTCGCCCGGCCATTTTCCGGCGGTGGTTTTGGCGGCGTCGCCCGTCGCGTGAACACGCACACCTACGGCGACCAGTACGCGCCGCGCATCAGCGCTAACGGTTCGGACTACATGGTGGTCTGGACGAGCCTGGGGCAGGATGGTTCGCGCGAAGGGGTGTACGGCCAGTTCTTGCGGAGTGATGGATTACTGGCCGGTGGCGAGTTCCGCGTGAATCTGACTACGGCCAGCCAGCAGATGCACCCGGCACTGGCGGCGGACGGCACGGGCCGGTTCCTCGCGGTCTGGACGGGATTTGTCGGCGGGGCGGGAAGCTTCGACCTCGCCGCCCAGCGGTTTGCGAGCATTGCCGATCCCATCCCCGCGCCGGAGCCGCCGTACGTGACCATCCTGAGTTCGAATCGCCTGAGTGTGACGTGGCCGCTGATGGAGGGTTTCAATATTGCCAACTACGAAGTTTACATGAACGGGGCGATGCCTCCCGCGGCCACGGCGGTGACCACGGAGAATTTGTGGACCGCGACGGGACTGTCGCCCAACAGCACCCACTCATTCCGGCTGGCGTTTGTGCTGGCGGACGGCCGGCGCTCGCCGCTCTCGGGCGAAACCACCGCCACCACTTACGGACCGTTCACCTACTTTGGCATCCCCGTGGAGTGGATGTCGCAACACTGGGGCGACAACTGGCCTCCGGCATTGGACGACAGCGATGGAGACGGCGCCTCGAATCGCGATGAGTTTCTGGCCGGCACGGATCCGACCGACCCGAACAGTGTGCTGCGCGTCCGGTTGGAATCCACGCCGCAGGGATGGTTCATGAGCTGGCCGACGCGGCCGGGACTTATCTATCAGGCGCAGGCATCGGAGGATTTGCAGAACTGGTCGAACTTGGGCGGGCTGCGGTTCGCGGCCGGTTCGGTGGATTCCGTGTTCCTGAGCGGGGGCAACACCGGTTATTTCCGGATCGTCCGAGTGCGTTAATCGAGTTTCTATGTTGCGAATATTAAAGCGATTTTGCTGGGTGTGGCTCGTGTTCGGGAGCGCGCAATGGGCCTCGGCGTTTTCGTTGGGCGGGCCCATCAACGAGGCCTATCAGGTTCCGGCCATTGCCTACAACCTGCCCGGCGACATCATGGCGCCGAAGAACTTGGGCGAGGAGTACCGGCGAAACACCCCGGTGATGTATTACACCTTCGACGCGAACTTTCTCGAGTTTTTCGGCTCCAACGGCGTCTTCGCGGTCGAGCAGGCGTTTGCCATCATGAACTCCCTGAGCAACGTGTCGGCTTACACCCAGGGATTGTACGAGTTCCCCTACGAGGCGCAGGAATTCAACTGGCTGGCGCAGGCGCTGTTGTTGTGGGATTTGAAGTCCAAGACCCTGACGTTGCTGGTCGAGCAGATGGGCCTGGCCGAGCCGGATCGTTACACCTGGACACTGCACGACCGCTACCTGCCGCCGGGCGGCGCCTGTCCGCAGGACATGCTCTATCTGGTCATCAAACGCAATTTCGATCCGGTCTGGAGCACGACGGATCAACTGCAACCGAGCAGTTACGTCAATGGCACCCTTTACAGCTACGACATTTTTGAAATCTGCACGGGACCCGATCCCCTGGCAGAGGCGGTGGAGTTTCCGGTGGACCCCAACGCCGGCATTTTCACGGCGGTGTCGGCCTTTGGGCAGGAGTTTGGCGGTTTCTACACCGGCCTGACGCGGGATGACGTGGGGGGATTGCGGTATCTGCTGCGCACAAACAACATGAACATCGAGAGCGCCGGCGCGGACACGTTCACGTTTGTCACCAACAACGCCGCCACCGAACTGGTGGTCAGCTCGAATTTCACGTTTCTGTCCAGTGCGGCCCTGACCAATGACGCCATCGCGCTGACGGCGCTGATTCCCGAACTGGTCATTTCCAGCAGCACGAACTACTTCACCAACATCGTCACGACGAACGTGCTGGCCTACTTCACCAACTTCCCGTGGTCGCCCGCCGGCAGCCCGCTCACGCTGGTGTTTGCCACCAACTACACCACCAACGTCGCCACCCATTACAACCACACGTTTGCCAACGTCATCACGAACACCTATTACACGACCGGCACGGTGACGATTCTGGAAACCAACATCGGGCCGTGCGGACCGTGGTCGCCGCCCGACCTGGTCTGCACCAACGTCACGTTGCGCAACGTGCGGGTGCCGCAAATCTCAGGCGCTTATTTCCTGGTGCCGACGAACAATGACACCTGCGGTTTCTCCATCCTCTACACCCAGTTGGTGAGCGTGGTCGCCACCACCAACCTGGTGGTGCAATCCACCAACCTCCCCACGGTGACCAATGCGCTGGGGCAGGAGTTCTCGCAGAGCATCGTCGAGTATTTCACCAATTACAGCGTGGTCGCGCGGCGGGTGTTTTGCCCCACCAATAGCGTCGCATTGCGCCAGGGCGTCGAGAAGATCAACTTCGTGCGGCGGGATTTCGATTCGTTGTTGAACCGGTTTTTCGAGCCGGTGACCAACAACTACACGCTGGTGGCCGTGACGAACAACGCCCTGCTGCCACAACGCATCCAAAGGGTGGTGACCGGGCCTGATTTTCTGCTCACGGCCCAGGATGTGACTGCCGGACCTTCCGCTCCGCCCGCCGTGGGTGATATTGCGCGCGGAATCAGTTTCACCACAAACGGGCTGGCCGCCTATCCCGGCCTGGCCGGACCAGGAACCATCGAAACCCCGACGACCTTCATCTACAACAAAGTGGGTCCGGTGTACCTGAACCCCTCGACGTTCTTCCTGAACCCTGTGGTGCCGTTTGGCGAAGATCAGCACGGGCAGGTCCTGGTCTGGGGCACCTTTGACGGTTCAACCAACGCGCCCATTGTTTATCCGAACGGCACGGACATCACGAACCTCGAGAACCAGGTGTTCATCCAGATCATGCCGACCGGTCCGGACCTGCCCGACGGGGCGCTGGGGGTCAACTACACCAACGTGTTCAGCGGGTTCAGTGTCGCGGGCGGACAGCCTCCCTACACCTGGTCGCTGGCGCCGGGTTCGCCCGGCCTGCCGCCGCTGTTGACCTTGCTGCCCAATGGCCGGATCACGGGCGTGCCCACCATGGCCGGGACATTTGATTTTGCGGTGAGAATGACGGATGCTGGCTCACGGTACGTGGATCGCGCGTACACCATTACGATCAACGTCAGCCCGTGACCGGCCCGGATGCAGGTGCGAATCTTTTGCGAAACGATATGAAGTGCCAATTACTTTGCGGCGGACTGGCGGCGGTGCTGGCGGCGCCCGCGCTCGGAGCCACCGCCGATTTCTACGTCAATGACGCGGTGGTCATCTGTCCGCCCCAGGTCGCGCCCCAGGTGGACGCCACCAACTTCGTCAACAAGAACTTCTTCAGCGTCAATTTCACCAATCTGGTTTTCAACACGCAGCTTTACCGCACCGCCAACACGCTGAACTTCACCAACGTGAGCGTGATGATCGCCAACAACGGCTTCCAGTTCGACACGGGGCCGAGCGGCGCGGGCCAGCGGCGCATGGCGGCCAATTTCGACAACACCGGCGGAACGATCACTGCGGGGTCGGTGGACAACACCAACGTCTTCTTCAATTTCTTCTTCGGTGTTGGCCTGCCCAAGATCGTCATCTCGGCCACCAACGTGACCATGAATTCCGGGACGAGCACCGTGGGCCGCAACGGCCTGTTCTCGTTGACCGGAAGGAACGTGGACCTGACCCGCGGCAACATCCGGATGGAGGGTTTTGACGACAGTCTGACGGCGCAGAACTTCTTCGGCTCCGCGTTCGACGGCATCTTCGACGGTTATTGGGGCATTGGGACGAATGTGATGGTTGCGAACAACAATTTTGCCGGGGCGGTTCCGCAAAGCCCGTTCCATACAGTCACCAGTCCCGGCGGGACCCTGTTTACCTCGCTGCAACTGCCCGGAGCCACGGCTTACGCGAGGGCGGTGGTGGGCGGCACGGGCGGCACCAATGTGTTTTACCAGATTGTCTTCCTGCGAAACACCAATTCGGCGGTGTTCAACAATGTTTACATCCCCAACCAGCTTCCCAGCCAGATGATTGTGGAATGGCAGGGGGTTTACACCAATCCACTCAGTGGCGCCCTGCTGACCAATTACCTCTATTTGTCCGACAATTTTGGCACCTTTGCCAGTAACTCCCTGGTAACGACGTTCAATTATTACGGGCAGGAGACGTTTGTGCCCGCCAATTACACCTTCTCCCGCGGCGGCCCCCGGGCTTTTGGGGCACCGTCCACCCCTATTTCCGTTGCCGGATTCTTCCCGGCACCGTCTCTCGCGACCAACGATTATTCCTCGTATCGCGCCATCCTTGCGCCCACGACCGTGCTGCCTTCCAGTTTGCCCGGCCCCAACGCCCAACTCACCAACATTCCGGGCCGGATCGAGATCTCCGCCGACGAGGTGCTGGAGATGGGGCGCGCCCGGATTTCCGGGCTGAACTACTTGGGAATCAAGTCAACCAATCATTTCGCGGGCAGCAGCCGCGCCCAAATCACCGTGCCGTGGAGCGACATCAACTTGCGCTCCACCAATGGAGCGATGGTCCTGACGAACCTGCTCGCTCCCGAGGTCCCGCGGTTGACCGGGGAAGTGGACTTGTGGAGTGGAAGGTGGACGAACACCGGCCCAGTCTTTCAGCGGGTTTATCACGTCCTAATGGTGGACAGCCGGGTGGCCCCCACCGCCCCGGCGCTGGTCCAGGACCTGACCCTGCGCAGCACCAATGCCGCGGGCGGGAGCGACAGCATGGTCATCAATGACGTGTTCAACGTGACGCGCAAGCTGTTGCTCGAGACGGAACGATTGACCATTGCCACCAACCAGTTGCCGGCGCCGGCGCCCGTGGGCGAACTCAACCTGCTTTCGACCCAGATTCTCTGGCCGGCCGCCACCCCGCGACTTCAATACTTCACCAACTGGGGCGGGTTCAACGCGCTAAACGCCGTGTTCTTCGGTGGTTCGCGTTCCTCGCCTTACTTCACCAGCAATTACAACGAACCTTACCTGGCGTTCGTCAATCACGGGACGGTCACGACCGAGGGCAGTTTGATCTGGGCGGATTACTTTGAAAACACCGGCTTGTTCGATACCGGTCTGGGCTTCGGCTCCATCGAACTGGAATCCCAGATCACCCGGCTCACCAACGGCAGCTTCCTGGCTTTGAACGGCGACATCTCCATCAACACCGGCGAGTTGATCGTCACCAACCACGTGTTGCAGGCCGGCCGCCGCTTGACGCTCAACGTCCGCGACCTGCTCACCGACACGGGCGTCAGCAACGCCAATGTCTGGGCGGTCGGCCGCGGCATCCATCTGCCGGTCAAACCGGCGATGGGCGACTTGCTCGGCACCACCATCGAGGACACTGCGCCGCCGGACGCGGATGTCCGGCATTTGTGGGCGGCCGAGGACCGGGGCTGTGTGCCGGAAGGCTTCACGAACAACGCCGCCTTGGGGCGCTTGATTCTCGACGGCGGCACGAACAGCCAGTTCACGTTCACGGGAGCGGGCGTGGCCAACGCGATTTACGTGGACTACATCGAACTGCGCAACTTCGCGACGAACATTGATTTCTTCGGGAACCTGACCGCGTTGGAGGTCAGCCCCAACATGAGAATCTACTATGGTCAGGTCATGGCGGACGGCATCTCGGTGGCCGAGCGTTTGAGCGGGTCGCATGGCGGCCGGCTCTGCTGGGTGGCGGATTACGCCGGCATCTGGTCCGGCACCAATGTCGTGTATCCCGACGGCACGACCAACCGCTTCAACACGGCCCTCGTCCAGAGCTGCAACTTGGATTCGGACGGCGACGGGTTGGTGAACTGTGTGGACCCGACGCCGATTCTGCGGCCGCAGGACATTGTGCTGACGGTTTCGGTGATTTCACAACCGCAGTTGGGCGCGCAACTGTCCTGGACCACCGTGCCGAATTCCACGAATTACGTTTATTACAAGACATCGCTGGCGGGAACGGACTGGCAGGTTTTGACCAACTTTGTGTCCGGCCCGGTGAGCGCGCCGGTGAAGGTCCTTGATCCGTTGGGCGGCGGCCCGGCGCGGTATTATCGCGTGCGGGTGGATTCGTATCATCCTTGATGGGGGGCGCGTTTGTCGCCGGAAGGGATGTGCTGGTGAAATTGTTACTGGTCCGGGAAATGAAGCTTTCGAAGTTGTTTATGCGAAGAGTGCGAAACAGAGATCTGGCGCCGCGCTGGCCTCGCTTGGCGAAGCTCGCCGGGTGGGTCGCGGGTATGGGTCTGGCCGCCACCGTGGGCTTGGCGCAGCCCGCCAACGACAACTTTGCCAACGCCGAAGCCATCTCCGGCGCGAGTGGCACGGTGTCCGGCGATAGCACGGGCGCAACCCTCGAAGCGGGTGAACCGGCCCACAACTGCGTCAATCCCGACCCCGGCGGTTCGTCGGTCTGGTATCAATGGATCGCCCCCGCCGATGGAACGATCATCTTCGACACCGTGGGCAGCGGCTTCGACACGGTGATGGCCGCCTATACCGGCACGGACGTGACTGCCCTGACGGTGGTGGCTTGCGATGATGACTCGGCGGGGAACTTCCTGAGCCGGATCAGTTTCAGTGCGACCACCGGCACGGTTTATTACATCGTTGTGGATGGTTACTTTGGATCGCAGGGACCCGTCACCCTGAACTGGCGTTCCGGCGAAACCGTGCCGCTGGAGGCCGGCACATTTCAATTCACGCGCCAGCGGTATTTCGTCAGCGAGTACGAGTCCTTCGCCGCGCCGACTCCGCCGGTGCAGATGTTCGCCCCGGGGCCGCTGGCCAGCATCACCCGCGTGTTGGGCTCGACCGGACGCATGTTGGTGAATTACCGGATCACGAACGCCTTTTACCAGCAGATCGTTGTCACCAACTTTTTCGGCACCAACATCTACACCACGAACTTTGACGAAGGCACCGGGTTGCCGACGGATTTCAACATCGCCGTGGCCACCAACATCGCCGTCACGATTCCACATCTGGATGTGGACGGTCAGGGCAATTTCAGCTTCTGTCTGGAACAGTTCGCCAACCAGATTTCCGGCACCAACGCCAACGGCCTGCTCATTCTCACGAACTCCCCGATAGATTTCCCCACCAACTTTGTCTGCCTCGAGGGTGTTTCCATCAGCAACGCGCCGCCGACGAACATCGTCGTCACGGAATTGTTCTGCACCAATGTCTTCGTGACGAATCTCGTGCCCACCGCCTTGCCGTTCCAGGACTACATTCCCCAGGCCGGCCAGTTGGTCTTTGAGGATTACCAGATGCGGGCGGACATCCCCATTCTGGTGTTTCCGAGAAATCCCACCCCCCGGTTGAACCGGACGATTGTGGCGATCATAGACAGCGTGATCCCCGACCCGCTTGAATCACCGGACATCGTGGCCCCGCAGGTCAATCCCGCCCGCGCCAGCGCGCTGCTGCACATCCTGGACACGGACGTCGTTCCCAACGAGTGCGGCACGAACGCCGGCATCATCGTCAACTTTACGCACAAGACCATCCAGGCGCCGGAGGACGTGGGCGAAGCCGTCGTGTACGTGCGGCGCAGCGGCACGAACGGCACCACCAGCGGCTCCGTCCGTTATCGCATTGACTGGACCCCGCAGGGCGAGAGCAGTCTCAACACGTTTACGCTCTCCGACGGCTCGGACTACGCGATTGCCGACGATTGCATTCTGACCTACGCCCAGGCGACGCCCGATTATACCAACACCAGCCACGGCACGCTGAATTGGGGGGCGAATGATTTCAATCTCAAGGGCATTTCGATTCCCATCATTGACGACACCCGCGTCGAGTTCAACGAGGACATCTTCATCACGTTGTACGAGCCGAGCGGCGTCGAAATCGGTTACATCAACTCCTGCAACCTGACCGTCCTGTTCGACAACCAGTTGGGCGGTGAGCAACCGGCGGGCGCGGCCGACCGCACGCACAACCGCCACGACGCGGCGGAAACCAGTCCGCCCTTCAATCAGCGTCCGGGCGCCAACGGCACCGTCTTTGCCCTCGCCGTGCAATCGGATGACAAGACGGTCGTGGCCGGCAACTTCACCGCCTTCAACACCACCCCGCGCAACCGCATCGCGCGGATGAACGTCAACGGGCAACTGGACACCGCCTTCAACCCCGGCTCGGGCGCCAACGACTTCATCAGCGCCCTGGCCCTGCAAAGCGATGGCCGCATCGTTGCGGCCGGCGCCTTCAACTCGTTCAATGGCACGCAACGTCCCCGCATCGTGCGCCTCAACTCCAACGGATCGCTCGACAACGCGTTCAACCCCGGCTTCGGCGCCAACGCCACGGTCTGGGCGGTTGCCGTGCAGCCCGACGGCAAGATCATCATCGGCGGCGAATTCACGATGGCCGACGTGTTCACGCGGAAGTACATCGCGCGGCTCAACACCGACGGCACAGTGGACACGACCTTCGACCCGGGCATCGGTCCGAACGGCGCAATCTATGGCCTCGCGCTGCAGCCCAACGGCGCCATCGTCATCGGCGGTGAATTCACCAGCGTTGCCGGTGTCAGCCGTCCGCGCGTCGCCCGGCTCAATCCCGACGGAACCCTCGACCCGACCTTCGATCCGGCGGTGGGCGCGGATGACACCATCTATGCCGTGGCGCTTCAGGGGGGCCGCGTCTGGATCGGCGGCGCGTTCAACAATTTCAACCTGATCAGCCGCAAGTCCATTGCCCGCCTCAACGCGAACGGTTCGCTGGACACCACCTTCGACCCGGGAGTGGGCGCCAATGACACCGTGTATTCCATCGTCCCGCAGAACGACGGCCGCGTCCTCATCGGCGGCATCTTCACTTCCTACAACAAGACCCGACGCATGGGCTTTGCGCGCCTCCAGGCCAACGGGCCGGTGGACACCTCCTTCCTGGACACGGCCTACAACCACTATGCCGGACTGCCCAAGTCGCTTTACAACCCCGAAATCGAGCCGGACAATTTCGTGTTCACCTCCGGCTTGCAGAGCGATGGCAACGTGATGATCGGCGGCGGTTTCACCCGGGTCGGCGGCGGTTTCACCCGGTCGGACATCACCCCGCGCCAGAACGTGGCCCGTTTGATCGGCGGCGGCACCCCCGGTCCCGGCAGCATCAGCCTGGCCCATGACCAGTACACCGCAGACGAAAACGGACTGACCGGCTATGTGACGCTGGTCCGCGAGAATGGTTCGCTGGGACCGGCAGCGGCGGTGGTGACGGGCACGACACTGCCGGCCGGGCCGGGCGCGGCAGTCGAGAACGCGGACTTTTCGTTCAACGCCTCCGTTTATGGTCGGCCGCTCTGGACCACCACCTGGTCGCGCCCTACGTGGATGTTGAGCGACGGCCTCACCGACGCCAACAACAACGAACTGGCGGTGGATGACGTTCGCCGGGCTTCGACCCTCAACGACGTCTTCTTCAACATGATTGACAACACGAACATTGACGGCAACCGCACCTTCACCGTCGAAGTGTCCGCGCCGATCACCGCGGACGTTTTCTTCCTGGGGGGCAGCCCCTCCAGTCCCGCCGCCGCGCTGGCCAGCCCGTTGTCCGTGGATGGCGAGAACATCCCGCTGGGTGTGGCCATTGGCCGGGCCGCAGCCCCGATGACCATCATTGACGACGACGCGCCCCCGGGAACGATCACCTTCACGCACGCGGATTATTTCGTGAGCGAAGACGCCACCAACGCCGTGATCAGCGTCATCCGCACCAACGGCAGTGTGGGACTGGTGACCGTGCAATACGAAACCAGCGCCGGCTCGGCCGCCGCGGGAGCGGACTATCAGAACCGCAGCGGCACCTTGAGCTTCCCGGGCGGCGTTACCAGTAACGCCTTCCTCGTGCCCATCATCAATGACTCGCTGGTCGAGGACGATGAAACCGTGAATCTCCGCCTTTTCAGCGTGACCGGCGGCGGCCGGTTCGGTCTGACGAACGCCACGCTCACCATCGTGGACAACGACTTCCCGTCCGGTCGGCTCAACTTCAGCGTGACCAACTACAGTGTGCCCGAGGGCGCCGGCCAGGCCACCATCACCGTCACGCGCACGGGCGGCAGCAAGAACGCCCTCTCCGTCCAATACGCCTCCTCCGCGGGGACGGCGACCGCGGGGGTGGATTACACAAATGTGACCGGCACGTTGAACTGGGACGCCAACGACATCGCGCCGAGAACGTTTACCGTACCGATCGTCCAGGATGTCTTTGTGGAAGGTAATGAAACCATCAATCTCTCGCTGTTCAATCCGTCCCTCACCGGCGCGGTGGGCAGCCGCTCCAACGCGGTGTTGACGATTGTGGATGACGATTTTTACGGCACGGTGCAGTTCAGCGCCGAGGCGATTTCCTTCCCCGAAAACGGTGGCAGCGCCACCATCACCGTGGTGCGCACCGGCGGCAGTTCGGAGTCCGTGACGGTGAACTTCACCACGTCGGACGTGGAGGCGGTGGCTGGCTTTGATTACAGCCCGACCAACGGCACCCTGGCCTTCGGTCCGGGCGAGATCAGCAAGACCTTCAGTGTGCGGCTCCTGGACAATCCCTTCCAGGACGGTAACCGGCGACTGGCTCTGGTGCTCACGGATTCCTCCCCCACCAACACCCTGGGCTTCCCGCAGGCCGTGTTCCTGACGATTGTGGATGACGAGTCGAACAACGAGCCGGCCGGTTCGCCCGACACCGCGTTCTTCGCGGGCTTCAACGGCGACGTCTTTACGCTGGCTCTCCAGCCCGACGGCAAGATCCTGGCCGGCGGTGACTTTACGTTTGCCGCCAACACCCCGCGCACCCGCATCGCCCGGCTCAACTATGACGGTTCGGTGGACGAGACCTTCATGAAGTCCTTCAGCGGCGCCAATGACACCGTGCGCGCCATGATCCATCAGACGGACGGCCGCACGCTTATCGGCGGCTTCTTCACGCAGGTCAATGGCGTCAATCTCAATTCCATCGCCCGCCTCAACGACAACGGTTCCCTCGACAGCCTTTTCAATCCCGGTTCGGGCGCCAATGGGCCGATCTACGCCCTCGCGGAAACCTTCGCCGCCGACGGCAGCCGCCGGTTGGTGGCCGGTGGTTCGTTCGTGACCTACAACGGCACCCCGCGCAACCGGATCGCCCGCATCAACAACAACGGCACGCTCGACTTCTCGTTTGACGTGGGTCTGGGCGCCGATGCCACGGTGTTTGCGGTCGCTGTGTTCCCCACCAACAGCCTGCACGCGGGCAAGGTCCTCATCGGTGGCGACTTCACCAGCGTGAACGGTGTGGCCCGCAGCCGCATCGCCCGCCTGAACACGGACGGCTCGCTGGATCTCAGCTTCAATCCGTTTGCCGGTCCGAACGAGTCCGTCCGCACGGTGGCCATCCAGAGTGACGGCCGGATTTTGATCGGTGGCCTGTTCACCAACGTCAACGGTTTCGCCCGCAGCCGTATTGCGCGGCTCAACGCCGACGGTTCGGTGGATGCGACCTTCAATCCGGGCCTGGGCGCGAACGACATCGTCCAGACCATCGCGGTGCAGGGCGATACGCGCATCATCTTGGGCGGTCAGTTCACGCGCGCCAGCGGCGTGTCGCGCAACCGCGTCACCCGCCTCCAACCTGACGGCACGGTTGATCCGATGATCAACTTCGGGGCCGGCGCGAACGCCTTCGTGGCCGCGGCGGTGATTCAGACCAACGACATGATCGTGCTGGCCGGTGGGTTCACGGAATTCGACGGCGTTTCCCGGCCGCGCATTGTGCGGCTTTACGGTGGGGCCATCGCCGGTTCGGGCAGTCTCGAATTCACGCGGGCCAATTATCCGGTCAATGAAAACGCCACGAACGTCACCGTCACCGTCCGGCGGCGCGGCGGCACTTCGAACGCGCCCGATGGTGCCAACATTACCGCGAGCACGGTGACCAGCGACGGCACGGCCTTGCAGGGCCTGCATTACGCGGGCGGCACCAACGCCCTCGTCTTCCCGCAGGGCGAAGTGTTCCAGGACATTTTGATCCCGATCTTCGACAATTTTGAGATCAACCCGGACAGGGTCTTCCAGGTTGCGCTCACGAATCTGTTGCCCGCCGGGGTGGCCGCGACCGGCGACCAGCCGACGGCGACGGTGACGATCATCAACGACGACAGCGCCATCAGCTTCGCGGCGGAGTCCTACTCGGTCAGCGAAAACACCGGCACCGGCGTGGCCGCCATCACCGTGATTCGCGTCGGGAGCGTGGTGGGCGATGCCACGGTGGAGTTCAATACCACAACCAACGGGACTGCCACCGCCGGCCTGGATTACCTGCCGGTCACCAACGCGCTGGTGGTGTTTACCAACGGCGAGACGATGAAGATCGTCACCATTCCGATCCTCAACGACACGTTGATTGAGGGCAACGAAACCATCACGATGGAACTGACGAATTCCATCGGCGCCTACCTGCTCTCGCCCTTCCAGGCGACGTTGACGATTGTGGATGACGATTTCGGTCCGGGCCGGATCGCGTTTGCGTCGCCCGCGTACACCGTGGTCGAGAACGCCGGCAACGCGATCATCAGCCTGATCCGCACCGACGGTTCGGCGGGTCTGGTGGGGGTCAGCTATTTCACCAGCAATCTGACCGCGACGGCGGGCTTCGACTATGTCGCCAGCGGCGGGACCGTCGCCTTCGGCGATGGCGAGACCAACAAGAACATCGTGATTCCGATCCTGGATGATTCGTTTGTCGAGGGCAACGAGGTCTTCCTGGTAACCATCACCAATGCCACGGGCGGGGCGACCATCACCGGCTCGAACAGTGCCCCGGTCACGATCCTGGACAACGACGTGGGCATCACGTTCGCCTCGCCGGTTTACGTGGTGAACGAAGGCGGCGGCAGCGTGACCCTGACGGTGTTGCGCATCAGCGGCAGCAACGGCGTCGCCACCGTCCGCTACAGCACCGCGAACGGGACGGCCCTGGCGGGTGCGGACTTCCTGGGCGCCACGAACAACCTGTTGACCTTCGCCGACGGGGAAACCATCAAGACCATCACCATTCCCATCCTGGAGGACACGCTGGTGGAGGGCGACGAAGCCTTCAGCGTTGTGCTGTCCAATCCGAGCAGCGGGGTGCAGTTGCTAACCAGCACCGCCACGGTCACCATCCTGGACAATGACTCCGGATTCCGTTTCGCCGAGGCCTCCTATTTCGTGGATGAGTACGGCACCAACGCGCTGTTGACTGTGATCCGCACCAATCCCAACACCGGTATCATCACGGTGGTGTTCTCGACGACCAACGGGACGGCGACGGCGGGTTCCGACTTCATTGCCTCGGGAGGGTCGCTGGTCTTCACCAATGGCGAGTCCGCCAAGACCATTGCCATCCCGATTATCAATGACACTCAGGTGGAAGGCCCGGAGACCTTCTTCGTCACACTGTCCAGCCCGAGCGACGGGGCGCAATTGCTCGAGCCGGTCACCGCGTCGGTCACGATCATTGACAACGACTCCGGCTTGCGGTTCTCCAGCGCCAACTACACCGTCACCGAGAACGGGGTCGAGGCCATCATCAGTGTGCTGCGGTCCGGCGTCCTGACCAACACCGTGGCGACGAGCTACGCCACCAGCGACGGCACCGCCGTCAGTGGACAGGATTACCTCAGCGTCAGCGGCCTGTTGGTCTTCACCAACGGCGAGTCGCTCAAGACGTTTGCCGTGCCGATCGTGGACGACGATTTGGAGGAAGGCGCGGAAACCGTGCTGCTCACCCTGCACAGCCCGACCGGTCAGGTGTCCCTGCTCAACCCGAACTCCGCCATCCTCACCATCGTTGACAACGACGGCGGTTCGATCTTGCCCGCCGGTGTGCTCCTCACGGCGGAAAGCGTGGCGGTCAACGGCGCGATTGACCCCGGTGAAACCGTGACTGGCTTGTTCGCCCTCCGCAACCTCAGCGGCATCAACACGACCAACCTGGTCGCGACTTTGCTCCCGACCAACGGAGTCACCGCGCCGAGCGGGCCTCAAAACTACGGTGCGCTGGCGGATGGCGGGGCCTCGGCTTCTCGGTCGTTCACGTTTACAGCCAACGGCACAAACGGCGCCATGGTTGCGGCCACCTTCGAGGTTCAGGACGGGCCCATCAATCTGGGCCGCGTAACTTTCCCCTTCATGATCGGCAGCGGTTCGACCGTGTTCTCGAACGTGGCGCCCATTACGATTGTGGACAACAACACCGCCCTGCCGTACCCGTCCTCCATCTCCGTCACCGGACTGGTCGGCAGCATCAGCAAAGTGACGGTCATGGTGACCAATCTCAGCCACGGGTCGCCGATGGACATTGACATGCTGCTGGCGGGGCCGGATTCGACCAGTGCCGTGCTCATGTCCGACGCGGGCGGCGGCAACTTCATCACCAACATCACGCTCACGTTCGATGACGCTGCCGGGGCTTCATTACCGTTCAACAGCGCCATCGGCAGCGGGACGTACAAGCCGACCAATTTCGGAGCCGCGGATCTCTTCCCGGTGCCGGCGCCGCCGTCGCCGTGGGGCTCGACTCTGTCCGTCTTCAACGGCACTAACCCGAACGGGTTGTGGTCCTTGTTTGTCGTGGATGATCTCACGATCTTTTCGGGCAGCATCAGTCGCGGCTGGCGTTTGGCGATCACGACCTTCGGCTTGATTCCCTCGGCGGCCGATTTGTCCGTGGGCTTGACCGCCGCGCCCGACCCGGTGGTGGTGAGCAGCAATCTGGCTTATTCGGTGCAGATCACCAACCACGGGCCGTGGGCGGCCACGGGAGTGACTCTGAGCCAGGCGCTGCCGGCTGGGGCAACCTTTGTCTCCGCCACTTTGTCCACCGGCACCTTCACGACGAACAATGGGGCGGTGATCTGGTCGGTGGGCAATCTGGCCATGGATGCCGTGGCCACGGCGACCATTGTGGTACGGCCGACGGTCGTAGGGCCGAACACCAGCACCGTGACGTTGGCGGGCCACGAGGGCGACCCGAATCCCTTGAACAACGTTGCGAGCGTCACCAGCACCGTGAGCAGCTTGGTGGCGGACCTGGCCGTGGGCGTGGTTGGCTCACCGGATGTCCTTTACCTGGGCGTTGGAGGCAACCTGACTTTCAATATCGTCGTGACGAACCTCGGACCGGCGACGGCGACGGGCGTCACCGTCACCAACTTCCTGCCACCGGGCGTGACCTTTGTTTCGGCCACCCCGGCCAGTTACACGGTGGCGGGCAATGTGGTGACCTTCACTAATCTGGGCACGCTGGGCAGCGGCGCTCAACTCGCCGCCAGCATTGTTGTAACCCCGACTGTGGCCGACACCCTCACCAACACCACCGCCTGCGGGTCGGATTTGATAGATCCGTTGCGCGGCAACAACGTCGTGTCCGTGAAGTCCGTGGTGGAAGTGCCGCAGTTGACGGTCACGCGGGTTGGGAATGCCTTGGTGATAAGCTGGCCGGCGGACGCCACTGGTTTCATTTTGGAGCGCACCGCGAGTCTGACGCCGCCGGTCGTGTGGACGACAGTGACCAGTCCGCCCGCGCAAACGGCCGGGGAAGTGCGCTTCATCACCCTGCCCCTCGGGAGCGGCAATGAGTTCTTCCGTCTGAATGTGGGCGGACCCTAGCGGAGTGACCCGCGCGAGCCGGTCCGATTCGGCCTCGCGGCAAATTGTTGATTGAGCAAACAGTGAATCGTTGGATTTCGCACAAGTTGTCTATGAAGATTCGGTCCCTGAGACTCCCGGGTGGTGTGGGGCGCGGTGGCGCTCTGGCGGTCATGCTGTTCGTTTTGGCTGCGGCGACGGGTTCGGCCCGGGCGGCGCTGCAGAGCAGCTATCTGGTCAGCGAGGGCAAACAATCGCACGCCGTCGAGATCGCCACGGATGAATTCTGGGTGCGCACCGGTGACCGCAGGGAGGTTCGCGCCGCGACCGGGCCTGCTGTGCTGACGAACGTGGTGGCGCAGGTCGAGTCCTTCCGCCAAGCCACCGGGCAGGAAGCGGACCTGGTGCTTTATCCGGTGGGTCTGCCGAAGAACGAATACACGCGCCTTTACGTGACGCGCTCGATGCTGGTGCAACTGGAGTCGGGAGTTGACGCTCAGGGGATCGGCGCATTGATCAACGCGGAGAGTGTGGCGCCCGTGGCCTATGCGCCGGGGTATTGGTTGCTACGGGTGGCCAGTGGGGCGGCCGCTTTGACGGGAGCCGAATCGTTGCGCGGCCGGCCCGGAGTCAAGTACGCCGAGGCGCAGTTCGCCCGGCAGGCGCAGAAGCGGTTGATTCCCAATGACCCGCTGTTCCGCGACCAATGGCACTTGCTCAACACCGGCCAGACCTCGGGCACTCCCGGAATTGACGTGGGTGTGACTGAGGTTTGGGATACCTACCAGGGCAGCGGCGTGGTCATTGGCATCGTGGACGACGGCCTGCAACTGACGCATCCCGACTTGGCGCCCAATGTGGTGGCCGGGTTGAGTTTCGACTGGAATGGCAACGACAACGATCCCAGCCCCAACGTGGCTTTCGATTTTCACGGCACGGCCTGCGGCGGCTGCGCGGCGGCCCGCGGCAACAACGGCATTGGATTGTCCGGCTCCGCCCCATTGGCGGGTCTGGCCGGGCTGAGGCTGATTTCCGGGCCCAGCACGGACCAGGACATCGCCGAGAGTATCATGCACCAGTCACAAGCCATCCATGTGAAGAACAACAGTTGGGGACCGGCGGATTTTGGCTTCATCGCAGCCGGCCCCGGACCGCTGGCGGCCGCGGCGCTGGTGGAATCCACAACCACCGGTCGTGGAGGGTTGGGAACGATTCACCTCTGGGCGGGCGGCAACGGGTTGGACAATGGCGATCATGCCAACTACGACGGCTATGCCAACTCGATCTACACCATTGGTGTCGGGGCCTGCAATGATTTCGGCCAGCAGGTCGTTTACAGCGAAAGCGGTGCGTGTCTGGTGATTGTGGCCCCGTCGCTGGATTTCCCTTCGCCTCCACGCCCCGGCATTTCAACCACCGATCTGGTCGGCGACGACGGGTATAACGGTCCGGGTGCCGTGGGCGAGTATGCGGACTTGGACTACACCCGGTTCTTCAGCGGCACATCCGCCGCTACCCCGATCGCGGCCGGGGTGGTGGCCTTGGTGCTGGAGGCGAATCCCAACCTGGGCTGGCGCGATGTGCAGGAGATTTTAATCCGTTCCGCCACGTTTGTGGACCAGCAGGATGGCGGTTGGTTTGTCAACGCCGCCGGTCTCCGGTTCAACAACAAGTACGGCGCCGGCCTGATCAACGCCAGCAACGCCGTCGCGCTCGCGCAATCCTGGGTAAACCTCGATCCGCATACCAATGCCGCGGTGGAAGCCGCCGGTCTGAGCCTCGCCATTCCCGACAACAGCACGGCGGGCGTCACCCACGAACTCCCCTTCCTGCGTGGCAATCTGCGGCTCGAGCACGTGACGTTGACCGTGGACATCCAGCACTCCCGGCGGGGTGATTTGGAGATCGAGTTGATTTCCCCCTCTGGCACGCGAAGCGTGGTGGCGGAACCACGCCCCGCGGACGGGACCGCCAATCTCAACGGCTGGACCTTCATGACCGTGCAGTTCTGGGGCGAAAACGCTTTTGGCACCTGGCGCGTCGTGGTGCGCGACCGGGCAGGTGGCGGCGTCGGTTCGGTCAGCCGGCTGCGGCTGGAACTTTGGGGCACGCCCAGTTCCTTCAACCTGCCCGTGCTCCTGGACAATTATTTCACCGGCGGCAACGGCAACGGCATCATTGACTTCAACGAGTGCAACAATCTCTACCTCGTGCTCGGCAACATTTCGTCCACCCCGTCCACGCGGGTGCAGGTCAGCCTC
Organism: Verrucomicrobiia bacterium; assembly: GCA_011525685.1. Lineage (GTDB taxonomy): Bacteria > Verrucomicrobiota > Verrucomicrobiia > Limisphaerales > JADLHS01 > WYBW01. The sequence continues at coordinate 30,459 of WYBW01000052.1, forward strand.
TCGACGACCACTCCCGGCGTGGCGCTGGGCACACGGGTTTCCGATTACGCGGATTTGCAGCCCGGCACCACCGGCACGAATCTCGTGCCTTTCACGTTGAGCACCGCGCCCACGTTTGTCTGCGGCACTCCCATCACGGTCACGGCGCTGGTCAAGTCCGATCAAGGCTCCACCACCAACACCCTGCAATTTACGTCGGGCACCAATGGCCTCCCGCTGCGCTTCAACAGCACCTCGGCGGTGGCCATTCCCGACAACAACCCGCAGGGCACCAACTCGGCCATTTTCGTCACCAACATCCTCACCGCCATCCGCAAGGTGACCGTGTCGCTGCATGTGACCCACACCTGGCTCTCCGATTTACAGCTTGAATTGATCGGTCCAGACGGCACCACGGTTCTGCTTTCCGCCAATCACGGCGGAAGCGCCGACAATTACGGCGCCAGTTGTTCGCCGGACATCTTCCGAACGACGTTCGACGACGATGCCAGCCAGGCGATCAGCGGAGCGGCACCGCCATTCGTGGGCACCTTCCGTCCAGACGCACCGCTCTCCACCTTCATCGGCAAGTCCGGCACCAACGCGAATGGCTTCTGGCGGCTGCGCGTCGTGGATCAGGCCACTTTGGACGCGGGGGTGCTGCAGTGCTGGTCGCTGTTTGTGACCGGTTCGGAATGTCTGGACGGCGGCGGCACTTGTCCCGGGGCGGACATGGCTCTGGGTTTCTCGGCGGCCCCGAACCCGGTCTCCATTGGCAGCAATCTGGTCTATACCGTTTCGGTCACGAACCTGGGGCCGAGTGAGGCGAAGAACGTGGTCGTCAATCAGGCCCTGCCCGGCTCGGTGGTCTTCGTCAGCGGGTCGGCCTCGCAAGGCAGCGTGGTTTCGGCCGGCGGCACGGCCATCATCAATTTGGGCACCATGCCGTTCACCGGTGTCGCCACCGCTTCGGTGGTGGTCAGCCCCACGATTGCCGGGACGATCAGTTCCACCGCCAACCTCAGTTCCGGAGAGGCCGATCCTGATACGGCCAACAACACCAGCGTCGTGACCTCCGTGGTCATTCCTCCGACCTCCGACCTCGCCGTCGGCCTGCTCGATTCCCCCGATCCCGCGCTCGTGGGCGCCGGCCTGACTTACACGGTGTCCGTGACCAATCGTGGACCTTCCGTGGCGACGGGCGTGACCGTCACGAACACACTGCCGGTCAGTGTTGCGATCAACGGGGCCACGGCTTCGCAGGGATTCACCGCCATCAGCGGAAACGTTGTGGTTTTCACGTTTGGCACCATGACCAATGGCGCGCGCACTTCCGGCACGATCAATGTCACCCCGTTTGCCGAAGGGGTGATTAACGCCACTGCGGTTGCCTCCGGCAATCAAGGAGATCCGGTGCCCGGAAACAATACCGCCACGGCTGTCACCACGGTGGGACCCGCGGCGGACCTGGTCATTGGCTTGGCTGATTTCCCGGACCCCGTGGTCGTGGGCAGCAATTGGACCTATCTCCTGACGGTCACCAACCGCGGACCCAGCCAGGCGGGCGCGGTGTTCGTGAATCACACGCTGCCGGCCGGCGTGAGCATCGTTTCCACCAATACCACCCAGGGCGTTCTCTCGCTCAGTGGCAATGTATTGGTGGGCACGCTGGGGCCGCTGCCCAACGGCGCCGGCGCGGCGATCACGGTGGTCGTCAACGCAACCAACAGCGGTAATTATGCTTCCACCGCCAACGTCAGCGGCTCCCAGGCCGATCCCAACACGGCCAATAACTCGGCCTCGGTCACGACAACGGTCGCGCCGCCCACAGTCAGCATCGTGGCGGCGGGTGCCACGTTGACTGCCGAAAGCGGCTTGCCAGCCAACGGCACTGTGGATGTGGGTGAAACCGTGACCATGCTCCTGCGCCTGCGCAACGGCGGCAACATCAGCAACACCAATCTCGTGGCGACGTTGCTGCCCACCGGTGGAGTGACAGCTCCCTCACCGGCGACGCCGGTGAACTATGGTGTTTTGCCGCCGGGCGGCCTGCCCGTTGCCCAGCCGTTTACATTCACGGCCAGTGGCCCGGCTGGCGGCACGGTTGTCGCGACGTTGCAACTGCAGGATGGTGCGAACAACCTCGGCACCGTGAGCTTCAGTTTTGTCCTGCCGAACGTGTGGACCTTTGCGAACACCAACCGCATTGCGATCACAGACAACCAGCCCATTCCCTGGCCCGCGGGGCCGGCTTCGCCTTACCCCTCGACCAACCTCGTGTCGGGAGTGAGCGGTCTGGTGGGCAAAGTTTCGGTCACGCTCTCAAATTTGAACCACAGTTTCCCGGATGACCTTGATGTGCTGCTGGTGGGACCCAACGGCCAGAAGATCATCTTGATGTCCGATGCCGGCGGGGCGAACACGGTCGCCAACGCGACCGTGACTTTCGATGACGGGGCCTCGACCGCAGTTCCGGATGGCGGGCAGATTCTATCCTCCAGCTACCGGCCTGCTGATTACGAGCCGGGGGATGTCTTTGACGCGCCAGCCCCCGCCGGTCCTTACGACACCAGCCTCTCCACGTTCGCGGCGGGCGATCCGAACGGGGTCTGGTCGCTTTACATCATGGACGATTCGACGGGTGATCCCGGCAACGTGGCCAACGGCTGGCGTCTGGCGATCACGACCATCGCTCCCGTGAACCAGGTGGCCGACCTCGGCTTGGCCGCATCGGTATCCGCCACCACGGCTCTGGTGGGCGACCATCTGGCCTATACATTCACGGTGACCAACCGGGGGCCGAACACCGCCACGGGGGTCGCGTTTACCAACCTCGTTCCAGCCGGTGCCAGCCTGCTTTCGGCCGGCGCGTCGCAGGGCACGGTGTTCACCAATGCTGGCAGCGTTTTTGTATCGCTTGGAGCGATTGATTCGGGAAGCAGCGCCTCGGTGATGGTCGGCTTGCGGCCCACCGTCCCGGGTACGCTGATCAACACCGCCACTGTTTCGGCCAGCGAAAACGATTTGAACCAGGCCAACAATACGGTCTCCGCGAGTACGGTGGTGACTTTGCCGGTGGCGGATGTCGGGTTGGGCAAGGCGGTGTCCCCCGATTCGGTGGTTCTGGGGAGCAACATCAACTTCATCATTTCGGTGACCAACCACGGACCGCAAAATGCCTTGAATGTGGTGGTGACGGATCCCTTGCCGGCCGGCCAGGTGTTCGTCTCTGGCACCGTCAGTCGTGGCAGTGTCTTTCACTCGTCGGGAACGGTTATCGCCAGCCTGGGTGACTTGTCGCCCGGTCAGACAGCCGAAGTGACCATCCTGTCCACGGCGACCAGCGTCGGAACCCACACCAATTTTGTCAGCATGGCCACCGGTTCGAGTGATACGAACGCATCCAACAACACCGACTTTGCGGTGCTGACGGTGACTCTGCCGGCGCCCGGTATCGTGCCGGCCGGAGCCGTTTTGCTGTCGGAAAGCCAGTCACCGGCCAATGGCGCGGTGGACGTCGGAGAGGCAGTGACTTTGTCCCTGAGATTGGAAAACACGGGTTCCGCCGGAACGGCTAACCTGGTGGCAACTCTCCTCGCCACAGGTGGTGTGACCGCGCCGAGCGGGCCGCAGAATTATGGCGCGCTGGCGCCGGGTGCGCCCGCGGTGGCGCGCGATTATTCCTTCACGGCCACTGGCGCGAATGGCGACGTGGTGGTGGCCACTCTCCAGTTGCAGGATGGGGCGGCCGATCTCGGCACCGTGACTTTCACTTTTGCGTTGCCGGCCACGACTTCCCTCGCCAACCCCGCGACCATCCTGATTCCAGAGCAAGGTGGCGCCACTCCTTATCCTTCCACCATCCACGTTAGCGGCTTGGAAGGTCTGGTCAGCCGGGTGCAGGTGGCGCTCAATGGTCTCACCCATGGATTCCCGGATGATTTGGATGTGCTGCTCGTTGGGCCCAACAACCAGAAAGTCATGTTGATGTCCGATGCGGGGGGCGGACATGGCATCACGAATGTGTTGATCCAATTCGACGACGACGGTCCGGTGCTGCCCAACAGCAGCCCCATCGCCGCGGGTACGTATGCCCCCACCGATTACGAGCCGGGTGACGCGTTCCCGCCACCGGTGCCCGCCGGGACGCCATCGGTGCGGCTCAACACGTTGAACAGCATTGATCCGAATGGTGCATGGTCGCTTTATGTCGTGGACGACTCCACCGGCGACGGCGGCAACATCGGCGGCGGTTGGACGTTGACCCTCACGACCATCAGCCCCGTCAGCCCGGTGGCGGATCTGTCCATCGGCCTGACCGACTCGCCCGATCCCATCTACGTGGGCGGCACTGTGGTTTACACGATTCAGGTCATGAATCACGGTCCCTTCGCCGCGACGGGGGTGACGGTCACGGATGCCTTGCCGGCCGGAGCGAGCTTCGTCTCCGCGTTCGCGTCGCAGGGCAATACCACCAACGTGGACGGGGTGGTGACCTGCAATTTGGGCGATTTGGACGTGGGTGCCGCTGCCACGGTCACCATTCGCGCGACGGCCAACGTTGGCGGCACGATGGTCAACTCCGTCAGCGTCAGCGCCGTGGAGACGGACTTGAACCCGGCAAACAATGCCGCCCAGACCACCACGGTGATCCTGGTACCGGCTCCGGCCATACTGGGCGACGTGGTCGTGACCAATGGGATCGTGCAATTCAATCTTACTGGCGAGCCGAACTTCAATTATTCGATCGAGGCCTCGACCAATCTGGTGGCATGGGTGTCCATTGGTTCCGGCACCACGGCGGCGAATGGCACATTGAAGTTCACCGACTTGAATGCTCCCGCGTTCGGTTATCGGTTCTATCGCGCCGTGGCCTTGAATCCGTAAACGGACTGCACTTCTCCACGGTGCGAGCACGCCACCGCGTGTTCTCAATTGCCCTCGAGCCTTGAGGGGTTGGGGAGCACACGTCTCATTAGCCATTCATGAAAGTTTTTGGACTGACCGGCGGCATCGGCATGGGCAAGTCCACCGCGGCACAGTTGCTCCGTGCGCGGGGTGTGTCGGTGGTGGACACGGATGACCTGGCCCGCGAACTGGTCCTGCCCGGTCAGCCGGCTTTGGAGGAGGTTCGCGCCACGTTTGGCGACCAGATGGTTGGGCCGGACGGACAATTGCTTCGCGAGGAACTGGCGCGGCTCGTTTTTGCCGATGCCAATGCCCGCCGAAGACTCGAGGCAATTCTGCATCCCCGCATCCGGGAGCGCTGGCGGGCGCAGGTGGAGTTTTGGCGTGAAGAAGGCCGGTCAGTGGCGGTCGTGGTCATCCCGCTATTGTTCGAGACCGGCGCGGAAACGGAGTTGGACGCGGTGATTTGCGTGGCTTGCACGCCGGGCACGCAGGCGGAGCGATTGCGCGCGCGAGGCTGGACTGAGGAGGAAATCAAGCAACGCCTGGCCGCCCAGATGTCCACGGACGAGAAACTCGCGCGCGCCACCTACGCTATATGGACCGAGGGCAGTTTGGAGGTCCATGCACAACAACTGGAGCGCATTCTCCCGCGGGAATGAACGGGTCGCCCGGCGGGTTTATCGCGTCTGGGCAAACAACATGAACACGCGCGGTCCTTTGTCAGTCGTCAGTTGGTAGCGTTCCTCATGCGGGCCGTGCGGGACCGCGAGGCCGTCGCAGTTCTTGTCATAGCTCGGTTTGCCGTCCACCAGCAACATGTAGTGATGGGTGCGATTGCCCTCGATGTGGTGCAGGGTCACGTGCCAGGCGTCCAGTTTGCCATCGCGCAGCAGGGGCACCCGCTGCCAATGAGTGAAGGAGCCCACGACTTCCACCACCTCGGGTTCGGTGGTCTGGCCGTCCGGCAAGCGCCAGCGAAAAATCTTGGAGAAGGTCTGCTTGCGCTCGCGGCTGTCCCGCCCCAGGGCCGGCGGGCTGGAGGAGCGTTCGGGAAACAGAAGCGGACCCTTTTGCGGCGGCCGGCGACTCAACAAGTTACTGAGACTGCTGAACATATTTTATTTGAGACGGCGCAAAATAGTGGGGGAGGATGGGCAAAGCAAATTCTTTTGCGGTTATGCGGACCTGAATTATTACGGAATCGTCTTGCGGCTTCAGCGGCGAGCGAAGTGTGCTCGTATCGAACTGCGTGGCCGGCGCCAACTTTTTTTGTCGCGGGCGTTTCCCCTGGCGATTAGGGTGCGTGACATGAAATTCCGTCGCGTTCAGTTCCTTGGCGTTCTGCTGCTGGTTGTGTTGGCGCTGGTGCATCCCGCTTGCGCGCAAGACGCCGCCGCGCGCGCGGCTTCCCGCCATTCCTTGTGGAAAGTGGAGGGGACGAACAACACCCTGTATCTGCTCGGGTCCATTCACTTGTTGAAGGAGGACAACTATCCGCTTCCCGCGCCGATCGAGGCCGCGTTCAGCAATTCGCTGATCGCTGTATTTGAGGCCGATGTCAGCCGGATGCAGCAGCCGGAGTCGCAGTTGAAGCTGATGACCAAGGCGCGGTTGCCGGCGGGTGAGACGCTCAAGAGCCAGTTATCTTCCGAAACCTACGCCCGCTTTGAGGAGCATTTGAAGAAGCTCGAGTTGCCGGAAATGGTGTTTGCCCAGCTCAAGCCCTCGCTGGCGGCGATTACCCTCGCGATGTTGGAATTGCAGAAGATGGGGTTCGATCCTGCCCACGGCGTGGACCAGCATTTCTACAACCGGGCACGCCAGGACGGCAAGACGACCGAGGCGCTCGAAAGCGTGGATTTTCAAATTGACCTGCTGACCAACTTTACGAAGGAGGAGGGTGAACTCCTGATGAAGACCACGTTGAAGGACATCGAGAACACGCAGAAGATGTACGACGAGATCGTGCAGGCTTGGAAAACGGGAGACGTGGACGCGATGGAAAAGCTCATCAACGAAGCTCTGCGCGAGGCGCCCGCCATCGCCAGTCGCCTGCTGACCGACCGCAACCACAACTGGGTGCCGAAAATCCGCGAACTGCTGAAAGGCGGCAAACCGGCCATCGTGATTGTGGGCGCGGGCCATCTGGTCGGGTCCGAGGGAGTGGTGGCCTTGCTCCGCCAGCAGGGCTTGAAGGTCACTCAGTTGTAGCCGGGGCCTTCAACTTCACTTCCAGTTTTCCGTCTGGGCCGAGGGTTGCTTTGAAGCTTCCCAGCAGCCAGGCCTTCGCTTTGGCATCGCCACGCAAGTAGGCGTCCCAGAACGCGGTGGAACTGGAGCAGATCAGCTCTTGAAACCGCGCGTCCTTCGCCCTGGCCAGCAGGCGACCGCGTCCGGAGAAAATGGCATGGTCGCCGTCCTGGAAAGTGATCAGGTATTGGTCCGAGCCTTGGCTGTGATCGAATGGCAAACGGCGCTGGTCCGGTTGCGTATCGCCGATGGGACTGTAATCCTCAGTGCCGGTCATGTGGAGGCACGGGATTGTGATCTTGCCATAAACTTCGTCGAGCCGGCGTTTGTCTGCCGGGGCGGGAGCGCTCATCGGGATGGCCGCCTTCACCCTTGGATCAGCCAGGGAAGTCTGCCGTCCTGGCCCCGGCGTGAAAACCTGACCGGCTACGGCCAAGGTGGTGAAGGCGCCAAAAGAATGGCCCGCGACGCCGATGCGATCCAGGTTCAGCTTCCCCTAGAACGGCGAGGGTTCCCGGTGCAGTTTCTCCAGTTGGTCAATCGCGAAGCTCACGTCCAAGGGACGGTTGATGGCATTGCTTGGGTTGACTGTGGCCTGGCGCAGGGCCTTCGTCCTTTCTATCCCCGCCGCATCACGCCAGACAGCGTCGTCGCTCCCGAGATGTTGCAGGTGAACCGAAACGTAGCCGCGACCCGCCCAATGCCGGCCCAGGTATTCGTAACCCTCCCGGGAGCCGCCCAACCCATGCGAGAAGACGATGACTTGAAACGGCCCGTTGCCGGTTTCGGGAAAGTAAATCTTCGCCGGCACCTTGCGGCCGCGCTTGGGGTCATGCCAATCGTAGCGAACGACTTCGACGGAATTTACCGCGGTCTCAGCGCGATAGGGCTCGGACTCTGAATTCGTTGCGATGGCTGTGCTCACGTCCAGCCATCCCACGGCTGCAGACAGCATCCACACCACGTTCAAGGGCAGTCTCATTGTGCTCACCAGACGCGCCGTCCGCCCCGCGAGTTACGCCAAAATGTCTTCCTGCAAACAGGCTGGCAATCTGTTCAAGAGTGGAGCAATCTGCACTCGATTGCCGGTAGTTGAACCCAAAATCAAAACTCCCATGAAACTCCTAAACACGATTCTCGTTTCGTTCGTTGGAATTGCTCTCGCCAACTTCACCACTCAGGCGGGCGCAGCCCTGGGCATTGATGGCGTCAGGATGCCGCCGGATGACGGCAAGCTCCGCGTCATCTGTTTCGGCGCGCATCCGGATGATTGCGAGCTTCAGGCCGGCGGGACGGCCGTGCTCTGGGCCAAACGCGGGCATCATGTGCTGTTCGTTTCGGTCACCAATGGCGACATCGGCCACTGGCGCGAGGCCGGCGGACCCTTGGCGCTGCGGCGGAAGGCCGAGGTGGACAAAGCCCACGAAATCCTCGGCATTCAAGGCGTCGTGCTGGACATTCATGACGGCGAACTGGAGCCGACGATGGAGAATCGCCGGAAAATAACCCGGCTGATCCGATTATGGAAGGCCGACGTGGTCATTGCGCACCGTCCGAACGATTATCATCCCGACCATCGTTACACCGGCGTGCTCGTGCAGGATGCGGCCTACATGGTGACGGTACCGTTTTTCTGCCCCGACGTGCCGGCCTTGAAGCGGAATCCCTCGTTCTTCTACTTCCCCGACCGCTTCCAAAAACCCAACCCGTTCAAACCCGACGTCGTCGTTGCCGTGGACGAGGTGATGGAGCAGAAGCTCGATGCGCTGGCGGTGATGGAATCACAATTCTACGAGGGCGGCGCGAACGGCTCGGTGGACTTGCTGCCCAGCGACCCGGCCAAGCAGAAGGCGCGGCATCAACAAGTGCGCGAGGGATTCGCGCGGCGCAATCACTCGCTTGCCGACCGCTTCCGCGCGCAACTCGGTGATTGGTATCCGGCCGAAAAAGCCAAGGTGATCAGACACGCGGAGGCCTTCGAGTTGTGCGAATACGGCGCGCAGCCGGACAAGGCACAACTGAAGAAGTTGTTTCCTTTCTTTGATTGAGGAGGTCAAAGGTGAAGTTCTTGAAGCACCCCATGGATACCGCACCAGCACCTCCCAGGTTATCGAAGACGGCGCACGGAGATGGCTCCAGCACCACAACTTCGTTTTCCTGGCCAAGTCCGCTTTCACCCTCCGCAAGAACAAGAATCGCCTCCCGGTTTGAGAAACAACCTGTGTCGGCGGCTGTACCGCGGCCGCTTGGATACCTGCCGCCAAGCGACCGCTGTTCCCTCTCCCTCAGGGAGAGAGTCATGGTGCGGGGGAGGATGCCAGGCGCACGTTACTTCGCCAGAGTTCTTGTCCTCCTCTTTGCCACTCTGTTACCTGCTGTTGCGGCAGACCCAAGCCAGTCTGACGACCAGCGCCAAGCCGGCGCGTGGCGTGCGGAACATCGCCTCATTGATCTTCACCAGCACATCAACGGCACAACCCAGCACGTCACTCGGGCGATCAAGATCATGGACGCTGTCGGCGTGGGCCTCGTCGTGAATCTGAGTGGTGGGACCGTGACGCGGCCCCGGCCCGACCAGCCCTCCGATTTCGAGCGCAACAAGGCGCTCATGGACACCCTGTTCCCCGGCCGGTTTCTGCATTACCTGAACCTTGATTACCGCGGTTGGGACGAGCCGGATTTTGCCGAGCGCGCCGCCAAACAAATCGAGGAAGGGCATCGTCTCGGCGCGGCGGGCTTCAAGGAGTACAAGCGTCTCGGCCTGACGATTCGCGATCGCTCGGGCAAGGCCGTGGGTATTGATGATCCCAAACTGGATTTGATGTGGTCGAAGTGTGGTGAACTGAACATGCCGGTTTCCATCCATGTCGCCGACCCGAAGGCGTTCTGGGAACCTTACAACCCGGAGAATGAACGCTGGAAGGAATTGAAAGATCACCCGGGTTGGTGGTTTGGCGACACGAACAAGTACGCGCCCCGGATGGAACTGCTGGAAGCGCTCGATCGGGTCATTGCGCGCCACCCGAAGACGAAATTTGTCTGCGTCCACTTTGCCAACAACGCCGAGGATCTGGACTGGGTGGAGCAGGCGCTGGATCGGCGGCCAAACATGTACGCTGACCTCGCCGCCCGCATTCCGGAAATCGGCCGTCACCATCCCGACAAGGTCCGGCGGCTGTTTCTCAAACATCAGGACCGCATCCTGTTCGCCACCGATTTCCAGGTCTATAACCGGCTCATTCTGGGCAGCAGCGGCAATGAACCTCCGCCCAGCGACGCCGACGCCGAGGTGTTTTTCGCCAAGCACTGGCGCTGGCTCGAGACCCGTGACCAGGACTGGCCGCACATGACGCCCATTCAAGGCGATTGGACAATCAGCTCCATCGGCCTGCCGGCTCCGGTGTTGCGGAAGATCTATTTCGACAATGCCCGGAAACTCCTGGCGCGGTCATTGCCATTGCCGGTCGTGCAGGCGCGCCGCATCAGCCAGGATTTTATGCCGAATGGCGAACTGGATGAACCGGTCTGGCAAACGACAAGACCGGTCGTGATGGAATATGCCTCCGCGGACCATTCGGCGCGGCCGGAAATGGCGACCACCATCCGTGTGCTGTGGTCGGACGAATGGCTGTATCTCGCTTACGAGTCTCCCTACACCCGGCTCACCGTGTTCGATCCGCCCCGGTCCGATTCGGAGCGTTACAACATGGAGCAGCGCGGAGTGAGTTTGTGGGACCGGGACGTCGTTGAGGCTTTCATCGCAAGTGACCCAACGAAGCTGAGGCGTTACACCGAGTATCAGGTCGCGCCCACGAATGAGAAGCTGGATCTGATCCTCGACCTCCCGGCTCGCGACTTTGCGTGGAGCAGCGGCTTTCAATCCGCGGTGAAAGTGGACGAACAGGCCAAGATGTGGACCTGCGAAATGCGCATCCCGATGAAATCCCTTACTTCAGACAAAACGCAAACCGGCGCGCGATGGCGGCTGAACTTCTTCAGGTGTGACCGGGCCAACAATGCCTTTCTGGCCTGGAGTCCGACGTTGACGGGGAACTTCCACACTCCGGAAAAATTCGGGGTGCTGGAATTTGTTGAATAAGCGGACGGGAGCCTGTGATCGGGTTGAGTCTGAAGGGTGGATTCAAACCGGATCGGCAGGTTCGCTTGCTCTGCGCCGTCGAATCGAACTCACGGCCTCCCCGCTCCGAATTCGCCATCCTGACAGGCACGGTTCGGCTCTTCGCAGACTACAGCTCACAGAGCAAGTGCAGCATGGCCGGCTGGCTTGATGCTTGATTCGGAGCTTTCACTTGTGAGCATTCGCAATTCACCTTTTGATCGGGCTGGCGCCGCCGTTGCGGACGGCCAATCGGGCGTGGCCACGCGCTTGGTCGTCTTGGTCCTATCGTCTGGCATGGCTATAGCCCCAGTTTCTTAAACCGATTGTTCACTTCCTTGAAATGGAACTCCAGCGAGCAAAGCCTTTCGAGTTCGCCTTTCCTGAAATGCCTGGCCACGTCGGGCGTGGATTTGAGCACTTCCAGAAAATCCGCGTCGTCGCGACCGGCGTGTTTGACGGCCCAAGTTTTCATGGCGGCGTCTTGGACGAGTTTGTAGGCGGCTTCGCGCGTCAGGCCTTTGCGAATGAGCGCCAACAGCACCGTTTGGCTGTTCCACATGCCGAGCGAGAGGCCGAGGTTGCGCTTCATGTTCTCAGGATAGACCTTCAAGCCTTCCATCAGACGCGTGAGCAGGCCGAACATGTAATCGAGCAGCGTGCAACTGTCGGGGAAGATGATGCGCTCGACGCTGCTGTGGCTGATGTCGCGTTCGTGCCAGAGGGCGACGTTTTCCAGCGCGGCCACGGCATTGCCGCGCAGCACGCGGGCCAGACCCGTGAGGCGCTCCCAGGTGATGGGATTGCGCTTGTGCGGCATGGCGCTGCTGCCTTTCTGGCCGGCGGTGAACGGCTCCTCGACTTCGAGCACTTCGGTGCGTTGCAGGTGACGGAACTCCACCGCCCAGCGTTCAATGCTCGCGCCGACGAGGGCAAGCGTGGTTTGAAATTCCGCGTGGATGTCGCGCTGTACGACCTGCGTGGCGATGGGCGCGGGACGGAGACCAAGCTGCTTGCAGACGTAAGCCTCGACGCGCGGCGACAGGTGCGCGCTCGTGCCCACGGCGCCAGACACTTTACCCACGCTGACGGAATACTTCGCGGATTCGAGCCGGCGGAGGGTGCGCTTGAACTCGTCATACATCAACGCGAGTTTGAGGCCGAAGGTGGTCGGCTCGGCGTGGATGCCGTGGCTGCGACCAATACAGGGTGTGAATTTGTGCTCGTTCGCTCGCCGCTTGATCACCGGCAGGAGCTTCTTCGCGTCCGCGATCAAAATGTCTGCCGATTGCATCATCTGCACGGCGTAACAGGTGTCACCCACGTCGCTGCTGGTGAGGCCGAAATGAAACCAGCGTGAGGCAGGGAGCGCAGCCGCCCCGGCTGTTGCCGTCTGCGCCCTCGCGGACGGCTTCGGAGTGTTGCCGACAAGGGCGTCGGCAACTGCGCCCGGGGCGGGCGCGCTCCCCGCTTCAATGGCTTCGGCGACGGCGGTGGTGAAAGCAATGACGTCGTGGTTGAGCGTCTTCTCCAGTTCGCGTTGGCGGGCGACCAGGCCGGGGAGGTCGGCGAACCATTTGTCGCAACCGGCTTTGATCTTCTTGAAATCGCCACCAGGCACGACGCCTTCCTTGACGAGGGCTTCGCTGGCGAGGAGTTCGATCTGCAACCAGATCCTAAGCTTGTTTTCGTCGGTCCAGATGGCCCGCATCTCGGGGCGGGAATAGCGTGTAATCATGAAGGCAGATTAAGCGAACCTCCGAAGCGTTAAAATGTTAAATCTGCAAAGCGCGCTTCCAGGCGGCCACCGCCCCTCATTTCGGCGAGGGAGCGTTCAAGTCAGCCGCTTGATCAACTCTTCCAGTCCACCCGCCACAGGCTCGATTTCGATCGGCCCGGTGGCTTTGCCTCCGGGGGCAGCGGGAGACGCCCCCGGTGCAGATGACGAAATCGGTGACGTGGATTTTCCGGAAGATGAAGGGCGCTCAGTGCCAGGAGGCGCGTCTTCGTCAGGAGCTTCGTCCTCGGCGCTGGGGACGTGCCACTTGGTGCGTTTGGTCATCCAGGCTTGGTAGCGGTCAAAACTCCACATGCCGAATTCGGCACCGGTTTCGAGGGCCTGCGGCAGCTTGAAGAAGTCACGGTTGCGGATGAAGGTCTTCACCGAGGCCGTCGAGCGCAGGATTTCACATTCCGGAACGCGGATGTTCAAGTCGGCGCGGTAACGAAGGCGCTGGCAGACGACCCCCACGAGCGAATCCGCGAGTTGGGCGGCAATGTTGTTTTGAATCTCCGATGGGAAAGCGAGCACGATGCGTTGAAGGGCCTCCGCGCACGTCCCGGAATGAACCGTGGCAAGCACGAGATGACCGGTTTCGGCGGCGTTCAAGGTGAGGCGCATGGTTTCCGGTTCGCGCATTTCGCCGACCATCAGCACATCCGGATCCTCGCGCAGGGCATCAAGCAGACCCTGCTCGAAAGTGGGAGTGTCGCGGCCCACTTCGCGCTGGCGAATGAACGCGCGCCGCGGGCGGAAGATGTGTTCGATGGGGCTTTCCAGCGTCAGGACATGGCGTGATTCCGCGAGGTTGACCTCCTGAATCAGCGCCGCGAGGGTCGAAGATTTTCCGCTCCCGGTGCCGCCGCAGACCAGCACCAGGCCGGTGGTGGGGGCCACGAGCTTTTTCAGATCCGGGTGCAAATTCAACCGTTCGATCGTCGCTTGAAAGCTGGCCAGCATCCGAATGGCGAAGCCGACGCCGCGGGAAGTATGAAATACGTTGAATCGGCAGCGCACGCCTCCCACGGTGCGGGAAAAATCGGCTGACCGTCGTTCGACAAAGTGCGGCCACTCGTGCGTGCCGATGGCCTCCTTGGACCATTCGAGCAGGAGCGGTCCGGAGAGCGGCTCGCCCACGGTTCGCAGCACACCGCGCACGCGGATGGCGGCGGGCAAACCCGTCTCCATATGCAAGTCGCTTGCCCCCTGCCCATGGGCGGCGGCGATCAAGGATTCCAGCGTCATGGCCGCCAAGCTACAACTCTGAGGGCCAGCCGTCGAGTTGCGATGAAGCGGAAACAAGGCGGAGGTTTCCACCCTTGGCGCTTGAGCGCGAAGCTGGCGGAGGGACGCCCGCCTCATTAGCATGGCCTCGATTCAAGACCACCAAACATGTTCACAGCGGAGTCACTTACGATGGGCAGCACAGCAATCCTGGTGCTGACGACCATTTGCTCGTGGATGGGATTTCGCGATCCGGCTTTTCGCGACCGGCATTTGTTTTCCGTCCAGGAAATCCTGGTGGGAAAGCAGTATCACCGGCTCTTCACCTCCGCCCTGCTGCACGCCGATTGGAATCATCTTCTGTTGAACATGATCACCCTGTTCTTTTTTGGGCCGCGCTTGGAGTCCGCTTTGGGCATCTGGAATTTCCTGTTGGTTTACCTGGCGGCAATTATGGGTGGAAGCGTGCTTTCCTTGTGGCTTCACCGGCATCACGAGTACACGGCGTACGGTGCTTCGGGAGGCGTTTGCGGACTGGTCTTCAGTCATATCCTGCTGTTTCCAGGCGGCAAGCTCATGCTGTTTCCTTTGCCGATGGGTGTGCCGTCCTGGCTTTACGCGGTGCTCTTTCTGGGCGGCTCGATGCTGGCGCTCAAACGACAGGCCGACAACGTGGGCCATGACGCGCACCTCGGCGGCGCGGTGATTGGGCTTTGGACGACCGCCGCCTTGGAGCCGGACAGTGTGCGGATGCATCCCGGTCTGTTTCTGGGGATTTCCATGGCCGCTGTGGTGCTCATGGTATATCGCATCAGGAATCCACTGTTCCTGCCGCTGTCCGGTTTTCGGTTGCACAAGCCAGGCTGTGAGCGCAAGCCGACCAAGCCTCTGGCGAAGCCGGGTCAGGCGGTCGAGTTGGATGCGATCTTGGAGAAGATTTCACGAGACGGGATGGAGAGCCTCAGTCGCGAGGAGAAGGCCCGGCTCAATGCCGCGGCCGAGGAGCTTCAGCGTCGGGGAGATTCCTCCCGGTCGGACAGGGACTCAGACTCAGGATCCTGAGCGCAATGGAGATTTGCGGCGGTTGAAGATTCAAGCCTAATGCTTGGTCATCTTCTTGCGCGCGGCCTCCAGGATGCGGCGCTCGCGTTCGGTCAGGCTTTGGATGCCATGGGCCGATATCTTGTCGAGAATCGGGTCCACTTCCTTGCTGATGAACTCTTCGGGAGGGAGGTCAGGCTCCGTTTCCGCGGTGGGTTGCGGCCAGGCACGCCCACGCAGGGAGGCGGCACGGACGAGTTCCCGTTTGCGCTGGCGGGATTGCAGGGGTTTCCAGCGGCGCAGGCGTTCGAACAGGCTGTCCCAGGGCAATTGCGCGTAGTCGTGATGCCAGCCCATCCTGACCCAGGCAACCCCGGCCAGGATGCCGCCAAGATGCGCCCCGTGCGCCACGTGGTCATCGCCCGGGATCAGGATAAACAGGACCGTCGCTGCGATCATCAGCGGCAGGAAGTAAACGGCGCGGATTGGCAGCACGAAAAACAAGTAAATCGTGCTTTGGGGGTTGAGCAGGGCGAACGCTCCCACCAGGCCGCACAGACCGGCGGAAGCGCCAACCGTTGTGCCGGCGAACCGCTCGGAAATCAGCCCCAGCAGAATCTGGACGATGCCGCCGGCGAAACCACTGAACAAATACAGGCTCAGGAAGGTTCGTTTGCCGAGCAGGGTTTCCAGTGGCCGCCCGAAAAAGAAGAGGACCAGTGAATTGAGCAGCAGATGGCCGAAGCCGCCGTGCATGAACTGGAAGGTGAGCAACTGCCAGAGAAAGCCGCGTTTCAAGCCTTCGACGCTCAACGCACCGTATTCCAGAAAGAACCGGTTGAGTCCGCCCGTGTTTTGGATCAGGAACACCAGGACGTTGAGAATCAGGATAACCAGCCAGGCCGGCAGCGGCGGAATCGTGCCGAATCGCCCGGATGGGGCGCGCATATAGTCCCGGTCCTCAAGCATGACACGTGACATTAGGCGGCGTGGCCCGGTTTTTCAACGTCGAATTGCTGAAGCGGAACTCAAAGCCCTGATTGGTCATGGGTCTGATGACCGGTGATCGTCGGGCGGACGCGCCTGTCTCCTCAACCCAGGAGCACTGTCCTGATCCCCGGACGGATGGCTGACAGGAGTCTCTCGCCCTCTTTGCCCAAGACCAGCAGGGCGGTGGACAGCGCGTCCGCTTCGGTAGCCGAAGGCAACACCACCGCCGCCAAACGGGCGCGATCCACGGGATATCCCGTGCGCGGGTCGAGGACATGGCCCAGCGTCTTTCCGTCGGCTACGAATTGTCGTCCCCAGACCGCAGATACCGAGAGCGCTTCGTCACACAGCGATACCGGTTGCGGCCAGGCATGGTCCTCTTCATCCGCAGAGGTTGCCGGAGATTCAGGCTCTTGTTCCGACCCTGGTGGGCGCTCGATGGCAACTTTCCAAGCCTCAGCCTCCAGCGGACGGCCGATGGCGAAGACCGTGCTTGTCCCCCCGTGGATGAGCGCGCGGGTGACACCAGCGGCGCGAAGCAGTTCCGCCGCCTGGCCGACGGCGTAACCTTTGCCGATGGCCCCAAGGTCCAGCATCACTCCTTCCCGCGTGAAACGAACCGTGAAAAAGCGGTCATCCAGTTGAACGTGCGACATGCCCACGCACGCCCGCGCGGCAGCAAGTTCCTCGGAAGCCGGGATCTTTCCCTTGGCAGCCATGAAGCCCCAGCAGCGGACCAATGGCGCAATCGTGACGTCAAACGCCCCGCCCGTCGCCTGATGCAGTTGTTGCGCCTGCTCAAGCAACTTGAAAACCTCCGGCGTCACCCTCACTGGCTCGCGGGCGGCGCGCGCGTTTACCTGGGCAATCTCGCTGCCGGGACGGTAGAGGCTGAGTTGGTTCTCCAACCGGTCAACTTCATCGAGAGCCTCCTCGCCCGCGGAGCGCAGAGCGGCCAGATTGTCGCCGTGAAGCACGATTTCAAATCGAGTCGCCATGGCATGGCGGGCCAGCGTGACAGTATGCATGGGCTATTCAGGGCCGGTTTCTCTTGCTCTTGCTCTTAGTCACGACTGCCGGAGTTTCATGTGAGGATGACGATCAAGATTAAGAAAGCAAAAGGCCGGACGCACGAATGCGCCCGGCCTTCATGCTGAGATCAAGGTCAGGAGAGTTCCGTCGAGCCGTAAGTCAGCGGCTTGACTTCCTTGCCGTCGGCGGTGGTGACCTTGCGCGTCTTCTCGTCGAAGAGGCAGGCGACCTTCAACCGGTCAGACATTTCCGCCAGGGAAATGACCGTCTGCGCGCGCACAGCGAGGTCAATGCCGCAGTTCGGCTGTTTGTTGGCGCGGATGGAGTCGAACCAGTTCTTGTGATGCACGCCGATGTCCTCGACGGGTTTGAGGCCGTCGAAGGTTTCCGGGTCAATCTCGTCGGCGAACGGCGCTTCGGGCAGAATCTGAATGCGTTCACCCGCGTTGCCGATGATCAACGAGGCATGGTGGCCATAAATGGCGAACTCGGGGCTGCGGGCGTTGACGGTGCTGCTGGCCAGCACGAGCGAAACGCCGCTGGGGAATTCCACCAGGATTTGAACGTGTTCCGGCACATCGCGTTCCGGCGTGTCCGGCGTGTTCTTGTCCGTATGCACGTTCTTGGTGCCGATGCAAACGACCCGCGAGGGGAACTCCGGCTTGCCGGTGGCCAGCATGAGCGGCAACAGGCGGTGCGGGATCAGATCGCCCAGCAGACCGGCGCAATACGGATAGTACTTGCGCCAACGGAAGTAGTGGTCGGGGTTGAAGGGAATGCGTTTTTTGACCGGGCCGAGCCATTTTTCCCAATCGGCGTTATCGGCCTTGAAATCCTCGAGGATCGGGTAGTTCCACTCGCCCTTGGTGTTGTTGCGGCAGTAATAACCCTGCGCCCAGACGAGTTGGCCGATCTTGCCCTCGTTGATCATCTTGGCGGCGGTGTGCCACGCTTGAGCGGAGCAACCTTGCGAGCCGACTTGCAGGATCTTCTTGGTGGCTTTCACCTTGTCATGCACCGCCAGGGCCTCGTCGAGATAACGCGTCATCGGTTTCTCGCAATAGACGTGTTTGCCCGACTCGACCGCCGCGATGATGGCGTCGGCATGGATGGGGTCGTGCGTGGCAATCACCACGGCGTCAATGTCCTTTTGCTCGATGAGTTTCCGGTAGTCGCCGTGCGCCGTGACCTTGGCGCCGGGATTATCCTTTTCGATGAAGTCCTTGGCGGTGCCGGTGCGCTTGGTCCACACGTCGCACACCGAGGTGAGCGCGACGTTGTTGGCCGAGGCGTTGCTCTTCATGATGCGGACGTGGGCGTTCATGCCCTGGCCGCCGACGCCGATGAAGCCCACCGTGATGCGGTCATTGGCGCCGATGACCCGCCCGGTGGCCGGCGCCTGGCCGTAAACGGTGTTCTTGAAGAGGGGAGTGGCGGCAACCGCGGCCGCGGCCGTGGCGGTCGTGCGAATGAATTGCCGGCGTGTGGACTTGCTGGATGTGTTTTGAGTCGGTTTCATTTCAGTAGCAGGTTAAATGTCACTGTTCCTAGGGACGAAGCATAGGCCAACTTAATTCGCGGTCAATCAAACAAACGACACGCATGAACATGCGGTGTCTGTCTGGGAAGGACGGCCTGGCCGATTTCGTAACTCGTTTGCTTCAGTTGACTTGCTCCTCGGGGAGGCGTCGGTGCCACCACAGCATCAGCTCCAGTCCGGTGCGATTCGGATAGGAGCGCGGCACCCACTCCGCTTGCAGGTCAAAGTGAGGGGAGAAGCGTTGCCACAATTCCTGGCGGGTCGTGCCAAAGGGAGGGCCGTCACGGTCTGGAATCAGGTAGTTGACCGCCAGAAAATGGCCGCCGGGTTTAAGCCAGCGCAGGACGGCGTTTACGTAAAGCTCCCGTTCGATGGGCTGGATGGCGCAGAACAACGTGTGCTCGAACAACCAGTCGAACGGAAAGGGAGGTTCCTCGCGCAAGAAATCAAGCTGGCGGAATTCGGCCTGCAATCCCGCCGCACGGGTCCGCTCCCGGCCGAGACGAATGGCGCTTGGAGCGATGTCATAGCCGTATGCTCGGAATCCCGCCTTGGCCCACTCGCGCACGTCGTGGCCCGTGCCGCAGCCCGGAACGCAGACCGTCTCGCCCGGCAGGTTGGGGTTTGACGTGAGAAAGTCCACCAAACCCGGCGAAGGGGCGCCCTTCTCCCAGGGCATTTCGCGGGTTTGGTAACGTTCTTCCCAATACTGCTGGCTCATGAGGAGGCCGGTTCTTTTTACGTTTTGCGTCTAGTGCTTGAGGATGGCGTCGTGAGGTTAGGAATTGCTGGGCGTCATCCGAAACACGCAGCAAGTCATGCGATCCGCCCGTCCACCAATTCCACCACTCGCGGCGCCCTTGCTGCCACGTGCGCGTCGTGGGTGGCAATGATGAGGGTGACATTGCGTTCGGCGCGCAGGCCGGTGAGCAGTTCGATGATCCCCTCCCCGGTGTGCGAGTCGAGGTTGCCGGTGGGCTCGTCGGCCAGAATAAGTTCCGGCCGGTTGATCAGTGCCCGGGCGATGGCGACGCGTTGCTGTTCGCCGCCGGAAAGCTCGTAAGCCTTGTGGTCAACCCGGTCCTTGAGACCGACGCGTGCCAGCAGTTCGCGTCCGCGCGCCTCCGCCTCCGGCACGGGCCGGCGGGCGATGCGCGCGGGGAGACACACGTTCTCCAGTGCGTCGAGTTCGGGCAAAAGATGATAGGCCTGAAAGACGAACCCGATCTTATGATTGCGCAAACGGGTCAATCCGGTTTCCGGCAGGCGGGCGAGATTTTCTCCGTTGAACCAGATTTCGCCGGAACTGGGTGTGTCGAGTCCACCCAACAGGTGAAGCAGCGTGCTTTTGCCGGCCCCGGAAGCGCCGCGGAGGGCGAGAAAATCGCCACGCGCCACCTCCAGACTGACCTCGCGCAAGACTTCCAGCCTGCGCGGGCCCATCGCGTAGGTCTTGGACAGGGTGCGGGCGGAGAGCAGTGGTTCACTCATGGCGCAAGGCCTCCACGGGATTCATGCGACTGGCGTGCCACGAGGGAAATGCCGCCGCGAGCAGGCAGATGACCAACGACCCGCCGCAGATGATGGCAATATCACCGGGAACCAGCAGCGCCGGGAGTTCGGAGAAGCCGTAAATTTCCGCGGGAAACAGTTCCAGACCCGTCAGCCGCCGCATAAAGGCCAGAAAGTTGTTGCGGTAGGTCAGGGCCAACATGCCCATGCCAAACCCGGCGAAGACCCCCAGCACACTGACGATCAGGCTCTGGCCCAGAAACACCCACATCACCTGCCGGTTCGACGCGCCGAGCGCCTTCAACAATCCGATCTCGCGGGTCTTCATCACGATGAACGTGATCAGCGTGCAGGTGATCCCAAACGCCGCCACCAGGACGATGAAGAACAGGATGTAGAGCATCACGTTCTTCTCCGCCATCACGGCCATCATCAACGGGCTTTCCTCCATCCAGGTGCGCACGTCGAACCCCGGGCCGAGCGTTCCGGCCAGTTCGCGGGCGATGCGGTGGGCCTGATAAGGGTCACGCACGGCCACCGTCAGGGCGTGGATGCTGTCGCTGTCCTCCAGATCATACAGCGCCTGCGCGTCCTGCAGGGAGGCGATGACGACCGTGGCGTTGAACTCGAAATAGCCGGCGTCGAAGACGCCCCGGATTTCGTAGTCGGACGCCAGCACGGCCACGCCCTCGTCCTTGCCGCGGCTGGCTTCCATCCGCTTCAAGTCCTCCGGTGAATACACCGCCACGCGGTCGCCGATGCCCAACTGCATCTGGTCGGCAAAGACGGTGCCCACGACCAGGCCGTGGTCCTCCAAGTCGAACGTGCCGGCGACGAGATTGGAAATCAGGTTGCTGACCCTGGCCTCGGCCTCGGGTTGAACGCCGCGCACCCACGGCGCGGCGACCAGGGCCTGGCCGTTCGGTGGCTGAGTCTTGACCATCACTTGTGCCAGCACCAACGGGGCGACGCCCTTCACCTGTGAGTGTTCCGCCACAGTGCGGGCCACCGACTCGTAATTCTCCAGGGTGCGGCCCTGGGCGAGGATTTTTAGATGCGCGTTGAAACCGAACATCCGTTCCTTCAAATCGTGATCGAAACCGCTCATCACACTGATGACAATGATGAGGACGGCCACGCCGAGCATGACGCCAATGATGGAGATCAGCGTGATGACTGAAACGAAAGTCCGTTTGGGCCGCAGATAACGCAGGGCCAGCAGCAATTCAAACGGCAAACGCGACATGGGTGGCAGGCTAGACTTGCCGCGTGAGGGTGTCAACGGAGCGGCAGGCATGAATCGCTCCGCCGCGCGGGTAAAGCCCAAGCGTTTCGACTCTTTTCCGTGATTGGCGCGAGCAATGCCTTCCTGGACTACTGAGGAGTTTTCATGGAGCGGACGCTCCAATCGTAATACAGATACTGCCGCAACGCGGGCCGCTTGCTGCCATGCACCGGCTCCTTGGGAATGTAATCGAAGTAGGTCGCCGAGGTGATCCCAAAGCTGGTCAGCAATTGCACGTCGCAATCGGTCATGGCCCACGTGTCCGCCGGGCGGCGGATGGCGCTGGCCTTTTTGTTGGGCGCGAACGGATTGTTGGGCCGGCCAAAGGGGAATTGCACCACGTCCGCGCCTAACGGCGGGTCGTTGGTGATGGTGCTCAACGAAAAATAACTGACCGGCACGTAGAGCGGCGGATTGGGCGGCGTCCTGGGCAGCCGCTTGAGCGAGCCGGGGCACATGGCCACCACCGCCGTGCGCACGATGGGCGACGGCGGGGGAATCGAAAGATACGTGGTCAGATAAGCGGCCAGCGAACCATTGTAACGATTCGGGTCCAAGGGCATGGTGGGATTGGCATCCTGATAGGTGAAGAACATGCCCGTCCAGCACGGGCCGGGCAGCAGGTCGTTGTAATCGCTGGTGTACATCGCGATGGCATAGCCGATTTGTTTGAGGTTGCTCGTGCAGTTTGCCTGTTCGGCTTTCTGTTTGGCCCTGGCCAATGCTGGAAGGAGCATTGCCGCCAGGATGGCGATGATGGCGATGACCACCAGCAACTCAATGAGGGTAAATGCGCGTCGCCGCGTTGGCGAAATCGGATGAAGCCTGGCGTCCTGCATGTTCTCTAATTTGGTGTTACCATGCCTCCGGATTGGCTGATTCGCAAATCTGGCCGGGCCTTGGTGCGAGCGGACCGTGGCCGCCGGCCAGCTCAAGTCGAGGCTGTTGCAGGCCAGACGTGAACCTCCGTCGAGGGGTGGCCTCATTCGAGGTCTTCAAATTCGAGGAAGCCGTGCAGTTGCCGGATGCGGGTGGGGTGGCGCATTTTCCGGAGGGCCTTGGCTTCAATCTGACGGATGCGCTCGCGGGTGACCCGGAACTGCTTGCCCACTTCCTCGAGCGTGCGGGAGTAACCGTCCCCCAGACCGAACCGCAGTTCGAGCACCTTGCGTTCGCGGTCGGTCAGGCTGGACAACACATCGCCCAGCTTGTCCTTGAGCAGGCTGAAGCTGGTGATGTCCGAGGGACTCTCCGTGGCCTTGTCCTCGATGAAATCACCGAAGCTGGTGTCTTCGCCGTCGCCCACAGGCGATTGGAGGGAGATGGGTTGTTGCGCCATTTTCATCACGGCCCGCACCCGGTCCACCGGCAACTCGAGTTCGTCGGCGATTTCCTCCGGAGTCGGCTCGCGGCCGAAGTCCTGCAGCAACTGCTTCTGGGCGCGCATCAGCTTGTTGATCGTTTCGATCATGTGGACCGGAATGCGGATGGTGCGGGCCTGGTCGGCAATCGAACGGGTGATGGCCTGGCGAATCCACCACGTGGCGTAGGTTGAGAACTTGTAGCCACGGCGGTACTCGAATTTTTCCACCGCCTTCATCAAGCCCATGTTGCCCTCCTGAATCAGGTCGAGGAACGAAAGTCCGCGGTTCGTGTACTTCTTGGCGATGGAAATGACCAGCCGCAGGTTGGCCTCCACCATCTCGCTTTTGGCCTGGTGGGCGCGGGCGGTGAATAGCTTCAACTGGTCGTAGGCCTTGAGGTAGTCCGGATGGGGCATCCGGACGAATTCCTCCAGCGCGTGAATCTTCCGCTGTTCGGATTGAATGATGGCCTGCGCCTGGGGCGACTTGCGCTGCGGTTCCCATTCCCGGATGACCCGCAGGCTCAACTGGATCTTGTCGTGAATGTTTTCCGCGACCAACGCCATTTCCTCGATGACCTTCTGCTTGTAACAGAACTTGCCGAAGGTGGCCTGCAGCTTCTGGTCCAGCTTTTTGAACGCGGCGACCCGGCCGCGTCTGGACTTGGCCGGGGCGCTTTGCCACTCGGCGTATTTCTCATCCACCTGCTGGTCGAGGGCGCGGACGTGTTTGATCAATTTCCGCAGCGTCCGGAGGTGCGTGTCCCGGTTGTCCACCTTCTTGTCAATGATCACACGGTCAAACCGCTCCTTCGGCGGCTCGGAAATCAATTTTTCCGCCAGGGCAATGTGCTCCTTGCCGGCAAAGCCGTAACTGTAAATGATCCTGCGAACCTCGTTCTCCGCGTCTTCGATGCGCTTGGAGATTTCGACCTCCTGCTCGCGGGTCAACAAGGGGACGGCGCCCATTTGCTTGAGATACATCCGCACCGGGTCATCCAGTATGTCGAGGCGGGTCTTCTCCTCTTCCTCCTCGGGTTCCGGTTGTTTGACCCGGTCCACCTCCGCCTGGTCCACGATCTCGATCTCGAGGCTGCGCAACTTGATGTACACTTCGTCCATCTCCTCCGCCGAAATCACGGTGTCGGGCAGGGTATCGTTGATGTCGTTGTAAGTCAGATAGCCCTGCTCCTGGGCGAGGCGGACCAGCTCCTTGATCTTCTCGGCGACCTCGTTCGTCGAGGCGCGGTGTCCGGGCTGCAACGGGGGCGAGGAAACGGACCCGGCGGAGGCGGGCGCGCCGTTGGCGGAGGGAGTCTCTCGCGCTTTGGCCGCTCTGGGCGAGGAGGGGCGAGGGGCGGAGTTTGCGGTCCGGCTGGTTTGTCGAGTGGCGCTTTTTGACGCCGGGCTGCGAACCATTGGCTTAGACATATTGGTGCGACACTGGATTTTCGGACTCGCCAAGTGAGGCTGCAATATGGGAAGCCCGCCTTTCACCGTCAAGGGGTGAAAGTGCCTTTCAATCCCGAGACCTCCTCGAAGGTGATTGCCACAGCTTTAGCCCGCAACTCTTGAATGGAGTTTCTGACATTCTCAGCGGTTATGGAGAAATGCCTGGTGGTGACTGGGGTGATGGATCAACTCGCCCTCAGTCCGGGCCTTGCTCGCGCAAGCGGAGAATTCTTCGCCGATTCAGTTGAGAGCCTGCGACTGAATCGGCGCTGCCAGACTCCGGAGAAGCAAACATCGCGAGCGCTGTCCCTTGCTGTCCTGCTCACCGTCCACGAACCGCTGAACAGTGACGCGGGTTCTTCGACCCGGCACACGCGCCGACTGGAAAGCGGGCGTCACCGGCAGGCGGCTCACCGAAAGGCCGAACACCACGCTCCTCTGCCCAAACCCGCCACCCAATATCACGCAACTCGGCCGGGAGATTAACCGCCATCACCCTCAGATCACCTTCGTGTTGCCGGGCATGGCGATGGGATACCGGCCGTTCGCATCCGGCAGGACCGGCGGATTCGAGGCGTCGGTGAAATTCTCCAGCCCCGGCGCCAGTTCCAGGTTCGATGCGAGCGCCTCTTCCCAGGTGATCATCTGACCCGACTCGCAGGCCATGCGGCCCATGATTGCGGCCATGCAGGACTTGGCGGAGCGTTCGGTTTCGTTGTAGGGACGGTCGTTCCGGATCGCCTCGAAGAAGAGATCGTGCTCGCGCTGGTACTGGTCGCACGGCGCGCCGGTGTATTGCCAGAGCAACTGGCCCGAAACCGGTTTGTGACCTTTGAACAGGCGCGGTTTGGGTTGCCCTTCGCCCAGAACCGCGCAGCCTTTGGCTCCTTGAATCACGTTGCCGAAGAAGTCGTAGCAATTCGTGATGTGGCGTCCTTGCGCGAGCATCTTCGTGCCGTCGGCGAATGTGTACTCGGCCGTGTAATGATCGAAGAGTTGATCCGGTTCGGTCCGCACCTGACGGCCCCCGATGCCTTGCACGGCGACGGGCCAGTCGTTCTTGATCCAGCAGCAGATGTCAATGTTGTGGATCAGCCAGTCCACGATGAAGCTGCCATTGAGCCAGGTGAAGCAACTGTAGTTGGCGATCTGATGTCCCAGTTCCGTCACCCCGGCCGTGCGCGGATGAAACCCCACCGGGCCGTGCATGCGATTGGCCCAGCACGTGATGACGTCCCCGATGGCGCCCTCGTGAATCTGCTGAACCGCTTCCTCCAGCGGCAGGTAATGACGGCTCATCAGGCCGCCGGCGATTTTCAGATTTTTCCGGGCCGCCACTTCCCCCGCCTGCAACACGCGCCGAATGCCGGGCGCATCCACGGCAAAGGATTTTTCCATGAACACGTGCAGCCCTTTCGCGACCGCGTATTCAAGATGAATGGGACGAAACGCGGGAGGTGTGGCCAGCAATACCACGTCGCCCTTGTCCAAGGAGTCAATCGCCTTCTTGAACCCGTCCAGGCCGGTGAACTGTCGTTCCGGCGGCACGGCCAGTTGCTTCTCAAACTTTGGCTTCAGGTTGTTTAAGGTGTTTTGCACCCGGTGTCCGAAGAAATCCGCCAGCGCCCAGAGTCGGGTCGGTCCCGGAGTGGAAAGCGCCTGCGCCACGGCGCCCGCGCCGCGTCCGCCACAGCCGATCAGCGCCAGCTTGAGCGTGTGGTTCTCGCCGGCGTGCGCCCGTGTGGCGATCGCGCTGGCCAGTGCCGCTCCCGCGGCGGCCTTGGCGGAGGTTTTGAGAAATTCACGACGCGATGCGCGAACCGAGGGTGAAGTGTTTGAAGTAGTCATAACCCGTTCCCGATAAGTTCTGGTCCGATCCTGTTGCCCCATGCCCATGGCTGAAGGATTCCCCCGCGTCGCCGCCTTGGCAAGTCCGTTCTCGTGGCGGTTTGCAGTTGAAGGTGAGAGCAGCTTGTAGTGGGGGCAGTGCTTGCGTTGGGAGAGCTTCGCTCGCTTTCTGGCGGTCAGGAGGCTGCGCCAAAGTCAAACGCCAGCTTTGATCTTCGTCGAGGTCCGAAATCCGAAAGTCCGAAGCCCGTAAGAAACCCGAAGCCCGAAATCCGAACGGCGAGCGCACGACTGGGCAGGCGAGCAATTCGGGCTTGGGATTTCGAAGTGCTTTCGGCCCTCGGATTTCGGGTTTCGGATTCTTACCCAACCGCTTGTGCGGGTGAGGAGAGAGACTCTGTCACGGTTTGACGAAAGATCAACGGTGCTGAATCGCAAAGGAATTTGTAACGCCCGACGCGGCAGCACAGTTCCTCCCGCGGTCTCAAGCCGCACGGCCAGCGGTTCAAAACTGTCTCAAGAACCGCAGGTCATTCTCGTAGAACAACCGGATGTCCGTGATGCCGTAACGGAGCATCGCAATGCGTTCGATGCCAAAGCCAAAGGCCCAGCCCGTCCAGATCTCGGGATCGTAGCCGACATTCTCGAAGACCTGCGGATGCACCATGCCGCAACCGGCGATCTCGAGCCACTCCTTGCCCATCTTCTTGACCAGCGCGTTCGTGAAATCAATCTCGTAGCTCGGCTCGGTGTAACTGAAGTAGTGGGGACGGAAACGAATCTTCACGTCGCTGCCCATGAGTTCCTTGAAGACGAACTCCACCGTGCCCTTGAGGTCGCCCACGGTGACGCCCCTGTCCACGTATAGGCCCTCAACCTGATGGAAGGTCGGATTGTGAGTGGCATCGGCGTTGTCGCGGCGAAACACCCGGCCCGGGACGATGATGCGCACCGGCGGCGGTTGCGACTTCATCACGCGGATCTGGACGGACGATGTGTGCGTGCGGAGGAGTAATGGCTTTGCCTCGCGATTCTGACTCTGGCCTTCTGCTGCTCCGCTACGCGAAGGAGAGTCGTTGGACAGGCGGGACGCCTGTCCGACTAACGCGCCCTCGGCTGCGGACGTGGGAGAGTCATTGGGCACGTGGTTGGCAAGATAGAAGGTGTCCTGCGTGTCGCGCGCCGGATGGTCGGCAGGCGTGTTGAGTGCGTCGAAGCAATGATATTCGTCCTCGATCTCGGGACCGTCGGCCACCACAAAACCGATCTTGCGGAAGCTGCGGACGATGTCCTCGGTGATCTGCGTGAGCGGATGCAGTTTGCCAAGCGCGCGCCGGCGGCCGGGCAGGGTGAAATCGGTCGGCTCCTTCGGCAGCGCCGCCTGCAATTCCAACTCCTCGCGGCGTGAAGTGAGGGCGGCCTCCAGTTCGACCTTTGCGGCGTTGATGAGCTTGCCGGCGGCGGGACGTTCCTCCTTCGAGAGCGTCCCGAGCCGTTTCATCAAGGCGGTGAACCTGCCGTGCGGGCCGATCCAGGCGCCTTTGGTCTGGTCCAGCGCGGCCAGGTCCGGCGCCGCCTTCAAGTCGGCGAGCGCCGCGTGTTTCAGTGGTTCAATTTCATCAAGCAATCCAGCCATAAATGGTCGCGGAGTTTATTCGCGCCCGGCGCAAAAGTCACAAACGAAAATCAGCCGGCGTGCAACCGCGGGCGCATGTCTGTTGTTGCAAGCTGGCCAACCTGGCCACCCAGCGACGAGCGCGCAGCCACGTTGCGGCGAAGTTTTGACATCACCACGAGCCGCGGACAGAATTCCACCGGCTTCAAACTGCCCATGGCCTTGTTCACATGAAAAGAATCCTGTTGCGCGCGCTCCGCTGGGGCGCGGTGTTGTTGCTGGTGATCATGGTCGCGCTCATTGGGCGCGGCTGGTATGCGTTTCGCGACCGCGTGCCCGGCTACACGCTGGACGTCAAGATTGACGCGGCGCCGTCGCAAGCCGCGCCGCAGCCGCTGCGCGCGGGGTTTGGCCGCGTGAAAATCAACCCCGACCTTTCCGATCCCAAACGGCCCGTCTGGGTGGCGGGCTTCGGCCAGAACCGGGCCGCCACGGCCCTGCACGACGATCTTTGGGCCATCGCTTGTGTGCTGGACGACGGGCACAGCCGGGTGGGGATGGTGGTGCTGGACGCCATCGGGTTTTTTCACGACGACGTGGTGGCGGTGCGCCGCGCCTGCGCCGCCGAGTGGAAACTGGATTACGTGATCGTCTGCTCGACGCACAATCACTCCACTCCGGACCTGATGGGGATGTGGGGACCGCATCCACTGAAATCGGGGGTGGACCCGCGGTATCGCGAACAGGTCATTGCCGCCGCCGCTCGATCTCTGGGTGACGCCGTGGCCGCGTTGCAGCCCGCGCGGGTGGCTTATCACGAGATTCCCATGCCCACGGACGGCCTGGTGGCCGATACCCGCAAACCGATCGTTTTCGATTCCGACGCGCGCGTGATGCACTTCACCGGCATCGGGAACGGCCACACCCTCGGCACCATCGTCGGCTGGGCGAACCATCCGGAAACCCCGTGGAGCAGGAACACCGAACTCACGTCGGATTTTTGCGGCTTCCTCCGCGACGCGTTGGAGCACGGGGTTCAACAAGAGGGCCGGCAACTGGCCGCCGGCGTGGGCGGCATCCACCTTTACGTCAACGGCGCGGTCGGGGGCTTGATGACCACGCATCCGAGTGTGACGGTGCGCGATCCTTATCTGGATCAGGAGTTCAAGGAACCGTCCCATGCCAAATCCCGCGCGGTGGGGCACCAGCTTGCGGCGCGCATCCTGCCCAGGCTCCACGAGCCGCACGTTTCGCGTTACGACTTTGCGCCCATTGGTGTACGCGCCCGCACGCTGGAGATGCCCATTGACAACAAACTGTTTCTGGCGGCGGCGTATCTGGGCGTGTTCGACCGCGGCCACGTCCGGTGGCGACATTTGCGGACGGAGGTGGCGCTGCTGACGATTGGCGAGGCCAGCATCGCCTGTGTGCCCGGCGAGATTTACCCCGAGATCATCAACGGCGGCATCGAGCGTCCGCCGGGAGCGGATTTCGACATCGAGCCGGTGGAGGTGCCGCCGTTGCGCGAGGTGATGCCGGGCCGGGTCAAGTTCGTGTTCGGTCTGGCCAACGATGAGCTGGGGTATCTCATCCCCAAGAGCGAGTGGGATGTCAAACCGCCGTTCCTCTACGACTCCAACGGCGTCTATGGCGAAATCAACTCCTGCGGGCCGGAGGCCGGGCGGATCATCCACGCCGCGCTGGCGGAACTTTGCCGCGAAATGACGCCGGTCGCCGCCGGCGAATGAACCCGCTGCGTCACGGCAACAACAACATCCGATAGAACCGTTGGGGCCGGTCGGCCACCGGATCGGTGATGGTGAGCAGCGGACCGCCGGCGGTGCGATTCGCGCCCAGCGGCAACCAAGACGGCGCGGTCAAATCATCCTTGTACTCCACGCGGTAGGTGCGGTTGGGGATGACCTCGGCCTCGAACCAGATTCCCCCATTGTCGCCCAATCCCAGCTCGACGAGCCGGGGCGCGGGCGGCGCGCCCAGTTGATTGCTGGCGCGCGGCGACCAGTTCGTCATGAAAAAGATTCCGTTGGTGTTGCCATCGGGAAAGAGTCCCTGGGTGACGTTTTGGATTTGCGGGCCGAACACCACCTGATGCTGCGGCGTGCCGTCCGGCGAATAAAGCGCAAGGGCTTCCCCGCTGAGGCTCAGGGCAAAGCTGGCATGAAGATCCCCGTGACTGCCCAGCCCGCTTTGATTCGCTTCATTGTCCGCCCAAACCAGCAGGAAGCCGCGCGGGGCAATGACCGTGTTGGCGGGAATCTGCCATTTCGTCGGCTGCGCCAGGTTGTCGGTCAGGTGGAAACCCGAGAGGTTCACGGGCACGTGGTTCGGGTTGTACAGCTCGAACCAATCCTGGAACAACCCATCGAGCGGATCGGCGAAGCCGCCCGGGCCGGCGTTGTCGGCCATCCATTCGTTGATGACCACCGGCGCGGGCGGGAGTGTGCCGAGGTTGGTCACGGTGATGGAAGCGGTGGCGTTGGTGACGGGGTTGCCGTAATTGTCCACGCCCTGGAAAGCGAGCAGGTTCACGTAAGCGGGCAACGGGACGGTCACGCTCCAGTTCGTCAGGCTGGTCCAGGTGATGGCGCGACTGATGCCATTGACTTCAATCTCCTTCACGGTGAGCGGTGCCGTGCCGGAGAGCAGGACTGGTGAATTGCTGGTGGCGAAATTGTTTCCACCGTTGCTCGTGATGGCGAACGGCGTGTTGAGCGGCATCGTGCCGCGAATGTAATTCGCGCGCTGTTGGAGGTAAGTCACCGCGCCACCCCAGTTCTGGCCCAGCAGTCCGGCGTAGTGGGCGGCCCAGGGCGCGAGGTGGTTGGTGTTGATCGTGGTGTTCAGGAGGTCGAGCAGGTGGTTGTAATAGCGGCGATGGTTGTCCGGGAGGGTGATGATCCGGTGGGTGTTCGGCGAGCCGCCGCCGGGGAAGCTGCTGTTCTCCGGCTGGACAAAGGAGAAGTCCATGTCCCAGAGCAGACCCAGCGCCTTGCCGTCGCCGGGGCGGAAATAAATCTTCCAGTTGTGATTCAGGCCGACGGTGTAGGTGTCCACGTCGCCGGTGAACGCCTTGAACGCCAGCGTGCGCATCCATTGATCCACGTCCATGAGCTGCCGCGTCTGGGTGTCGAGCGCCGCGCCGGTGAGGCTGAACGCCTGGCTCAAGGCGATCATCTGGCTGTAATCATCCAGGTCGGCATGATTCTCCTGCTCGAAGATCCAGCGGTAGTTTTCCGGGTGGTTGCCCCAGTTTTGAATTTCCACCTGCAACACGTCGTCCGGCTGCGGCAGTTTGGGCGATTGCGGATCGCCGGTCAGGGTCGTGGTCGGATAGTAGATCAACTCCAGCATGTAGCGCTGGCCCGCGTCGCCGTTCGGAAACTGGCTGTCAAAGTAATCGTTGTTGAACGCCTCCATCCGCATCAGCGCGGTGCTGTCCTCCACGCTGCGCGGGGCGAACACCTGCACCAGGTCGCACTCCAGGCCGAGCAAGCCGCCGCCGGCGTGGTTGACCGCGTGCCAGAGCAGGATTTCATCGTGCCGCCCGCCCCGGCCGGAGTAACCGCCCGAACGGTCGAGGTTGATGCCTCGCTGCACGCCGCGGAACAGTTGGTCTTCGTTGAACCGGAGGGTGAAACCGACGCGCGACGTGGCGTTGCGCCCGCGCTGGCTGCCCTGGAGATGCACGCCCACGTCGTAGAAGACCTCGCGTTCGTTGTACACGACCGTCAGCCCCAGACGATCGTTGCTCATCACGTTGGTCGGCGCGTGGAGCAGGTTGGCGTCGGCGGCGGACATCAGCAGGCTGAAGCGATGCAACTGCGTCATCAGCGGTTTGCCTTCGTCCACCTTGAAGAACGCACGCGAGTTGGTGCCGCGGGCGGGAAAAGTGGCGCTCGCGCCCAGGCCGTCCGTGGCTTGAACGTAGAACTGCACCAGCGTTCCGGCCGCCTGTCCGGCGAGCGTGGCGGAATAATTCGCATAGCCCGGCGGCGCGGCCAGCGCGCCCGGCGCCATCGGCGCGCTTTGCCACGTTCCACCGTTGGCGGACCAATGCAGCGTGACCAAGTTGACGCCCTGCGGATCGTGCGCGTTGACACTGATGGTGACCGGTTGATTCGGCTGCGGCACGACCGGACTGTGCTGGAAGCCTTCAAAGGTCGGCCCGAGATTGCCGACCAGAGTCGAATTCGGCGCGCCGGGCGTGCCGCGCAGGACAGGTCTGCGTAGTTCGGTGGTGCGCGCCACCCGGTTGAAATAGAGGCGCGTGTTGAGCCGATGATTGCCCGAGAGCCACCTGGCTCGGAACGAAATCTGATAGGTCCGCCCGTCCACCACCGAGCGGCCGTTGGCGAAGGTGGTTTCCAGATGATTGTGCATGTGGCCGGTCGGACCGGTGGCGACCAGATGCAGCACCTGGTTTCCCGGATTGTCCGGGTCCGCGATGACCCGGCTGCGGCCATGGTTGCCCAGCGCCCGCCACGCGGTCAGGCCCGAATCAAACGAACCGTTCTGCAACATTTCGACCGGCGCGGTGTCCGGCGATTCGATCACGCTCAGGTCGTCAATGAGACATTCGCCCGCCTCGAGCAGGCCCATGACGAACTCGTTCCAGGTCGTCGGACCGAGCACATTCTGCGCGACGGCGCGATAGGAGTAATTGCTCCAGCCGGAGCGGACGGACTCGTTGCTGGCGGCCCACGCCTCGGCGCGCGCGTTGTCGGCCCAGGGATCGCGCAACTCGAGACTGCTGCCGCCGCCGTCGGCCATCCCGGGCCAGCGTCCGCCGTCGAAGTAACGGACCTGATCCGCCGGGTTGTTGGCCGCGTCCTTCAGCGTGATCACGTCGCTGCGGCGGGAGAGCTGGTTGTTGAACGGACCGACGACGTTGAGGCCGGGATAATTGGACTGCATGTAACCCACATCCTTGGCCACGACCAGATAACCGCCGGCGGGAATGGTGGTGCCGGGCGCGAACCGAAAATCAATGCCCTCATCCAATCGCCAATTCGTGAGGTCCACCGTGTTTGTGCTGCGATTGAACAGTTCCACCCAGGCATCAGGCGCGGGCCGGGCCGGCAGTCCGGGATCCAGCGGGCCGAGAGTCGCGACTTGCACGCCGAACGCCATGTCCGCGGCGATGGGGTTGGTGGTGAATTGATGCACTTCGACGGCCAGCAGGTTGGCGCCGTTCAGGAGGTTGGACACGTTCACCGCGAACGGTCCGCTGTACGCGGGCGTGGCCACACCGGCGCTGGCCAGGGTTGAGTACTGGATGGTTCCCGCCGGCATGTTCTGGCGGTGAACCTCCGCGCCGTTCAGGTAGTAAACCGCGCCGTCGTCCACGATGGAATTGAACACCAGCTCGGCGTTGCCCGACGGGCCGTTCCAGACAAACGGCGCTCGGAAATACCAGGTGATGATGCGGGTGCCGCCGGAGTCAACCAGCGGCAGTTCCGTGTGCTTCGGCGCGGGCAACACCGAGGTGGTGTTGTAGAACAAGGCTGGTCCGACCGGCCACGTGCTGTCGTCGTAGCCCGGCGCGCGCCAGCCGGTCCCGAGATTTTGACCCAGCGCGTGGTATTTCCAAGTGTTGGTGATGCTGACCAAAACATTCGTGCCGTAGGCCGGCGGCACAGACGGCAGGTCGGGCGGATGATACATGATTTCGTTGATCACGATCTCGTTCTGAAACACGAAATGATTGGAGGCGCCCGGCGTGAGCGTGGTGGGAAACCACCAGCGCCCCGTGGCATCCGGCCAGCGACCGCGGGCCTGGTCCTTGACCACCACCGCGTCCAGCACGCTGAGGCCGCCGGGACGATAGAGAAACAAACGCTGGCCGGGCGTCGCCCCGAACCCGAGCGTGGCTTGGGTGACCTGCGCGAGTTCGCCGGGCGCGAGCGTTTGCGAGGGGAAGACGTAGCTTGGGCTGGTGCCCCCGCCGCGCCGCGACAGCGTGCAGCCCGCCAGGTCCAGCGTATTGGACCCGTGGTTGATCACTTCCACCCAGAACTCTCCGTTCGTGCCCGAGGAGATTTCGTTGAACGCGATCGGGAAGGGCGGCGGCACGAGCAGGTTGGTGGTGGTGAGTTGGAGTTCCGCGCCGAACAGCACGTTGGTCAGTCCGCCCAGCGCGGAATGAAGCTCGACGGCGAGCACATTGTGGCCGGTGACCAAGGCCGAGTTGGGAAGATCGAATGGCCCGAGATAAGCGGGGTTGGCCACATCCGACACAGCCAGTGTGGACGCGGTGATGGGGCCGGCGGGCATGTTCCACCGCAGGACCTCCGTGCCGTTGAGATAAAGCACCGCGCCATCGGCGATCACCGTGCTCAATTGCAGCGCCGCGAGCTGCGGCAGGGAATCCAGCATGAATGTCGTGCGGAAGTAGTAATTCGTACGGCCCGCCGGCAGGGTGCTGTTGCTGGTCATCTGCTTGCGGGCCGTGCCGGTCATCTGGACGCGAAAGCCGGCGGGATTCGGGCTGCTC
The DNA here is from genome assembly GCA_011525685.1 of Verrucomicrobiia bacterium. Classification (GTDB taxonomy): domain Bacteria; phylum Verrucomicrobiota; class Verrucomicrobiia; order Limisphaerales; family JADLHS01; genus WYBW01. The sequence continues at coordinate 64,912 of WYBW01000052.1, forward strand.
CCATCATTGGCGGTGAGGAACTCGAGCGTGTTATTGCCGGGCGCAAAACCGTTCGTGAGACTGAACGTGCCACTGAGGGAAGAGAAGCCGGCGTAGGAAATGCCCCGCGAAACGCCGTTGAGCAGCACGTCGTTCAACCGGTTGTCGGCTCCGAACCGCAACGTCAGCGCGGCGGAGGCGGCATCGAATCCATCCAGCGAGAAGGTGGTGCGGTAGTTGTAGCTGCCCGCCGCGACATTCTCCGTGCCGGGGTTCACCGGTCCCAGCCAGCTCGAGAGCGCGTCGTTGCCAGCCCACGCCGGATGATTCTGGATCACGGTCGCCGCGATGGCGGGCGGCGGCGGCGTGCTGTGCGCCGATTGGGTGAGGAGGTAATGCGGGTCCGCCGAACCGGGCGGCAGGACGATGCCGTTCGCGTTCATGCCGCTGCTCAACACGGTTGGGATGGGCTCGGGATCGCCGACGGGCGCGTTCACGTTTCCCGCGCGGAACAGCCCCTGCCCGGAGGACCAGGCGCTGTCGTCAAAGCCCGGTTGCCGCCAGGTGGTCCCCAGGTCGCTGCCCGAGGCGTCAAATCTCCACGTGCCCGTCAATGACAGCGGTGTGGTGCTGGTCGTCTCGTAAGGCAGGAGCGCGAAGTTGCGCCGGCCGGGTGTGCCACCAATCATCGCGCTACTGGTCCAGTTCTCGGCGGGAGCGCTGGCCAGGTTCTCATCGCGCTTGGCCAGCGACACGCCCGCATCGTCGGGAGCGACGGGCCAGTCGCCATCCACGCCGTAGGTGACGCTGTCCATGAGGCGCTGATTGCGGTTGCGCAGGTTCAACTGCTCGCCGTCGTTGGAGAGCCGGCCCGTAAACGGCCCCAGCACGTTGGTCACGCCGGTGGCGGCCATCAGGTCCGCGGGCGAGGAGGCAATCACCAGATAGCCGCGACCGGGAATGACCGTGCCTTCGGGAAACTGGTAATTGATGCCGCTGGTGAGGGACCAGCCGGACAAATCCACGTTCACCGCCATTTGATTGTGCAGTTCCACCCATTCCATGAGCGCCTCGTTGGCTGGCGGATGGTACATGATTTCGTTGAAGACGACGACGCTGTCGGCGCGGGCGGCAGATATGTGATTGAGCAACAGCAGGGCGAACACTCCGGCAAGTGAAATGGCATTGTGCTTGGGGCATCGCTGCCGTCGCAAGGTCTTGGGGTGCGGCGGTCCTCCGCCGCTCTGAGGGGTGTGAGTGCTCGAAAGTGGCAGAGGGCTGCCGCAGTCCACGATGCTGGCGCGCGAGGGCAGCCGGGAACTGAAATTCGCGACGCCGGTTAGAGCAGGATGACCAAACCGAATTCCCGGTCTTGCGCACTCCCTGTTTCGAGAGATGAAGCCAACATCAAACAGACCCATGCGATGCTATTATGCCAGAGGTGACGGCGGTTTGGAAGCTTGGACTGCAAGAAAGGCCGGGAGCGCCCGCGCGCTCCCGGCCTGGTAATTGTTGACTACGCCACCGTTATTCGCGAACGCGGAAGTATCTGGCCGGTTCGGTGGTGGTGGTCGTGTAAGGATTGGGCGCGCCGGTGAGGTCCGTCCACGGGCCGGAAAGGCTCGGCGCCCATTGCAAGGTTTGACCCGGGGAGGCCGGTGACCAGGAGATGGTCAGGGTGTTGCCGCTGAGGCCGACCTTCAGGGTGACTGCCGGTTCCGCGGGTGCGATGTCCAGCAAGGCCCGCAGATTGACGCGGAGGCCCATGGGGCTGGGCGCCGTGCCAGCGTTGTTCATGAGGAAGTCGAGGGTGTTCACCCCTGCCACCAAGCCGCTGGTGATGTTGATGGGCGTGTAGCCGGTGAAGCCCGGCGAGGTGATGCCGGTGCTCACGCCGTTGACGAGGATGTCCAGGCCGAGGTTGTCCACCGACCAAGAACCGACCAGGCTCACCTTGGTGTGGTCATGGCCGGTCAGGTTAAACGTGGTTTGGAAGGTGTAATTGCCCTGTGCGTTTCCGACCGCTCCACTCTGATCCGCCTGCGGCGCAATCCATCTTGAGTCAGGTCCGTTGGCCACCCAAGGGCCGGCGGGGGCGATGGGCCATGCCTCATTGACCACGACGGCGTCCGGGCCCGGATAAGAAAGATCATCACTGGCGGCCAGGATGTAATGCGGGTCCACCGCGCCGTCAGCCAGCAACTGGCCGCTGGCATCCACGCCCGTGCCAAAGACCACCCCCGGGAGCGGCCGGTAAGCGACCGTCACCGTGGCCGGGGCGCTGATCTGGGAGCCCCACAAGTTGCTGACCACCGCGGTGTAATTGCCGTTGTCGTTGGTGGTCACTGCGGTGAGCGTGAGGCTGGAGCCGGTCTGGCCGGGCAGGTCCACATTGTTCTTCCGCCATTGATAATAGATGGGGAGCGTGCCGTTGGCGCCGACGTTCAGCACCATGGTATCGCCCTCCACGAATCTGCCTCCCTGCGGGCTGAAGGCAATCGTGGCCGGCACGCCTGGCAAGGTGCGGGCGCTGGTTTGGGTGAATTCGACCCGAAAACCGCCGGGATTGGGATCCGTGCCGGCATTGTTGACGTCGAATTCGATGCTGTTCAGGGTTGGAAGGAATGTGGCATTGCTGCTGGCCAGCGTGAAAGTCGTCCACGCCGTGAAACTGCCGCCCAAATTTAGGTTCACGGGGGTGCCATTTACCCGGATGGCCGTCAAAGCGTTGTCCGAGGCCCAGCGACCGACGATGAACACCGTGTTGGTGTCGCGATTGCTGAGATCGAACGTGGTGCGATAGGTGTAATCTCCGACCGCGACATTGTTGGCGCCAGGATTCTCAGGCCCGATCCAACTTGAAACGGCCGAGTTGGCCAGCCAGCCCGGGTGATTTTGGATGACGGTCGCGGGAATCGCCGGAGGGGGTGGCGTGGTGTGCGGAGATTCCACCAACAGAAAATGCGGGTCTTGAGATCCCGGAGCGAGCACCGCGCCGCCCGGGCCAACGCCCGAATGGCGCAACGAGGGAATCGCTTCGAGCAGCGCCAGTTGAACCACCGCGCTGGTGATCGAACCCGAGCTGTTGGTGACGACCAGGAAGTAAGCGCCTTCGTTCGCCAGCCCCACGGAGGCCAGCGAAAGCGTCGCGGCGGTCTCACCGCCCAAAGGCTGGCCGGCGAACCACCATTGATAACTCAGCGGCAAACTGCCCTGGACGACGGCACTGAAGCTGGCCGGCTGACCCAGATAAACCGTCGTGGACTGCGGCTGCTGATTGAACGTGGGCGGCGTGCCGGGCGGCACCTGGATGATGGCCACGTTGTCCACGAGCACGGTGTTGTCGCCGCCCAGCGGGTTGCTCTTGATGAAGGACAGTTCCAGATCGGTGGCGGAGGCGCTGAACATGGCGCTGGAAACCTCGCGATACGGATTGGCACCACCCACGGAAGTGACCAGGTGGGCTGGCACGAGGGTGTTCCCACCGACTTTGACCTCCAGATAGGGGTTGTTTCCGCCGCGGGCGTTTTCGTAGTAATGCACATAGTAATGTCCACCCACAGTGAACCCACTCACGATCTGACTCATCGCTCCGTCGGCTTGCATAAATGCCGACTGTGCGCCATGCGGGAACGCGCCGTTGTCCGCAAACGGACTACGGCCAGTGCCGTCCTGAACAGGGTTAACCCCGTGTCCGCCCAGTGCATCCCAGCCCGTGATTGGCCAGTTGCCGCTGACGTATCCGGGCCAGACGGTGAACCCGTCCAACTCGAAGCTGGCGTTGGCGATGGGAACATTGCCCACCGTCAACCGCGCGACCTGACTGGTCACTGAGCCGGCGGTGTTTGAGACGATCACGTCATACAAGCCCGCGTCCAGCGAGGCGACCGAAGGGATGGAATAGGTGGCATCGTTGGCCCCATTGATGTTGGCGCCATTGCGCCGCCACTGGTACCCGGGCAGCGGTACTCCCGCCGCCGTGACACTGAAATTCACCGCCAGATCGGGAGAGACAATCCAACTGCGCGGATGCGAGGTGATGACCGGCGCCACGAACCGGGATTCCGCCTCCCGATTGGCAAAGCCATAAGCATGGAACGTGGTGTTCTGCAGCAACGGGGCGAAACGGATGGCGACGCTCCCGCTCGCATCAGCGGTGTAGCGATACGAAATACGCATGCCGTTGTTGTTGAAAAACTGATCCTGGTTGATGGTCAGGTGGTCATCGCCCACGCTGGCGGTGAACCAGCGGGCACCCAGCCCCGGGTCTTCCCACGCCACCGTATAGACCATCAAGACGTACTCGATTCCGGGCGTGAGGTCGGTAAGCGTAATGGTCTGCGCCGCGTTGGCGGGCACATTGCCGCCATAGATAAAGCTGGCCGCCAGGGCCGCGCTGTCTCCAAAAATCGCAACGGAAGTATCTCCCACGGGACCGCTCGCGAGGAACGCCGTGGAGAACTTGCCGGGCACCGAGGGGGCGTTGCCACCCAACCCGGTGAAGGTGACGTTGTTGACCGTCACGTCGGCGGCGCTGCCGAAGTTGTAGGCGTGGGTGTAGAAAAAGGTGGGGTCGGCGCCAAAGTCGTCGTCCGTCACCCACGGTTCGACCGCCCACCGGCCGGAAGCCGGCGCGATCTGGAAGTCGTCCACCACAATGATCTGGTCGGTGGTGGCATCATTCACCAAGGACAGCGTTTGCGAGGCGGCGCCGGCCGTGAACTCGAAAGCGACACGCCAATACGGATTGGAGCCGGCAACCGCAGCGGTTGAAAAGCCCTCCACCAACCCGCCGGGCATGAGAACCGGCGCTCCGTCAATGTAAACCTTCACAATTGGCGTGTTGCCCGTGCGGGCATTGGCGCGGAAGGTGACCTTGTAAACGGTGCCGGGCGTCAGGCCGCTGATGGTGGTGCTGAGAGTCGAAGGTGTCAGCGGGTCGCTCACGTTTGCCTGGATGAAAGCGACCTGATTACCGTTGGGGATGGTGCCGTTGTTGGCAAATGGGCTGTCGCCCGCGGGATTGAGGCCCACGCGGTCGGCGGGCGCTCCGGTCCAGCCCGTGATCGGCGCATTGCCGCTGATGTAGCCGGGGGACACGGTGAAAGTGTCCGCTTCAAAGCTGGGGTTGGGGATGGTCTGGCCGAAAGTGGCCTGGCACAAAAGCCACGCCGCCGCGGTGCCGCCTGCGGCAATTCTGCCGAGGGTCCTGGAGAAGGTGAGTCGGGTAAGGTTCATAAACATGCTGGGTCGAGGTTTTTGTTCTTTCACCAAACGTCAATTGACTCCCGCGAGGAGAGGATTGAGGTGATGAATTTCCCGTTACTACCCCCAATCGAAACCGGCTGGCAAGCGAAATCGAAACGAAGTTTCCGCTCCCCTTGCAGTCCGAACCAGAGCGGATTGGCGAGAGAGGCCGGACCCCTGAGATCCGGCCTGCGAATTTAGACTGACGCAGTGGCCTAACGGCGTTCGCGGCGGCCTTCGCCTCCGCCCCAGCGTGGCGGACGCTCTTCACGAGGCCGGGCGATGTTGACGGTCAGGGCGCGACCCTGAAAATCCTTGTTGTGAAACTGTTCGACGGCCTTGTTCGCCTCCTCCGGGGTCGCGAATTCCACGAAGGCGAAGCCCCGGGACTTGCCGGTCATCTTGTCCAGCATCAAGTTGACGGACGTCACCGCCCCAGCCTGCGAGAAGTAGTCTTGCAGGTCGTTTTCTCCAGTTTGATAGGAGAGGTTGCCCACGAAGAGTCTGGTAGGATTCATAGTTCTGGTTCGCTCAAAAAACCGAGTGGGAGGACTGCACCGGCAGGTTCACTGAATGTCGTCTTTCACGTTCACGGACAATCTGTCATTCTGACACCGACACTGTTCGTTCTCTGAACGAGTTGCGCGATTTTTAGCCAAGCCAACCCGGGAGTCAACAAGAGTTTGCGCCGTAATAATCTTGACCTTGCCACGCAGCCCCACTTAACTGTGCAGCGTTAGGCAAATTCATGTTTGCGCAAGTCAAAAGCCTGTTTTCCAACGACATTGGGATAGACCTCGGGACAGCCAATTCCCTCGTTTACGTGCGAGATCGGGGAATCGTGCTGCGCGAACCCTCAGTGGTCGCAATTCAGGCGGGCACGACCATCGTGCTGGCGGTCGGTGAAGAGGCCAAACGGATGCTCGGGCGCACCCCGGGCAACATCGTGGCCATTCGACCCATGAAGGACGGCGTGATCGCCGACTTCGAGATCACCGAAGCCATGCTCCGCCATTTCATCCAGAAGGTCCATTACCGGAAGTTGATCGCGCCGCGCGTCGTCGTCGCGGTGCCTTCCGGCATCACGGAAGTGGAAAAACGGGCGGTCAAAGATTCCGCCACTCATGCCGGGGCGCGGGAAGTGTATCTGATCGAACAACCCATGGCCTCGGCCATCGGGGTGGGTCTGCCGGTGCATGAGCCGGCGGGCAACATGATCGTGGACATCGGCGGAGGGACGTGCGAGATCGCCATCATCTCGCTTGCCGGTATTGTCTTCAGCCGCAGCCTGCGGGTGGGCGGAGACGAATTCGACGACACGATCGTGGCGCACATGAAACGGGCCTATAACCTGATGATAGGCGAACGCACGGCGGAAGAGATAAAAATACGCATTGGCTCTGCCTTTCCGCTGGAGCAGGAATTAACCATGGAAGTCAAGGGACGCGATCTGGCCTCCGGTCTGCCGAAGACGCTGACCATTCGTTCGGAGGAAATTCGCGAAGCCTTGCAAGAGCCGCTTTCAAGCATACTGGAGTCCGTTCGTTTGACACTCGAACGTTGTCCGCCGGAACTGGCCGCCGATCTCGTGGATCGGGGCATCGTGATGGCCGGCGGCGGCGCGTTGTTGCGCGGCGTGGACCGTTTGGTGGCCGAGGAAACCGGCCTGCCGGTTCACATTGCCGACGATCCGATGAGCGCCGTGGCCGAGGGCACGGGCCGGGTGTTGCAGGAACTCCAGTTCTTGAAGCGCGTCTCCACCAACTCGAAGTAATTCCCGCCAGCGTTGGCCTTGCGACGAGCCGGACCGGTTTCCGGCCAGTGACGCGAGTAGATGTTAAGACGGCCGCATTACATTGCCGTGGGCCTCATGGCCCTGCTGACCTTGCTGGTGTTGAACCTGCCGGGCCGCACCACCGCCCGCCTCAAACTCGCCATCGGCAGCTTGTTTCTCCCCCTGTTCGGCCTGGCCAGCGGCGCCAAGGAACTCGCCGGACACGCCGGCGACGTGGTGATGCCCCGAGGCGAGTTGTTGCGGCTCAACGAATCTTTGCGCCGCGAAAACGAACAATTGCGCATTCAGATCCAGCAGGCTGAGGGAATCGAACGGGAAAACGCCCGGTTGCGCCAGTTGGTCGGCTGGCAGCGGCAGACGCGATGGAATCTCCGGCTGGCCCGTGTCGTCCTGCGCGACCCCGCCAACTGGTGGCGCACGGTGCAGATTGATCTGGGCAGTCTCAACGGCGTGAGCAACAACCTGCCCGTCCTCACCGCCGAAGGCCATTTGGTTGGCCGCGTCGCTTCCACCAGTCTGACGCGCTCGCAAGTGGTTTTGCTGGGCGACCCGAATTGCCGGGTCGCCGCCCGCGTACTGAACGAGGCGGGGGACACCGGCATCATCAGCGCCGGCGGCCTCTTCGATGGCTCGATGGTCCTGATGAACCATCTCTCGCGCAACGCCAACGTGAAGCCGGGTCAGCGGGTCGTCACCAGTGGATTGGGCGGGACCTTTCCCAAAGACATTCTGGTTGGCCAGATCGCCGACGCGCGGCCGGTCGAGTACGGACTTTACACCGAGGCTTTGGTGAAACTGGCCGCCAATCCCGGTGCGTTGGAGGAAGTGTGGGTGCTGTTTCCATGAAGAGTCTCCAAACTCCAATCCAAATGTTTTGCAGGTCGTCCCGGCTACGCCGCTGGCGCGTCGGCTTGGCGCAGGTTTCCAATCCGCCGTATCGCCGGTTTCCAACCGGCAGACAGTCGAACGCCGGCTGCACCTGCCATGGCTCACGCGATGCAGGTTGGAAGCCCTGCAATACAGCGGATTGGAAATCCGCGCTGCCGGGATGCGAGATGATGTCCGAGCCAGCCTCGGCCGACCGAATCCGGACCTCGAACTTGGCGGGGGTGTTGGCCGACAAACGGACACCCGCCTTTCGCTTCCGACGCGGGTCAAGGGCCACGACACCATTGTCAGCTTCAGCAAGTCGCGTATGAACAAGCTGCACCACACCTTGCTCTTTCTGGCGGCCCTGCTGGCGGTGTTCTGGGAGGCGGCGTTTGGCGGCATCCGCAACGTGCTGGGCGCGCAGGTGAGTCTTCTGCCGGCCTTGATGGTCTATGCGGCGATGAGCACCGGTCTGGTCACGCTGGCCTTGCTGGCGCTGTTGAGCGGTCTGCTCTTCGACTCGCTCTCGGCGAATCCGCTGGGCGTGAGCGTGCTGCCGCTGTTCGCCGTGGGAGTGATGATCCATGCGCGGCGGGACTTGTTGCTGCGCGAACAGGTGTTCGCCCAGGTTGTACTCGGGTTCTTGGCCAGCGCCCTGGCGCCGGCCCTGGCGGTGTTGTTGCTGCTCACGCTGGGAGAATCGCCGTTGCTGGGCTGGGGTTCGCTCTGGCAATGGCTGGTCATGAGCGCGGGCGGAGCGGCCGCCACGCCCCTCCTGTTCATCTTGTTCGGCTGGCTCAACCGGGTGCTGGGCTACCAACCGGTGATGGAAACGAGCTTCCGGCCCGACCGGGAAATCCGGAGGGGACGAAGTTGATATGAGTCCACACTCCGCAGTCCACAGTTCAAGGACGTTGCGCATCGGGCGCAACGCTTGGACGCGGGACACGGGACTCCGGACACTGGACTAAACGAAGTGCTGATTTTCGACCAACTCAAGAAGAACGACCCGCAACTGCGGCTGCTGGCGCTGATGATTTTTGCCGGCCTGGCCCTGTTGCTGGCGGGCTTGTGGTGGGTGCAGGTGGTGCGCTCGCGCGATTACCAGGCGCACCTGGAAACGCAGACCTTCCGCAGCGTCCGCGTGCCGGCCGTGCGCGGCAAGATCCTGGACCGGCACGGCGAAGTGCTGGCGGAGAACCGGCCGCACTACAACTTGAGCCTTTATCTGGAGGAATTAAGCCCCGCGTTTCGCCGGGAATACCGGCAGTTGCGCCCGGTGAACATCCAAACCAACGCGCTGCCGTTCTGGAAAACCTGGTTCGGGGTGAGCAACGTCAAGACTCAGTTCGTCAAGTTGAGCCGCGCGGAAAGCGAGGTGCTGGAATGGCAGGCGCGTTACCGCGCCGTCAGCAACGTCTCGCGGCAGCTTTCGGCCATCCTGCAAGAGCCGCTGACGCTCGACACCAACCGGTTCAAGCGACACTACGAATCGCGGCGGGCGCTGCCTTATCCGGTGCTCACGGACCTGACGCCCGCGCAAATCGCCCGCTTCGAGGAGCATTACCCCGGCATCATCGCGGTGGACCTCGAAGTCCAGTCCACGCGCACTTACCCGCACGGCACCACCGCAGCGCATGTGCTGGGCTATGTGCGCAGCGACAACGATTCCGTGGAAGGGGAGGATGCGTTCTACTCGTACCGCCTGCCGGATTACCGCGGCGTGGTGGGCATCGAGGGCGCGCTGGACGCCGAACTGCGCGGGAGGGCGGGGGCGAAATCGGTGGTGGTGAACAGTCTCGGATACCGGCAGAACGAGGAAGTGTGGGCCGCCGCCGAGCCGGGCCGGAACGTCGTGCTCACGATTGACCGTCGCCTCCAGCAGGCGACCGAGCGCGCCTTGCGCAACGCGGGCTTCCAGGTGCAGGGCGCCGCGCTGGTGATGGACGTTCAGAGTGGCGACATCCTCGCCATGGTTTCATCCCCTGCCACGGATCCCAATTATTTCGTCGCCGGCTTTCCGCCGGCCGAATATGCCCGCTGGACCAACGAAGTCGTCCGCATGCAGCGCAACCGCGCCACGCAGGAACATTATCATCCCGGTTCCATTTTCAAAACCATTGTCGGTCTCGCCTGCCTCGAACAGGGCTTGAACCCACTCGAAAAGATGGTGGTTCAGCCGAATCCCGCCCGCCGGGATCGCGGCATCATTTACGTCGGCCGCGACCACCAGGCGTTCGTGGACACGGTCACACCCGGGGAGTACGACTTCATCCGCGCCATCGCCAAGTCGAGCAATGCCTACTTCATCACGAACGGGTTGCGCTTCGGTGTCGAGAAGATCGTGGAACTGGGCCAGCGCTTGCATCTGGGCGAACGCATCGGCATTCCCACGCGCCAGGAAACCCCGGGTCTTTTCCCCACCCTGCGCAAGGTGAACACCCACTGGCGGCCCGGTGACACCGCGAACCTCTGCATCGGCCAGGGCGCGATTGATGTCACCCCGCTGCAAATGGCCGTGCTGACCGCTGCCCTGGCCAACGGCGGCAAGGTGCTCTGGCCGCGGCTGGTCTCGCGCATCGAATCGGCGAACCCGGCTTCGTTCGCGGCCGCGCGGGAATTCGAGGCCGGTCGCGTGCGCAATCACCTGGGCGTGAGCGCGCGCAACTTGCAGATTCTCAAGGATGCCATGCTGGCCGACACGGAGGATCCCGAAGGCACGGCCTACGCCGCCTTCCGCCCCTTCCAGCGCGGCAGTCAGACGCGGCTGATGCGGGTATGTGGCAAGACCGGCACGGCGCAGAAGAAAGACCAGCACGGCAAGCTCACCGATCACATCACCTGGTTCATCTCGTTTGCGCCCTACGAGTCTCCGCGTTATGCCGTGGTGGTGATGGTCGAGAGCGGCGGCTCGGGCGGCGGCACGTGCGCGCCGGTGGCCCGGGAAATCTACAGTGCCATCCAACAACTCGAAGCCCTGGCGGACAAGCCGCTGGCCCTGCAGCGTTGAAACCACCCTTTGCCCATGTTTGACGCCACGCTCACCGACCGCCAGGGAAGGCTCGACCGGCTGCAAATTGTCGCGTTGTTGGGCTTGATGTTCCTGGGGGTGGCGTTCGTTTACAGCGCCACGATGACCACTGATTACGCTAGGTCCTTGCCGTGGTATCACCAGGGTTGGATTCGCCAGATGGTCTGGTACGCCGCCGGTATCGGCGCGGCCGTGGCGATCTGCCTCGTGGACTATCACACTCTGACACGCTGGTCGTTCGTGATTTACTGGATCACGATCGCCGGTCTCGTGCTGGTGCTGATTCCGGGCATCGGCTCGACGCAGGGCTGGGGAGCGCGGCGGTGGATCAACCTGGGATTTTTCTCCATCCAACCGTCCGAGTTTGCCAAGATCGGTTTTCTGCTGGCGCAGGCGCACTTTCTGAGTCGCCCGTCGGATGAACTGCACTTGCGCTGGAACTTCTGGAAACCCATCGGGATGATGGTCCTGCCGTTCGTGCTGATCTTCAAGGAGCCGGACCTTGGCTCGGCGCTGGTGTTTCTGCCCACGGGACTGGCCATGATGTTCGTGGCGGGCACGCCGCGAAAGTATCTGTTCCGGCTGGCCGGCGTGACGGGTTTGCTCGCGGCGCTGTTCCTGGTGGACGTGCTGTTCGCGCCGCCCGGCTGGTGGAAAATCAAGCTGGAGGATTACCAGCGGCAACGGCTGCTGGTGTACTTTGGCGTGGATTTTGCCCCGCCGGGAGCGTCCGCCGAGGAGAAGGCACGGGCACGCAAGTTGCAGTTGGAGAAGTCCTATCAGATCCGGCAGGCGTTGATTTCGGTCGGGTCGGGCGGCTGGACGGGCAAGGGGTGGCATCAGGGCAACCAGACCGCGCTGGGTTTCTTGCCGCCAGGGGCGGCGCATAACGATTTCATTTTCTCCGTGATTGCCGAGGAGAAAGGATTCGTCGGCAGCGTGACGGTGCTCACGCTCTACGCGGTGATTCTCTTCACGGGATTGAGGATCGCCGGCCAGGCGCGCGACCGCCTGGGAAAAGTGCTGGCTGTGGGAGTCGTGGTACTCCTGTTCAGCCACGTGTTTATCAACATCGGCATGAACATTCGCATCATGCCCGTGACGGGCATCCCACTGCCGCTGCTGTCTTACGGCGGGTCTTCAGTGGTGTGCTCGTTGATCGCCATGGGCCTGTTGCAAAACGTGTACATCCATCGAAAGGGCTATTAGCATGAGTGAGAGAAATTTTTCCCGGCGACGACGCGGGATGCGCTTCCGGCCGAGCGGCGGCCTGGGGCGCGGTCAACAAAAACCGGACCGCGAGGCCACCCAGGCGCGCGCCGAAGCCACCGGCGAAACCATCGCCCCGGAGCGCGTCTTCGAGCGGCGGCATCAGCACGAGATTGAGCGCGCCGAGAACGTCGCCGCCGGCCTGCCGCCGGAAGGCGCGCCCGCCGTGCCGGAGCCGTCGGCCGCCGACAAGAAGCAGTTTCGCGAGCCGAACCTGCAAACTCCGGCGCACGTCGAGGAGGAGAAGGCCTACCAGCCGGTGGCCGTCAAAGAGCAACCCAAGGGTCTCGTGGAAACCATCAAGGTGGCTGCCGCCACCCTGGTCAAGAAAGTCCAGCGGCTGATTCGACCCGTGAAGCGCATTCACAAGGAAGTCATCATCAACGCCGAAACCCTCGAGACTCGTGTCGCGGTGATCGAGGACGGCAAGCTCGAGGAATTCAACATCGAACGCACCACCGAGGAACGGCTCGTCGGCAGCATCTTCAAAGGCCGGGTCCGCAACCTCGAGGACGGCCTCAAAGCGGCCTTCGTGGACATCGGTTTCGAGAAGAACGCCTTCCTGCACTATTGGGACATCGTGCCCAGCCAGTTCGACAGCGGGGTGGAGATCGTGGATCGTCCGAATCGCAAACGCGACAAACCCAAGATCACGCAAAAGGACATTCCCCGCCTCTACCCACCCGGTGCGGACATCATCGTGCAGGTCACCAAAGGGCCGATCGGCTCCAAAGGCCCGCGCATCACCACCAACCTGGTGCTGCCCGGCCGCTACCTGGTGCTGCTGCCCAATTCGGATCAAAGCGGCATCTCCCGCAAGATCGAGAACCAGCAGGAACGCCAGCGCCTCAAGAAAATCCTGCGCGAACTGACCATCCCGGACGGCATGGGCGTCATCATGCGCACCGCCGGGGAAGGCCAGCAGACCCGTTACTTCGTCCGCGACCTGGCATTGCTCCTGGAGGAATGGCGCGCGGTTCAGGAGAAGATCAAGTCCCAGCCGCCCGCGACCTGCGTGTTCCAGGAGCCAGATTTGATCGAACGCACGGTGCGGGATTTCCTCACCGAGGACGTTGAGCGGATCGTGGTGGATCATCAGAAGGCTTACGACCGCATGCGCGACATGATCGCCAAGATCTCGAAACGCTCGGCCAGCAAGATCAAACTCTACACCGAAGCCCAGCCGATCTTCGACCGCTTCGGCATCAGCAAACAATTGGAGAACGCCTTCTCGCGCCAGGTTCATCTCAAGAGCGGTGGCTACATTGTCGTGGATGAAACCGAGGCCCTGGTGGCCATTGACGTGAACACCGGCCGGCACAAGGGCGGCAAAGACCAGGAATCCACCATCCTCAAGGTCAACCTCGAGGCCGCCGACGAAATCTGCCGCCAGCTTCGCCTGCGCAACATGGGCGGTCTGATCGTGCTCGACTTCATTGACATGAAGGGCCGGCGCGACCAGCAGAGCGTCTATCAGCGGATGAAGGAAGGATTGCGCCGGGACAAGGCCAAGACCCACATCCTGCCCATCTCGCAACTCGGCCTCATGGAAATGACCCGCCAACGCCACACCGAAAGCGTGCGGGCGGCGGTGTATGACGATTGCCCGTACTGCAAGGGCCGCGGCAAGGTGAAAAGCTCTCTCACCATGAGCGTCGAGATTCAGCGCAAGCTGCAGGAAATCCTGAAGAAACGGCCCCGCGACGAATCGGACTTCCAGCTCATGATCGTGGTGCATCCGACGGTGATGGAACGTTTGCGCACCGAGGACGAGAAGCATCTCATCGAAATGGAGAAACGCTTCTTCGGAAAACTCTCCTTCCGCAAGGATCCGGCCATGCACGCCGAACAATTCAAAATCCTGAACGTGGCCACGAACGAGGAACTGGCCAGCGTGGGGTCCTGACCGGTTTCAGTCGTCTGGGCGCCTCGGCCAGTGGGTTGGGGCGCCCTTTTTGGCGGTCAGGACTTGGTTTTTCAGTAATCATGCAGAGATGCAACGCAGAGATGCAAACTTGACGAACCGGGCGGTCTCTGGGAGCTTAACATCAGATGGAAAGGCCGCGTTATGAATGTTCCACGCTTCCCCTTGCTGGCAATGACCTGCTTGTCATTCACTTTGCTGGTTGGCCCGCGTCTCGCCGCGCAAAGTGAATCTACCCCGTCACCCAAGCCGCTCTTGTCCAGCGGGGCCGAGGACGTGTTGAAGCTGACCCGCGCGAAGGTCGGCGAAGAGGTCATCGTGACGTTCATCCAGACGTCGGGCCGTCGTTACGCGGTGAGTGCCTCCGACATCATTTACTTGCGCGAAGCCGGAGTGACGGATCGCGTAATCACCACGATGCTCAATCAGAATCAGCAGCCCGTGGCACAACCGCCCGTGGCCGACCCTCCCACCGCGGCCGCGCCGGCGTTCGCGCAACCGACGGAATCCGCGCCGGCCACCAGCACCTTCATGGAGGCCGCCGCTCCGACCACGACCATTTACGTGGAGACAGCGCCTTACTCGACCGTTTATTACGTGCCGGATTACTCCTATTATTACTATCCTTCCAGTTGGTGGTATCCGCGCTACTGGTGTTCGTCCTACTGGTACTCGCCTTATTGGTATCCCTACTGGTGGTATCCCGCGGCCGGATGCGGGTTTGGGTTCTCGTTTTATTGGGGAAGCTGCAACGATGGCTGCCACGGCGGGAAGTATTACGCCGGAAATCCGGACGGCAAAGGTTACCACGGCAATGGCGGTTCTGGCTACACGCCGGACGGAAGCAATCAAGGTGGGCGACAAAACCCCGCAACCCGCGGCAGTGGCGATTCAAACGGCGGTTCGAGTCCCCGGCCCAACGGCGGTGGGGAGATGACGTTGGCTGGCAGCGAGGGCGGAGCAAATTCACCGTCGCGCGCCGGCGCCAACGCGGAGTCCAGCGCTCCGTCCAACCCGAGGGTGCGACCCGGAGGTGCGCCAACGGTTTCCGGCAACAGCACTGGCACGGGCGGCACCGTTCGTCCAGCCGGCGACACCGCCAACCGCCCAACACCCGCGGGTGTCTGGGGCGGGAGCGGCGACGGCAACACCGCCGGACGGACTGCTGGCAGCTCTGACGCGGTGGCTTCCTCCCGTCCCAATGTGAATCGCGCTACTCCAGACAGCCCGGCCACCCGACCGGGTAATTTGAACGCGGCGGTGCAACCGAGTGCAGGCGTGGTTTCCCGTCCTTCGCCTTCTGCGGCTTGGGGCAACCAGGCAAATCAGGCCACAGCGCCGCGCGCGAGTTCCGGCGCAAGTGCTCCCGCGCCCTCCGGGCAGAACCCGAATCGCGCAGCTCCATCCACCGTCTGGAGCACCGGCAGTGGACCTACCGGCGCGCCTCAAGTCCGGACCGCGCCGTCCGCCGTCGCTCCGGCTCGGACCACCGTGGCCCGACCCAGCCCGAGTCCCACTTGGAGTCAGCCGGTCAATCGAACCACGACTTACCGTGCTCCCGCCGCTCCGGTGCGCAGTTCGCCCAATTTTTCCAGCCCGACCCCGAACGTTCGATCCGGCGGCTTTTCAGGTGCAGCCCCGAGTGGATCAAGCTTCAGCCGACCCTCCGCGCCCTCCGCGCCGGCGATGCGCAGTGCCGGCGGTGGCGGTGCTAGTTTCCGCGGCAGCGGCTTCAGCGCACCCCGGCCCAGCATGCCCTCGGGTGGATTCAGCCGCGGCGGCGGCGGTGGTGGCGGTGGAGGCGCTCCGCGCTCTCGCTGAAAAACCCTCCCTCAAGCCGGGCGGGACTTCCTGGCCATTCCCATCAAGAAAAGGGAGGTGCGAGGTCCTCGTCGCCTGCGGGAATGATGACGAGAGACAATTATGGAAGCGAGGCGCTGCTTCCACCCGCCTGCGTATCAACGGCACTGTTTGTCACAGCTCGATCGGTTCGCCGAGGAACTGCGTCACCAGTCGGAAAAACTCTTGCGGCGCGTCGGTGTGAACCCAGTGGCCAGCCTCGGGAATGGTTTGCAGGACCGCGTGCGGAAACAAACGCCGGATTAAATCCAAGTCGCCGTCAGTGACATAATCGGATTTGCCGCCGCGCAGGAACAGAGCCGGTTTGGTGAAGGGCCGATCCGAATCCAGTGCCGCGCCCAATCGCTGGCGATTCTCCCAGATCGCCGTCAAGTTGGCCTTCCAATGAAACAAAGTGCCGGTGCTGCTGCCACCCGGTCTGGTCCGCGCCACGTTGGTCAACAGAAATTGCCTCAGTTCCTCGTCCGGCACCGACGTTGTCAGCGCCGCATCAATTTCCGCGCGATGCTGGAACCGGCGGAGATCGAGTGCGAGCAGGGATTGCAGCGTTCCGGTTTGCCTGGGCACGTGCGCCCGCGGCGAGATGTCCACCACGACCAACTTTTCGACCTGGTCCGGATAGAGCAGCGCGAATTGCATGGCCGTCTTGCCACCCATCGAGTGGCCCAGCACGTGCGCGCGGGTCAGACCTTGCGCGTTCATGAGTTCGTGAAGGTCGCCCGCCATCTGGTCGTAACCGAACTCCGGACTGTGCGGGGAAAGGCCGTGATTCCGCTGATCCACGGCGAGCACCTTGAATCGCCCGGCAAACTCGCGCGCCAGCGGCAGCCAGTTGTGCAGCGAGCCAAGCAGGCCGTGCAGCAAGATCAACGGCTGACCTTCACCCAGGGTGTGGAAGTGGAGTTCCATGGTTCGTGTTGCCTCAGAATTTCCAGAAGCAGGGCCGAATGGCAAATCAAACTAACCGGCTAGATCGTCTCGATCATCCTAGCAGGTTGTTGAACAAAGGCCTTTTTTGAGGCCCGACTCATTCTAATGACTCGGTATTCCCATTTGACGCGTGATCTCAGCCGGATTTTTGTCTGTTCACGCCGCCCGCTTCGGCGTTCTCA
>WYBW01000053.1 GCA_011525685.1 Verrucomicrobiia bacterium
ATGCTTTCGCAAATCAGCGTCAGTCCCGGCCTGATGCGGCAGGTGGCGCTGCTCGACGGCAAGGTCATGCAGGGAGAGATGAACCGCATCGCGCTGGTCTTGCGCGGCACGGGCGAGGTCACGCGCGTCCAAGGCGACCATGTTCTCGCCTGGAACGTGGAGCCGGTTGCGAACTCCGCCGACCGCCGCCTCGTCGTCCAGTTCAACCAACCGCAGAAAGACGCCTTCGTGCTTCAAGTGCAACTGCAAACCCCGCTGGGCGCGTTTCCGCAATCGGTGGAAGCCCTGCAACTGCGGCCCGAAGGCGCGACACGGTTTGCCGGCTATTACCGGATTGTGAATGACGGCGCGGTGCGGCTCGAAGTCGCGCAGGCGAGCGGGTTGTCGCAGATTTCTCCCGAGCAATTTCCCGAGACCGATGCCACCAAAGTCACCTTCCGCGCCGACGGCAACCAGCGCTTCGCCTACCGTTTCTCCGGTGCGGAGTACGCGCTGCGGATTCAAGCCGATCAAATCCAACCCGAGTTGAGCGTGTCGCAGGTTCTGGCCTATCACCTCGGCGAAAACGAGCAGGCGATTGACACCGAGATCGAACTGGATATTCGCGAGGCGCCGTTGCGCGAACTTTTGCTGCGCGTGCCCAAGGGTTACGCCATCGCACGGCTCAACGCGTCCGGTCTCAGCGATTATTTTCTGGCCGAACCCTTCACCCGTCCTCCGGACACCCTCTCCCCATCCGATGGGGAGAGGGATGGGGTGAGGGGCGCGTCAGACCAAAGCGAACTCCGCCTCGTTTACGGCCAACCCGTTTCCGGCCGGCAGGTCGTTCAACTCCGGCTCGAACGCAACGCGGCCCTCGGTCAAGCGACCTGGTCATTGCCGCGCATCGAAGTCAGCAAGGCGAAATCCGTTCGCGGTCACGTGGCGGTGTCGGCGGACGCAGGTTTCCGGCTGGCACCGGAACGCACGCAGGCTTTGACCGAAATCGCGACAGCATTTTTTCCGCGCAAAGTGGCGGGCATTCAATCCGCGTTTCGCCTGAGCGAACCCACCTGGAAAGCCACGATGCGCATCGAGCGTCTGCCGCAAACCGTGCAGGCCGACGGGTTTCATTTGTTCTCCATCGGCGAAGGCATCGCGTACGGCAGCAGCGTGATGAATTATTTGATTTCCGGCGCGCCGGTCGCGGCGTTCCGCATCGAGTTGTCGGACGAATATTTCAACGTCGAATTCACGGGCAAAGATATCCGCAACTGGCAGAAGACCACGAACGGTTATCTCGTGCAGTTGCACACGCCGGTGTCGGGCGCTTACACGTTACTGGCAACCTATGAGCGGCCCTTCAAAGCGCAGGGCGAGACGCTCGCCTTTACCGGCACGCGTCCGCTGGACGCGCAATCCGAACAAGGGCACACGCTCGTCATCAGCGCGTATCAGTTTCAAGTGAAGCCCGAGCAGGTTTCGCCGGGATTGCTCCCGCTCCAGACGGGCGAAGTGCCGGCGGAATATCGTTTGTTCTTCGACGCGCCCATCCTTGCGGCGTATCGCTACACATCGCGGCCGTTCAATTTGCGTCTTGCGCTGAGCCCGCTGGCACAAGGCGAATCGCTCAGCCAGGTGGTGGACCGAGCATTGCTCGTCACGCGCATCTCGAAGGAAGGCCAGGCGCTCACCGACGCGCGCTACTTCGTGAAGAATCGCGGCCATCCGAACTTCCGGCTCACGCTGCCGCCGGAAACGCAATTGTGGTCGGCCACCGTGAACGGCGCGACGGTTGTTCCGGTCCTTGATGCCAAGGACAATCTCATTCCGTTGCCACAACGCGCCGATCCGAACGCGGTGTTGATTCTCGATCTGAAACTGGCCGCGACTTCATCAGTTCCGGCACGAGTAAAAGTCGCCGCGCCCATTGTGAGGGCGCCCACAATGCTGGCGGAATGGAAATTGCAACCGGACACGGGCCAGCGTCTGGAGTACCGCACGGGTTCACTCACCCCCGAGGGCGGAGTGAGGGACGTTTCGGGCTTCGCCGGTGTGGCGCGGATGTTCACGGGACACGAGGCGAGCCGCACCTGGACTTTGCTGGCTGCCATGGTGGTACTGCTGGGGATCGCCGTGATGGTGTGGCGGTGGACGTGCCGGGATGGCGATCTCCGGTTCAGCGTCCGCCAAGTCCTGGGGCTGGTGCTCGGCTTTGTCTCATTGGTCCTGGCTGGCGCGGTATTTGTGAACCTGCTCGACCTTGCGGAGAACCAGAACCGTTACGCGGCCAGCGACGTGACTTTTCTCGCGCCGGTGCAACAGGCGGGCAGCGCGTTGACGGTGGAGGTCACGAACGCTCCGGAAAAAACTCTGGGGTTCGGCTTCGCTCGCAACCTGTGGCCTGTGGTGGTTGCATTGGTCGTTTGGATGGCGGGCTGGTTTTCGGAAGCAAACTGGAAAAAGTCATTTGCGAAAATCCTCGGCTGGTTGCTGCTGGCGTGGACGGCGCTGCGCTGGCCGAACGGAGCCAAGGCATTTTTCCTGGTGCTGGCCGCGTTTCTTGCTTTGCACGTGGTGGTCCCCGCGCTGCGAAGGCTATGGTGGGTCGCTCGGAACTCCGTAACGGAAAATGGAACGGCTTCCGCAGTCGCGACGACTTTGCTTGTAATATCCCTCCTAAACCTCTGCGCTCATCGCGCCTCTGCGGTTTCTTCCGATGGCGCGACAGCGGAGACGAACTTAACCGCAGAGACGCGATTGACGCAGAGAAGAAATGTAACGGTGGCTTCGGCACCCGCTTTGGCTGAATCCGTCTCCCAACAAATCCGCGTTGAAGAAAAGTTCGCGCTCGCCACAGCGAAACTCCGTTGGAACGCGGTCAAGGGACAAACGCTGCCGGTGCTCTTCGAGCCCGCGGTGCTGACGCGCATCAATCACCCGGCCAGGGGACTAACGCTTGTTCAATCTCTCATTGGCGACCGGCGCGTTCAGCAACTGCTCGCGGAACGCAGCGGCGTGTTCGACATCGAGCTGGACTATCAATTGCCGGTGACCAGGAAGGACGACGAGAGCGGCTTTGCCTTGCCGACACAATTCGGCCTGGTCAACGAACTTCAACTCACGCTCATCGGGCTCGATGTCAATGTGCTCTCGCCACAGGCGGTGTCGATCCAACGCGAAAAAGCCGGCAGCAACACAGTGGCAAAACTCGTTCTGTCGCCGGGCGATGTTTGGATTGGCTGGAAGCCGCGCAGCCGCGACGTGAAGAGCGAGAAGCCGGTGTTCTACGCGGAGTGGAGTCAACTCCATGTTCCTTCGGCGGGCGTGATTGAAGGAGTGCATCACGCAGCCATCCGCCCGGCCCAGGGCGAGTTGAGCGAACTACTTTTTGATCTGCCGGCCGGTGCGACAGTGACCGACGTGATTGATCCGGCGAATTTGAACCCTCCGCTCGTCGCGCTTTGGCGCTTTGATCCGGACACTCGAAAGTTGCGCGTGAACCTGCGGCAGCCGCAGTCGCGGCCATTCGCGCTGATCATCCGCTCGCAGATCGCCACCGGGCCGTTGCCATTCGAGCAATCCATCGGACTCGTGTCAGTGGAGAATGCCGCGAATCAGATTGGTTTGGTCGGCGTGGCGACGGGCAACGAAGTGCAACTCGACACGGTGGACGCCGCGGCGCTTTCACCCATCAACCTCGAAGATTTTCCCGCCGCGGTCGGGCACACGCTCGCCGCGCAAATTCCCGGACTCACGGTGCGCCGTGCGTTTCGGTACGCGGAAACGAAGGCCACGGCTTCGGTGAAAGCCTCGCCGGTTGAACCGGACGTGCGCGTCGAGACACAAGATACACTTTCGCTCGGCGAAGACCGCACCGTGCTGGCCGCGAACGCCATCGTGGACATCACGCGCGCGGGGATTTTCCGTTTGAGCTTCGTCCTGCCGACCGGTATGGACGTGGAGACAATCAGCGGCGCGGCGTTGAGCCATTGGACCGAGTTGAAGAGCGACGCGGGCCGCGTCATCACGCTGCACTTGCGCGGCAAGACCGTTGGCCAGCAACAATTCACCCTCAGTCTGGCCGGGCCGGGCGTGAAGGCGACCAACGCTTGGACTGTGCCACAACTGATCCTGCGCGAAGCCAGCAAGCAGCGCGGGACGTTGATGATCGTGCCCGAGCAAGGGATGCGCTTGCAGGTCGCCACCCGCGACGGCGTCACGCAGCTAGACCCGCAGAAGTCCGGCATCCGGCAGAAGGGCGTGCTGGCGTTCCGCGTGTTGCAGACGCCGTGGAATCTCGCGCTGGACATCGAGCAAGTGGATCCATGGATTCAAGTGACCAGCTTGCAGCACGCAACCGTCAACGAGGCCCAGGTCAAGGTCGCCGCCAACCTGCAATACCAGATCGAGAACACCGGCTTGAAGGCGTTTCGTGTCTGGCTGCCGACGAACGCCGAGAGCGTGCGCTTCACGGGCGATCAGGTTTCTGACTTCCTCCAGGTCGCCGGCGCGGTGACGAACGGCCTGCGACTCTGGGAGGTGAAACTCCATCGCCGCGTCATTGGTCAATATCTCCTTCAGGTGAATTATCAGACGCTCATGCCCGATCAAGCGCCTGAGACTTCGCTGCACGGAGTGCAGGCCGACGACGTGAATCTGCAGCGCGGCTTCGTGACGGTGCAATCCGGCGGGCGATTGCAGGTGCGCGTGGACGAACCACCCGCCGCGCTTCAGCCGACCGAATGGCAAAGCATCCCGCGCGCGTTGCAGCAGGATTTGCAGACGGCCTCGGCTAATTTTGCGTATCGCCTCGTCGAGCCGGCGTTTCAACTGCCACTCAAACTTGATCGCCATGAAGCCGCGAAGCTCCTGCCCGCGCGCGTGAACAACATCACGATGACTTCCGTGATCTCCGACGACGGCGTCATGCTCACGCAAGTCCGTTTGGAGATGCTGCCCGGAGACAAGCGTCTTCTGCATCTCACGCTTCCGCAGAACGCCAAGTTCTGGTTCGCCTTTGTAAACCAGAACGGAGTCTGGCCCTGGCGTGAACAGGATCGCATTCTAATCCCACTGGAGCAGCAGTCGCCTGGCGGCAAGGCGATTCCCGTGGAAATCTTCTACAGCAGTCAGATTGGGAAAACCGGTTCGCGGTCGCTGGATTTGCAGTTGCGCGCGCCGAAGTTCGATCTCCCGCTGGAGAACATCACCTGGCGGGTTTATCTCAACGAGAAATGGCAGGTCGCGGACTGGACGGGCACGTTGCAGTTGCAGGATGAGCAAATCGTGCCACGGGCCGCCGCCATTGACGTGCAAGCCTATTTGCAGAACGAAGCCGTGTTGCAGCGTGAAAAAACCAAGGGCGCGGAGGAAATGCTGGCGATGGGCAACGCGCTGCTGGAGCGCGGCGATCCGCAACAGGCCCGCCGCGCGTTCCAGGCCGCTTACGGTCTGAGCCAGGGCGACGACGCGTTCAACGAAGACGCGCGCGTGCAGTTGAATAATCTCAAGTTGCAGCAAGCGCTGGTGGGTTTGAACGTGCGCCAGGCCGCCGTGACCGGTGACGCGGCCGCGCCCGCGGCCCGACTCCGCGAGGCGCGTGGCCGCAAGGAGGTCGCCTACTCGCAGCAGGACGCGAAGGCCATCATTGACCGAAACAGCGCCGAGGAAAACGCGGTCTTCATGCGGCTGGCTCAGCGGCTCATACAACAACAGGACGCCGCCGTGAGCAGCGCCGCCGCCATCCGCGCCGCGATTCCCGAGCAAGGCCGGATGCTGACCTTCAAGCGCGCGGTGGTGGTGGATCAATGGGCGGACTTGAGGATTGGTTTGGAAGCTTCGGCAGCCAAAGCGACGTCGTGGGCAACGAAAACTTTGATTCTCGCAGGGACATTCGTTTTGTTGGGCGCATTTGGTTCGCTGGCCATGTCATTTCGCCGGGTGCAAAATCCCTGACTTTGAAGCCTGTCGAGGGCGACGGCAGTGGTGATCTGAACCAGGCCGGGAGGTGTTACGGAGGCCACACTTGGGCTGCGTCCTGCGGGGCGGAGGACCGGAACTGAACCCACGGAACATCATTCGGCCCCACCGGATTGGGCACGAGGCGCGCGGACAGCGTATGCGGGTCGCGCCACTTCTTCGTCTCCGAGTGACCGTCGGCAAAGGAAAAGCCGCAGGCGCCGTTGTGGTAGTTGGCGGGGAGGTTGGCCCAGGCGCCGCGGTGTTCGAGGTCCACTAGGAAATAGCCGTCATCAATTCCCTCCGGATGTTCGTCCACGAACACGAAGGCCTGCGCCGGAGACGGCCGGCTGATGTCCGACAATTTCCGGAAGGTGAAGAAGCTGTTTCGGACGCGATCGTTGTACCAGCCCGTGCCGTTCATGCTGCCGTTCATGGCAACGCTCCGCACGCGGGGAATGGGCGTGGCGCCCAACTTGACCGTGCTCACGTCCGCGGGGCACTTGTAGATGGCCAGGGTGCGGTTGTAATCCCAGAGCAGCCCTTTGGGGGATTTGAGCAAGTTGACGTTGGTGGCGTCCAACGTGGTCTTCAACCAGCCATCCACCCAACCCGGGCTGCCGAAGCCATCGCCGTTGGGCACCAGTTTGAGGCCATGGTCGTCCGGATACATGGCCCAAGCCAGTTGGAGTTGCTTCAAGTTGTTGAGACAACTGATGCCCTGGGCTTTGGTTTTCGACTTGCCCAAGGCCGGGAGCAGCATGGCCGCCAGGATGGCGATGATGGCGATCACCACGAGCAATTCGATCAGCGTAAAGGCGGGAGCGAGGCGACAGTGCTTGCCCTCTCCAGAATCCCGTGTCGGCGCCGCAGGGCTGCGACTGGTTTGACGATGGGTTGGTTTCATCTCGCTGATTTGAAACGACCGCGCCCCCGGCAGGAAGTGGACTGCGAAGCGTCAGCTTCGTGCGCGGTCCCTTGCCGGGAAGGGCCGCGCTCCGAAAAGCGCGGCCCCCGGCCACCGTCAAAGTTTCCGCAAACGGAAGAAGCCGCCGTCACCGCTGGCCGGCACGACGATCGAGCCGCCGGTGGTGATGGGATTGGGCGTGCCCGGAACGATGGTCCACACACCCGGAGTCAAGCTGGAACGGGACTCCAGCACGTAGCCGTTGGCAGCGGCGGTCCAAGCGATGGTAACGTTGCCACCGCTGACGGAGACGTTGAGCGTGGGCAGCACTTGCACGAGTTGGATGGCGTTGACGGCGGGAATCTGCGTGGCGATGGGTGATTCCGGAGTCACGGTCAACGTCAGGCTGTCACCGACGCCCACGACCACGTTGTCGAACTGGACGTAATTGCCGAAGGCCCGGCTGGCCGGGTTGGTGCTGTTCATGCGGACGTAGCCGGGACTCCCCAGATAGTCCTGACCCGTCTGTCCCTGGACATAGAGCACCGGAAAAAGTTGTCCCGAACTGCTGGACAGGTCGAAAGCCTGCTCGTAAGTGGCATTGAAGCTGAAGCCCACCGAGTAGGCCAGCAGGTTGTAAACGCCGCTGGGCATCCCCGAGAGGCTGAATGAGATCGGGCTGTTCAGGCCGCCCACATAACCTTGCAGCAACGCGGCATCGGCGTCGCCAAGGAGCTTGGTGCCGGTCGGGTGGATTTGAAAGCCGGCCGCTATGAGCACAACGCCGCTCGGATTTCCCTGGGCATCCACCAGTTCATCCGAGCCGTCGAAGTTGAAATCGAAGAGGTTGTTCCAGTTGGCTTGCGGCACCGCGCCAGCCACGTCATAGGGTGTCAGCGGCGACGGGGCGACATCGAATTTGCCGCCGGCGAAATTGACGCCGAGGTAAGGCCTTTGGGCAGCGGGCACGCCCGGGGACACCGTAAGCGTGGCATTGCCGCTCAAGGTGTCGCGCCCGGCCACGCTGACCATCACACTATAGACCGTGCCGTTGTAGGAGGCATCGAGTTCGGGAGTGACATAGGTCGCGCGGTTGGCCCCCACGACGTCCACGCCGTTCGAGCGCCACTGGTAATAGACGGGGCTTTGGGCGGAGGTGACTTGCACAGTGAACTTCGCCCGGGAGTAGGCCGCGGCGGTGGTGTTTGAGGGATGGCGGTTGAAGGTGACCTGGCCGAGGCTGGGGTCCAGCCAGGCGCTGATGCGGTTTCCGGCCAACACGGGCACGTCCTCGGGAGGCGTGGCCAGTGCGTTGGCGGCCGCGCCGAGGGCGAAATAAGTATCCAGCGCAGCCTGCCGATGGATGGCCTGGATCACGTAGGGCGTTCCCGCCGTCAGCGTGCCGGTTTGGGCGGGCAACCCCAATCCATCCGCATAAAACGGCGGGATTGGACCGGACTGCCGTCCCGGCGGGACACTTGAACTCACCGGCCCAAGCTGGATCAACTCCGGCGTCGTGTCATAACGGTCCAACACTTTGATCGAGGTGTCCTCCGAGTAAAGGAGCAAGGCGTCGTCATCGGAAACCGCATAGATGGAGTAGGTGTCCGTCGTGGTTGGGGTGAACAAGGCCGTCAGCCGGGTGAACTGATTGTTTGCGTCCGGGAACCGGTCGTTAAGAAATCCTTTCAGCCAGTGGGTTCGATCCGGCGTGTTGTTGGCGTAACTCGTCACGTCCACGATGGCGGACGCGTTGCCCGCCGCCCCAAAATAGACGTCCTGAACCGCCCAGCCGCTTGCGAGTCTCCAAGCGGTGAAGTTGGCGGTGGTGCCGGAAGGTATCTCCAATCCACTGACCGCGCTGGCGACATCGCTGACCGTGAGCGTGTATGCCGTGCCCTGGCTTTGCGGGGAGGTCGTAAGCCGGACCTGCGTGGGATTACCGGAGTTGAGGACGGAGGACTCCACCGTCAAGCCGCCGCTGAGATTGAAATTTGCCGGGACCACGGACCCTGCCGCCAAGGCCTCGTTGAAATTGACGACGACGGTTCGATTGCCCCACGCACCAGAGACGGAGAGGATTTTGGGCGGACTGGCCAGTCCCCCGGAATTGGGCAGGGCGTCCAGTTGGGCGGGGGTGAGTCCCGGGTCGGTGCTCAACACGATGCGGTCCAATATGAAGCCCGGCTCGCGGTCGCCAATGACAAAGTTATACACCCCCGGCTCGCCCACCGTGTAGATCGCC
>WYBW01000054.1 GCA_011525685.1 Verrucomicrobiia bacterium
GAGTGCGTGCTCCCCGAACTCCGCGCCAGCAAACCCCCAATCCCTCCCGCCCCTTCCAAACTACCGCTCAAATCCGTCCCCCGGGTGTAACTGACTTGCGGCGTGTTGATTTGTCCACAGGGGTCTGTCCGCGGAGCAGGCATACGTTGCGGTGCCCACGGCGTCCACCATCTTGGTGACGCGGTTGAGTGGATCATGGGCGAAGTTTACCTCCGAACTGGTCGCGTAGTCAATGTTCGTGAGATTGCCCACCGAGTCGTGAGGGTAACGCCGGTTTTCCAACCGGCCAGTCGCCGACTGGAAAGTCGGCGTTACGGGGGTTGCGTGGCCGCGAGGCGGAAGGCCGCGAGCAGCTCTCGGACTTTCGGTTCTGTGGGAGTTGGCTCACAACCGTTTGCCGGAGGCAGCGCACCACCGTAAGGAGCGTCGCATCCCTTCCTCGAGTTCCACAGTTGGCCGATAGCCCAGGTCGCGTTCCGCCCGGGCCACGGAACAGGCGATGGTTTTGTTCATCTCGGACAGCACGTGGATTTTCTGGTGATACAGTCCGATGCTTTGCAGCATCCAATCCATGACCAAGGCGACTTCGCTGGCCAAGCCGGGCAACCGCAGCCGCTGATGCGCGCATTTCTGGCCAAACTCGGTTTCGAGCAGGCGCTCGACCGTGTTCAGGATTTCGTTCATCGAATACGGCCGCTGGTCGGCGATCCAGTAGGTTTGTCCTCTCGCCCGTTCGGTGATCGCGGCGAGCAGCAAGCCCTGGCAGAGATTGTCCACATAAGCCATCGAACGAAGGTTGTTCCCGCTGCCCACGATGGGCGCCTTGCCATCGCGAATCATCTGAAAGAACAGCGTCTGACGGGGCGGCTGGTTCGGCCCGTAGAACCACGGCGCGCGAATGACGACGGTTTCGATCCGGTCGCGCCGCTGTTGGACGGCCAGTTCCATCTCCATTTTGGAACGGCCATAGTTCATGTAGGGGCGATACGGCGAGAGTTCGTCGAAGAGGTGGTCCGGGTGCGGGTTGCATCCGCAAGGGGAGTTCGACGAAACCACCACGGCGCGTTTGACGCCGGCCTGAATCGCGGCGTCGAGCAGGCGCGCCGTGCCATCGCGGTTGATCTCATAAAACTCCCGCACGCGGCGCGGGTGAATGATGCCGGCGGTGTGGAAGAGCATCGCGCCCTGGGCGTCCGAACAGAAGCGGGCGCAATCCGCCGGATGGCGGAGGTCGCCGGTGAGGATTTCAATGGAGGCTGAAAGGGTCTTGAGCGGGCCGGCGTCCTGACCGGGCAACAGCAGGCAGCGAATGCGCAAACCGGTTTGCGGATGCCGCAACGCGTCATGTTCCGCGAGGCCATGCACGAGGGATTCCACCAGCCTCGAGCCGAGCCAGCCGGCGGCGCCGGTGACGAGCACAAGATCGGTGGGCAGCTTCATGGGGCTTTTGGGAGACTGATCACGCGGACATCGCGAGACGAAAGAGATTTACGCCGAGGCGCGACCGCACGATTTGGCTGTGTAAGAAGTCGAGCCAGAATCCGAAGTCCGAAAGAACTCCGAAAGTCGAAGTCCGAGCGGCTTGCCTGTTGGAGCGTACCCTCATCATTCGGATTTCGGGCCTCGGGCTTCGCTCGGTTATCGGTTCTTCGGATTTCGGACATGGACTGAATCATCGGTTCACGTCCGGCTTTCCAACGGTTCAGAAGCCGGGGGCTTGAGGAAAAAGCGGCGTTGCTTGTCGCTGATGGGCAGGCCGAGTTTCTCCATGACTTGCAGCATGTCCTCCCAGACGCGGCGTTTCTCGCTCAGGGACTGATTGCGCAGCAGATAGGCCGGATGATAGGTGGGCATGAGCGGAATGCCCCGATAGGTCTTCCAGTTGCCGCGCAGCTTCGTGATGCCAACGGTCTTGCCGAGCAATCCCTCCACGGCGGTCGCGCCCAGCGCGACGAGCACCCTGGGTTGGATCAAGTCTATCTGCTCGTGGAGGTACGGGATGCAGGTGTGCATTTCATCGCTGGTGGGTTTGCGGTTGCCCGCGGACTGGCCGGGGGTGTCCGGTCGGCATTTCAAAATGTTGCCGATGTAAACATCACCGCGCTTCAGCCCCATGGTTTCGATGATCTTGGTCAGCAACTGTCCGGCTTTGCCGACGAAGGGTTCGCCCTGTTCATCTTCATCGGCGCCCGGGGCTTCGCCGACAAACATCAGGTCCGCGTGGATGTTGCCGACGCCAAACACAACGTTCTGGCGCGAGGCCGCCAGGTGCGGGCACTTGACGCAGGCCTCGACCCGCGCGCGGAGTTCGGCGAACGCGGCGGCTTTGGCTTCAGGACTAAGAGGCGCAGCGGCAACCGCCGCTGACTCACCCGAAAGGCCGAGGGGCAGGGGCGCTTCAGTTGTGGCGGGCGAGGTTTTGACCGACGGCGGCTGATTGACAGGGCGGGGCGGTGACGTGGGCGCCGGTGGGGTGACTGCGGAAGGGCGATTCGCCTCCGTCCGAGCCGCGGCAGCGGCAGCCGCCCCGGCGGCATGAAGGTCGGTGCGCGGCTGGAGTGACGACAATGAGGGCGTGGCACGAGGCGCAGGGCGGGACAAGGCTTGCAGCGCGTCCGAAGAAACGGACACGAAGCGGACGCCGCTGGCCTGGAGTCGCTCGAGGTGCTGGATCGTGGCTTCCAGCAGTTGATCGTAGTCTGATGACATGGGCCGGCATCGTAGCGGCGCGGGTGCGTTTTGCCAGTTGCATTTTGGCGCGCGGGCCGGTTGAATTTCGCCATGCGCAAGACTGCATTCTCCCTGGTCGCGCTGGTGAGCGCGATGTCCGCCGTTTCCATCCTTTCCTCCTGTGCCCAGGAAAAGCCGGGCTACAAGGACACGCCGATTCTGCCGGGCCAGAAATGGCACGTGCATGACCCGGACCGGCCCGTGCCGCCGCTGGTCACACCGGGCGAAACCTTCAGTCACGGCGCGCCGCCGCCGTCCGACGCGATCGTATTGTTCGACGGGAAGGATCTTTCCAAGTGGCGGATCGACCGGGGCGACGCCCGCTGGAAGGTGGAGAACGGTTACATGGAGGTGGTGAAGGATTCGGGCAGCATCCGGACGCGGGATGACTTCGGGGATTTTCAACTACACCTGGAATTTGCGACGCCCGTCAAGGTGGAAGGCAGCAGCCAGGGCCGGGGGAACAGCGGGATTTATCTGTGCGGTCGTTACGAAGTGCAGGTGCTGGATTCCTACAACAACCCAACCTATCCGGACGGCCAGCTCGGCGCGCTGTATGGCCAGTTCCCACCCCTGGCGACGGTGCCCAAGAAACCCGGCGAATGGCAGAGCTATGACATTTTCTTCGAGTCACCGCGCTGGGACGAGAACAAGAAACTGATCAAGCCGGCGAGTGTCACGGTGATTCTCAACGGGGTCGTCCTTCACCACAAAAAGGAATTCATCGGCGGTTCGACGCACCGTGAACTGCCCGTTTACCGGCCACACCCGCCGAAAGGGCCGATCGTGCTCCAGGACCACGGCAATCCGACGCGCTTCCGCAACATCTGGATTCGCAACCTGGGCGAATACGATCAGCCCTGACCTGAAGCGCGCAGAACTGTTCAGTTCACGCGGGCGCGGGCATGCCAATGTCCGCGCTCAACTTGTTTGCGGCGCTGGCGTCCACCCATTTCACCAGGGAAACGAAGTTGGTCAGCGTCGGGCTTTGGGCATTGGCCCGGAACATGTTCTTCAAGCTGTTCACCACCTTGTGATAGATGGCGGCATATTTTTCGTGCATGAGCCGGGTGACGTAGGTTTCCATCACGGCGCGGGCCACGGGATCGGTGCGGCCATCCGCCAGGTAGGGGAGCTGGCAGAAGACGCGAATCAGGGAAATGGGGTCGGCCTCCGTCAGCGTGATCCAGCTCTGGCGGACTTCATCCGCGTCGTACTTGGCGTGCAAACGGTCGCGGATGGCCGCGGCGATCCTGGCTGGCTCGGTGCGGCTCGCGATCATTTCCTTGATGTTGTCCCACGCCCGTTCTCGTTCCACTTCGGGCGCGACCGGGGCGGGGGCTTTGGGCTCCACTTCCAATTCACCCAGCTTGAACTCCTTCGCGAGGGCCAGGCTCAACTTGGCCGCGTCTTCCTTCCGTAATTTGTCAAAGTGCCGGATGAACCGCACCACCGCGCGCTGGAGATCCGTCGGAATCAAATCCAGCACCGGCACCAGTGCCGCCGGCGGGGGCGGGCTGGAAGCGGGGATGAGCTGCCGGACGAATTCCGGGATGACCTCATTGAGGATGGCGGGGTTCTGGTCGGGCGCTTTCTCGGCGCGAAGCCGGAGGACAAACTTGAGCGTGCGCGCCAGCCCGCCGGCTTTGCCGACGTTGTTGATGACCATGAGGCGATGGTCGGCATTGAGGATGTAGCCCAGGAGGGCTTCGACTTCGGTGATCAGTTTTTCCTCAAGCGCCGCTTGAGCGGACGGCATCGCCAGTTGCTCGATCAATACGGGCAGTCGCTGGGCAAAGACCGCTTCGGGTGACTCGGTGTTTTGGTGTTCGTAGTAGTAAAGGAGTTCCAGAATGAATGAGAGCCGGGCGAAGGCGGCCTTCTGGGCGCGGGCCGTGTCGGAGTTGCCTCTGCTGCGCTGGACGCGCTCGTACAGGGCCTTCAACTCCCTGCGCTGCTCGGGAAGCAAAGTGGGATTGGCCTCGAACAAGGCCTCGAAATCCTCTTTGAACGCCAGGACAATTTCCTCCTGCTTGGGACGCGGGTTCAACTTGGGGTCGGTGGTAAGGTCATTGAAGAAGACCAGGGCTGCTTCGCCAAACTGGCGAAGAATCCGCTCCTTGGGCACCTGCCCTTTGAGGAAACAACGATTGGCCCGGACCGCCTTCGGCGAAAAGAAGGACTCGGGGTCCTTGATGAGCGCCTCGAGCATCTCCTTCTCCAGCGGCGGGTCCAGTTGAAGGAGTTTCTCGACCGCCTCCTTGACGGCGGAGGCCAGTTCGCGTTTGGCCTGGTCGAGCGCCTTCAGCACCGCCGGCTGGGGCAGGCTGCTTTCGATCTTGCCCTTGGCCAGCGCGGCACATACCTCGCTCACGTGGGCATTGTGCTCCACGAGCCGCGCGATGAGTATGCCCACGTCGTGGAGGGGCAATTTGCTGATGAGGTCCGAAAGCAGCAACACCAGTTCGCCGTGCGACTTCTGCCGGTGCTCGATCACCCGTTCCAGCAGGAAGCGGAGGGACTTGTTTTCCTGCTCCAGCGCGCTGCGCTCGGCCTCCAGTTGGCTGACGCGCAGCGTAAGCTCGTGCCAGCCTTGCTGGATTTCCTCCATCGAGACGGCCGGGCGGCTGGGCGTCACCGTTTCACTCATGAGGCTAATCTTTGCCGAAGCTGCCGATTCTTTCCACCCCTTTTTTGAAACCCGCGAGATTCAGATGCCAGCCTTGAGATAGTTCCCGGGCAAAAGGTCGCGGATCGTGCCAATGATCAACGACTCCAACCCCGGCGCCAGCCGGGTCGGCCAGCCATAATAAGTCATGGCGCCACCGCCTTCGTATCCGCCCTCGGTCAGCACGCGCTCGGAGGGGATGTAGCATGGTACATCGTTGGCATAGGCGTTGACCCAGAGTCGAGCGGCATCGAACTCTCGCTTCAATCGCAGCGAATAATCCACGACGACTTCGCCCGGCAGAAAGACCATGGCGAGGTCGTTGCCAAAATTCCAGGTCTGGATCAGGTAGGGCAACTTCGTGGGCAAACCTTCGCCTCGGTCCAATTTCGCGAGATTCCAGCGGGCGTGGTAGCCGACGTAGTCCGACTGCTGCGCGCGGGTTTCCCACTCGGCGCGGGTTGGCGGAGTGTCGAAGGGAAGTTCGATCTGCTGTGCGCGACATTCGAGTTTGCCGCGGACAAGGGTCAGACGATTCGCGAGGAGGTGAGCGACATTCGTGGCGATTTCGTTGCCGTGCCGCCGGGCCAGTTCCAAATCTCCGCGCGGCTGCGGATTGGCGTCGGCGCCGCAGCCGATGGCCACCAACACGGTGGCTTCGGGATGATCGCGCTCCAGGATTTCCTGGGCGTAGCCGGCCCAGTCGCCGTGGACCTGATTGAGATTGCCGCCCAACGTCGTGCAGTGGCAGGCGTAGTTGAGAAACAGCGCCCGCAATTTTCCTCTGGGGTCGTTCACTGCCAGCACCGGCAAATCGTGATCCACCGGTCCGCCCTGGGGCCGGCGGTTCGCGGCGAAGCCCGCTTTGCCCTGCGCCCAACTCACCCTGCCGGGCTTGCGATTCTTCAACGCCGCGAGTGAAACGCGCTCAATGGCGTCGGTAAGTTCGGCGGTGTAGGTTGCCACGCGCAACTGATGGGGCAGGGGAAGCGGTTCCCCGAACAAGGTCGGCAAATAGCCGGCGAGGTAGGGCGCGCTATGAGTGTGGGTGGAACAAATCGCCACCCGGTCAGGCGGAATCTTCCTTTTCTGCAAACGCCGCACCACCTCGTCGCGGATGTGCGCCGGCACGCCCGTGTTGTCCACCGTGATGAGCAGCGCCGGTCCCTCCCGATCGCTGCCGATGGCCAGCGCCTTGGTCCAGAGTTTCTGGGCAACGCCCTCTGACTCGGTCTTGCGGACCGCGTAGCCGCTCAGACGGACGGGATGGGCGGGCGTAATGTCAACGCGCGCGACGCCGACCTGATACAACTGGTCACTCGCGGCGATGGAATCGGTCGAGTACATGGCCCATAGCAATACAATCAGGATGAGACAGCGTGTTGGTTTGTTCATGAGCGGAGCGGATGGATTCAAGTAATTGTGAGGCGAACTCGTCAGGCGCGTCACAACTTGATCACGCGCCCGGTCTTCACCGACTTTTCCTCCGCTTCGCAAATCTCCACGGCGCTCAACGCGTCCTGCGCTGTGACGACACTGGGGCGCTTCCCGGTTTGGATGGACTGGATCATGTGCCGCAATTCGCCGACGTAACCGTCCAGCCCGTCCGGTTTGATGACGCGCGAAGATTTGCCTTCCTCGTCCAGGCGCAAAGCGTCGGCGCCGCGGGCACTGTCAAAGTCCAGCGTGGCGTGCTCGAACATCACGGTGTAGGACATGTTGAAGCCGCTCGCGAGCAGCCAACTGCCCTCCGCATAAACCGTCGCCCCGCCACGGACCTGATATTGCGTCACCACGTGGTCAATCGCGCCGCTGAAGCGGCTCAAGCCGGTCGAGAACACGCTTGTTGGCCGGCCAAATACAAATTGCACGAAGTCGGTGTCGTGAATGTGCAGGTCGAGCAACGCGCCGCCGGAGTCGCCGCCCTTGAAATAACTGGCGCGGCTCCAGCCCGGCGGCGCCGAGACTCGACGGAATCTCGCGGTCAAGGCCTTGCCGTAGGGTCGCTTGGCCACGAGCTCCTTGAGCCATGCCCAACCCGGCCAGAATCTCATGCACATCGCCGGCATGAAGAATCCCTTGGCAGATTTGGCCGCTTTCACAATGTCCCGGGCAATGGCCGAGGTGCGTGCCAGGGGCTTCTCGCAGATGACATGTTTGCCGGATTTCAGCGCCGCGATGGCCTGCGGCGCGTGCAGCGGCGTCGGGACGCAGAGATCCACCAGTTCGACTTCTTCGTTCGCGAGGAGTTCGTCGAGATGTTTGTAGGTTTGAACGTCCTTCCCCAGATGAATTGCGTCTGGACTGCTGATGTTGCCGCTGACGCCCATCAGCACGCCATTGACGGGGAGGCGCACGGCGTCGCACACGGCGACGAGGCGGGCATCGGGAATTTGCTGATACGCTTTGATGTGGGTGACGCCCATGAAGCCGAGGCCCACGACGGCGACGTTCACCTTGCGCTTCGAACTGCGAGTTGTTGGTTTCTTCATTGGAAAGGGGTCAAGGTTGGACTTCCGGATTCAGGTCGAAATCTTCTCCACGAGTTCGCGCGCCTTGCGGATGTCCTCCACCCGGTTCATGCCCGCTTCTCGTTCAATGCACAGGTCACCGGCAAAGCCGATTTCCTTCAAGGTCGCAAAGAACGCGGCCCAGTCCACCTCGCCCATGCCGGCCACGACTTCATCGCCCCAAGTCCCGGGCGTACTGGTGCGGACGGCGTCCTTGATGTGAACCTGGCGAATCCACGGTCCGAGCGTGCGCAGGGCCTCGATGGGATTGCCCTTGTCGTAGAGAATCATGTTGGCTGGATCGAAATTGACGCCGAGATTCGGACGGTTGAGCTTCGTGAGGAAATCAGACAACACGGTTGCGGTTTCCTGACCGGTTTCCAACCCCAGCGCAATGCCGCGCGCTTGAAAGGCGTCCGCCACCTGGATGAGGCGCTGCTTGAGCTTCGCGAAACTGGGGTCGCTCTCCTCGTGCGGCAGAAAGCCCGCGTGAAACGTGACGAGCTTGAGTCCGAGCTTCTGGGCCAGCGCGGTCGTAATCTGAATGTTCTTCCAATTCTGTTCCCAGGTCGCGTCGGGCGCGAGGCCGCCGGTCAGACGGATGGTTTCCAGGGTGGAATAATCCTCGCCCAGGCACCCGAACATGCCGGAGACGATGGAGATGTTGTTTTGTCGGAGCAGTTCGGGCGCATTCCGCCACACGTCGGGCGCTTCCCGCAACGGATCGAGCGCCAGTTGCACCCGCCGGATGCCGGTGGCTTCGAGTCTGGCGACCAATTCCTGCGGTGTTTCTGATTGCAGCGACCAACTGCACACGGCCAGTCTTTGCGTCAACGCGTTGGTGTTCATTGGATCTCCCGTTTCCATTCCAGTTCGTTAATGCGAGTTGAAGAGAGCCGGCCCCGGTTCCCGTCGCATCGGCAGCCCGATTAAAAACCATTCTTGCGGAGGAACTCAATCTCTGTTTTGCGGAGATGGCCGTGGCTAAAACTGCTCCTCCTTCTCCTTGAACAGCACGTTGAAGGTCGTCAGCGAGCCGTAGCTGCGCGTGATGTATTGTTGCATCTCCACCTTTTCGGCATCGCTCAGTTTTTCGTGGGCGTTGATCTTTTGCTCCAGCACG
Organism: Verrucomicrobiia bacterium; assembly: GCA_011525685.1. Classification (GTDB taxonomy): domain Bacteria; phylum Verrucomicrobiota; class Verrucomicrobiia; order Limisphaerales; family JADLHS01; genus WYBW01. Next base: position 9,032 of record WYBW01000054.1, read on the forward strand.
CGGAGTTGATTGCGGACCATCACGATTTTGTGGAAGAAGACTTCGAGCGGTACTTCCTTGGTCTGGAGCGTGGGATCGGCGGGATGCAGCACGAGGCGGCCGTTGTGCCAGCGGCCCCCAAGTTTCTCGACCACCGACCCGGGTTTTTCCAAGCCCAGCTTCTTCACCGCCATTTCAAGGGTTTCTTCGATGAACTGTTTCAGCGGCACGGCCAGGCCGCTGACGGCGGCGCGCGGTTCGGCGGGTTCCAAGCCGGCGGACTCTGGCGACACCGTGCGCTTGCCGTCGGTGAACAAAATGTCCGCCGTGGTCTCGGAAATCGTTTTCACCGTGCCCAGGCCGTATTGAGGATGGCGAACGCTCATGCCCACGTGCAGTGCTTCGATTTTCATGCGGCTCATCTAGCACAGCGACAACCGGAGGGCACGGATTTTGTGATGCCAGGCCGCGGCGAGCATCCACAGGAAGCGGTTCATGCTTCAAGCTGGATGCTGCGCGCGCGACCATACTCCAGGGTGATCGCGGACGGGCGCATCTCATTGTCTTGCGGGGGGGCGCCGGGCCGATGCTGCAGCGCGGATTTCCAGTCTGCCGGATCGCGGACTTCCAATCCGCAAACGCTGCGAACTCCCGGCCTGCCACGCCGCGCCTGGGCCCGCCGACTGGAAGTCGGCGATACCGCAGGTTGGGAAACCTGCGCTACGCCAGAAAGCCCAACCTGCAATAAGCCGAGATGCGCCCGTCACGAACAGTGGCAGCGAACGCCGCTTGCCAAAGTGTTGGCGCTCCCGTTTCATGGGAGGCACAAACCTGTCTATGCCAAACCAACTTCTGATCGTTGTTGCGGTAAGCGCACTGGTGGAATTCTCGTCCGTTGCCGACTGGCCGCAGTTCCGCGGTCCGCAGGCTTCCGGTGTGGACGCCAGCCAACTGTTGCCGACCGAGTGGGATGTCGAATCCGGCAAGAACGTGCGCTGGCAAACGCCGTTGCCGGGCCTGGCGCACGCTTCGCCCATCGTTTCCGGCGGGCGCATTTATGTGGCCACGGTGGTCGGGCCGGCGGACGCGGAACTCAAGGTCGGACTTTACGGCGACATCCAGCCGGTGACGGAGGACAGCGTGCATCAGTGGCGGCTGCTGGCGCTGGATCGTTCATCTGGAAAGGTCCTGTGGAATGTAGTTGGCCACGAAGCAGTGCCGCGGGTGAAACGGCATCCGAAATCCACACACTGCAATTCCACGCCCGCCACCGATGGGCGGCACATCGTCACCCTCTTCGGCTCCGAGGGACTGTTTTGTTTCAACGCCGATGGAAAGCTGCTTTGGAAAAAGGATTTGGGACCGATGGATTCGGGATTCTTTTCCGTGCCGTCGGCGCAATGGGGATTCGCCAGTTCACCCGTAATCCATGATGGCAAAGTAATCGTGCTCTGCGACGTACAGACGAATTCCTTTGTGGCGGCCTTCGAGGTGGCCACGGGCAAGGAACTTTGGCGCACGCCACGCAAGGATGTGCCTACGTGGGGCTGTCCGACGGTGATTGAGAGCGGCAACCGACTTCAAATCGTCGTCAATGGCTGGCATCACTCGGGGGGTTATGATTTCGCGACGGGACGGGAGTTGTGGCATCTCAAAGGCGGCGGCGACATCCCCGTGCCGACGCCGATCTTCGCTCATGGTCTGATCTATCTGACCAGCGCTCACGGCCGGCTGCGCCCCATGCGCGCCATTCGTCCCGAAGCCACTGGTGACATTACCCATTCCGATCCCGCGGGCACGAACGCTGGCATCGCCTGGGTGCATCCGCGCCAGGGCAACTACATGCAGACACCCATCGCGGTCAACGCGTGGGTTTTCGGCTGCACGGACAACGGCGTGTTGACGTGCTTCGAGGCGAAGACCGGCGAGATTCGGTTCAGCGAACGCCTCAGCACGATCGCGCAAGGTTACACCGCGTCACCGGTGTCGGATGGGCGGCATCTTTACTTCTCCGGCGAGACGGGAAAGGTGATTGTCGTCCCGGTGTCGGATCAATTCTCCGCCGCGGCCATCAATGACTTGGGTGAAACCTGCATGGCCACGCCGGCGATTTCAGAGGGGATGCTGTTGTTTCGCACGCGGACGAAACTGCTGGCAATGGGCGGCCGGTAGGTCTTCTGTCCCCAGAATTCACGACGCAAGCGGCGCTCGCCAAGCCGCTGCGCTTGTGGGACTTTAGCGGCCATGTTGAGGTTCATTGGACAATCGAAAACGGTGGGTCGCAGAATTAGCGCCGTCACCGTGCTGGGGCTGATCGCCTTCATTCCGTTCGCACCTGCGCAGACCGATCAATCGGTTTACACCGACTCGCTCCAGAACGGCTGGGAAAACTGGAGTTGGGCCACCGTGAACCTCGCCAATTCATCGCCCGTCCGCAGTGGCTCGAGTTCCATCAGCGTTTCGTCCCAGAACTGGCAGGCGCTCTACTTGCATCACGCCGCGCAATCGGGGTCGGCCTTCACCAACCTGACTTTCTGGATCCATGGCGGCGCCAGCGGTGGACAGGTCGTGCAGGTTCAGGCGACGCGCAACGGCGTCGCCCAGTCGCCCGTCGTGCTGGCGGCTCTGCCCGTCAACTCCTGGCGGCAGGAAGTCATTCCGATGACATCACTCAACGTGGCCAGCGCGACGGATTTCGACGGTTTCTGGATTCAGGTGCAGAACTCCGGACTGGCGCCGACCTTCTACGTGGACGACATCACACTCATTGCCGCCACGAATCCACCCTCCGGCACGAGCGCACCCGTTGCCATCACGGTCAACGCCGCGTTGAATCGGCGTCCCATCAATCCGCTGATTTACGGCGTGGCGTTCGCGAACGCCAGCCAACTCAATGAACTGAACGCGCCGCTCAACCGCTGGGGCGGCAACTCCACCACCCGATACAACTGGCAGTTGAACGCGGACAACAAGGCCAATGACTGGTATTACCAGAGCATCGGTGGATCGAGTTCCACACCCGGCGCCGATGCTGACAGTTTCATCAATTCCACGAAGTCTGGCGGCGCGGAGCCCATGCTGACGATTCCGATGATCGGTTGGATGCCCAAGCTCGGCCCGGGTCGAAGCAAGCTCGCGAGCTATTCCATCGCCAAGTATGGACCGCAAACCGGCAACGACTCGCAGTGGTTTCCCGACGCAGGCAACGGCGTCAGCGTCACCAACAACACGCCCATCACCTGGAACGATCCCAACGACGCCAATTTCCTGACCAACTCGGCCTTTCAACAAGCGTGGGTGCGTCATCTTACTAATCGCTGGGGGCTTTCGGCCAACGGCGGAGTGCGATTCTATTGCATGGACAACGAACACACCCTCTGGCACTCGACGCATCGCGACGTGCATCCGGTCGGCACCACCATGCGCGAGATTCGCGACCGGCTGTTCGATTACGGCGCGAGGGTAAAGGCCATTGATCCGAATGCGTTGCTGCTTGCGCCCGAGGAATGGGGCTGGCCGGGCTACCTTTACAGCGGGTTCGACTGGCAGTGGGCCGGCAAGAACAGCAACTGGAATCCCGCGAACTTTCCCGACCGCGGCACCAACGGTGGTATGGATTACGGTCCGTGGTTGCTCAATCAGGCCCGGCTCTACGAACAAACCAACGGCGTGCGGCTGCTCGACGTGTTCACGCTCCACATTTATCCGCAAGGCGGCGAGTTTGGCGATGACACCTCGACCGCCATGCAGCTTCGCCGCAATCATTCCACTCGCGCGCTCTGGGACACGAATTATCTCGATCAAACCTGGATCAACAACGTCATCAAACTCATCCCGCGCATGAAGGAGTGGGTGGCCACATATTATCCCGGCACAAAGATCGGCATCACGGAATACAACTGGGGCGCGGAAAACCACATCAACGGCGCAACGGCGCAGGCGGACATCTACGGCATCTTCGGTCGCGAAGGATTGGATTACGGAACGCGCTGGACGACGCCCAGTTCGAGCACGCCCACGTTCAAGGCCATGAAGATGTATCGGAATTACGACGGCAACAAATCCACCTTCGGCGACACCAGTGTCTTTGCCGGCGGACCCAATCCCGACTTCATCGCCACCTTCGCGGCTCAACGCTCGGCGGACGGCGCGTTGACCATCATGGCCGTCAACAAGCAACTCACTTCAAACGCGCCGGTCAACGTCAACCTCACGAATTTCCTGTCCGCTGGCACGGCGCAGGTCTGGCGGCTGACTTCCGCCAACGCCATCACGAGACTCAGCGACATTACTTTCACCGGCCAGTCATTCAGCAACATGCTGCCCGCGCAGAGCATCACCCTGTTTGTGCTTCCGAGCGCCGCGCCATCTGCACCCAGCTTGCGCGCCCCGGCGATCACCTCCAGCAACACGTTCGCCGTCTGGCTCGATGGCCAGGCCGGCCAACGCTATGCCGTGCTCGCCAGCAGCAATTTCGTGGATTGGACCGCGGTCCAGACCAACACGCTCGGCAGCGATTCACTGCACCTGACGCTGCCGCGAACGGGCGACCGCCGGTATTTTCGGGCCCGCTGGCTGCCGTGACCGGGCGGGACGGGCGTGAAGCTGCAACCTGGGTTTCGCTTGCCCCAACTCAAGCCGGAATTTTTTTTGAACATTTTCCGGCGAGGTTGTCCAATGGCCAGAGCCGATAAGCCCTCCAAGGGCCGGGTGACGGGCGCTTTGCCCAAAAAAATCGTATTTACAAGCTGGCGGTGAGTCGTTATCTGGACGGCTCGTTTCAGCCAGTTTTTCCAGCGGTTATGATAAGAGTTGAGAACCTGACAAAATTATTCGGGACGAAGCGGGCGGTGGACGGGATTTCCTTTTCCGTCGAGCGCGGCGAGGTGCTGGGGTTCCTCGGCCCGAATGGCGCGGGCAAGTCCACCACCATGCGCATGATCACCGGTTTCATCCCCCCGACCGATGGCAAGGTCAAAGTGGGCGGATTCGACATGGTGGAGAATCCCATCCCGGCCAAGCGCCTCATCGGCTATCTGCCCGAAAACGCCCCTGCCTACACGGACATGACGGTGAGTGGCTTCCTCGGTTTTGCGGCGGAAATCCGCGGGTTGCGGGGTGAGGCAAAGAAGAAGGCCATCCACCGCGCCGTGGAGATGTGCTTCCTTGAGAACGTCCTGCATCAAAGCGTGGAAACGCTCTCAAAAGGCTATCGTCACCGCACGTGCTTTGCGCAATCCATCATTCACGATCCGGACGTGCTGGTGCTCGACGAACCCACGGATGGTTTGGATCCCAATCAAAAGCACGAGGTGCGCGGGCTGATCAAGCGCATGGGCGAGAAGAAGGCCATCATTTTCTCGACGCACATCTTGGAGGAGGTGGACGCGGCCTGTTCGCGGGCCATCATCATTGACCGCGGCAAGATCGTGGCCAATGGCACACCCCAGGAGTTGCGGAAGAAGTCCGAGTGGGCCGGCGCGGTGACGTTGCGCGTGAAGGGCGTGGCCGGCGCGGCCGTTTCGTCCAAACTCTATCAGGTGCCCCTCGTCAACCGCGTCACCGTGGTGGAGGAAAAGGATGGCCGCGTGACGGTGTCGGTGTTTCCCAAGCCCAGTGAGGCGGGAGCGAACGGTGAGTTTGCGCGCGCCGTCGGTGAAGCCGCCCACGGCTGGCACATCGAACAGTTGCAGATTGAGGAAGGGCGATTGGATGAAGTTTTCCGCAGCATTACGATGCCGGACACCGCCCAGGAGGTGAAGAAGTGAGCACGACTTTCGGCAATATTCAGGCCATAGCGAAGCGCGAGTTGACCGGCTTTTTCGCTTCGCCGGTGGCGTATGTCTTCATTGTGATCTTTCTCCTGCTGTGCGGGGCGTTCACGTTCCTGTTTGGAGGATTCTTCGAGCGCGACCAGGCCTCGCTCGCGGCGTTTTTCATGTGGCATCCGTGGTTTTATCTCTTCCTGGTGCCGGCGGTGGGCATGAGACTCTGGTCCGAGGAACGACGGCAAGGCACGATCGAACTGCTCTTGACGATGCCCATCACCTCCTCACAGGCCATCCTCGGAAAGTTCTTCGCCTCGTGGGCGTTTCTGCTGCTGGCGCTGGCGCTCACGTTCCCGGTCTGGATCACGGTGAACTACCTGGGATCGCCGGACAACGGAGTGATCATCTGCACCTATCTTGGCAGCGCGCTGATGGCCGGGGCCTATCTGTCCATCGCCTGCATGACCTCGGCCATGACCCGCAACCAGGTGGTCGCGTTCATCGTTTCGGTGGTGATATGCCTGGTGCTCGTCCTGGGGGGCGTGCCAAGGGTGAAGGAATTCTTCGACGCGATCAACCTGCCGTGGCTCGGCAGTCTGGCGGCCGGCATGAGCGTGATGACCCATTTTGACGCGTTCCAGCGCGGGGTGATTGATTTCCGCGACCTGGTGTTTTTCGGGTCGCTGATCGGCCTGGCGTTGTTCACGACCGGCGTCATTCTGCGCAGTCATCGAACCGGGTAGGGCAGGGGATCGGCTTTATACGGCAAGGCTTATGCAACACAAGAAGCGTTTAGAAACCTATTTGTATTCGGCCATCGGCGTGGCCGTGATGGTGATCATCGTGATTGCGCTGAATATCATCGTGCGCCCCATGCTGGTGCGGGTGGACATGACCGCCGACAAGGCATACACGCTGTCTGACGGCACCAAGCGCATCCTCAGCCGGCTCGATACGCCCGTGCAAATCCGCTTTTACTTCAGTCAGCGCGACGCCGCCACCCCCGTGGACTGGAAGACTTATGCGGCGCGAGTCGAGGACATGCTCAAGGAGTATCAGCTTCTGGCGAAGGGCAATTTGGAAATCAAGCGACTCGATCCCGTTCCCGACACCGAGGCGGAAGATTCCGCGAACCTCGACGGCATCGAAGGCCAGATGTTGCAACCGCTCGGCGGCGATCGAATCTACTTTGGTCTGGCGGTGAGTTGCCTGGATGAACGGGCAACGATTCCGTTCCTCAGCCCAGCGCGGGAGCGCCTCTTGGAATATGATCTTACCCGCGCGATTGCTCAGGTGGCCAAACCTCAGAAGCCCGTCATCGGCGTGATGAGCGGGTTGCAGGTGTTCGGCGGATTCAATCCCATGATGATGCGGATGGGCGGCGGCGGACGGACCGAGCCGTGGGTGTTCATCAGCGAATTGCGGTCAGATTTCGACGTCCGGGAAGTTCCGCTCACGGCGGAGAAGATTGACGAGGACATCAAAGTCCTGCTGGTGATCTATCCCAAGGCCATCAGCGAGGCGGCGGAATATGCGCTGGATCAATTTGTTCTCCGCGGCGGCAAACTGGTGGCTTTTCTGGACCCGTTGAGTGTCATGGATTCACGTGGTGACCCATCCAATCCACTGCAGGCCGCGGCGGGCAGCGGGGCCACGCTTGACCGGTTGCTCAAGGCTTGGGGGCTCACCTTCGACATCAACAAAGTCGCCACCGACAAAACCTATTTCACGGAACTGGGCGGACAAGATGGCCGGCCCCAGGCCAATCCGTCTTTCCTACAAATTCCGCCCGAGGCGATGGACACGAACGATGTGGTGACGAGCCAGATCTCCCGGATTTATCTTCCGTTCGCGGGAGTGTTCGAGGGCACGCCCGCAGAAGGTCTGAAGCGGACAGTGCTGATCCGCACCAGCCCCAACTCCGATCTTACCGAAAAGATCCTCGCCCAATTCGGCGGCGGACAGGATTTCAAACCGTCGGGCAAGGAGTACGCCCTGGCCGTGCGATTGAGCGGCAAATTCAAGACCGCGTTTCCCGATGGCAAGCCCGGTCACGACCACGCCGAACACGAGGGCGAAGATAAAAAGGATGAGCCGGCTGCGACCGCCTTGGATTCGCTCAAGGCTTCGAAGGACGAAAACGTGGTGGTGTTAATCGGTGACGCGGACCTGCTGCACGAGCAGTTTTACGCCCGCGTGCAAAACTTCTTTGGCCAGCGGATCATGATTCCTTTCAGCCAGAACTTGACACTGGTGCAGAACCTGGTGGAACAGTTGGGCGGCGACCAGGACCTCATCACCATCCGCAGCCGGGCGACCGTTGCCCGGCCCTTCACCAAGATGCGCGAACTCAAGGCCCAGGCGGAGGAACGCTTTGCCGCCAAAATCAAGGAACTGGAAAAGAGCGAGCAGGAACTGGCGCAAAAGATCAACGAAATGCTCCAGGGCAAGCAACCGGGCCAGCAGATCATTCTCTCGGATGACGCCAAGAAGGAATGGGAGCAGGTGCAGCGGAAACGCGCCGAGGTCCGGGAGACCCTCCGGCAGGAGCGCCGGAACCTGCGCAAGGACATTGACTCGCTGCAAACCAAGCTGCAATGGACCAACATTCTGGCGATGCCCGCCGTGGTGGCGCTCGCCGGCGTCGCCCTCGCGCTCATCAAACGTCAAAAGACCGCAGCAAGATGAACCGGAAACAGTTGATCCTCATTCTGCTCGCCGGCGCCGTGCTGGGCGGCATCGGCTATTACCTCAACCGCCAGAAGGCCGCCTCCTACGAGCGCACCGACAAGCTCTCGACGGACAAGCTGCTGGGCGATTTCCCCATCAACGATGTGGCCCACGTCACCGTTCGCCAACACGACCAGGTGGTCAACCTGGTGAAAGGCGAGGCCTGGACGGTCAAGGAACGCGGCGATTATCCGGCCAGCGCAAGTGACATCATTGAACTGGCCCGCAAGTTGTGGGACCTGCGCCCGGCGCAAAGTCAGAAGATCGGCGAATCCCAACTGGCCCGGATGGAACTCCTGCCGCCGGACCAGGGTGGCGCCACCTCGGCGACGCTGGTCGAACTCAAAGACAAGGACGGCAAGCTCATTCGTTCCGTTTTGCTGGGCAAGAAGTCCATGCGGGGTGGCGGCAGTGATCCCATGGGTGGCGGCGGCTGGCCCAATGGCCGCTGGCTGTATCTGCCCGACAAGCCGGGAACGGCCTGGCTGGTATCCGAGACGTTCAACGAGATTGAGCCGAAGGCCGACCGCTGGTTGCTCAAAGATTTCTTCAAGCTGGAAAAAATTCGCTCCGTGGCGGTGACTTATCCTGAAGCCACCAACTCGTGGAAGATCAGTCGCGAAACGGAAGGCGGCGAGTGGAAGCTGGCCGATGCCGGCCCGGAAGAGCAGCTCGATTCGGGAAAGACCTCCAGTCTCTCCTACGCCATGTCCTCGCCCAGCTTTACGGATGTCGTGCTCGCGGCGACGCCCGAACAAACCGGATTGGACCAAGCCACGCTGATCAGTGTGCAGACCTTTGACGACTTCAACTACACAATGAAGGTCGGACAGAAGACCAACGACAATTACTATTTCAACGTGACCGTGACGGCCGCCCTGCCCAAGGAACGAACTGCGGGCGAAAATGAGACTCCCGAGGACAAGGAACGACTGGACAAGGAATTCAAGGAGAAGCGTCAGAAGCTCGAGGAGAAGCTGGCGCAAGAAAGAAAACTCGGCCAATGGACCTACCTGGTTTCCAATTGGACGGTGGATTCCCTCCTCAAGGAGCGTTCCCACTTCCTGGTTGAGAAGAAACCTGAAACCGCTCCGGGAAGTGAGAAACCGGACGGTGCGGAGGGGGAATCGGAGGAATCCTCGCCTGACTCAGGCTCGGAATCGAATTGAACCAGGCTCGGGGTTGAGCCACTGACCGCCATCCGATTCGTCTGCGGGCAATCCGCCGTTCAGTGTGGAGGAGTTTTCCAGCGGCGGTGCATCCAGATCCATTGCTCTGGGTGCCGCAAGAGCATTCGTTCCAAGACCGCGTTGTAGGCGCGGGTGTTCAACCGGATGGCCTCGCCCACATTCTCATGTTCGATCAACGGCAGTTCCTCCTCGAAGCGCAGCACATGGCGGCCATCGGCCTCGCGCCAGCCATAGGCCGGCAGGACGGGAGCGCCGGTCGTGAGCGCCAGGAGGGCCACGCTCTTGAAGGTGCCCGCCGGATGGCCGAAGAAATCCACCGTGATGCCGTCGCCCTTCCCGGCGTGCTGATCGAACACATAAACAATGATCGCCCCCCTGCCGAGCAGGTCCAGGATGGTGTCCAACGACCCGCGCTTCGGGATCACGCCGAAGCCCGCCCGCTTGAAGCGGTGCGTGACAAAATCGTTGAGCAACTTCGGTTTGAGCGGACGGCGCACGAAGTGCAGCAGCCCGCGATACTGCGGGAACTGGCCGATGCCCGCCACGGTGGAAACCTCGAAGTTTCCGAAGTGGCCCGTCAGGAGCAAAATGCCCTTGCCTTTGGCGTGAGCGCGCAGGGCCGCCTCGATGTTCTCCACGCGAACCCACTCCTTGCGCCGGGCCTGCGACATGAACGGCAGGCGAAAAAATTCGATCATGAACCGGACGTAATGGGCGTAGTAAGCCTGCGCCAGCTTCATGATTTCCGCCTCCGGAAGCACGTCGCCAAAGACGCGCCGGAAGTTCCCCAACACGACCGATCGCCGGTACGGCAGGAGGTGGTAGAGCCAGCGGCCATACCAGGGCACGTCGGTTTGCCGCGGGTCCGCCCACGCAATCGCCGACGCGCTGGTGTCCGTGTGCGTGAGCGAAACCCGGATGGCTGCCACACGATGACGGTCGAGAACCGTTTGGGCGGCGGGCGTAACTTTCACAACCGGCGCTCCGTAAGCGTCGCGTTCCACCGAAAAATCCACCGCTGAAATCAAACCCAAAGCGGTTTCGCGCGGGAACAGCTTGCAGCAGGCTTCCTTTGCGGCAAAACGGGCGGCGAGACTGGCGGCACGGCCAGGACCATTGCCGGCGTCATTGAGTTCCTGAGCCGAGAAGAGTTTGCCGAGTTCCTCCGCAGTCTGGTTCGCGAGCAGCCGCTCCATCCTGGGAATCTCGACGGTGTCGAGGCCGCAACGGCTGCCGGAAGGCGGCGACAAGTTCATGCGGTCGCCGCCGGAGAAGTCCCGCGGATCAGCACCGCGACATTCATCCCGCCAAAGCCACGGCACAGAATCAGCGCGATGTCGCTGCGCGGCGGCTGCGCCGTGTGAGCGACGGTGAAAGGCGCGATCTCCGGGTCAAGCGAGTTCAACGTGGCGATGCCCGGCACGACGCCTTGCTTGAGCGCCATCAACGCAAGCACCAGGTCCAACACGCCGGACGCGGCGATGAGATGGCCGACCGCCCATTTGAAGGCTGTGACCGGCGGCAGATCATCTCCGAACACACGGCGGATGGCGCGAGCCTCGGAAACATCCGAACCCAGCGTGCCGTTGCCATGAGCGACGATCAGCCCGACTTCGGCCGTTGAAATGCCCGCGTCGCCGAGGGCCAGTTGGATGGCCCGGCTCAAGCCATCACCGTCACCGCGGAGGTCCACGATGCCGGTGGCCTCCGTGGTGCAACCCGAGCCCAGGAACTCGCCCCAAATCGTGGCTTGCCGCCCTTGAGCATCCGCCATTCCCTCCAGAGTCACGGCGGCGGCGCCCTCCCCAAAGACAGTGCCCGACCGCCCCCGGTCAAACGGCCTGACCGTGTCCGGCGACATCAACCCAAGGCGATGATAGTAGAACAGGGTCTCCGGCTCGAACGGTGTGTCGTGGCCGACGGCCACCGCCCGGTCCGCCTCCCCGGCGCGCAAGGCGGCCGCCGCCTCCGCCACGGCCATGATGCCGCCCATGCACTGGTTGGTGATGCAGGCGTTCGTGCCCTTGAAACCGTGGCGGATGCCGACGTGGCAGAGCACGTTGTTGGGAAGGATTCTGAGCAGCCACATCGGGTTCACGGTTTCCCCGAGCTCGCGGCCAAACTTTTGCAAATCGCCATTGGCCGCGGTCAGCAACGGAAAGAACTCGTAGTTGCTGCGGTAATTTCCACCGCCCGATCCGGCAAACACCCCGCAACGATCGTTGAAATGCGCCACCGCCTCGGCGGACAAGGTCTCCCGATAAGCCGTGATTCCCGATGCCTGAATCGCCGACCCGGCCGCGTACAAGCCGAACAGGTCGGTGCGCGAGATGGTTTTGTGGAGTTTGCGGTCCTCAACCAGCGTGCGGTTGTCCACCCCAACGACCTCTGCCGCCATTCTCGCCGGCCAACGGCTGGCGTCCCAGCTTTGAATGGGACGTATGGCCGACCGCCCGCTCACTATGGCGTCCCAGATTGCTTCGACCGTCAAGCCCGCGCCGCAAACGGCGCCGCAACCGGTGATGGCGATGCGGGGCGCGGTTTTCATGGGTTGACCACGGCTTCCGGATGACGAAAGGCGAGTGAACTGTTCGAGCCGCCGAAGCCCAGCGAGTTGGATAGCGCCGCCCGGATGGGCATCGGCTTGGATTGCTCGCGCACCAGATTGACGTTGCAGTCCGGGTCGGGCCGGACGTGATTGGCGCTCACCGGCGCGATGCCATCGCGAATGGCCAGCGCGCAAACCGCGGCTTCGACCGCGCCCGCCGCCGCAATCAAATGACCCATGCAACTCTTCGTCGAACTGACGGCCAGCTTCTCGATGTGACTGCCCATCACGGCGCGCAAGGCGGCACACTCGCTGCGGTCGTTCATCAACGTGGACGTGCCGTGCGCGTTGACATAGTCCACGTCTTCCGGCTTCAGACCCGCATCCGCCAGTGCCTGGCGCATCGCCTGAATCGGCCCATCGCCGGAAGGATGCGAATCCGTGATGCGATAACTGCTGAGGGAGTTGCCGTCACCCGCCAGTTCGGCGTAAATGTGAGCGCCGCGGTTTCGCGCGGCTTCCCAATCCTCCAGAACCAAAAAGCCCGCGCCCTCGGCGAGCACGAAACCGTTGCGCGTGGCATCGAAAGGCCGGCTGGCGCGCTCCGGCGTTTCATTGTCCGTGGAAAGCGCTCCCAGGAGGCAAAAGGCCGAGAGGCCGATGGGATTGAGCATGGAGTCGTAACCCCCGGCCAGCACGAAATCCGCCTGCCTGCGCCGCATCACTTTCAAAGCGGTTCCCAACGCCTGGCCGCCCGAGGCGCACGCGGTATGGACAGCGGTGGCGTAACCTTGAATCCCAAAATGCCGCGTGAGCACGGCGAGCCCCGAGTTGGTCTGGCTGCGACAGAACGCGACTGGGTCGGCGGGGAAGTGGTTGTCCAAGAAACCGTCCGGATTGAACTCCCCGTTGGTGCCGCAGTAGGTGTGGACCAGTTCCACCTCGTCGAAAGTCATGCCCATCATGCCGGCTCCGGCGGAGAATCCCCAGCGGTGGCCGGTGGCCGGTGCCGGGCGGATGCCCGCGTCTCGCAACGCCTCCTCGGCGGCCGCCAGCGCAAATCGGTTGGCACGCGAGGCAAACTTGAGCAGCTTGCGATCCGGGATCATGGCCGTGGCATCGAAGTCTTTCACCTCTCCGCCGATGCGACTGGGAAAGCCGCTGGCGTCGAAACCACGGATGTGCGCCACACCACTGCGACCAGCCAGCAGATTCGCCCAGGTCGTCGGCGCATCGTTGCCGACGGGTGTGACGAGGCCGATGCCGGTAATGGCCACTCGCCGGCGTGGGCTCATGGGCGAACCTCCGCGACCAACCCGACCCGGGAACCGCCGATGACGCGCTTGCCTTTGCGGGTTTCCACATTCACCGTGGCCGAGTCACCTGAGACTTCGTTCAAGCGAGCTTCGATCTCCAGGGTGTCGCCGGGAGGGGTGAACGCGCGCAACTTGACGTCCGAGATGCTCTGGAGTCTCCAGCGACTTCCAACCGCTGGCGCGGCGAGGTTGGCAGCCAGTGCGGCCACAACTTCGAGATTGGCGTTCATCAGCAAGGCGCCGGGCAGCACCGGCCGGCGCGGGAAATGATCGCTGAAGAACAGCGCCTCACTGGGCACGTGTAATTGCGCACGGAGACTCTCGCCGCTGCCGTTGCCGCTCCACGTCAACGGAAGGGGCGAAATCCCTCCGAAGACTCCCGGAGCAGCGCCCTGGTTACGGAGCAACGCAAAACGTTCCCGCAGCGCCTGGGGATCGTCAAACTCCTCCACCGGGACCATCGGGCCAACGCAATGCCGCAGCCGGATCACCGGCCTCCCCGCCACACTCGCCACGCCGTCGTACGCCGCCGCATCCGCATCCACCGTTTCCAGGTCGGCGGCCAGATCAAGAACCTCTCCCGGTCGGACGGGCGAAAGCAGCTCGATGCTCGAGGCAAGACCCGCCACCGGGCGGCTCTTGAAATCCAGCGCGGACATGGCCGCCCACGCTGCCAGTTGGCCAACCGCCTCGGCAACCAGCGCGGCAGGGAAGTGCTCGATGCTTTGAGGGACATGGTAACTGCCCCGTACATGCGAGGAATCGAGCGAGTGGATGCGATCCACGAAGGAAAACGCGCGAAAATGTCCGTTCAAACCCATAGTCGAAAAGCTGCCTGCCCGATGCCCGGCGCGGAAAGGTCAGGTAGCCGCCCCCGCGCGCTGCCGTCGGATGACCATCTTGCAGAATGTTTCCGTGGTGAAGAGCTTCGGGATCTCGGCGACTTTCAACGGCGACTTGAATCGTTCCGCCGGCACTTCATTGAGGAAGGCTTTCAAACGCGCCAGACCGGCTTCCGAAACGACCCCACCCTGTTCAAACTGAGCTTCCGTAAGATCTCCGCGCGCTTCCTCCACGATCTTGCCGCGCGGGATCTTCACCTTGAAGGCGCGTTCCAATCGGAAGACGATGTCGAGGAAATCAATGGACTCGGCGCCAAGGTCGTCAATCAACGACGCTTCGAGCTTCACCTGCTCCACGTCGCAGCCCAGCGCGTCGGCCATCGTTTCGGCAACCTTGGGAAACACCGACATGATCTCTTCTTTGGTAATGTTCTCGTTGCTCATGATTGTCATTCCATTTTGAAACCGCCGTCCACGTGCAGCACCTGCCCCGTGATGTAGTCCGCGTAGCGCGAACTCAAGAACCAGACCGCATGCGCCACTTCTTCGGGCCGGCCGATGCGCCGCAGCAGGATGCGTGATTGCACCTGGTCGCCGGCCAGCTCCCGAACCGCTCGCGACATTTCCGTCTCGATCACGCCGGGCGCCACCGCGTTCACGGTGATGCCGCGTGGCGCCACCTCGACGGCCAGCGCGCGGGTGAAAGCGTTGATGGCGCCCTTGCTGGCGGCGTAATTTGTCTGACCGCGCCCGCCCTTTTCACCGGCTACCGAACTGATGTTGATGATCTTGCCGCGCCGCTTGGAAATCATGAACGGCACAACCGCCCGTGTCATGTTGAAAGCGCCTTCGACATTGGTCGCCAGCACCACATTGACATCGTCCGGCTCCAGGGCGGCCAGCGGATTATCCCGGATCACGCCCGCATTGTTCACCAGCAAATCAATCCGCCCGGTGCGATCGAACACCTTTTCCGCCAGCGCTCCACACGCCGCGGCGTCGCGAACGTCCAACGGCTCGGCGGCAATTTTCGCGCCGTTCGCCGCCGACACGACTTCCTGGGCGGCAGCGGAGTTCTCCCGA
>WYBW01000007.1 GCA_011525685.1 Verrucomicrobiia bacterium
GAGTGCGTGCTCCCCGAACTCCGCGCCAGCAAACCCCCAATCCCTCCCGCCCCTTCCAAACTACCGCTCAAATCCGTCCCCCGGGTGTAACTGACTTGCGGCGTGTTGATTTGTCCACAGGGGTCTGCCTGCGGAGCAGGCATACGTTGCGGTGCCCACGGCGTCCACCATCTGGGTGACGCGGTTGAGTGGAGCATGGGCGAAGTTTACCTCCGAACTGGTCGCGTAGTCAATGTTCGTGAGATTGCCCACCGGGTCGCGCGGTAACGCCGGTTTTCCAACCGGCGCGGCGCCGACTGGAAAGTCGGCGTTACGCTGGGTCAGCCTGTCCGGGAATTCTACGGCCGCACGCGATGGCGAAGCGAGGTTGTGGGAAACACTTCACGACACGACGCCGAAAAGCACACGTCGGCCCCCTGTCAGCGACCCGCATGTGCGAGTGCCCTGACCTGCGAGACAGGCGTCGCGCCGGTCTCCAATCATGGCGGATGAGACAAACACTTTGGAGTCGGAGACAGGCGCGACGCCTGTCCTACGACTGGTCGCCGTCCGCCGGCAAGCGTTGCACCCGGAAGTTGCGAAACTCGAACACCTTGTTCTCCGCCTGAATGCCGAGGTAACCACGATCCGCGTCCAGTTCGCCAAACTCCCAGGCGCGCTCGCCGTCCACGTCCAGCGTGACCTTTCGGCCGCGGACTTCGAGGCGGAACTTGACCCATTGGCCGACGGGCGCCCGGGGCGTCTCGGCCGGGACGACCGTCTTGTAGCCCTTCACCAGCGCGCCCAGGGAGTTGTCCTTGAGATTCACCTGCCAGCCGTCCTTGGGCCAGGGTTTGCCCTCGAGACCGGCGCGCAGAAACAAGCCGCTGTCGTAGCCGGCCTCCAACGCGCGCCATTCGACTTCGAGGATGAAATCGGTGAACTGCGCTTCGGTGCGCAGCCAGCCCATGCCTTTGACGAGCCGCAAATGGCCGTTGGTGACGATGAACGTGACGTCATGCACCGGCACCCAGCCGGTCAGATCGCGGCCATTGAACAGGGATTGCTCTTGGCCGGCCTCCGCGCCGTCGGCGGCGCGCGCCAAAGGAGTGAGGGCAAACAAAGTGGCGAGGATTCCCGGAAGCAGGAGCAGTCGAAGCGTTTTCATATTGTGGCAATAGATGGGGAGAAGTGGCAGGAGAGTCAAGGAGCGGCGCAAGGAGCGGCGCAAGGTCATTCCACCTGTGGCTTGATCACGCGCGAGCCGATGCCGCCCAGGCGGCGGCACAAATCCTCGAACATGGCCTCGCCCTGGTAGCTGCCGACGATGGCGCCGCCCGAGCCCGCGAAATTTGCGCTGGCGCCGCACTGCCGTGCGATCTCGACCATGCGAATCTGCCAGTCGGGCAGGTTGTAAATGCCGCGCCGGACCTCGAAGTTATCATCCATGAGACGGGAGAATCGCTCATGGTCACCCTGGTGCAGCGCCGCGCGGCCTTGCTGGGTGATCTCGACCAACTGGCGCATGGCCTCGACCACCTTCGGTTCGCCGCGGTTGAACCGGCCGCGGATGTCATTGTGAAACACCTCGGTCGGTTCGCTCAACGAATCGTGATAGGCCAGATACAGGGGCGGCAGGAGCGCGGGCGACAGCGGTTCATACGCGTAACACTTCAGACCGTCCACGACTTGTTCCAGCGCCGGGTCGAAATCCATGTAAACCACGCCTTCATAGACCTGAATGACGCGATCTTGCAAACCCGCCATGATGCCCAGCTTTTCCTTTTCCACGGACAACACCAGCGAGGGCTGCGCCTCGAGGGGAATCGAGATGCCGTAAAACTCCATGAGGCAGCGGAGGGTGGCCACGATGATGGCGCTGGAGCCGGCCATGCCCACCTGTTGCGGAATGTTGGTTTCGTAACGGATCGAGAAGTTGCGTTCGTGCAGCGCGAGGTTCTTGGCCTGGCAGTATTCCACGAAACGTTTGATCGTCGCCTTGATCAGGCGGACCCCGCCATAATAGCCGTGCAGTTCGACGTCGCGGACCAAATCGTGGACGGAACGGAAATGGGCACGGTCGTTGACGGAGAGCACGATGTCGAGGGAAGGCCATTCATACAGGACGACCTCCGCGCGAAAATTGCGCACGATGATGGAAATGGTCCGTCCATTGTAACCGTCGGACGGATTGCCCAGGAGCGCGGCCCGGGCATGGGCGCGCTTACGGATGATGATCAAGCAACGCCTCCAGGTGTTTGCGCAGGGCCGGTCCCTGCTTTTCATCTTCGAGGGCAAATTCCACGAACGCGCGGAAGTAAGCTTGGAAGTTGCCGATGTCATAGCGCCGCTCATCGGCACGGAGACAAACCCCGAAAACCTTGCCGCCCTCCTTCATGAGCAGCCGGATGGCATCGGTGATCTGAATTTCACCGTGCTTGCCCGGCGGCGTGCGCCGGATCGCGTCGAAAATCTCCGGTGCGAACACGTACCGGGCCGCGATGGCCAGGTTGCTGGCCGCTTCCTGTCGCGTGGGTTTTTCCACGAGGTCCTCGATTTCAAAGACTTCGCCGGCGCTTCTGGGCTTGGCAACCCCGTAGCGATGGATTTCCTCCATCGGCACCCGCTCAAACGCGATGACGGCCGAGGCCCGGTGCTCAGTGAAACAACGGATCATGCGCTGCACGATGTCGCTCTTGGCCTGCATGCCGATGATGGAGTCGCCCAGCGCGGTCACGAACGGCTGGTTGCCGACAAACGGCTCGGCGCACTGGATGGCATGACCCAGGCCGAGCAATTCCCGCTGCCGCGTGTAGAAATACTGCAACGGCGCCCGTTCGTATTCGAGTTCTTCCAGCAGTTCCTCCTTGCCGCTCTCCCGCAATTCCTTGATCAGTTCCTCGTTGAGATCAAAATGATTCTCGATCGAGGTCTTTCCCGGGCCGGTGATGAACAACACCCGCTTCATCCGCATCCGGGTCAGCTCCTCGACCACGTATTGGACGACCGGCTTCCGTCCCACCGGGAGCATCTCTTTGGGTTGCGACTTGGTCGCGGGCAGCAGCCGCGTCCCCAAGCCTGCCACCGGAACCACAGCGATATTGATGTCCATGTTGCCTGATTCAGAATTGCCGTCTCACTTCGCTCCACCGCGCGAGCGCCGGTTCGCTGACCAGCATTCGTTTCGGTTGCCGGAGGAAGTATGCCAACTGGACTCGCTGAATGAAGACCAAATTGGGGCGCATTCCAGTTTTTTTGCAGCCCCATCGGTTTGCTGAGAGGCGGCTTACCAGCCGCCCGACCCAGTGGGCGGCTGGCAAGCCGCCACTCCCGCGTCCAGCCCGCCGCCAAGAACGGAGAACCGATGACGCGAGCCGTGCCGCCCACGTCGGATTCCAGGTTGGCAGCGCAAACCACAGCCATTCATACTGGGCCGGTCTTATGATCCGACACATCATGCTGCTGCTCACTCTGGGGATGGCGTCCTGTTCGGTTCACGCGCCGTCGGCGAAGCGAACCAACCTCAGTCGCGCCGGCGCCGAGGCGGTGCTCCAGCAGTTGTGGCGTGAACGGCAGGCGCAACTCCGTGAGGAACGCGCCGCCGAACTTCAGGCGCGAACCATCGAACTGGCCGGCAAGACGCTGCGCTGGGAGGAGCGTGTTTTCGGCGAAGCCCCAACCAACGGCCACAGCCTCTGGATTTCTCTGCATGGCGGCGGCAACGCCCCGCCCCGGCTCAATGACCGGCAGTGGACGAACCAGATTTCGCTGTATCAACCCGCCGAGGGGATTTACGTCGCGCCTCGCGCGCCGACCGACACCTGGAATCTCTGGCACGAGGCGCACATTGATCCGATGTTCGACCGGTTGATCGAAAACTATGTGGTCCTGCGTGGAGTGAATCCGGATCGCGTGTATCTGCTGGGTTATTCCGCGGGCGGCGATGGCGTGTGGCAACTCGCGCCGCGCATGGCCGACCGCTGGGCCGGGGCGGCGATGATGGCCGGCCACCCGAACGAAGCGTCGCTGCTCCCGTTGCGCAACCTGCCGTTCGCCCTGTTCGTGGGTGGCAACGATTCGGCCTACAACCGCAACCAGGTGGCAGCCGAGCGCGCGGCGGAACTGGCGAAGCTGCGCGAAGCCGACCCGGGCGGTTACGATCATCTCGCGCGGATTTATCCCGGCGTGCCGCACTGGATGAACCGCCGGGACGCCGAGGCGCTGCCGTGGATGGCGGCGCGAACGCGCAATCCCTGGCCGCAAAAAGTCGTCTGGCTGCAGGACGACGTGACCCACACCCGGTTTTACTGGCTGGCCGTGCCTGCCGCCGAGGCGAAGGTCGGCAACCAGATCATCGCGGAAGTGGACGCCCAAACCATCCGCTTGACGGGCGAGGTTCCCCAAGGGATAAGCCTGCGGCTTTCGGACGCGCTCGTGGACCTTGACCGGCCAATCCGGGTATGGGTCAACGGCCGCGAGGTTTTCCAAGGCCGCGTTTTCCGACGAGCCGAAGTCATCCGCGAATCGCTGGAGGAACGTGCCGACCCGCGCACTGCGGCGACGGCGAAACTCACGTTGCGGTGGGAGTGACGTGGTTTCTCTCGCGGCCTGTCGCACCGATCGTGTGACAGCGGTGGGGCAGGCTCTCAACCGGATCCATGCAGTTGGTTTTGGGGAGCGCGGGCGTCCCGCGTGCCGCCGCCAGCGTCGCGCGGGCGGCTTCGTGACTCCATATTCTCCGCACGGTTTGGGGCGTGATGATGGCGGGACTGAGTTTGCGGCGCGACGCCGCAAACCACACACCGGAGGCGCATGCTCCCCATTTTGATTGAGAAGATCGAGCCGGGCGCAGAGCAGTCTCCGGTGCCCGGCAGCAAGCCATTTTCCCGGCATTGCTGCGGCCGGTCTGGACGACACAGCCACGCTCCCGGCCCGAGCGAGAATGGCTCGAGATGCCGAGAGCGATGGTTGACTGCGAGAACGCGATTCGCTTTCCTGTCGCGCGTTGAATTCCAAGTCCACGAACACCAGCGCGCCGGGTTTTGTCCGGGGGCAACCTTTGGTGCTTTGGGTTCTCTGGCTCACCTACGGTTCGTTTTACTTTTGCCGGACCAATCTCGGGGTGGCCCTGCCGGGAATCATCGGGGAGTTTGGGTACACCAAATCGGAACTGGGCTGGGTGTTGATGGCGTTGAAACTGTCCTAGCAGGTTGTTGAACAAAGGCCTTTTTTGAGGCCCGACTCATTCTAATGACTCGGTATTCCCATTTGACGCGTGATCTCAGCCGGATTTTTGTCTGTTCACGCCGCCCGCTTCGGCGTTCTCA
>WYBW01000055.1 GCA_011525685.1 Verrucomicrobiia bacterium
CTCCGCTCCGCTCCGGCCTCCCTGCGTCCCCCACCTCCAGACGCAGAGAAAATCAACAACCCAGGGGACATTTTCTCCTGAGTTCTTAAGGGGACATTTCTAAAGAGTTTTGACACTGGTGAGTTCACGCAGGTGTCGGCGCGTTTGGCGTAGGACAGGCGTCGCGCCTGTCTCTGACATCCCCGCCCCGCCCTGAGGCGCGGCTGCGCGGTCCAAGCCAGCGAACAACCCTGCCCGAGCCAAGCCGCGAGATACTTGAGAGAGGCGCGACACAAGGTCCAACCATTGCAATTGCATTGCCTTGTGATGGGTTGTCCCGAATCCTCTGGCGCGAATCAATGCGGTTGGCAATCACAACTCTTTTCGTGGCGATGACAGCTTTGGCAAAATCCGGTGCGGCACTCGACGTGGAGCGCGCGGCGCAAATCGAATCCCTGTTTCGCGATTACAACCAGGTCAACGCGCCCGGCGTGACGGTGATGGTCGTGCGCGAAGGCAGACCGATTTTTGCGAAGAGCTTTGGCCTCGCCGATCTCCAGCACAAGACTCCCTGCACGACCAACACGAATTTCCGCCTGGCCTCGGTCACCAAACAATTCACCGCCATGGCCGTTATGATGCTGGTTGAGAGGAAAAAGCTGTTGCTGGACGAGCGGCTTGCGAATTTCTTCCCGGAGTTTCCCGAGGTCGGGAAGCAAATCTCCGTGCGTCATCTGCTCACGCACACATCGGGTTTGCTCGATTACGAGGATTTGATTCCGCCGGGCACGACGATGCCCGTGCTTGATCAAGACGTGCTGCGGCTGTTGCTCAAGCACAACAAGACTTACTTTGCTTCCGGCACGCAGTATCGCTATAGCAACTCGGGCTATGCCCTGCTGGCCTTGATCGTGGAAGTGCGTTCGGGACAGAGATTCGCACAATATTTGAAGGAGAACATTTTCGAGCCGTTGAAGATGACCAATACGCTGGCCTACGAGGAAGGCTACGGCGCAATTCCGAACCGCGCTTACGGATACACGCCCAAGAACAACCCCCTCTCCTCATCTGACGGGGAGAGGGCTGGGGTGAGGGGCAGCACTTTCGAGCGCACCGACCAGAGCCTCACCAGCTCCGTCCTCGGCGACGGCGGCGTGTATTCCTCGCTGGCGGACCTGTTCAAGTGGGATCAGGCGCTTTACAAACCCAAGCTCGTCAGCGAGCCGATGCTGCGCGTGGCCTTTTCGCCCGCCACGCCGACGGACAAGCCCGGACGCAGCTACGGTTTCGGCTGGTATATCGGCGAGTACCGCGGATTGAAGGAAGTCTGGCACAGCGGCGAGACGATTGGTTTTCGTGCGCGCCTCGCGCGGTTTCCCGACCGGAAGTTCACCGTCATCATCCTCGCCAATCGTGCCGACGCGAGGCTGGAGGAACTGCCGCATCGCATCGTGGATGTGGTCTTGTTCCCCGACTCGAAGTAGGCCAGAGGCATTGAAGCAACAATGCCTCAGAATTCAGTCGGTGACCCGCCCCGGTTGTTGGACCGCTCACTTCCGCTTCGTAAGCCGTGGAGGAAGAGTCCGAAGTCCGAAATTCGAGGGCCGAAAGAATCCAGAAATCCGAAGCCCGAATGGCTTGCTTGTCGGAGCGTGCCCTCGCCCCTTCCGATTTCGGGCTGCGGGCTTCATTCGGATCTCGGTTCTTCGGATTTCGGACCTCGACCCGAATCAACGGGTTTACCACCGACTACAGAGCGGTCCTGCGTCGGTTGGCCCGCAGACAGAATTTGCTTGTCTGGCGGGGTTGAACGGCTTCATTGGAGTCAATGAACTCCTTTGTTCTTCGCTCCTTGGTTTCCAGCACTCTGATGTTTCTCGCTGGAAACTCCACGATGAGTGAAACGTCGGCTGGCGAGCTTGCGCCAGGAATACACAAGGTGGAGGACATCGTCATTTATCAGGACGAAACCTTTTACAGCGCGTTCCCGTCCATCGTGCGCCGTCCGAGTGGCGAGTTGATTGTGGCGTTTCGGCGCGCGCCCGAGCGACGCGCGCTGGGCGAGAAAGGCAGCACACATACTGATCCCAACAGCTATCTCGTCCTGGTGCGCTCGCGGGATGGGGGAAAAACCTGGAGCAAGGAGCCGGAGTTGATCTACGCGAACCCGTTTGGCGGTTCGCAAGACCCCTGCATGGTGCAATTGCGCAACGGCACGATTCTTTGCACGAGTTATGGCTGGGCGTTGCTGCAACCGGAAGTGGCATCTCAACTGAACGACTCCCTGCGGCATGGCAACTTCGCCTTCCTTGGCGGGTACGTGCTTCAGTCCCGGGACGGCGGGCACTCCTGGCGCGGCCCGTTTTATCCGCCGCCGGTCGGCGCGGACAAAACCGAGAATGTCTTTCGCAAGCCCGTGCCGGCTTACAATCGCGGTGCGATGTGCCAGGGCAGGGACGGCCGACTTTACTGGGTGGTGGCCGCCAATACCGGCACTCAACCGCGGCGCACCGAGAATCATCTGCTGATCTCCACCGACCAGGGCGAAACGTGGACGTATTCCTGCCCGGTCGCTACCGACCCCAAGGTCACGTTCAACGAAGCCTCGCTGTACGAGACGCCCAAGGGCGATCTGGTGGCGTTCATTCGGACGGCGAACTTCGACGACCACACGGTCGTCGTTCGCTCCACGGACGGCGGCAAGAGTTTTCAGCCCTGGGAGGACGCGGGGTTTCGCGGACATCCGCACTATGCGTTGCGCCTGCCCGACCGACGGGTGTTGCTGGTGTATGGGTATCGGCATGCGCCGTTCGGCATTCGCGCGCGGGTGTTGAACCCCGAGTGTACGGATTTTTCCACGACGAAGGAGCTGGTTCTTCGCGATGACGGAGGCAATGGTGACCTGGGTTATCCGTGGGCCTCGATGATTTCCCGGAAGCGCGCCCTGGTGGTTTATTACTTCAACCGCGCCAATGGAATACGCCACATCGCCGGGACGATTCTGGAGATCTCGCGTTGAGCCAGCCCGAACAGATTCCGAGTTCCTATCGGCTCTTCCTCACCATTTCGAGCGGCACACAGAATGAGACGCCGCGGCTTTTGCACCAAATTCGGCAAATTCGGACTCGTCAAATCCGACACACGTGATTAGCTTGACCACCGTGATGAAGCGAAGTGTTCTGGCCACCTTGGTCGTGTTGATCTTGGTTTCGCTGTGCGGCGAAATCGTCGCCCAGGTCTCGACGCAAAGGGTCTTGCAGATTCCGCCCCGCCCGCTTTCGACGTTGCCCGATCCGTTGGTGCCTGTGGGCACACCGGGTTATGTGCCCGCTCCAGTTACGCCACCCCGCGTGCAGCCTCCGACAGTTCCGTCGGTGGTCTTTCCTCCGTCCATGCCGCCGCGTGCCGCCACGCCTTCGGCTTTGCCGCCGGGCATCCTGGCTTGGGACGCCGAGATGAAGGAGGCCACCGTCACCCCCATCAACCCGGTGGCACAGATGGTTTTCAACTTCACGAACGTCAGCGCGGGTGAGGTGGCCATCAACCACGTCAGTTCCTCGTGCGGTTGCACGGTTGCCCAATTGCCGCCCATGCCTTGGAAGATCACCCCGGGCGGCAGTGGCGCCATCCCTGTCACCATGAACGTCGCGGGCAAGTCCGGCATGGTCTTCAAGACTCTGACCGTCAACACCGACCAGGGCTGGAAGATGCTCTCGGTCAAGACGACGATTCTGCCGCCCACCGCGGCCCAGATGACCGCCAATGACCGCGACAAGAACTTGTTGCTCGCCAAAGCCGACCGGCAGGCGGTGTTCAAAGGCGAATGTGCCAGTTGCCACGTCGAAAAGGCCATTGGCAAAACCGGCAAGGAACTTTATGAGGCCGCCTGCGGCATCTGCCACGAAGCCGAGCACCGCGCGACCATGGTGCCCGATCTCCACGCCCTCAAGCACGCGACCAACGCGGAGTATTGGAAGGCTTGGATTGACTACGGCAAGGAAGGCTCGCTCATGCCCGCGTTCGCGCAACGCCACGGTGGGCCGCTCTCGGACCAGCAAATCGCCTCCCTTGTGGAATACCTGGTCAAAGCGATTCCGCCCAAAGCCGGATCGGCCGCGCCTCCGCCGCTCCCAACCCCGTCGGCCACCCCGCAGGCGGGCCGGTGAGCGGCCTCGCCTTCTTCCTTGGCCAGCCATTTCATAGACCTCTCATTCGCACCGGGCTTCAGCCCGGTGAGCCGAGGAAACGATGAGTGGCAGCCGCTTCAGCGGCTGACACAGGGCGTGAAAGGCCGTTGAAAAGGCTCCTTTCCATCGCGCGTGCGTCCACCGGGTTGAAGCCCGGTGCGAATGATTTCACGCGCTTCGAGTGTGAAGTACACGTGCCAGCTCGAACCGCATTTTATGGAGGTTGGCAGTTGCCTTCCACGCCGTTGAGCACACGCGCTGAAATCCGATGGGCTGCCGAACATTGATTTCAGCCATCGGTTTTGAAACACTCCGCGCCCGTGAAACAGTGCCTCGTCACTTTGGACATGGAAGGAGTGCTCACTCCCGAAATCTGGATAGCTGTCGCCGAAAGGACCGGCATTCCGGAACTGCGCCGCACCACACGCGACGAACCGGATTACGACAAGCTCATGCGCTACCGGCTCGACATTCTCGACCGGCACGGCATCAAACTCACCGACATTCAGAACGTCATCGGCACCCTGCGCCCGCTGCCCGGCGGGAAGGAGTTTCTGGATGAACTGCGCACGCTCGTCCAGGTCATCATCCTCTCGGACACGTTCGAGCAATTTGCCGCGCCACTCTTGCGCCAACTGAACTGGCCCACGCTCCTGTGCCATCGTCTGGTCGTCGAGAACGACCGCATTGTGGATTACAAGCTGCGCGTTCCGGAACAAAAGCAGCGCGCGGTGGCCGCATTCAAGCTCCTAAACTATCACGTCATCGCCGGGGGTGATTCCTTCAACGACACCGCCATGCTCACCGAAGCGCACGTCGGTTTCCTGTTCCACGCGCCGGACAATGTGAAGCGGCAGTTTCCCCAGTTTCCCGCCGTGGAAACGTATGCCGACCTGCTGATGCGGATCAAAGAGGCGATGGCTGCCTGATCCCCGTGGCCCTCTGGAGCTCCAGTTGGTTGGCTGGCGAAGAGTGAGCCGCCAAGCCGAGGCGAGGGCGCAATTCACTTTCGTGCGACCAAGTGTGATTGTTCGCGGCTGACTTGATGTGGCGGACGCCGGAGAGGCGGCTTACCAGCCGCCCCTCCGACAGACCGATGGACTTGCAGAAAACTGAGAGCCGAAGAGTCAATGCCCCTGAGCTGCGGAAGTCAGCGGAGCGAGACTTCAACCAAAGAGACTTTGCCCGATTGAACTTGGACGGGAAGTCCCTGAACCAGCTCCGCGCCACTTCTGACTTCGGTTTTGCGACCGCCAAGCTTCACCCGGTAACTGCGCCCTGCCTCAACGGTGAACCATTCCGACCATTCGTTGAGGCGCGCGTAATTCACTGGCAGGTTGAGCGTGAGCCGGTGACGCGGCTGGTCAAAAACGATTTTGCCCTCCCAGTCCGTTTCGGCCGTGAGCGCGATTTTCAACGCGTCACCCTCGCGCATCGCGCCGAAGCGCAAGTCGGACCGCCAGGGGCGGCAGGTCGTGCCTTGGGTGTAGTATCGCGCGGTGAGCAGCGCGGTGCGCGCGTAATTGCCGTCGCCGTACCAACCTTCGACGATGCCGTTGTCCCGTTGTTTGCCGAGGAAGAGCGGCAACATTCTCTCCATCCAATCAAACCCGGCGCGGACGGGAAAGCGGTTCAACAGATAGAGCGCGCCCTCGATGGCATCGGCGTAGGCATCCGCGTCACTCCAATGCAGGTAGCGAGGCCGGTCAATGTTCTGCAACGCGTTGGTCACGGCTGCCAGCAGCACGGCATCACCGGTGGCCGCGCCGAAGGTGGCGGTGGCGCTTAGCGCGTAACCCCAGGTGTCGGGTGTCTCGCGATTGAGCGGTTCACCGGTCGAGGACTTGATGAGATTGAACCAAAGGCCGTCTTCATTCCGCGCTTTGGCCAGCAGCCGATGGAACATGGCGTTCAACGGTTCACGATAGCGCTCCGCCTTTCGCGGATTGAAGGCGCGCGTGACGACATAAAGTTCAGCCAGGCCGCCGATGAGTTCGTTGCCATGATCGTTCAGGTTCAACGAATCTCTGAGCACTTCATGCTTGGCAAAGTCCCAGCGATAGGCCGGCAGCCCGCCGTTCTTCGGCAGCACCTCGAAACAATAAGCGTCACCGATCCGCTCGGCCCATTCGAGATACCTCGCTTCCCGGGTCATCGAGTAAAGCCGGGCAAGCGTTTGGAGAATGTCGCCGTTGACCTCGGAATCATCGGCGGGCAGCAGGCCAAAATCGCTTTGCACCAGTGCATGCTCGAAGATGGCGTCCGTCAGTTCCACCATCCGGTCAAACCACGGCCCGCGCCCCATGACTTCCGTCATCGGGAGCAGGCCGTCCTTGCAGTATTCGGCGGCGTTAAAAATGAGGCGCGGGAGGTCAGCGTTCGTGTGGACGAAGGCGCGATTGGTGATCGAATACCAGTCCGGCAGCACACCGAGACGCTGGGTGAGTTTCTTCTCAATGGGGATGATCCGCAGAATTTCGTCCAACCGCTCCGGCGCGAGAAAGTGCGCGGTCAGCGAGAGGAACGGGAACATGTCCGCGGCGTTGTCCTGCGGCGCCCAGACCGGTTGATCCACGCGACGGGGAAAAAGGCCGGTTTCGTGATCCCGCGTGGCCCACCAGCCGTCCAGCAGTTTGAGGGAGCGGGAGAGATTGCGGCGCGCGATTTCACCGCGGCGAAGCAGTTCGTCCACGGTTGCCTTCTCACGTTGGTTGCGGCTCCACGGCCATGAAGTGCCAATGGTGGCCTGTAAAGGATGCCAGAACGCATTCCCCCGAAACACGTGCCCGGCGGGATGAATGTCGAGAACCAGGTTTTGCTCGGTGCCGAGGACTTGATAGGCAGGCTGAATTTCCGCGAAGGCCTTCCGCGCAATGTCCACGGGAAAGCCGCCGGGCGCGCGTTCGCGCTCGCCGATTTCCAAAACGAGCGGACGCGGCGCGACACAGGCGAAGATGTCCGCGAAATCAAAGTGCTCCTCCAGTCCCGGGAAATTCCAGCACGGACAATGTCCGCGTTTCATGTTGTCAATGGTTGTGAGCCAGCCACTGCTGCTCACCGCTTTGAGCCGCGGGTCCAGGGCCGCCACGTACATGGCGGTTTCGCCGCCGAGGGAAAGCCCCGCCGTTGCCATCCGCCGTTTGTCCACCTCCGGTCGAGTCTCGAGGTAGTCCACACACCTAAGCGCGTCCCAGACGCGTTCGCCCATGAGCGTCCAGTTCGTGTGCTGCAGGTCATGCTGGCCGATGTCGGGTGAGATGACCACGTAACCCATCTCCGCCAAGGCCCGGCCATACCAATAGAGACCCTCGCCGCGCACGATCTGGCTGCCAGTTCCGCCATGACCGTGCAACGCCAACACCGCGCCGACCTTTCCTTTCCGTTCCATCGGCACCGTCATCCATGCATGAACCCGCCTGTCCGGCAGGGCTTGCAGGGATAATTCCTCCAGTACATAACCGCCCGCCGGCATCTCAATGCGCTGAAGACTCCTGGCATCCAGCGGTACCGACTTTGGTTTCGCGCCGCCCATCATCAGGGCGAAGAGCTTTTCGCGGGCTTCAGCCTGCCAGCGGGTCGCCTCGGGGGCGGTCAAGGCGTCGAAGCGCAATGACCGGATTGGTTCCGCAGCCGCCGGCGGGATTGAAAACGCGGCCCCGAGGAAAAGGAGGAGAGTGGCTTGGACCATGGAGCGACGTTGTCCTTCGGGGACTGTCACGCTTTCAAACCTTTGAGATTTGGCAGCAACTTCTCATTCTTCTTGAGCAAGGCGTCCCAGGTGATCTCGCCGCCGCTGTAACCGGCTTCGCGTCCGAGAATCGCGGTGAGGTTCGAGCGCACCGAGGGCGCGACCGTGGGATTGGACGCGTTGCCCTTCAGGATGTCTTCGTGAAACTCATTGATGTTCACCACGGTGCCGCCCGTGTAAAGATCGCCCACGCTGGCGCGGACGCCTTCCTCCCTGCCGCGCATCATGACGCCGGTGTAGTAATCGGCGTCGAAGATGCCCTCCGCGCCAAAGGCTCGCACCCGGATTTCATCCTTCACGAACGGGATGCTTTGGATGCAGGTGAACGAGCACACCAAGTTGTCGGGAAACACGTATTGCACGGCGAAATGATCATAGATGCTGTTGGGCGGGCGCACTTTGTGGCCACCCAGACCGTGCGCGCGAATGGGATCCGCGTTAATGACCCAGGTGGCGACGTCGAGCGAGTGAATGCTTTGCTCGACAATGAAGTCACCGGAGATTGGCAGCACGTAATACCACTGCCGCAACTGCTCCTCGGGGGTTTGTGGCGGCGCGCCGCGACCGCCGCCCGCCCAGGGATAAAACGCCTCGACCATGACCAGCTTGCCGATGGCGCCCAGGTGAACCAGTCGCACCGCCTCGCGGAAGTGCTCGTTGGCGCGGGTCTGGAAATCCACGCGGAACACCAACTTGTTCTCGGTGGCGAGTTTGCCCGCTTTGGCGATGGTCAGGCAGCCGGGAACATCCACAGCGATTGGCTTGGCCAGGAAGACATGCTTGCCGGCTTCGACCGCCGCCAGCGCTTGTTCGGGATGAAAGCAAGGCGGCGTCTCAATCACCACCGCGTCCAGTTTGCTTTCCAGCAAACGCTTGTAACCGGACAAACCGGTGTAACGCCGGTTGGCGGCGATGGTGTGCTTTTCGCCGACGGCATCCACCCGGTCCTGAAAATAATCCGCGCAGGCCGCGAGCTTGTACTTGCCCGACTGCGCGAAGAGGTCGGCAATCCACCTTCCGCGTCCGCCGCAGCCAATGAGGCCGAGTTCGATTGCGGAATTGGCATCGGCGGCGAAAGCGGTTGAGGGCTTGAGAATGGCGAGCGTGCCGGCGGTGGCTGTGGCGGCGAGGAACGCGCGGCGATTGATGGGGGAGGACGGTTGATTTTTCATGGCTTCGCACAAGGTTGAGTGGTTACTTCCGCGTGAGAGACTTCACGACACCACGCATCCATTCGACGCTCTTGCGGGTGTTTTCGTCCGTGCCACTGCACTCGATGGAAACGACGCCGTCCCAGCCGGTCTTGTGGAGATGCTCCATGCACTTGCGGATGTTGTCGGCGTTGACGCCGCCACCCACAGACACCTCGGAACTGCCGATGCCGGTTTCCTCGCCGCGCACGGCCGCCGCCAGCGCCGGACTCACGTCCTTGATGTGGCCATGCACAATGTATTTGCGAAGCGCCTTGCAGTAGTCGAGCGGGTTGTGACCGGCGATGAACGTGTTGCCGGTATCAAAGTTGCAACGCAGATGCTCCGAGTCGAAATGGCGGAACAGGCGGTCCATGAAATCAATGTCGTTGGTGTACGGACCATGCGGTTCGACATTCACGACCACGTTGTAATCCTCGGCCCAGGGCAGCACCTGGGCGTAGTTGTCGCACGTGACGCGGAAGACCTCCTTTCGCGTCATGCCCGGGGTTTCAAACGCCCCGTCCACCGTGTCCACCATCGGGCAGCCCAGTTCGGCCGCGAAGCGGATGGCCTGCTGGACGTATTGGACGCCGAAAGCCGAGCCGTTCGGCCCCATCATCGGATAGGCGCCGTCAATCTGCGATACCTTGAGCTTGAGCTTGTCCAGGAAGCGACGCACGGCGCGTGGATTGGACTGCAACGACACGCCCGGGTCGTAACCCAGCGCCTGAATGAAGTTCTGCCCGTGGATGACGGCAAACTCAATGTGCTTGATGCCGGTGGCGGCAATTTTCTCGCAGGCGGCCTCGAAGCCGGTGCTCAACGGCCGCCAGTTGTCGGTGTGTAATCCCAGTTGAATCATGGTGGTTCTCCCTTTGTGGCCGGCACCGCTGGAGTTGTTGGAATGGGCGCGCCCGAGTGGCTCGTCCGGAGGTGGAGCAAATCAAAACCCGCCCGCTGCTCTGCGGTGCCGTTCATGCCGGCTTGCTATCGGGTTACTGTTGCGGCGTCAAGCTGAACCTGAACTCACCGAAACCATGTGCGTGTTGTCGTTGCCTCCCGAGCTTTGCCAGGTCGTCAGGGCAGGGGACGCTGGTGGCTCACGCGAGGCCGAAAGCCAAGAGGTTTCCGCTTTCCGAGTGAGGTGGTGGAAACGAGAGGGTTGCGTCGCTTGCCTGCCACAAGACAGGAATGGCCTCTGGACGCGGTCCGCAGGCCGTGTTGAGTCGCACCGCTCGTTTATTGATGTCTGCATAAGTAATGCAACAATGTGGTGGCAACCGGAAAGGAGTTGCCGCTATGAGACCTCACGGATCGCCTGGGATGTTGGAAGCGCGTCGTTACGGCGCGTTTCCCCATGAAAGTTGAGGGTGGAGTTGCCGGGATATTCATACTTGGCCGACTGAACTTGCTTCGCGTCGCCGCCGTCCTTGCGGACGAAACTCTTTAGGCTGGCCCACGATTCGATGAGCGTGCCGTCCGCGGTGAAGTGCTCGTCGCTGGTCCAGCCCTCCTGGCGCGAGAGGTCGTAAACTTCAGCGAAGAAGAGTTTGGCCACGTCGGCCGAAAGGACGCGCTCGTAGTTCTTGGCGAAGACGCTGTGGTTGAAACTGCCCTCGCTGAACTCGCGGTCGAGGAACCAAAGCCAGAGCAGATGATAGCCGAGTTGTTCGCAGAAGAGGCGCTCGCTGCGGACGGTGCAAAGCGCGGTCAGCACGCGGGCCTTGAGCAGTTGCTCGAGCACCTCGCCGTCGAATCTGGTCAGCAGGAGGTCGCCATTCGGACGCTCGGCAAAGCTGCGCACGAGATCACCCTTCCAGCCGTCTTGTGCCGTGAGTGTGCGCCAGTCAACCTCTGCGCTCTCCACCGGCATGGTTTCGCGCACGACCAGACCGAGGCTCGTGCTCACCCAGAGGCGACCCTGCCGGTCGAGGTGCAAGTTTACGATGTTGTTATCCGGCAGTGCGGGCGTGTTGAAGCGGTTGAACACGGTGAACTTCAAGCCGTCGAACCGCACCAGGCCGTTGAAAGTTCCAAACCAAAGAAAGCCATCGGCGGTCTGCGCCATCGCTGTGGCCGAGTTTTCCGGCAGACCATCGGCCGTTTCCCACGAGTCAATCAGGTAATCGGGTCACTTCGAAAGGTACCGCCAGCAGCCAGGCTTTGAATCGCCAGGCAGACCCCAAGCAACGGCACGCCACAACGCGCCGCGGTCATTCGTATCCAGGGAATGAACACAAGGGAGGCCAGAGCAATACCCCGGCGGCGTAAAGCAGCCGGCTTCGGGGTGGTGCGATGCAGTCACCCCGGCCTTTCTCCACCGGTGGCGGGTTCAGGCGAGGTCCAACGGCCCGCCTTCGCACAACGAAGGTTTGCCGAAGGTTTCAATGCGGTGGCCGACCGCATGGGCCAGAGCCAGGTGAAGACGGTTGTGTGCGAACTCGTTGAACTTGAGCGAACGGCCCATCTGGAAACCGAAGCCACCGCCGACCAGCACGAACGGAATGTTCTTGAGCGTGTGGGAATTGCCCTTGCCCAGTTCGTTTGTCCAGACGACCAGCGTGTGATCCAACAAGCTGCCTTGATCTCCCGGCTCCGGAGTATTGGCCAGTTTCTCGAGGAGGTAACGCAGTTCGCCGCAGAACCAACGGTTGATCTTCACCAGTTTTTCCTGGGACACCTCGTCCTTGTCCGGTTCGTGCGAAAGGGCGTGGTGGCCGTCCTTGATGTCCAGCCAGTTCATGCGCGCCGAGCCGACGGATTTCGTGTATTGCAACGTCGCCACGCGGGCCATGTCGTTGACAAAACTGTTCACCAGCAGATCAATCTGCATCCGGCTCAGGCGCGGAACGTTGTCGTTTTGGTCCGCCACGCCTTCTTCGAGCGTGGGCGGGCCGACGCGCAACTTCTGCCGGCCGGCCTCGGCGATCTCTTTTTCCATCTGGCGCACGAGACTTTCGTGTTCGTCCAGCATCCGGCGATCCTCAGCGCTGATGAGCTTGCGGACTTTCTTCAAGTCGCCGCGCACATCATCCAGGACGCTTTGCAGGTGCTCCCGGTCCTTCATCTGGCCATAGAGCTTTTGATACATCTGATATGGATCCGAAACCGGCGCGACCGGCTGGTTTGGCCCGGCGTAGGACATGCGCGTCCAGGGATCGGCTCGGTCGGTGACACCCACTCCGAACTCCAGCGAGCCGAAGCGCGTGCGGGTTTCTTCGCGGCTCTGGAGAAAGTTCTTGATCTCCTGGTCAATGGAAATGCCGCTGGCCCAACCCGCCGGCGTGTCCGAGCCGCCTTGGATGTTGCCGGGAAACAACTCAATGCCCGTGAGCAAACAGCTCATGCCGCGCATGTGATTGTCGCCGTCGCCGCGCACCTTGTTGCACAGGCCGTTCAAGACCAGCATCCGGTCCTTGAACGCTTCAAGCGGCGAAAGGATTTCCTTGAGCTTGAAATCGCTGCCGGTTTCGTCCGGCCAGAACGCGGGCGGGATCGTGCCGTTCGGGCTGAACATGATGATCAACCGTTGCCGCGGACGCGCGGGCGCGGCGAGGCCGAGACTCGGCAGACCCACGAGAAACGGCAGCGTGGCGGCGGAGACGCCCAGTTGCTTGATGAAATGGCGGCGATGAATGGCGTTCATGGTCTTATGGCGGAGAATTTAACCACAGATGGACGCGGATGCACACAGATTTTTCGTGGATTTTTCGCGGAAAGTCTGGAGTGATCCCGGGCTTGAGAGGGCAACCTCTCCCTCGGTGGTGCCTTAACGCGACTTCGCGCAAAAACGGCAATGAGTTCAGCGGGCCTCCACCAGCATTTTCCCTCTCCCAGCGGGAGAGGGAAAAAAGGGTGAGGGAGAACGGTTCGCTTCAAGGGGCGCCTCTGCGTTTGCTGGATGTGCCATGATTTCGATGCGCGCTCCCTCACCTCGGCCCTCTCCCGCTGGGAGAGGGAGAATCGCGCTCCGTGGTGGCGGCTTCAGCCGCGCTGCGACCTCTGCGTTAAGAACGCGTAGCCCTGTTTCGGCCGGGCTGGCGTCGCGCCAGACTCGCTTCACTGCCTTTGTGCCATCGGCTTCTCGACTCCATGCAACGCCGAGATCGTCGCAATTTCCACCAGCAGCTTCTGGATGTTGAAATCCGACGCGATGAACGACAGGCGCAGACGTTGCTTCACATCAAACCCGTAGGCGAGCATCGGCTGTTTGACCACTTGATGAAACAGTTGCTCGATGAAGCCATTTTGCGCCTGCTCGCTGGCGGTCGCGAATTCCGCCACGTCGCGCGCGCCCGCCAGGCGGATGGTCTGACCGTCGTCCGTGGTGAAGTCGCTGACGGCGTTGATCGGCTTTTCGTTGTCGCTGGTGCGGAAGCGGCCGACGGCATCGTAATGCTCCAGGCTGAAGCCCAGCGGATTGATGACCGAATGACAACTCTGGCAGGCCTGCGGCCGCGTGAGTTCAGCGACTTTTTCGCGCATCGTCAGGTTGGGCGCAAAATCGGTGTCAATGAACGCGACCGCCATGGGCGGCGGCTTGAGCGCGCGGCCGACGATGTTGCGCGTGAGAAAAACCCCGCGATGAATCGGCGAAGTGAACTTCTGATAGGAGAACGCGGCGAGCAGGTAAGGATGCGTCAGCACTCCGGAACGCTCCTTGGCATCGAGCGTCATTTTCACGAAATCGTCCGCCGCCGCGTCTTGGGGAAATTCCAA
Organism: Verrucomicrobiia bacterium; assembly: GCA_011525685.1. GTDB lineage: Bacteria > Verrucomicrobiota > Verrucomicrobiia > Limisphaerales > JADLHS01 > WYBW01. The sequence continues at coordinate 13,827 of WYBW01000055.1, forward strand.
ACCGTAGAACTGCGCCAGCCGTTGGTTCACAAACAGGTGATCCGCCAAAAGCAGTTTGCGATAGTCGGAGGCTTCGTTCCAGGCAACATCCTCCAGGAAAACGTTCAGCGACGTGCGCAGGTCGGCGATGATCGCGGGCGTGAACCCGGGGAACAATTTGTCGTCCTTCGCCAGATCATCCACGTGGCTCATTTGCAGCCAGTGATGGAAGAAGTACTGGAGCTTGGCCCGAGCGCGCGGGTCGCCCAACAGGCGTTGCGCTTGGGCCGTGATCTGTGGGCGCGTGCGCAATTCACCGGCCGTCGCTCGTTTCAACAGTTCACTGTCCGGCAACGAATCCCACAGGCCAAAGGAAAGCCGCGCCGCCACCTCAAAGTCGTCGGGCTTGCGGTTGTCGAGACCCAGATACAGGAAATGCGGTGACTTGAGGGCCAGCAGGACGACGCGCTTCGCGCCGTCTTCCACCGCCGCGCCCGGCTTGAATTGCGATGACACCACGGTGCGCCGCTGGTCCTCGGTCAGCGGCCGGCGGAACGCGGCGGCCACAAACTCGGCGCAGAAGCTTTCCACTTTCGCCTGCCGGTTCGTGTCTTCCGGTTTGCTGCGGGAAAGGCGGTCGAGATTCTTCACCACATGGTTGGCGGTTTCGATGGCCGCCTGCGTCGTGGCTTCATCCCAGGCCCTGGAAACGGCCACGCCACGCTCATACCCCACGCTGCTGTCATCAGGCGGGAACGGCGTGGAGAGGACGAAAGTGGGAGTGGTGTTCGCGGGAGCGAGATTGCGCGCCGGGATGGGTTGCCGGGCGCCGTGCGGCGGTTTCCATTGGAGGGAGATCGCGGCTTCGCGGTCCTTGAACTTGAAGTAATTCACCCGCAGCGGATAGACGCGCCCGCCCAGCAGCCGCAGCGTGGCCTTGTGCTCGGTGAGTTCCCCCGATGCCACCCATGCGTCAATCAACGGCTCCTGATCGTCGTTCACCCACAGCCGCGCCCCGTTCGGGGTTTTCAAGATGAACTCGTAATCGCCCGTCTCCTCCGCGATCAACGACCCGCGCCATTGCATCGAAAACTGGTTGGTCGGGAAGTGTTCCGTGTCCGGCGTGCCCTCGCCGTAGTCGAAGTCAATCTGCCGGTCCACCCGCTCGATGACTCGCCTGTCCCGGTTGAAGTCTTTGGCGTTGTAATACGTCGCCCGCAGACCGCGTTCCTCCTTGATGGGCGCATCGCTCCCGGTGAAGTGCTTGAGCAAATCCGCGACGGTATTGACATACTGGCGATTGGTCAGCCGCACCAGCTCGACCCGCGGCGGGTTGTTGCGCAGCCTCGCTTCGCGCGAGTAGAAGGCATCGTAGATGTAACGCGACACGGCCGCCGCGTCTTCGCCCACGCACTTGTCCGGGTCGTCCTCGGGCATGTTGCGTTGCACGTAGCGGATGAGGCTCTCAAGGGAGCGGTCGCCGTGGAGCGCGGAGTCGTATTTTCCCTCGACCCCCTGGCCGTTGCGACCGTGGCAACTCGCGCATTGCTGGCGATAGATGTCGCGACCGGCCGGACGTTTCTCACCTGCCAACAGCAACGGCTGCTTCAACAACAGACCCGCCACGAATACTGTGGCGAGGTTTGGCATCAGTCGGACAAACTTCATGGCAACGCCCGCCGGCCACGCAAACGCGCCCGGGCGGATGGTTGACGCGGATGATGCCCACGGGATTCAATTCGTTTCAAGTTTGCTTTTGGGTAATGCTTTGTCTCTGCCCGCCGTTAGCAGGCGTCAGGCCGACCTGCCGAATCAAACTCTCGATACGGCTGGATGAAATCCGGCGCTACAGGCCGGCTCACCGGGCAAGGGGGCGGTGGTCAAAGTCCACCGTTAAGCTGTTCATCTTTACGCTTGACGCTGGAGGCCTTCGGGAGGATAAACAATCTGCATGGCAGGTTTCCTGCCTCACAGGCGCGCCGTTTCACTTGCGAGAGCCGGAACCTGCCCGATAGTTCATGAAGGCAAAGGGCACAAGCTCAACCTCCCGGCCACGGAAACCAGTCGTTCCATCTCCGCAGCCAACTACCATGCGAGGCGCATTATGAATCCAACCCCACGTTCCCAACCCCACGTTCCCAACCCCACGTTCCCAACCCCACGTTCCCAACCCCACGTTCCCAACCCTACGTTCCCAACCCCACGTTCCCAACCCTACGTTCCCAACCGTGCTTGGGACCGGACTTGTCACGCTGATGCTGCTGCTCCTGACTGAATCGGGATTCGCGACCACTAATTCTCTCACTTCGACCACAAACACCCTGTTGCGGCAATCCCCTCCGTGGGCGTCCCGGGTGCAAGCCCGCGCAAGTCTGAACCCCGCGTTGTTGGAAGCATGGAACACGAATGCGACCAGTCTGACCGCCGGGCGTACCGCGCCCCAAGCCCGGCAAAACCTCGTGCTGAATGAAGTCGGCCCGAACCATCGCAGTTGGAAACGCGAGCCGGATGCTTCCGCGCCGGCCGCCACCAACCGCTTTGCCCAAGCGCACGCCAGCGCGGGAGCGCAGGTGGTGGAAATCGCCACCGGCATGAATTACTGGGATGGGGAAAAATACTCGCCCAGCGACGCCAGCTTCGAACTGACCGAGGATGCCTTTGTGGCGGATCGCGTGCAGCACCGCACGCGGCTCAACGCGGACCTGAATGTCATTGGTGCCGTGACCACTTCGCTCGTGGACGGCACGACGTTGCGTTCGACGCCGGTTGCCCTTGCGTTGTATAGCCCGGACGACGGCCGTTTCGCCGTCATTTCCACCGTCACCAACAGCGTCGGCGTGTTGGTGGCGAGCAACCGCGTCGTCTATCCGGAAGCGTTCTCGGGCGGCGTGTGCGCCGACGTGGTTTACACTTTGCAGAAAGGCTCGTTCGAGCAGGACGTCGTCATCACCGGGCGATTGGACCCGCGGGATTATGGCTTCCCCACCAATGCCCAAATCCAGGTCATCACGGAATTCTACGATGCGCCCCAGCCGGAGAAGCTGCGCCGTCCCCTTTACGTGGAGCCGAACGAAACGGTGCGGCGCCGCAAGGTAAGTCCCGACTTGATGGATGAGGTGCTGGGTTTTTCCGAACTGGTCATTGGCACGGGCCGCGCCTACACGCCCGCAAGCGCGGCCCATCCCAACGGCACCCAGGCCGTAGTGGCCAAGGAATTCCGGACGATCCCGGAGGAAGGCCGGACGTTTTTGATCGAAACGGTCAATTGCCTCTCCCTTCAGGCCGCCTTGGACGCGCTGCCGGAATGTGGCCGGGAATCCGGAGCCGCCCAACGGATTCGCGACAGCCGGGCTTGGGACGGTTACGCTTTCATTCCCAAGCCAACCCCAACCGCGCAAGCCAACGCGAAACCGTTGAAATCATCCAGCCTGCTGGCCACCGCAGGCTCATCGCCCGCTGCTTTTGCGGAACCGCTTACCCGCGTGGCGGAGGCGGCGACCGGTGTAGCGGAGCGCCGGTCTGGGACCGGCTTTGGACCTGAGCCATCTCGTGATGGGCGGATTACTGCGGACCGGCCGCCAAAGTCATATCAACGAGGAAAGCCGGCCACAGACCGGCGCTCCACTGGAGAAGAATCGGAGGCGCAGGTGGGAGGGCTGGTGGAGATAAGCGCCAGTCCCGCCCAGTCGCCCGCACTCCTGGCTGCGATTCCCCACGGGGTGGTGATTGATTACATTGCGGAGTTGGGCGGAACGATGACCGGCGTGATCGTGTTCCAAGGGGACACGACTTACCTCGTGGCCGACAATGTCTATTGCAACGGCCCGGTGATCATCGAGGGTTGCGCCGTGTTCAAGTATAAAGCGGGCACGACCATCAAGCTGAACGGTAGCCTGATTTGCCGAACGTCCAGTTACCGTCCGGCGACTTTCACAGCGCTCGATGACAACAGCATCGGCGAAAAACTCAGCTTCGATCTCGACTACACGGGAGTCATTGACCCTGATGGCTATGCGAATCCGGCGTTATGGGCTTATTGGCTCAGCGGCCCGAATCTAAGCAACCTTCGCATCTGCTACGCACAAGAAGCCATCCGTTTGGAAGGCTCGTACGTCACGGCCACCCTGGCTCACGCGCAGTTGGTCAACTGCATCCGCGCGGTCAATTTGGTCAGCGTGGTGGTGAGTTCGGGATCCAGCGGGGCGGGCGTGTACCTCACGGTCAACAACGCCTTGCTGGCCAACGTGGGTTGGGCGCTGACCCAAAGCTACAGCACGGGCAGCGGGTCCGGCGGCAGCGCGACCTTCAACCATTGCACCGTGGCCCAGGCGGACGTGCTTATCAGCACGGCCCAGTCTTTCCCGAATTCATTCAAAAACTCCATCTTCGCCAACGTGACCAACGTGACCTCGTTGGGTGCCCCGACGCCGACAGGGAGTTACAATGGCTTTTATCCAGAGACGCAAGGCTCATTCGGCAACTACAAGACAATCTCCAATAACGATCCGTTTCAAACCTCGGGCGGGGGCGCATTTTACCTCAAAGCCGACAGCGACTTTCGTGAGAAAGGCACCACCGCCGGCCTCCCCGCAGTTCTGCTGACGGCATTGAAGTCGAAGGCCACTCAGCCTCCAATCGAGTTCCCACGTTTCATGGTTCTGTCTGGCGAACTGACGTTGTTCCCACAGACGCCGCGGTACGTGAGTGGGCCGCCGGATTTGGGCTTTTGGTACGACGCACTGGATTTTACCGTGGCCAACATGATCCTGGACGGCGGGAGCATCACGGTGCAGCCGGGAACGGCAATCGCCGTGCGGAATGACTCGTATATTTGGTATGATGAATTTGAGGATCCGTGGCCCGCTTTTACAAGCCGTGGGTTTGTCCTGTTGGACGGCGCATCCTTCAACAGCCAGGGCACTCCCCAAGCACCCAACACCTTCACAACGGTTGAACTTGTTCAAGACGGTACGCCTTCCCCGTACGGCGCACCTTTTGGAAAATGGCCGTGGATTCCTTGCCGGGCGGAATTGTTCACCGTTGCCGGATTCGACCCGGAGCCGAATTTGAGCTTTCGCTTTTCCAACTTCAGCGTGCCCCCCACTTGGTGCTATCACTTCATCTCCGGTTATGATGGCCGACCGCAATACGTCTCGTGGATCAATACCTCCTCTTTGGGGCTTATACTCCGCGACTGCAACCTTGCCGCGGGCGAGTTGGATTTGGGCTACGCCACGTACGATCCAAACACTTTTGAGCAGTACCCGGGCGTGGCGTATTTGAACTGGCAGAACACTCTGTTTGACCGGGTTTACATCAACTTGCACCCAGCTTCCCAGCCTGCTTCTCCCAGCGTGGACTTTGCCTTTGAGGCTCGGAACAACCTGTTCCGTGGCGGCCAATTGCGCCTTGCGCCGGTCGTCAGTTCCTCGGGCAACTGGGTGTTCAAGGATAACATCTTCGACAAGGTCCCCTTTGTCCAGGACACCACCGAACCCCTCGATCACGATTACAACGGATATTGGAAACGTCTCCCCGGCGAACTTGAATGGTGGCAAGCCGACCGGTTGTCGCCTGATGGAGCCAACGACCGAGTGTTGACTTCCGCTCCGGTCTATTACGCCGGCCCGCTCGGAAGTTATTATCGCGCCCCTTCTGGTCCGCTGTTCCAAACCGGCAGCCGGACGGCGGCGGAAGCCGGGCTGGCCCAATACACCATCCAGCCCAACCAAACCAAGAACAACGCCGGCTCGCCGGTGAGCATCGGCTTGCATTACGTCGCAACGATCAGCTACAGCAGCGCTCAACCGAAAGATACCGATGGCGATGGCCTTCCGGATTATATTGAGGATGCCGATGGCGACGGCCAATGGGATGAGGGCTTGGAAACAAAGATCAATGCCACCCACACTGAAACCGCCGTGCATGATTCGGTCAATCCGATTTACGACGACGCTGATCTGGACGGCGACGGCATGGTGGGCCGGATTGAGAAAGCATTGGGAACGGACCCGTTAACACCGGACAACCCCCTGACGGTGGTCCAAGTCATGGAGGAGGAACCAGGCATTTTCAGTTTCAAGGTGCCCGTCAGCCATGCACTCCTTGTGAGTATCGGCGGAGTGAATCTCAATGTGGATGGAGCTGCGGCGACTCTTGATGACCTTGCCGCCTCGGGCGACGGAAAATGTCTCCTGCTGTGGAACACAACTTTTGATCGCCCCGGGCAGCGATTCCTGCAACCTCAACTGGGGCTGTTGAATCCGGGATCCGATGAGGCCATTCTTTTGGCGGCAGGCCCGATCCACCCCTTCTATTCGGACAACGTCCTTCAGTTCTTTGAAGCTGGTTCGATGTTCGATGACGCGGGAGCTTATCTGGACGCGGAATTGCCCGTCTGGAATGCAACCTACACGATTGACCTGTACGACCCATCCACCACTCCGTCAACTCTCATCAGAACCATTGGGCCAAACACAACTTCGAGTGGAATGATTCAGGAGGACTGGAACGTGACCTACGCCAACGAAAGTCCATTTACGGGGGACACTGTTGAGGCTGTCTTCGACGTGACCCTTTTGGATGAATCTGCAGCGCCAATCGCATCCGGGACCAGCACAAAGATTCTGACCAGGGCGACCGGAGCATTGACGGAATGGGGCCCAGATTTCATTTTTGCATACATGTTCACCCCGCATACCGGTGTGCCGTATTACGGCTCGCTCGTTACCGCGTTTGCTAAGAACGGTGTGGTCTGGAATGGAATGCAGGGCGTGGTGGACGCCCTGATAGCTCCGCGCTGGACTTGGGATGTGTATGGATCAGCTTTTAACCGTTACCTTCCTGACTCATGCGGGGAGTATCCAGGATATGTGACGCGCAGATCACCGCCGCCCACTCCGTCTTGCGTGTGGACCGAGATATCAATTGAGGGCAATTTGTTGCCTGCTCTCGCCAGCGGGAGCACAAACAGTTTTACTGCTATGCGCATGGAGACGCCGCCGGTACACGGCTTGACAATGCAGCCGGTGACGTTTACATCACCTCTGCCGAAGTGGCCAATTTGTTAGGGAACAAACACAGGTTTCTGAAAGGCATACAAACCGCGAACCCTTATCGGTTCGTTTTTCTCGATGGGTGCTCCACCGCAAGGAAGAAGACATGGCATCGCGCCTTCGGTATTGTTCCGATGAAGGCATCCAGCCAAGTCGCACGGAACAAAGTCGGCCCTCAGGCATTTGTCGGGTGGGCAAAAGAGCATACTGGATATTATTATACGGCTAATCGGCTCAAAGCCTACACCGAAACCCTCAACGCTTTTTACGTTCTCTGGATGAGTGGCCATCCGCTTGCAAGTTGCCTCGATTTTGCTTCGGAACCCGCTTTTGTTGATGCTCCTTTGCCGGTTCCTGGAAATGAGAATGTCGTCGTTGATGGCATCCCGGTAGGAAAGCGCGCGACGAGCAAGCTTTATGTAGTCGGACATTCTGGACTCACGGTGAACGGGTTGAACACAAGTTGGGACAACTACAAGCCGTATCGCCCGCCGTATCAATACTGAGTTTTGTCTTATGAACTCCTCATTTCGGTTCGCATGTGCAATCGTTCTGGCTGCTTGGCTGGACTCGCCTCGAGCAGGCGCACTCCCAGCGTCAGTTGAGAGCGTTGCGGGGGCGAACAACGCCTTTTGCGTTGACTTGTACCGGGAACTGGCGAGCGAGCCCGGCAATGTGGTCGTTTCGCCATTCTCAATTCACACCGCTATGGCTATGAGCTATGCGGGAGCGCAGGGTGAAACTGCCCGAGAGATGGCCGGCGTTCTTCATTTCTCCAAGGTTAGGGGTAACGTTCATGCCGTTTACCGCGCTTTGCTGAACGGAACGATGGAACGGAGTGCGAAGGGTTGCGAAATCGTTGTTGCCAATTCGCTGTTTGGGCAAAGCGGCTATCCGTTTCTAAAGCCGTTTAAGGACTTGCTTCGTGACAACTACGACAGCAGCCTGAACGAGATTGATCTCACGGGCTGGCCGGGCGGATTCGATCCGGTAAAAGCGGCTGCGGCGCGAAAACAGATCAACGGTTGGGTGGCTGACAAAACGCGAGAGAAGATCATCGAAATCCTGCCGCCCACTCTCCCCAATTCGGATACGCGATTGATCCTCGTGAACGCCGTTTGGTTCAAAGGCAAATGGGCGACGCAATTCCAAAAAGCGGCGACCACAGACGCGCCTTTTTACCTCGATGGTGGGAATCCCGTGATGGTCCCGATGATGAACGTCACGGCGACACTTGGCTACGCGGAGATATCTGGCGTGCAGGTGTTGCGGATGCCTTACGTTTCCGATCATTTTTCAATGATCCTTTGTCTGCCGAAGAAGCGCGGGGGACTCCCGGCAATCGAAAAACAACTTTCACCCAGCCGAATTGGGCAGTGGAGCCGGAACTGCAAAGATCAGGAAGTGGCGGTTTTCCTGCCCCGGTTCCGCTTGGCTTCAGCATTCGATCTGGAGTCGCCCTTAGACAAGTTGGGGATGAAGCAGGCCTTCACCCTTGACGCCGACTTCTCTGGAATGACGCCCCGAAAGCGACTTTATATCGCAGCGGCGATTCACAAAGCTCGCTTGGATGTGGATGAAGAAGGCACCGAAACTGCCGCGAGCACGGCCGTCGCTTTTGATGAGATCGGGGTCACCAAACGCCCTGTGTTCAACGCCAATCATCCGTTTCTGTTCCTGATTCGCGACAACCAGACGGGTCTGGTTCTGTTTATTGGCCGAGTCGGTGACCCGTCGAAAGAATAGGCGTATGAGAGTCGGTCGTCTGCATCTTTGCCTATGTCTTGCCGCGGCGGTTCTGGCCGCTGTTGCTCAAGACGCGCAATTCGAAACGAACGCGCCAACGACGAATCGTTCGCATGTCCCCAATCTCTTCCGTCCGGATGGGAAATTGACGTCCGAGGCGTTTCGCTTCACCACAAGAGCCTATGAGAGGGAAGCTCTACACCTGGTGCTGGAGGAGGCGAACCGCGTGGCGAAGGAATTGGACCTGCCGGAAAAGTTCCCGATTACCGAAACAGATTTGACCCGCGCGTTTATCGTCGGCTACGGTCTGTCGCACATGCCTCCGCGTATGATCGGCAACGTCCATACGCGCGCGTACGGCTATTTCGTTTCCGTGGATCACAAGTTGTCCTTCGTGGAGGGAGCGCACCAAGATCGCGATTGCCTTGAATGGATCGACAAATACCGCTGGCCCAAAAGTCGCATGGATACGAACGGCGCGTACCAACTGGCCACTCAGTGGCTCGCTGCTGCGCGGATGGATGTTTCGTCGCTGAATCGAGACTGCGTGGTGCGGATCGAGCCGGAATCGTTTGCGAACCAGGGACTGAAGCGAACCGGGAAATTCGTGCCCATTTATTTCGTCTATTGGCAATCCCCCAAGAACCGTGCCGAGGGTTATGGGAGCGTCGCCTCGGTCAAACTGTTCGCGCCATCCAAAACCCTGATGAGCTTGCGGGTCGAGGAATCCAAATACATTCATCGCCCGCCATTGGTGTTCACGAATCTCGATCTTTTGCTTAGGAACTCGACGGAATGAATGAAAGCCTTTCCAGATTCATGCGTAACGCCAAACGAAAGGTGACGACATTCGCCTTCACGTTGATCGAACTGCTGGTCGTGATCGCCGTCATTGCCATTCTGGCGGCGCTGCTGCTGCCGGGGCTTTCGTCGGCCAAGCTCAAGGCGCATCAGGTCACGTGCCTGAGCAATCTCAAACAGTTGGATCAGATGGCGTTGATGTATTGGCAGGAGTTTGATCGGGGCTTGCCGCTGGATACCAACGGTGACCGGATTTGGTATCGCCGTCTCGGGGCGTCCAAGACCAGCACAAGCGACATTCGGATATGTCCGGTCGCCAGCCAGCCGCAGCCAGTGGCATACAACACGCCGGGCATGCGGAATCCGTTCAACCCCGGTACCGCAGCCCATTGCTGGTCCTTGCCTGGTGTTCCGCTGGATCCGGAGTATGACACAACGGGCAGTTACGCGCTGAACGCCTGGGTGTATCCCAGCCGGGTGGATGCCCTGTTCAGCCCGCAGTATTCCTTCGTCTCCGCAGCCAGCCTCCGGAATTCCTCCAAGACGCCGGTCTTTGTAGATGGAATTTGGGTGTTCATCTCCCCCCAGCCAAATCAGTTGCCGGCTGAAAACCTGTTTTTCGGTGAGCGAGACGTTGCGAGATACAATCCGCTCTATCCCATCGGATGCGTGACCATCGCCCGGCACGGCTCCCGACCGCCGGCCAGCGCGCCCCGCAATTGGCCGCGCAACCAACCGCTCCCGAGGAACTGGGGGGTCAACGTCGCTTTCGCTGACGGCCACGTGGAGTTGGTCAAGTTGCCGGAACTGCGAACGCTTTCCTGGCACCGGACCTGGGATTCCGGCTCACCACCGTCCGGTCCGCCTAGCGGGCCGTGGCTGCCTTGAGGTCATGCCTTCCGCCGCGCCCCATCCGCCTGCGGCCGTCGCTCCGACTCGAATTCCGAAACCGGCAGAAGCGAGCGCGGCAAAGCGCGCACGCGAATCCGCGAAACCCGTCGTCGTCGTGGCCGTCCTGCTGGGTGCGTTCTTTCTGCTGCAAAGCTGGATTCCGTTGCGGACGGCAGTTCAAATCGGTGCGGATGAAGGATTCGAGGTGGCCAAGGCCACGTTGTGTTTGCACGGTCACCGGCTCTACAGCGAGGTGTGGAATGATCAACCGCCGTTCCATACATGGTTGATTACGCAGATCCTCAAGCTCCAATCCCGCAACTGGAGCAGCCGACTGGTAACGCCGACTTTCGAGTCGGCGCGGTCGCCGGTTGGAAAACCGGCGCTACCCGGAACGGGATCAACGTCCGCCGCCGCGGAACCGGGGCAGGCGGACAGGCGAGACGCGCTGTCCCACGACAACCCAGACAGGCGAGACGCGCTGTCCCACGACAACCCAGACAGGCAGGATGCGCTGTCCCACTACTCGATTCTCGGGCCACGATTACTTACCTCCGCATTCACCGCCTTGCTGCTGGCCGGCGTGTTCGTCATCGTCTGGCGCATTTCCGGGCTTCTGGTTGGCACGTTGACCACCGCACTGCTGCTCGTCTCGCCGGGATTTCTGGAACTGAGTTCCTCCTGCATGTTGGAGATACCGTCGCTGGCAACCGCCCTTGCTGGACTTGCGGTTTTGGTCGTCGTCCGGCCCGGGCGCTGGCACGCGGCTGAAATCCTCTGCGGAATCTTGTTCGGTCTCGCGGCGCTGATGAAGCTGGTGCCGCTGTATCTGTTGCCCCTGGCGGCGCTGATCGTGTGGCTGCGGCAGCGCGACAACCAATTGGCGACTATGCCATCCCGCCCTCCAAGCCCCTCACCCCGTCCCTCTCCCCATCCGATGGGGAGAGGGTGGTCTTTAGACCGGTTGAGGGGTTCGTGCGCGCCATCCATCGCGCTGAAATCCCTCCGCCGTTTGTTCGTAGCACTGCTGGTCCTCGGCGTGAGTCTCGCGGCTGCTTTCGTGTTCGTGGATTGGCTCATCGAGCACGGCGCATATCTGGCTCATTTCGGCCAATCGTGGTCCTCCCATTTCGGCGGCGTGAAATCGTTCGAGTTTGGCTCGCCTGCGGACCATGCGTTCGATTGGAGCATCCTGCTGAAGAATTGGGATTTAACGGTGCCGGCGGTCTTGGGGATGTTCGTTCTGTTTACCCGGCTGCGCAAAGGTCCAACGGCGATGCTGCCACCAGTCTGGCTGGCGTTGGCGCTGCTCGTGTTCACGAACCACAAACCGTGGTGGGCCTATTATTACATTCACCTGGCAGTTCCGCTGTGCTGGTGCGCTGCGGTCGGGTTGGTGTTTGCCTGGTCCGCGATTGTGCGTGGCCGCCAGAGGGGAATGGGCAAGGGAATAAACGGCAAGGGAAAGAAACATCGGTTCTCCACTTTTCATTCCTCTGCCGTTCATTCCCCTGCCTTCAGTTCTGAGTTGGCTTTCGGCTGCGCCGCGCTGGGTTCTCTTGCGGCTCTCCTGTTCGCGTTGGGCGCCGCGGGTTGGATGGGAACGCGGGTTTGGCTGCAAATCGCGGACATTCGCAGTTCGCCCCAACTTCATGCCGCGCTGGTGCTCAAGGAAATCGCGCGGCTGAAACCTTTCACCCGATGGATGTACACCGATCAGATTGTCCATTCGTTCCATGCGAACATTCCGCTGCCGCCGCCGTTGGCGGTTGTGCCCTTGAAACGATTGTGGGCCGGCGACATGACCCCCGCGCGGCTCGCCACCGAACTGGCGCGCTTCAAACCCGAAATCATTCTGCTGGGCAACGACACGCGCGAGGTGCCGTTTCAGGAGCTGCTGATGACCGAATACCGCCTGATCTACGAGGACGCGCGCCAACGGTTGTATGCGGCACGGGCGACCCTCCAGCTGGCGGACGCAGCGGAGGCACAGCGCAACCTGGTCCGCGCCCCAAGCCCATGAACGAGGAGCGCGACCATTCACACATCAGCACTGTGGTTCGAGCACATCGTGAAGCTCTGCCTCGTGGGCACCAGCGGAGTGGTGGTGGATACGAAGAGTCGCCCTTTGCTGGCGGATTCGGGGATAGTTCTGGATTTCATTTGGAAGCGCCGCGGGAAAACGGTGTAATGCCGCGACCTGGGGCATGAACGAATCAACTTACCGCCAAGCCATCGCCGATTACATCCGCGGGAACGCCAATCCGCCGGATAAATTCAGCCATCAAGCGCGACTGTATCAGTTGGCAAAGCTTCTGGCGGACGGGCAGCCGTTCGACGACGACGTGTTGTATGCGGCCGTGTGGTTGCACGATTTGGGCGTGTTCATCGGCCACCGGCCCGAAGACCCGGCGAAGCTGCCCGGCTGGGACCATGTCGGTTATGCGATGGAGAGAACGCCGGGTCTGCTGCGCCAAGTTGGGTTTCCGGAAGATAAAATCCCCGCCGTCGTCGAAGCGATTCGCACTCATCTCCCATCAGGCAAACCGACTTCGTTCGAGGGGACGCTGATGCGCGACGCGGACATTCTCGAACAACTCGGCGCGGTCGGCATCCTGCGAACCGTAAGCAAGGTGGGCCGCGACACGAGGTTTGTGCGCTTCAGTGACGCCTTGCGTGTGCTTGAGCGGAACTTCGATGAATTACCAGCGCAGTTGCAACTCGGCTACGCGCGCCACCTGGCGGAGCGGCGTTTGATTATCCTCAAGGCCTTTCTGGAGTCGGCAAGGGCGGAGGCGGGTGGGGTGGAGTGGTAACTTCCGCCCCAGCGCTTTGGTTGGCGGTCCTCAGCAAGACAGGCCTGTGCTACACCTTCCCCGGCTCCGGATGCACCCACGGCGCGCGGTACGGCCTGCGTAGCAGCCGGTTGGCTTCCTCGTCACCCGCCACGCGACCGTTGGCCACGTCCCACACCAGACTTCGGCCCAGTTGTTGGGAGATGTTCGCCAGGATGCAGGCGGTGCTCGAGATATATCCCTGTTCGATGTCTGCCACGGGTCGGCCGCGCGTGGCCGCCGCTTTGAGAAAGTCCTGCCAATGCCAGCGAATGGCGGACGCAACGTGTCTTTCCAAATCCTTCTCGGTTTGGTCTTCCGGATACTTGTCGTACTCGAACAACGGCTCGCCGCGCAGGGTGGGTTGTTTCTTGCCGCGCTCGAAGAACTCGTATTTGAACACGCTGGTCTTGAGCGTGCCTTTCTCGCCGTAGAAAATCGCCGCCCACGGATAATCCGGATCGGGCATGTCGCCCCAGGTGCGATGATTCCACACCACTTGCAGGTCGCCGTAATCGAACGTCGCGGTCTGCGTATCGGTGGTGTTGGCCGTGGCATCCTTCTCCACCAGGATGCCACCGGTGGAACTGATGCGCTTGGGCCAGCCCAGGTCCAACATCCAGCGCACCATGTCGAGCATGTGAATGCACATGTCGCCCACGATGCCGTTGCCATATTCCATGAAGATGCGCCAGCCGCGCGGATGGGTGCGCTCGGTGAACGGCCGCATCGGGGCCGGTCCGGTCCACATTTCGTAATCGAGATGATCGGGTGGCGGGACTTCGCGGGCTTTGCCGGCCCGGCCCATGCCCCAGTAACAACAAATTTCCACGTGGCCGATCCGGCCGAGCTTGCCCTCCTTGAGCACCCGATCGCGCGCTTCAATCAGGTGCGGCGTGCTGCGGCGCTGCGTGTTCACCTGCACTACGCGCCCGTGCTTGCGCGCGGCGGCGAGCATGGCCTGGCCTTCAACCACATCCACACTCACCGGCTTCTGCACAAAAACATCCGCGCCCGCTTGAATGGCCTCGATGGTCGGCAGGGCGTGCCAGTGATCGGGAGTCTCGACCAGGACGATGTCCAAGTCCCGTTCCTTGAGCATCTCACGATAATCGCCGTAGGTGCGGGGCTTTTTCTTCGACGCCTGCCGCGTCGCCACCATCTCGGCCGCTTCCGACAACAACTTTTTGTCCACGTCGCAAAGTGACACGACTTCCACGGGCGCGACCTGGATCAGCCGAAACAGGTCCAGCTTGCCGTACCAGCCGGTGCCGATGAGGCCGACGCGCCTGGGCTTCTCGACCGCAAAGGTGGTGGGGATGTAACGCGCCGCAGACAACGCCACTGCGGCCGTGGTGCCTAGTTTGAGGAATTGTCGCCTGTTCATGATTTTCGTTTAGGCCAATCGCGTTCCCAAGACAAGCGCGCGAAGAAACAAATTTTGATGACATTTTGATGACACCGATTTCGAAAAACCAGGCGCGCCGGCATCCCCGCCGGCATACGAATGGCTGTGAACCTCGGCGGCGCGGAAGCCGACGGGGCCCGCTCAAAGTGGATTCGTCACGCGCCCAAGGAACAGGCACGCCCCGCTGGGCCGGTGCTGGATGGCGAACAGGAAGGGCCGATCCACGCGCACTTCGATCGGTTTCGGCGTTTCTCCGGCCAACGACGCGAACCGCATCATCACCACCGCCGTGGCCGCCGCCGCCTCGGTGCCTTTCTCATCCAATTCCAGGAAGGTCTTATGAAAGACTTCCGAGATTTTGAGATAGTCCTCCGGTTTGCGCGGCGCCATGGGGTCGAAATTGGCGCTGCCTTGGGGTTTGTCGAAGGCCGACTTCATGCCCAGGCCACGCAGAGCCTCGCTCAATCGCATCAGCGGCGGCTCGAGCTTCAACTTGGGCAATTGCAGTTTCACATCCGCGGTGTCGGGAGACGCGGCACCGGCCAGCAGTTGCGGTGTCAGTTTCGCCTCCAACTCCGCCAGTCCGTCCACCGCATCCGGCAGGAGGATCAGGAATTGAATCTCGCCTCCACTATATGGAACGGTGACGACGCGGTAGCCATCGCGCTGGGCATAGCCGAAACGCTCCCGCCGTTCCATGGTGGGCGACATCACCAGGCCACCGTTGACATGGAAAGGAAGCAGCCTGGTCAGGTTGGTGGAAAACGCCTGAGCCCATGGCGCCTTCAGATAGATCGCATTCACCAGCACCAGGCGTGTATCGCGGTCAATGCCGTCGGGGGGAATCAGTTCGCGAATCCGCTGGCGCGTCTGTGCTTCCACCCAGGAGTTGATTTCGAGCCGGGCAGCAGCAGCGTTGCGAAGGAAGTCCATCGGCTGAAACGGCGCGCCGTAGGTGTCGCGGGTCAATTCGAGGAATGGCTGGCGAAACTCGTGGCCCTGTTGTCCGAACAGGCGATTCGCCACCGTGAGCGTGACCGGTTCGCCGGGGCCGCCGTATTTCCTGGCGCCCTCGGCGCCCTCGGCGGATTTCTTGTGCGCGTCCTCCAGCGCCTGCCGCAGCGCGGCGAACGAGCGGTGCAACTCCGCCTCCTCCCCCAGAAAATGCAACACCCGGGCCATTTCCTCGCGGGTCTGCCCGGCTGCGCCGGCAAAGGTCATCGCGAGTGCCGACTGAATCGAGTAGGGCGAGAGCAGGGCGTTGGCGTGGTTGCCCGGGGATTTGAGGAGGTCCAAGCCGAGCGCGTTCACGGCGTGAGCGGCAGGACTTGCGCTTTCGACGGTGGTCGCGTTTGCACCCTGACCAAGGAGAACGGCGATGGAATTCATCATGACGAGCAGGATCGTGAACGGTCGTTTCTTCATACAATCAATGGTTTTCCAGTTGGTGGCGTGTTGCCATCGTGTTACGGCTTGTTGGACGGCGCAACACCAAGAGTGCTCCCGGGTTTTTCTCGCGTTTGCCGAAGCGTCAATAAACGGTTGCTAAAAGAAACCGCCAGGCGGTCTGGCTTGGGCTGCGCGCACAGGTGAAGTTATCGCGTCGAACAACGGGGCGCATCTTGTTGGCACCACCGTAGCGCAGACTTCCAGTCTGCTGGATCGCGGGTTTCCAACCCGCGGACCGCGCTACTTCGCACAGCCAGCCGATTGGAAATCGGCGATACAGCAGGTTGGGGAACCTGCGCGACGGGGAGCCGGCACCTGCTGAATGGTGGTTCCGACAAGATGCGCCCCGAACAACGAGAGGTCGGACGCCAAGATTGACCGGGTCTTGTCGCTGTGACACACTGCCGTCGCGAGAGGCAGCCGGCCCGCAGGCCTGACCAAACCACCGGCGGATGACGTTTCAACGCGCAAAGTCATGGACGACATGAAAGGATCAATCACCCTCGGGATCATTGTCGGCAATCGCGGCTTTTTCCCCGCGCACCTGTGCGACACCGGCCGCAAGCAAATCCTCACTGTGTTGGAGAAGCTCGGTATCGGTACCATCACGCTGCCGACCGACGCCACGAACCTTCTTCATTACCGCTGCGAAAGCAGCATCGAATTTCACGGCGCCGGGAATCCCAGAGCCATCCCCGCCGGGGTGAGGGAGGCATGGAGCCAATGTCAGGGTTGGGAAGTTTATCATCACGATTAGGTCAAAGGAGCCAAGGGTATGAGAAAATGGGTGTGTGTTTTCGGAGTCGGCCTGACGGTTGTTTTCACGCCATCCTCACTGACGGTTTTAGCAGCGGAGAAACCGCTCGCAAAGCTCCGCGCCATTCCCTTCACCGACGTCACAATCAACGACGCCTTCTGGTCACCGCGGCAGGAGACGAATCGCATCGCCTCCATTCCGGTAAATCTCGAGAATCTGGAGAAGGCGGGCAACCTCGAGAACTTCAGGCTCGCCGCGAAAGGAGCGCGCGAAGGTTATCAAGGTCCGGTCTTCATGGACTCGGACGCCTACAAGGCGCTGGAAGCCGCCTCGTATTCACTCGCGACTTACCCCGATCCGGCGCTGGAAAAGCGGCTCGACGAAATCATCGCCACGCTCGCCGCGGCTCAACAACCGGACGGCTACCTGAACACTTACTTCATCGTGAAGGAACCGTCGAAACGTTGGACGAATCTGCGCGATTGGCACGAGCTCTACTGTGCCGGGCATTTGTTCGAGGCCGCCGTCGCGCATTTTCAAGCCACCGGCAAGCGCAACTTTCTGAATGTCGCCATCAAGCTGGCCGATAACATTGATTCGGTGTTCGGCCCGCCACCCAAGCGCATGGGCTACCCCGGCCATCCCGAAATCGAACTGGCGCTCATCAAACTCTGGCGAGTGACGGGCGAGAACCGTTACTTCGATCTGGCGCGTTTCTTTGTGGAGAATCGTGGGCGCAAGTTCTTCGCGGAGGAACACAAGACGCCGCTGGACCGCTATGACGGCAGCTATTGGCAGGACGATGTGCCAATCTACGAACATCGCAACATCAAGGGCCACGCGGTCCGCGCCGCCTATCTGATGTCCGGCACCACCGATGTCGCCGCGGAAACCAGCGATGAACGTCTGCTCACGATGTTGAACCGCGTCTGGCGCAACACCACCGAGCGGAACATGTACATCACCGGCGGCATCGGCCCGAGCGCCCACAATGAAGGCTTCACGGTGGATTACGATTTGCCCAACGCCACCGCCTACCAGGAAACCTGCGCCACCGTCGCGCTGGCCCAGTGGGGTCATCGGCTCGCGTTGCTTTACGGGGACGCCAGGTATGCCGATGTGGTCGAGCGCGCGCTTTACAACGGCGTGCTCGCCGGAGTCTCGCGGGACGGCACAAAGTTCTTCTACGTGAACCCGCTGGAGAGTGCCGGCACGCATCATCGCCAACCGTGGTTTGGCTGCGCCTGTTGTCCGCCAAACGTCGCGCGCACGCTCGCCTCGCTGGGCGGTTACGCCTACGCGGTCAGCGACGATGCGCTCTGGGTGAACCTTTTCATTCAGGGTTCGGTGAAAGCGAAAGTCGCCGGAGTTCATGTCGAACTGAGGGTCACGACCGAGTATCCGTGGGACGGAAAGGTGGTGCTCGAGCCGATCGTGAACCAACCGACTTCGTTTGAACTTCGCCTTCGGTCGCCGGGCTGGTGCGATGCCCTGACGATTTCGGTGAACGGGCGAAAGATTCCATCGCTCAACGTCAAGCAAGGCTATATCGGGGTGCAACACAAATGGAAGCGCGGCGACAAGATTGAACTAAACCTGCCCATGCCGGTTCAACGCATCGCGGCCAACCCAAACGTCAAAGCGAATCATGGTTTGCTGGCCATCCAACGCGGGCCGTTGGTTTACTGTCTCGAGCAGTGCGATCAAAGCGAGCCTTTGGCGGCGATGTTCGTGCCGCTGAGCGCGGAGTTGAAGCCGGGGAAGGAGAAGTCGCTGCTCGGCGGCGTGGTGGCGATCAACGGCATCGCCGAAATCGCCGCGAATCAAAGTTGGCGCAGGACGCTCTACCAACCGGCCAATGTGGCCCGGCGAGTTCCGTTCAGGGCGATCCCCTATTACGCCTGGGACAATCGTCAGGCCGGCACGATGAAGGTTTGGTTGCCGACCGCGCCGCTTACGCCGCGAGTCGGCGGCCTGGAAGCCGAGGCGAAAGTCTCCATCAGTTTCGCCAACGACAATTGTCAGCCGCACGGGGTGAATGACGGCATCGAACCCAAAAGCAGCGGCGAGCAACCGGCGGCGAATTGTCATTGGTGGCCGCGCAAGGGCACCGAGGAATGGGTGCAATACACCTGGTCCAAGCCGGTGACCGTCAACGGCGCGAAGGCGTATTGGTTCGATGACACGGGCCGGGGTCAGTGCCGCCTTCCGGTTTCCTGGCAGATTCAGTTCCTCGACGGCCAAAACTGGAAACCGGTCGCCGCGAAGGGGAACTACCCTGTCGCCAAGGACAAGTGGTGTGAGGTCGAGTTCGAGCCGGTGCAAACCGCCGCGCTGCGATTGGTGGTCAAGCTACAGGACGGTTGGTCCAGCGGGGTGCATGAATGGAAAGTCATGGAGGCGGAGGAGTGAGGTTCGATTTGAAATGGCTCGTACCAAAGCCACCAAGAGCCAGTAGCGCAGACTTCCAAGTCTGCTGTATCGCAGGTTTCTCAACCTGCGAGGATTCCGATCTGGGTAATGCGCATGGTCAGCCGATTTGGAAATCGGCGATACGGCAGGTTTGGAAACCTGCGCTACGCTGATGTCGCGTTCGTCAACACAAGCCAAAACCACGATGCTCGCCGCGCGCTTGCACGGTCCGCGCGACTTGCGCGTCGAACGAGTCTCGCGTCCGGGTGCGCCGGGTTGCGGGCAGGTGTTGCTGCGCGTGAAGGCCACAGGCCTTTGTGGCAGCGATCTCCACTCCTATCTGGACGCGCGGATCGGGGATACGGCCATCGGTGGCCCGCTCATTCTGGGCCATGAGTTTTCGGGCATCGTCGAGACGGTTGGCCCACGCTCGGTTGACGGACATTTTCAACCGCTCAAGCCGGGCGTGCGCGTCGCCGTGGACCCGGCGCAGCCTTGCGGCCAGTGCGAACTTTGCGAGCGAGGTCATCCAAATCTGTGCGCGCACCTGGCCTTCTGCGGCAACTATCCCTATGGCGGCAGCCTGTGCGAATGGCTGCACATGCCCGCGCGCAGTTGTTTTCCTGTCTCCCGCAAGATTGACGACGAAGCCGCCGCGTTGCTCGAACCGCTCGGTGTGGCGATCCACGCCGTGGACTTCGCCAAACTCCGCGTCGGCCACAGCGTCGCGATCCTCGGCGCCGGGCCGATTGGTTTGTTGATCCTCCAAGTCGCGAAACTGGCCGGCGCGGATCCGGTTTTCGTGACGGACAAGTTCCCGTGGCGACTCAAGCTCGCGCAGAAGTGGGGCGGCATACCGATTCGCTACGACCTCGAAGAGGCGGCGCGGCGGGTGATGAAGGAAACTCACGGTCGCGGCGTGGATGTGGCCATTGAAGCGGCCTGGGCGGAAGAATCGGTCACGCAAGCGGTGGAGATGTTGCGGTTGGGCGGAAGGCTCGTGGTGGTGGGCATCTCCGGCGGCAATCGTCTGGAATTGCCGGCCTCCCTCGCGCGGCGCAAAGGGCTCACCATCGTCATGAGCCGCCGCATGAAGCACACCTACCCGCGTGCGATGCGCCTCGCCGAGACCGGGCGCGTGGATTTGCACGGTCTGGTGAGCCATCGCTTTTCGTTGAGGCGAACTCCTGATGCCTTCAAGCTCAACACGGCTTACGCGGATGAGGTTGTCAAGGTCATGGTGAGGAGTTGAGCCGGTTGTGGGTGTATGCGGATTCTCTTCGTCTTTACTCTCCTGCTGGCCATCCGTGGCGCGGTTGCTGCGACCAACGAGCCGTTGCGCTCCGCGTTTCCACTGAAACTGGCGGACATCCGGGTGCGCGATCCGTTCATTTACGGGGACGCCCGGACGCAGACCTATCTTCTCTATGCGCAGACGGGCAATCGGCGGGAGAACCCGCAGCCTGGCTTGGGCGTTGACGTTTATCGCAGCAAGGACCTGGAGAACTGGAGCCTGCCCACGCTGGCTTTCCGCCGGCCGGAGGGTTTCTGGGGTGGCGAGGAAATCTGGGCGCCGGAGGTGCATCGGGTTGGCGACAGCTTCTATCTGTTCGTGACTTTCAACGGACGCGAGGGCGGACGGGGCACACAGATTTTACGAGCGGACTCACCGGAAGGTCCGTTCTCGCTGTTCAGTGCGGACGCCTGCACGCCGCCGGAGCAAACTTGTCTCGACGGCACGCCGTGGGTGGACGCCGACGGAACAAACTGGCTGGTCTATTGCCACGAGTGGGTGCAGGTGGGCGATGGACGAATGCTGGCCGTGCGGATGAAGCCGGACTGGAGCGCGCGGGTGGGCGAACCGATTGAACTCTTCACGGCGTCGCAAGCTGCGTGGGTCACGAACATCACCAGCAACCTGCGTCCCGGAACAAACAACTTTGTCACGGACGGGCCGTGGTTGTTTCGCACGCCGGGTGGCCAGTTGCGGATATTGTGGTCCAGTTTTGGCCGGGGTGGTTACAGCGTGGGGGTGGCGATTTCACGGAGCGGGCGGATGGAGGGTCCTTGGGTGCATCTGCCCGACCCGCTGTTCGCGCGCGATGGCGGGCACAGCATGATGTTCCGCACTTTTGAGGGGCAACTGCGGTTGGCCCTGCATCAGCCAAATCGCGGGGGCCGGGAGCGCACCCAACTCTTCGAGGTCGAGGAAGCGAACGAGGGATTGAAACTGCGTCGCCTCGGGCACGGCGGTTTCCTGTTTGCCTACATGGCGCATGAGGACTATTGGCGGCTGCGGTACGCCTTCAGTCGTGACGGCTTGAAATGGACGCCGCTGAATGAGAGGCGAAGGATCTCGGAGGATTACATTGGGCATCCTGATATAACCCGGGGCCACGACGGCCGTTTTTATCTCGTCGGCAACATCACGAAGAACCGTGACATCCGCATCTGGGTTTCCACGAATCTGGTTTCGTGGACGGCACACACGGAACTTCGTCCCGACCCGACGAAGGCTTTTGGTGACGTGCCACACAGCAATGATCATGGCGCGCCGAAAATATGTTTCGATGGATCAACGCGCACCTACCTCATCACGTGGCACACTTCGGTAATACCCCCTTTTCGTGAAGACCCCGAAGCCTACTGGCGCGGGCAACGGACGCTGTACGTCGCTTCGCCCGATCTGGTCACGTTCACCGAGCCGCGCCGATTGTTTGACCACGAGCTCGCGACGATTGATGTCATTGTCCGCCGCGAGGGTCATCGCTACTTCGCGTTCTTGAAGGATGAACGTTATCCGTCCTTCGACTGGCCGACGGGCAAGACCATTCGCATGGCGGTGGGTCACAGCCTTACTGGACCGTTTGGCGAACTTTCACCGCCGCTGTCCACCAACTTTCGCGAAGCTCCGATGCTCATCGAGCGCCCGGATGGCCAGGGCTGGTATCTTTACAGCGAGCAATATCCCGGGGTCTCGTACAGTCTTGCCACCGCGACCTCGCTGAATGGTCCGTGGCACGAGGTGTACTGGCAGAATTATGCGACGCCGCCCAAGGCGCGTCATGGGTGTATGATCGAACTGCACCAGACCGAGTGGGAAGCGCTGCGGGATGCGTTTGGCAATCGGTAGTTCGCTTTGGAATTCTGCCGGTCAGGTTTGACGCCGTTCGGGCGCACGTATAGTTAATTCGCGACATGCCCCAGTTTCCCAAAGTGGTATTGCTGATCGAGTCCTCCCGCGGTTCGGGGCGGGCGCTGTTGGATGGGGTGGCCCGCTATGCTCATTACCATGGTCCGTGGTCGTTCTATTGGGAGCCGGGCGGATTGGAAACGGTCTGGCCCGTGCTCAAGAACCTGGACGCGGATGGCATCATCATGCGGGACGTGGACCAACTGAAGGAGGTGTTGGCGCTCGGCATCCCCGCCATCGTGGTGGGTCACAACCGCAAAGAGGTGGCCGGGATGGTGAACGTGGTGACGGATTCCCCAAGAATTGGGCGCATGGCCGCCGAGCATCTGCTGCAGTGCGGCTTTCGGAATTTTGCCTACTGTGGCCATGCCACGCCGGCCGCCCAAGACATTCCCTGGTCGGAACTGCGGAAGGAACACTTCGCCGCGCGCCTGCGGCAGGTGGGATTTGTCATCCATGACTATTCCATTCGCGGCACGCCGACCCAGAACTGGCCCGAGGAGCGCAAGCGTCTGGCCCGATGGCTGGCTTCCCTGCCAAGACCCGTGGGGTTGATGGCCTGCAACGACGACTGCGGCGTGCAAGTGATGGAAGCCTGCAAGGTGGCGGGTTTGTCCGTGCCCGATCAGGTGGGCGTGGTCGGAGCGGATAACGACGAAATTGTCTGCGGGCTGGCCAACCCGCCGATGTCGAGTGTCGCCATCAACTTCGAACGGGCCGGTTACGAATCCGCTCAAGCCCTGGATCATCTGATGCGCGGTTTCAAGAAAGTCCCGTCGCGAATCACGGTGGCGGCCACGCACATTGTTGCGCGCCGCTCCACGGACATGGTGGCGGTTGAGGACTTGCCGGTGGCGAAGGCGCTGCGTTTCATCCGCGACCATGCGCGCCGCCCAATCTCGGTGGAGGAAGTTTCGCGGGCGGCGGGCCTATCTCGTCGAGCGCTCGAACGGCGCGTCCGCGGCGAAACCGGCGCTTCCATCCTGGACCAGATTCGCCGCGCCCGAACGGATCAGATTGCGCGAATGTTGGTGGAGACGGATCTGCCGGTCTGTCAGATTGCCGAATCGCTGGGCTTCGAAGATGCCCAGCATTTCGCCCGATATTTCCGCGCCGCCAAGCAGGTCACACCGTTGGCTTACCGGAAGTCTTTCGGGAATCAGACTCTCCGGTCCGCGCCGTAAAATGGTGATTCTTTTTCGCAAAGTGGCGTTGTCGGCGCACTGCTCCCCGGGACAAAATCGGCACCGTGACACCAACCCGGGTGGCCGGCCGGGAAGTCATCAGACTGGATGAGCCGCCGGCCGGCGGGTGTTCGACATTCAAGCTCCGATGGACCGAGCCGGGCAGGAGCGAATGAATTTTTAACCAGCCCAAGGAGGTGGCTTCGGGGAACGTAATGACATTGCGGGGAACAAACAAGAGGAGCCAAATTGAACGCGAGCACGATTGAATTGAAGGAACTCGAAGTCTGGTTTATCACCGGGAGCCAGAAACTTTACGGCGAAGCGGCACTCCAAAAGGTCGCGGCCAACTCGCAGAAGATCGCTGCCGCGCTCGACACCTCAAGCCACATTCCCGTGAAGGTGGTCTTCAAGCCGGTGATCAAGTCGCCGGCGGAAGCCACCGCACTCTGCCAGCAAGGGAACACCGCGCCCACTTGCATCGGCCTCATCACGTGGTGTCACACCTTCTCGCCCGCGAAAATGTGGATCAACGGACTTCAGTTGTTGCGCAAGCCGTTGCTGCATCTGCACACACAGTTCAATCGTGACATTCCGTGGTCCGCGATTGACATGGACTTCATGAATCTCAACCAGGCTGCGCACGGCGACCGCGAGCACGGGTTCATCATGAGCCGCCTGCGGTTAAACCGAAAAGTGGTGGTGGGCTTTTGGCGGGACAGCGCCGTGCAAAAACAGATTGGCGACTGGTCGAGGGCCGCCGCCGCCTGGCATGACTGGCAGGGCGCCCGGTTCGCCCGATTGGGCGACAACATGCGCGAAGTGGCGGTGACCGAGGGCGACAAGGTTTCGGCCCAGATGCAGTTTGGCTATTCAGTCAACGGCTACGGCGTTGGCGATCTTGTGGAGTGTGTGAACGCCGCGAGCGGGAGGGAAGTGAACGCACTCGTCGAGCAATACGACGCGGACTATGCCGTCGCACCGAAACTGCGCAAGCATGGCACGCTGCGCAAATCGCTGGTCGAGGCGGCTCGGATTGAGGCGGGCCTGCGCGCTTTTCTGCGCGCCGGCGGGTTCAAGGGATTCACCGACACGTTTGAGGATTTGCATGGTCTGGTGCAGTTGCCGGGCGCGCCGGTCCAAAGGCTCATGGGCGAGGGCTACGGATTTGGCGCGGAGGGAGATTGGAAAACCTGCGCGCTGGTTCGTGCCATGAAGGTGATGGCCAGCGGTCTTAAAGGCGGCACGTCCTTCATGGAGGACTACACTTATCACTTGAACCCCGGGGGCAATCTGGTCCTCGGTGCGCACATGCTCGAGATTTGTCCCAGCATTGCGGCGGGCAAACCGTCGCTGGAAGTGCATCCCCTTGGCATCGGGGGCAAAGCCGACCCGGTGCGATTGGTTTTCGCCACTCCGCCCGGGCCGGGGCTGAACGCTTCACTCATTGATTTGGGCAACCGCTTCCGCCTGCTCGTCAATGAAGTGGACGTGGTGAAGTCCAAGCCTTTGCCCAAGTTGCCCGTGGCGCGAGCGCTTTGGCGGTGCCGGCCCAACCTGGCCACGGCGGCAACCGCGTGGATCCACGCCGGCGGAGCGCATCACACCGGCTTCAGCCAGGCCGTCACCACGGAGATGCTTGAGGATTTCGCCGCAATGGCCGGCATCGAACTGGTGGTGATTGACGCCGACACCCGGTTGCGCGAGTTCAAACAGACTCTGCGCTGGAACGAAGTGTATCACCATCTTCGCAGTGGGATGGTGGCGTGAATCCGCCGCTACGGGTTCTCAAACCGCCTTCGATAAGAATTAAAACGCAATTCACGCCAATGAAAACCAAGAACCGAAAACCTAGAACCGGAAACCGCCACGGCTTCACGACCCAACTCCTGGCTGTCGGTCTTTCTGCGTGCTTCAGCCTGTCGGCCACCGCGCAATCGGCGGATACGGTCGTCCGATTGACGGTGGACACCGCCAACCCAACCCACAACGTCCACCCGTTTGTTTACGGTCATTTCCTCGAGCACATCTACAACTCGGTCAACGGCGGGCTTTGGGGCGAACTGGTCTGGAACCGCAGCTTCGAGTTGAGCCACGGCGGCATCGGCGATTGGGCGATTGCGAATGGCGAGGTCGTCCAGTCCTCCTTGATCACGGACGCCAACATCGTGTTCGGCGACGTGTCGTGGGGGGATTACGAAATCACGCTCCAAGCCCTGAAAGAGCGTGGGGCCGAGGGGTTCATGGTCCTGTTCCGCGCCCAAGACAAGGACAACTTCTACTGGCTGAACCTCGGTGGTTGGGGCAATGCCCGCCACGCCATCGAGAAGGAAATCAATGGCCGGCGCGGCGTCATTGGAGCCGGCCGTGACGGCGGGGTCGAGACGGGGCGCTGGCACGACATTCGCGTCCGCTGCGAAGGCAATCGCATCCAATGCTGGCTCGACGGCCAGCAGATCATTGACCTGCGGGACAATGACCGTCCGTTTCTGAAGGGGATGGTCGGACTCGGGACGTGGGGCTCGCACGCGCGCTATCGCAACCTCCAAGTCAGGAGCCTCGATGGCTCACAGGAACTCTTCTCGGGACTGCCCGAACTGCCCGCACAGAAGTTTCATGCGGATTTCTGGACGCACTTTGGTTCCGGCCAGGCCCAGCGAGTTCGCGATGCGCTCAACAACGAGTTCAGCGTCGAGTTGACGAGTGACGGCAGTCCCACCGGCATCCAACAGGCGAACTTTCGGTTCACGCGGCAACGCTACGAAGGAGCGGTGTGGCTGAAAGGGGGCAAGTCACCGCTGCCCGAGGGCGTCCGGATCGAGTTGCTGGATGGCGACAAAGTCCTCGGCACGACGGTTCTGGGCCAGCCCACAGCCGGCTGGACCGAGTTTCCGTTTCAGGTTGATTCCAGCGGCAGCACCCTGGGCGGGACGCTTCGCGTCACCGTGCTGGGCAAAGGCTCGGTGAAACTCGATCACGTGACCTTGATGGGGCAGGACGCCCTGGCGGCCGGCGGATTTCGTCCTGACCTGCTGGAAGCGGTGCGTGGCTTGCGGCCGCCGATCATCCGCTGGCCGGGCGGCTGTTTCGCCTCGGTTTATCTTTGGCGGGACGCGGTCGGACCGCAGCACCAGCGGCGGATCTATTCCGCCTACATGTGGGACGACCAGGATATCAATTCCTTTGGCACGGATGAGTACCTGAAGCTTTGCCGGCAAACCGGGGCGGAGCCACTGTTGGTCATCAACACCGGGCTGCTGCGAGCCGGCTGCGGTGCTCCCGGCCAGTTCCGGCTCGCGTCGGACGACGATTATCTTCCCTATGCGTTGGACTGGTTGGAGTACTGCAACGGCGACGCCTCGACCCCGATGGGCGCCCTGCGCGCCGCCAACGGCCATCCCGAACCCTACAACGTTGTTTACTGGGAAATTGACAATGAAACCTGGGGCGCGGGAGTCGAGGCTTACATCCGGGTCGTGAAGCAGTTTGCGCCGGCCCTGCGGGCCAAGGCCGAGCAACTGGGCAGGCCCATCAAGCTCATCGCGTGCGGCGGTGGCGGCTTCGACATGCCTTGGAATCGCGCTTTGATTGACGCCTGCGCGCCGCTGTTCGACTACATCAGCGTCCACCACTACGAGAATCCGCGAAACTTCGCCTCGGGTGTCGCTCGCTACGAGCGGTTTTTGATCGAACTCGCGGAATACATTTCCAAGTCGGCCAATCCCGCCATAGAAATCTACAACTCGGAATGGAATGCCCAATCCACGGATTGGCGGACCGGGCTGTATGCGGGCGGACTGCTGAATGCCTACGAGCGCCAGGGGCGCAAGTTCACGCTCGGCGGGCCGGCCTTGTTCCTGCGCCACACCTCGGCCGGCGCGTGGGACAACGCCTTCATCAACTTTAACCACACCGGCTGGTTCCCCGCGCCGAATTACGTCGTGATGAAACTTTGGTGGGACAACTTCGCCCCGCAATTTCTGCCTGTCACAGGCGAACAACAGGGCGCGAACATCGTCGCCACTCGCAGCGAGGACGGCGGCCTGGTCGTCCTCAAGGCTGTGAATCCCGAAAACCGCGCCCTGACGGTGGAGGTGGAACTGCAAGGCGGCTTCGCTCCGAAAACCGCGTCCATGCAGGTGGTCGCGCCCGGCTCGCTCAACGCCCGCAACACGCTGGCCGCGCCCACCGCCGTGCATCCCAAAGCCGGCGTGGTCCACCTGACGGAGAAGCACATTCGTTTCGACCTGCCCGCCCATTCCGCGGCGGTCGTCCGGGTGAACTGATGGTGCCGGCTTGCAACCATGAAACAGACCCGGCAAAACGTGTTCAGCGTCGCGCTGATGTGTGCGTTGGCGCTTTCCACCTCCGGGATGCTTTGGGCGGCTTCAGCCTCGCTCACGATTCACGCCGACCAGCCCGGCGCGCGAATCAACCCCGCTCTCTGGGGAGTCTTCTTCGAGGACATCAACCTCGGGGCGGACGGCGGACTTTATGCCGAGCGCGTGAAGAACCGGTCGTTTGAATTCCCCGATCCAATGATGGGGTGGAAGGCCTCGAGCGGCCCGGCCGGCAGCGCCGAGATTCGCACCGACTCGCCCTTCAATGCCGCCAACCCGCACTACCTGCGCCTGCGTTCGGTGGGCGAACCGGCGACCGGAGTCATCAACGAAGGCTTTCGCGGCATCGGCGTGAAGGGCGGCGAGCACCATGACTTTTCGGTGCAGGTCCGGGCCGTCACGGGTAAGCCCACACTCGCCATTCAACTGACCGCTCCGGATGGCCGGTTGCTTGGGGCGGCGCGAGTCGGAGGATTCTCCGCAGATTGGAAGTTGCGCACGACCCGCTTGCGCGCCAACGCCACCGAGCCAAAAGCGCGCCTCGAATTGATCGTCGAAGGGGAGGGCACGCTGGACCTCGACATGGTGTCGCTGTTCCCGCGCAAGACCTGGAAGAACCGCCCGGGCGGATTGCGCGCCGACATGGTGCAGTGGCTCGCGGACCTGAAGCCCGGCTTCCTGCGGTTCCCCGGCGGTTGCATTGTCGAGGGCCACGTGCTGACCAACCGCTACCAGTGGAAGACGACCATCGGTCCGGTCGAGGAACGCAAACTCATCGTGAACCGCTGGAATTTCGAGTTCCGCCATCGCCCCACGCCGGATTACTATCAATCCTTCGGGTTGGGTTTCATTGAATACTTCCAGCTTGCCGAAGACCTCGGCGCGGAACCGTTGCCAATCCTGAACTGCGGCATGGCCTGTCAGTTCAATTCCGGCGAACTCGTGCCGCTGGACCAGCTAGGTCCCTACATCCAGGACGCGCTTGACTTGATTGAATTTGCCAACGGCCCCATCAGCAGTCCGTGGGGCGCCAAGCGGGCCGCGATGGGCCATCCCAAACCGTTCCATTTGAAAATGCTCGGCATCGGCAACGAGCAGTGGGGGCCGCAATACCTTGAGCGTTACGCCATCTTCCATCGTGTGCTGAAAGAGAAGCACCCCGAAATCATGCTGGTTTCCGGCTCCGGCCCGTCACCCGCGGATGAGCGATTCGATTTCCTGTGGCTCAAGTTGCGCGAACTGCAGGCGGACATCGTGGACGAGCATTGTTACGCGAATCCGATCTGGTTTCTCAGCAATGCCGACCGTTATGACCGTTATGATCGTCGCGGGCCAAAGGTCTTCTTCGGAGAATACGCCGCGCAGAGCGACCGCATCGTGAGCGTGAACAACGAAAACAATCTGGAGTGTGCGCTCGCCGAGGCGGCCTTCATGACCGGCATGGAACGCAACGCCGACATCGTGCGCCTCGCCAGTTACGCGCCGCTCTTTGGCCACGTGGACGGCTGGCAATGGCGGCCGAATCTGATCTGGGTGGACAACCTCCGCGCGCACGCCACGCCGAACTATCACGTGCAGGCGCTGTTTGCCCGGAATCGCGGCGACGCCGTGCTGCCGGTTCAGCTTTCGGTGCCGGATGACGTCCGACCTGCTCCCACCGGCGGACTCGGCCTCGGCACCTATCGCACAGCCGTCGAGTTCAAGGACGTCCGGGTGACGCGCGGCGGCGAAACGCTTTTTGCCGCCGACTTTGTGACGGAGGCGAAGGGCTGGCAGCTTCCGGGCGACGGTAAATGGGGAATGGCGAATGGCGCGCTTGCGCAGTCTGATCCGCGCGCCGTCAGCACAGCGTGGACTGAGGACGTTTCTTGGACCGACTACACGGTTTCGCTCAAAGCCCGAAAAGTCGGCGGGTCAGAGGGGTTCATCATCGTTGTGCGCAATGGCCACCAGAACACCCGCGTGCAATGGAACGTGGGCGGTTGGGGCAACACGCGGCACGGCATCCAGTCCATGCTCGGCGTCCAGGATCAACTCGTGGCCCAAGTACCCGGCAGCATCGAGTCGGGCCGTTGGTATGACGTCCGCATCGCGCTCAAAGGCCCGCGCATGGACTGTTACCTTGACGATCAACTGGTTCAATCGGCGGAGATTCCCCTGCCGAGGCGCGAAGGGCTTTTCGCCAGCGCCGTTCACGACGACACAGCGCGCGAGGTGATCCTCAAAGTGGTCAACGCTGCCTCGCATCCACGTGCTTTGGACATTCGACTTGAAGGTGTGAAACGCATCAGGTCCGGCGCCAAGACCTTTCTCCTGACGAGTGAAAAACTTTCGGATGTGAACACTCTGGACGAGCCGGACAAGGTGTCACCGCGCCAGTTTGCCCCTGGCATCAAGACACCCGCGTTCCGACAACTCGTTCCCGCGCACGCCCTGATGGTGTTGCGGATTCCGGTGGTGAAATGAACCCGACAGGAAGAATAACTACGCCCGATACGGCGAATCAACTTTCGCTCCCTGCCCATGCCGGCAGTCGCTTCCACACGGTATCGCTTGCGAATCCAGGGCGTTTTGATTCACTCCCCGTCAACGAATGAGCGCCACCTTTTCCATCGGATTGGACTACGGCACGAACTCCGTTCGCGCCCTGATCGTCAACACCGCCAACGGCCGGGAAGTCGGCACCGCAGTCTGGAATTACGAACACGGCACGGCGGGTGTCATCCTGTCGCGCGATCCGAATCTCGCCCGGCAGCATCCCGCCGATTACGTCAAAGGCGCTGAGGTCACCATCCGGAAGGCACTCGCGGACGCGAAGAGGAACGTGCGCGGGTTCAAGCCCCATCAGATTGTTGGCATCGGCGTGGACACGACGGGCAGCACACCGTTGCCGGTGGATGCAAATGGTCAGCCGCTCGCGTTCCTGAGGAAGTTCGCCAGGAACCCGGCGGCGATGGCGTGGCTGTGGAAGGATCACACCGGCGTGGCCGAAGCGGCCGAGATTACCGGGTTGGCGAAACAAATTCGGCCCAAGTATCTGGCCAAGTGCGGCGGCACCTATTCGAGCGAATGGTTCTTCAGCAAAATTCTTCATTGCCTCCGCACGGCGCCGGAAGTCTTCGCTGCCGCGCACACGTGGGTGGAGTGCGCCGACTGGATTCCGGCCATGCTCACGGGTACGGAACACCCGGACAAGTTGGTGGTCGGGGTGTGCGCCGCCGGCCACAAGGCGATGTACAACGATGACTGGGGCGGTTATCCGGACAAGGAGTTTCTTGGCCAGCTCGATCCCAAACTCGGGGAACTGCGCGATCGGCTGCGGCCCAAGGCCCACACGATTGACCGCGCCGTGGGTGGCCTGACCGCCGCGTGGGCCAAGCGCACGGGTTTGCCGGAAGGAATTCCCGTCGCCGTCGGAGCATTCGATGCGCATCTCGGTGGAGTTGGCTGCGGCATCAGACCGGGCGCACTGGTGAAGATCATCGGCACGAGCACGTGCGACATGATGGTGGTGCCGCTGGATAGTGGCACAGGCGTCTCGCCTGTCTTGGGTGGAGGGGCGGACAGGCGGGACGCCTGTCCCACTAATACAACGCTCGCAGACATTCCCGGGCTGTGCGGCATCGTCAACGGCAGCATCCTGCCGGGCTATTACGGACTCGAAGCCGGCCAGTCGGCGGTGGGGGACATCTTCAACTGGTTCGTGAATTACATCCAACCCGGCGGCAAAGCCGGCACGCACGAGGCGCTCACGAAAGCCGCGGCAAAGCTTCTCCCCGGCGAGTCCGGCCTGCTGGCGCTCGATTGGAACAACGGCAATCGCACGATTCTGGTGGACCAACGGCTCACGGGGTTGTTGCTTGGCCAGACGCTTTACACGACGCCGGCGGAAATCTATCGCGCGCTCATCGAGGCCACGGCGTTTGGCGCGCTGACGATCATCAACCGCTTCGAGGAATACGGCGTGAAGGTGGAGGAAATCATCAACTGCGGCGGCATTGCGGAGAAGAATCCGGTGGTGATGCAAATTTACGCCGATGTGACGGGCCGCCCGATGAAAGTTTCGCGCTCGGCGCAGACCTGCGCCCTGGGTGCGGCCATTGCGGGCGCGGTCGTGGGCGGCGCGCATCGGGATTATGCCTCGGCGCAGAAGGCGATGACCGGGTTGAAGCCGCGCGTTTTCAAACCGAGTCCCAAGGCGCATGAAGTTTACCGCCGGCTCTATCCGCTTTACCGTCAGTTGCATGACGCTTTCGGCATCAAGGAATGGAGCGGAAACCTCTTTGCCGTGATGAAAGAGTTGATTCAAATCCGCAACACCGTGAGAAAAACATGAAAACCAGAATCCTGTCACTCGCCGCCTCGGCCGCCCTCGCGCTGGGTTCCCACTGCACGCTCGCGCAAGCGGCCGGCGTCAACCGCCTGGTCATTCGCGCCGATCAACCCGGTGCGACCATCAGCAAACACATCTACGGCCATTTCTCCGAACATCTGGGGCGTTGCATTTACGAGGGCATCTGGGTGGGCGAGGACAGCCCCATTCCCAACACGCGCGGCATTCGCAACGACGTCGTGGCCGCGCTCAAGCGCATCAAGGTGCCGAACCTGCGCTGGCCGGGCGGGTGTTTCGCCGACGAGTATCATTGGAAGGACGGCATCGGCCCGCGCGAGAAGCGGCCCAAGATCATCAACACGCACTGGGGCGGTGTCGTCGAGAACAACCATTTCGGCACGCACGAGTTCATGGATTTTTGCGAAATGATCGGCGCCGAGCCGGTCGTGTGTGGCAACGTCGGCAGCGGCACGGTGCAGGAGATGATGGAATGGGTGGAATACATGACGAGCGACGCCGATTCGCCCATGGCCAATCTCCGCCGCCAGAACGGCCGCGAAGCGCCGTGGAAGCTTCGCTACTTTGCGGTCGGCAACGAGAACTGGGGTTGCGGCGGCAACATGCGCCCCGAGTATTACGCCGACGTTTACCGGCGTTACAACACGTTCATCAAGAATTACTCCGGCAACCGCGTCTATCGCATCGCGTGCGGGGCCAGTGACAGCGATTATCGCTGGACCGAAGTTTTGATGTCGCAGGCGGCGCGGCACATGAACGGCCTTTCCCTGCACTATTACACGCTGCCCACCGGAAGCTGGAGCGGGAGCAAAGGCTCGGCGACCTTGTTTGACGAGGCGCAATGGTTCGCCACGCTGCGCCGCACCCTGCGCATGCAGGAATTCGTGGTGAAACATTCCGAGATCATGGACAAACACGATCCGCAAAAGCGGGTCGGCCTGATCGTGGACGAATGGGGCACTTGGTACGACGTCGAGCCGGGCACGAATCCGGGCTTTCTTTATCAGCAGAACACGCTGCGCGACGCGCTGGTGGCGGGCATCAACCTGAACATTTTCAACAACCACGCCGACCGGGTGAAGATGGCGAACATCGCCCAGATGATCAACGTGCTCCAGGCCGTGATTCTCACCGACAAGGAGAAGATGCTGCTCACTCCCACGTTCCACGTCTTCGAGATGTACACCGTGCATCACGACGCGAAGTTGTTGCCAACGGAACTGACATCCGCGGACTACGAACAAGGAGATGCCAAAATCCCCGGGCTTAGTGTGTCGGCGTCGCGCGACGGTGCCGGCGTCCTTCACGTCACGGTTTGCAACCTGAACCCGAACCAACCGGCCGAACTGACGTGCGAGTTGCGCGGAGCCAAGCCGCAAAACATTGCCGGTCGAATCCTGACGGCGGAGACGATGCAGGCGCACAACACATTCGATGTTCAGGAGAAGGTAAAACCGGCGACCTTCAGTGACTGCAAACTGACCGATGGGGGCTTCTCCGCCACACTGCCCGCGAAGTCGGTAGTCGTCCTGGAGTTGAGATGAGGAGACTGCTGAATCAATCGCCTGCCCGCGAACAGTTGGTTCGGTGAGGTGATGGAGAGGTCTGCTCACACATTCCATGTTGGAAAAACTCAAAACCGAAGTCTGCCGGGCGAACCTTGAGCTTGTCGCCGAGGGATTGGTCATTCAAACCTGGGGCAACGTCAGTGGCATTGACCGCGAGCGCGGCCTGGTCGTCATTAAACCCAGCGGCTTGCCCTACGCGGGCATGAAGCCCAAGCACATGGTCGTGGTCTCGCTGGCGACCGGCAAAGTCGTCGAAGGACAGCTCAAACCCAGCTCCGACACGGACACGCACCTGATTCTGTATCGCGCCTTCAATGGCATTGGCGGTATCGTTCACACGCACAGCCTATACGCGACGGCTTGGGCGCAGGCTTGCAGACCGCTGCCCGCTTACGGCACAACGCAGGCCGACTATTGGTTTGGAGACGTGCCTTGCACGCGGAAGTTGAAGCCCGCTGAAATCAAGAAGGATTACGAAGCCAACACCGGCCACGTCATCGTGGAAACGTTCCGCGGGCTTGATCCAATGCAGCACCCGGCGGTGCTGGTGGCCAGCCACGGACCGTTCGCGTGGGGCAAAAGCGTGGCGGAAGCGGTTCACAACGCCTTGGTGCTGGAATTCGTCGCGCGGCTCGCCGGCGAAACGCTTCGCATCAATCCCAAGGTCAAACCCATGCAATCCGCCTTGCTCGGGAAGCATTTTCTACGCAAACATGGGCCGGGCGCCACTTACGGGCAGAAGTGAAGCAATCGTTCAACCATTAACTCTCAAATGCAAACGATCAAATCGTGGTTCGTCGTCGCGGGGGCTGGACTGGGTGCGGCGTTCTTGCTAGGCTGCGCGGGCATGTCGGGCACGTCTGCTTCCATCACCAAGTCGCCCTTCGGCAAGACGCCGGACGGCACTCCCGTGGACCTCTATACCTTGCGCAATGCGAACGGGGTGGAGGCTCGCATTTGCACCTACGGCGGCATTGTTGTCTCGCTTAAGACACCGGATCGCAACGGCAAGTCAGGCGACATTGTGCTCGGTTATGACGAACTGGACAGCTATGTGAGGAACAATCCTTTCTTCGGCTGTTTTGTGGGCCGTTACGGCAACCGCATTGCGGGCGGCCAGTTCACCCTGGATAGCAGGACCTACACGCTCGCGAAGAACAACGGCCCGAACCATCTGCACGGCGGCCTCAAGGGATTCGACAAGGCCGTTTGGTCCGCGCGGACCATTTCCACGCCGCAAGGTCCGGCGTTGGAGATGCGTTACCTCAGCAAGGACGGCGAGGAGGGTTATCCGGGCAACTTGAACGTGGTCGCGGTTTACACGCTCACCGAAGACAACGGCCTGCGCCTGGACTACGCCGCCACGACCGACAAACCCACCGTGGTGAATCTGACGCAGCACTCCTACTACAACCTCGCGGGCAAGGGGGACGTTCTGGACCACGAGGTCATGATCGCGGCGGATCGCTTCACGGCGGTGGACGCCACCCTGATCCCCACCGGTGAACTGCGCCCCGTGAAGGGCACGCCGCTCGATTTCACGACCCCGACCAGGATCGGCCTTCGGATCAACGCCGACGATGAGCAAATCAGACTCGGCAACGGCTACGACCACAACTTCGTGCTCAACAAGCCGGCCGGACAACTTGGACTGGCAGCGCGGGTGTATGAACCGACCAGCGGGCGCGTGATGGAAGTCCTCACCACCGCGCCGGGCATGCAACTCTACACGGGCAACTTTCTGGATGGCACGATCACGGGCAAGGGCGGCTGGGTGTACCAGCAGCGCCACGGCTTTTGCATGGAGGCCCAGCATTTCCCCGATTCGCCGAACCAGCCGGCCTTTCCCTCGACCGTTCTGCGTCCGGGACAGACTTACCAGAACACCATCATCTACCGGTTCTCGGCCCGTTGAACAAAACCTGAATGAGGATTGCGATGAACATCAGGGACCAGATCGGCAGGCCGTTGCTTGCCGGATGAATTCCTGATCTTGACCTTGATCGCGATCCGAAACTCCACGCAGACACACAATCACTATGAAACTGACATCTCCACGCTGGTTGCTCGCGGTTCTTGGTTTGCTGCTCGTCGTGCCCGGCTGCGGGAAACGCGAGGCCGACGGCGCGGGCGGAAAAAAGTTCAAGCTCGCCTTCGTCACCAACAATCCATCAGACTTTTGGACCATCGCGCGCGCGGGCTGCAACGACGCCGAGAAGGAATTGGGCAACGTGTCGGTCGAGTTTCGCATACCCTCCGGCGGGAGTGCCGCCGAACAACAACAGATTCTCGATGATTTGCTTGCCAAAGGCGTGGATGGCATCGCGGTCAGCCCGGTGGACCCGGCCAACCAGACCGCCATGCTTGACAAGGTTGCGAGCCAGACGTTGTTGATCTGCCACGACAGCGACGCGCCGGCCAGTAAACGCGTCTGTTACATCGGCACGGACAACACCGCCGCCGGGGTCGAAGCCGCCAAGCTGATCAAGGAGGCGTTGCCCAACGGCGGTCGGATCATGGTCTTTGTTGGCACCCTCGACGCCCAGAACGCGAAAGAGCGTTTTGCCGGCATCAAACAGGAACTGGCCGGCTCCAAGGTGGAGATCATTGACGTGCGCACGGATGAAACCGACCGCGTCCGGGCGCAGAAGAACGTGGAAGACACACTGGTGAAGTATCCGGACGTGGCCTGTCTCGTCGGTCTGTGGAGCTACAATGGCCCGGCGATTCTCAATGGCGTCAGAACCAGTGGCAAGACCGGGCAGGTGAAGATTGTCTGCTTTGACGAAGAGGCCGAAACGCTCGCGGGTGTGGCCTCGGGTGCAATCTACGCCACGGTGGTTCAGCAGCCCTACGAATTCGGCAAGCAGGCGATTCTCAGGATGGCCCGCCATTTGGAGGGCGACAAGCAAGCCCTCGCCGGTGGCAAACAGATTGTTCCGACGCTGAACATCAAACAGGACAACGTGGCGGAGTTTCAGGCAAGGCTGAAGAAGCTGGTTGGCAAGTAAGCCATTCACGCCAGGCAGGGCAAGGTCGAATGTTTGCGCCTGGGGAAGTGGGTAAGCGGGCGGGTGAGATTTGGGGAGGCTGAAGCTCCCGCTCGCTCGCTCTCTCACTTGCCCACTTTCGCGGTGGTCTTAAAGCTCTGTCTCGTCGGTTGCTACAAGGCTCATGACGACATCGCCGCTGCTCGAAATGCGCGGAATCGCCAAGCGATTCCCGGGCGTGGTGGCATTGGACGACGTAAACCTGGAGGTCGGGCGGGGGGAAGTCGTCGCGCTCTGCGGCGAAAACGGCGCGGGCAAATCCACCCTCATGAAAATCCTGGGCGGCGTGTACCAGCCCGATGCCGGCGAGATCCGGGTGGAAGGTCAGCCTGTCAGAATCCTGAAAGTCACTGACGCGATGAAGCTGGGCATCGCCTTCATTCACCAGGAATTGAACGTCCTCGACAATCTCGACGTGGCGGCCAACGTTTTTCTGGGACGCGAACCTTTGCTCGGTCCGTTCCGACTGATTGACCAAAAGCGAATTCACGCGGACACCGAGCCATACTTGAAACGGCTGGGCTTGAACATTTCCAGCCGCACCCGGCTCGACCGGCTCTCGCTCGCCCAACAGCAGATGGTGGAGATCGCCAAGGCGCTGTCGCTCAATGCTCGCCTCATCATCATGGATGAGCCCACTTCAAGCCTCACGCTGTCCGAGACCGAACGGTTGCTGGCGTTGGTCCGCGAGTTGAGCCAGCAGGGCGTAAGCGTCATTTATATCTCCCACCGGCTGGGGGAGGTGGCGCTGTGCGCCGATCGGGTCGTGGTGTTGCGTGATGGCAGGAACGCGGGCCAGTTGAAGCGGGACGAGATTTTGCACGACCGCATTGTGAGCCTGATGGTCGGCCGGGAGATCAAGAGTTTTTACGTCGAGTCGGCGGCCAGGCGGGTGGCCGGGTTTCTACAGGTTCGCAATCTGCGGACCGGTCGTTATCCGGCCAGGGCGGTTTCGTTCGACGCCGGCAAGGGTGAGATTCTTGGCTTCGCGGGACTGGTGGGAGCGGGCCGGTCGGAAGTGGCCAAGGCGATTGTCGGATTGGACCGCGCCGCCACGGGTGACATCAAGCTCGGCGGCGAGTCGGTGCCCGTCGGCAATCCGCGTGCCGCCATTCGTCGCGGTATTTACCTCGTGCCGGAGGACCGGCGGGGAGAAGGCCTGGTGGTGGGCATGTGCGTGCGGGAGAATATCACGCTGCCCTCGCTCAAACGCTTTGCCCCCTTCAACCTGATCCGGCGCGATCGCGAGCGCAAAACGGCCGAGGAACAGATGGTGTCGCTGAAGATCAAAGCGCCCGGCGCCGAGACGCTGGTGTTGAACCTCAGCGGCGGCAATCAGCAAAAGGTCGTGCTCGGCAAGTGGCTGGCAATGAATCCCAAGGTCATGATCCTGGACGAGCCGACGCGCGGCATTGATGTGGGCGCGAAGGCGGAGATTTATCGGCTGATGCGGGCGCTGGCCGGACAGGGCACGGTGATCCTGATGATCAGCAGCGATATGGAAGAAGTATTGCACGTGAGCGACCGCGTGGCCGTGATGCACGAAGGCCAGATTACGGGGGTGCTGGAACGCGCCGATTGCACCGAGGAGAACATCATGCAACTGGCGGTGGGTGGGACCGTGGCGGCGGCCAGAGCCGCAGACATGAACTGAACGTGGCATGCTTGGAGAACGTTCCAACTCACCCCTGACGCCTCTTACATGGGGAGACGGAAGACCAGGGTGAAGGTTTGGTGATATGAAGAAAGAACTGGGCATTTTGACCTTGCTGATTCTGCTCTGCACGGTGACGGCTGTTTTGAATCCGCGGTTCATATCCGCTCCCAACCTGCTCAACCTGGCCAACAGCATCGGCCTGTTCGGCATTTTCAGTCTCGGTCTGGGACTGGTGATCATTACTGGCGGCATTGACTTGTCGGTCGGTTCGGTGTTTGCCTTGACGGGCGTGCTGCTGGCAATGGCGCTCACGGAGTGGAACTGGCCGTGGCCGCTGGCCGCCGCGATGGCCATCGCCATCCCCACCGCGCTGGGTTGGGGAAACGGCTGGTTGATCACCCGCCTCAAGATTCAACCGTTTGTGGTGACTTTGTGCGGGCTGCTGCTTTATCGCGGCCTGGCGCGGTTCATCGCCAACGACGGCACCAAGGGATTCGGCAACGCCGAGGGCTTTGAGATGCTCCGCGACTTGTCGAAAGGGAAACTCCTTGGGCTGCCGATGCCATTCGTGATTTTGATCGTCATCACGGTCATCCTTTGGTTCGTGCTGCATCGCTCGACTTACGGACGTTATCTATTCGCCGTCGGACGCAACGAGGAAGCCACGCGCTTTTCCGGCATCAACACGCGACTTGTCATTGCCAGCAGCTACGTGGTGGCGGGCGGGCTGACCGGCATTGCTGGCATCCTGCTGGCGTTTTATACCAATTCCATCTCCCCATCCAACCACGGAAGCTTCTATGAGCTGTACGGCATCGCCGCGGCGGTGCTCGGCGGGTGCAGCCTGCGCGGTGGGGAAGGCTCGGTGATCGGCATCATCATCGGTACGGCGCTGTTCCAGGTCCTGCAGAACGTCGTCAATCTCCTGGGCATCCCAAGTTCGCTCAACTTCACGGTCATGGGTGCCGTGGTGCTCATCGGCGTGCTGGCCGACCAGATCATACAAAAGCGCGCGGCCCGCAAACAACTGCGGGTGTAATTGCGGAATTATCTGCGCCGCTTCAACCGCAGCCCGCCGTCGTCGGCGTTAGCGTTTTGCCAGAGCTTCGGGATGAAAGCGACACAGACATTCAAATCGCCCAATAGATGGGAGGCGAAGATGACCTTCTCGCCTTTGCGATCCCAGCCTACGTGCGGGTGCTCACCCTGGCCATAAGTGCGGTGTTCGGAGGTGAGCAGATGCGGCCGCGTGGTCCGGCCCTCAAACAGCATGATGTCGCCGTGCCAGTTGTCCGCGGCGATCCAGCGCCCATCCGCGCTGCCGGCGGCGTGCCACCAATTCAGCCGGGCGGCGTCCGAAGGAGAAGCCTCCGGCCACCAGGATCCGGCGCCAACGATTCGCACCTCACCGGTGTGTACATCCAGCGTTTTCACATGGGACAACACCGCGGGCGGCGGCATGGCCTGCTCGGCTCCGCAGAAGAGAATCTGGTTGTTGACCCACCACGATTCGTGGGTGACCAGCTCGCCCTCCACTGCCAGATAGACGTTGCGCGGGATGCGCTCGCGAATGTCCACCACCCACAAGCGTTGACCGCGTCCGGCGTAATTCTCCGGTCCGGCAAGGCCGGGCGGAGGCCCGGCGACGTCACCCTCCCGGCCGCGGCCCGCAAAGCTGAGGAGATTCGGATTGGTGCGGCTCCATTGCACATGACCGCCGTAGCCGGGCGGCTCCGGCAGGCGGCAGATTTCACTGAGCGCGCCACTGCGGAGATTGACTTTGTAGATGGTTGGTCCGCGGCTGGGATCGCTGAACCGCGTCACTCCCAAAGCCGCGTACTTGCCGTCGCAACTGGGATTGAGCGCGGTGGAGGGAGCGCCGTCCGGCAAGACGCACAAAACACGCTCGGTGGCTGTGACGCTGGAGCGGCCCTTGAAGCTCGCAGCGGGGCGAATGGCAAGTTTGATTTCCACAATCTCCCGCCCGCGCACGGCCAGCACGCTGTTTCCTCTGGCTGCGGCCGTCGCTCCGCCGAACCCACCGCGCGGGCTGTGGAAGCGTATCAACTCGCCGGTCGCCGTCACATAACCCATCAATCCGCCATTGGTCCGCGCGGAGGTGAAAAGAATTACCGACTCGTCGGCCAGCCAGGAGTGTTCGTGAAAGTAGAGGTTCACGTCCTTTTCCGGAGCGGTCGTGAGGAAGAGCAATTCCGCTCCGGTTTTGGGATCGGTCACGCGCCGCTGCTCGGGCGGCAGGACTTCGAGCGGATAGGAATCCCCGCGTCCGAAGGCGCTGCAGGTGACGATAACGAGCATTGCCAGGCTGAGGCTGGCTTGGACCTGAAGCAGCCGCGCGGCGCGAGAAAGTTCTGCGAGATTCATGGTGTTATGGCTCAAACCCGCACATCAGAAGTGGACAGTAATGGTTGAGGACCTACGTAAGTCTAGGTCCGGTACACCGCCCGAATCAATCAATTTCCCGCATTTTAGGGCTTGACGCGCGCAGCGCGGATTTGCTAGTGGATTTCGCAGTCAGCAGCGGCAAAATAAGTCAACCCTTAACTTATGAAAAGAATGTTGAACGACTGCTTCGCTCCAAAGTCCTTGCGTCCTTTGTTCCCATCACTCGGTCGGCCGGTTCTGAGCACCCTTGTGGCAAGTGTGCTCATGTTTGGGGCGTCCGGGGGGCAGGCCCAGATCGTCGTCTCGGACGACTTCTCGGACGGAGATGACACCGACAACCCGACTTGGACACGGCTTTCGGGATATGTGGGCTCGACCGGCCAGGCGTGGCAAGTGGGAGGCGGGACCAACATCCCCAACGCTTACCGCCTGCTGGCCCCGAACAATGGTGTTTCTGGATTAGGTTTCGTGGGAAGTTACACCGGACCTTCCATCGCCGATGGAAGGGTGGAGGTTGACTTCATTCAGTTTGGCGGTCCTGGAGCCAATCCGGTTTTCGGCGTGGCGGGCCGTTTGAACGGGGACAATGGTGTGGGAGCGCTTACGGGCTACAGCTACGCGTATGAGCCGTTTGCGGCCGGACTGGCCGGGGAGTTGGTGCTCTACCGAATCAACCCGGGCATTTCGATCACGGATCTCGGCTCGGAACAAATCAGTCTCGATCCGGCGAAGGACTACCGGTTTGTGCTGGAGTTCAGTGGTTCGACCATCTCAGGAAGGGTGTTTGAGATTGGCGGTGGTCTCATAGCCGAAAGAACGGTGACCGACTCCACTTACGCCAGCGGCTTCTCCGGCGTGCTTGGTTACAGTCAAACGGGTGTCGCCCCAACCGATTTCACTGTGGACAACTTCCTGGTGGTCGTTCCCGAGCCGGGTTTTGGTGTGTTGGTCGTGCTGGGTGCCATGGGACTTCTGGCTGGTCGCCGGCTCTGGCAGACCCGCTCCTGAGTGCGATCATAACCAAGGCAATTGACTGGCGCAGGCGCAGATGAGCCTGCGCCATTTGCTTTGTGTGGTGTTGGGGACTTCGAGATTTTCCACAAAGAACCCGCTGCCAGTCGTGCTGTGACATAGCCAGCTCCAGCGGTACTGGGATTGCCGCAAGACTTCCACAGGCCGGTGTAAGGTCGAAACCCGCTCGTTTACTGGCGCAGGGCAGGGGAGAATCACGATTGCCACAGGGGAAAAGGCCCGACGCTCTCAGTGTCTGGCCTGCCCCGGGTAACATGTGAATTTGGCCAATTGAGACCCTCGCTGCCCGTTCCTCATTCCGCGCCATGAACACCCGAAGGCATCTCCAATGCTTTGAATCGCAAGTTCATGTATAGTCC
Organism: Verrucomicrobiia bacterium; assembly: GCA_011525685.1. GTDB lineage: Bacteria > Verrucomicrobiota > Verrucomicrobiia > Limisphaerales > JADLHS01 > WYBW01. The sequence goes on from WYBW01000055.1 coordinate 56,299, forward strand.
CACCTCGGTTCTGCCGATGTCGCCCGGTCTGGCCATTCCCGGGTTTGCCCCGGGGAGGTTCTCCTGAATGCCACCGGGGCCAATTCCGGCAATGCCCTGAATTGTGAGGGAGGAATTACTGACGCACTGTGTCCGCAGTAAAAGGAGCAGGAACAGCAGAGCGACAAGCGATATGAATTCAATGAGCCACACGTTTCCAGCAACGCCAACGAGCCGTCGGAATGTGAATCAATCGAACAATGGCTGCGGCAGCCACGCCATCGCCGCTGAAGACAGGCCGCAGAGCTCCGACGAGCGTCCCCGTCCACGCCATCATCCGGAAAGGCAACCCAAGTCGCAGTCGCATCGCAACTGGACGAGCGATCCTTCCCAATTGGTCGGCAAAAAGGTCCGCAGCCGGAAGAGCGGGGCGACGTTCACCATCCGCAACGTTTTCAAGAATGGCCGCGTGGAATTGGAGAAGAGTTGGATGACCTATTCTTCGGACATTCGGACGATTGATTTGGGTTATGAACCGTGTGTTTGATGTTTGTTGGACGCGAGAGCGTTGATCAAGGATGGACATGAAACTGTTTGCATCAAAATCGAAAGGCCCGCGGAAGCGCCCTCAGGCGGGGTTGACGCTGGCGGAGGTGGTGGTGGCGTTGAGCATCACCGGGCTGGCCGTCGGCGGCATCGTCTCCGGTTACACGTTCTGCACGGCTTCGGCCGAGAAGGCGGCCCTCACCTTGGCCGCCAATGCCCGGGCCATGGAGCGCATCGAGCAGACCCGCTGCGCCAAGTGGGACCTCTCGGGCTGGCCCGAGTTGGATGAACTGGTCAGCACCAATTTCCCCGATCGCAGTGTTGCCCTCGA
>WYBW01000056.1 GCA_011525685.1 Verrucomicrobiia bacterium
CCGGCGCGATTTATCACCTCATGAACCGGGGAGATCGGCGGGAACCGATTTTCCAAGACGACGAGGATCATCGGCGCTTTCTGGAAACCCTGGGCGAGGCGTGTGGGAAGACCGGCTGGCAGGTCCATGCGTTTTGTCTGATGATCGAGACCAACCATCGCTCGGCGATCGCAGCAAGAAACGACGACGACAATGGAATGGATAGCGAGGCAATTGTGCATGGGCACCAGACTCACCTGGCGCACCTGTTCTACTGCCAGCAGCGCCACAAATGAAAAGCACGACACTATTTATTCAGCCCTTTTTGGCTACGCGATGATGAATTGCGGCAGGCTGTTACGGCAGGCTTGCCTTAACGTAATTGAAGGTAGTTCCCGCGATTCAGGCCAGAATCCCCTCCACCACTTTCCCGAACACATCGGTCAACCGGAAGTCGCGGCCTTGGTAGCGATACGTGAGCCGTTTGTGATCAATGCCACACAGCCGCAACATGGTGGCGTGCAAATCGTGGACGTGCATTTGCTGGGCGTCTTCGATGTAGCGATAGCCCAACTCGTCGGTGCTCCCCCAGGTGATTCCGCCTTTGATGCCGCCGCCGGCCAGCCAGACCGAGAACGCCAGGATGTGATGGTCGCGGCCTGAGCCTTGCCCCATCGGCGTGCGGCCAAATTCGCCGCCCCACAGGATCAGCGTGTCGTCCAGCATCCCGCGTTGTTTCAGATCCTTCACCAGCGCCGCGCTGGCTTGGTCGCAATCTTCCGCGCCCCATTTCATCCCGTTCTCGATGTCGCCGTGATGATCCCACGCGCGATGATAAAGCTGGATGAACCGCACGCCGCGTTCCGCCAGCCGGCGCGCCAGCAGGCAATTTGAGGCGAAGCTGCCGTCGCCCGGATTTTTTACGCCGTACATTTCGAGCATTTCTTTCGGCTCGCTCTTGAAATCGGTCAGCTCCGGCACGGAGGTTTGCATCTGAAACGCGAGTTCGAGCTGGCTTATGCGCGTCTGGATTTCGGGGTCAATGGTGTCCCCGGCGAGAATGCCATTCATGCGTTTGATTTCCTCGACGACCTGCCGCTGCGTGCTTTGACAAACGCCTTCGGGGTTGCCGACGTAATGCACGGCGTCGCCCTTGGACTGAAATTGAATTCCCTGAAACTTGCTGGGCAGAAAGCCCGCGGACCATTGCCGTGCCGAGACAGGTTGCTGGCCGGTTCGCCCCGCGGAGGTCAACACCACGAAGCCCGGCAGATTCTCCGTTTCCGCGCCCAGGCCATAGAGCAACCACGAACCCATGCTGGGCCGGCCTTTGATGATCGAGCCGGTGTTCATGAAAAAGTGGGCGGGGTCGTGGTTGATCTGCTCGGTGTGCATCGAGCGGATGATGCAGAGGTCGTCGGCGATGCCGCCGATGTGCGGGAACAGGGTGGAGATTTCCTGGCCGGATTCTCCCCACCGCTTGAACTCGCAGAACGGGCCGCGCGCCTTGAGGGCGGTGTTCTGCAACTGGGCGAGTTGCTGGCCTTTGGTGAACGATTCGGGAAACGGCTGGCCGTGGATTTCCTTGAGCTTGGGTTTGTAATCGAAGGTCTCCAAATGCGACGGCCCGCCCGCCATACAGAGGTGGATGATGCGCCTGGCTTTAATGGGAAAATGCGGCGGATGGATGATGCCGCGCCAGCGTTCCTCAGCGCGAGCCGTGCCGCCGATCACGCCGGGGTTCAGCAACGAGGCCAGCGCCATGCCGCCCAGGCCGTAGGCCGCGCGGCCCAGGAACGTTCGGCGGTTGATGTCGAGCGCAAATTGTTTTGGGTCGAGCTCTGGTTTCATTGGCTCAGGTGTCTTTCTCCTCGCCCTGACCCTCTTCCCAAGAAGAGGGGACTGCCGACGGTTCTCCCTCTCCCCGAGTGAGAAGGAATAGGGTTCGTTGTTTCAGGGAATTTGATGGCGCTTCAAATTTCTCCGTCATGCTTCAGTATCGGGTGATCGTCTCGTGCAGATTCAGGATCACGCGGCAGACCTGTGTCCACGCGGCGAGTTCGCTGGTGTCGGCACCCGGCGGGGCGGGCGCGAGGCCGACTTTCATCAGCTTGCCCGACTCAACCGCCTCCGTCCGGTAGTGCTCGCGCTGCGCTTTGAGAAACTTCAGCAGGGAATCTTTCTCCCCCGCCTTTGCAGGGCGGGCCAGCGCGTTTTGGAAGGCGAAATCAATCCGCTGCGCATCGCTCGCGCCTTTCGCCGCCAGCACGCGCTCGGCAAACACGCGCGCGGCTTCCACGAATGTCGGATCGTTCAACAGCGTGAGCATTTGCTGCGGCGTGTTGGAGACGACGCGCTGGGCGGTACATTCCTCGCGCGAGGGCGCGTCGAAGTTGGCCAGCATCGGGTGGAAGAAGGTGCGCTGCCACCACGAATAGACGCCGCGACGATACTGTCGCTCGTCCTTTGACGGGTAATAGTCGCGGTCGGGGAACTGGAGGTTCGCGTAATAATCGGGCGGTTGATAAGGATACGCGCTGGGGCCGCCAAGGTCGGTGTTGAGCAGTCCGGCAATGGCCAGCGCGTTGTCCCGCACGAACTCGGCTTCGAGCCGGCGCGGATTCTGCGCGGCCAGCAGGCGGTTGGCCGGATCGAGGTCCTTGAGATCAAGGCGCTGGCTGGAGCTTTGGCGATAGGTGGCCGACATCACCATCAGCTTGATGAGGTGTTTGGTGTTCCAGCCGCTCTCCATGAATTCGACGGCCAGCCAGTCAAGCAGGTCGGGATGCGACGGCGGCTCGCCCTGCGCGCCGAGGTCATCCACGACAGCCGAAAGGCCGCGCCCGAAGAATTCCTTCCAGTAACGGTTCACCACGGTGCGGGCGGTAAGCGGGTTGTCGCGCGAGACCAGCCAGCGCGCGAGGTCCAGCCGGGTAAGACGCTGACCGTCGTGCTGGAGCGGCTGCGGCAGAAAACGTGGTGTGGCTGGCTCAACGATTGCGCCGCTCTCGTCCTGCCAGTTGCCGCGCGGCAGGACGCGCGTGACCACCGGTTCGCGCGACTCGGAGACCATGGTGAACGCGCGGCCGTCCCGGCACTCGCGCACGTCCGCCAGGAGTTTCTGAACCTTCGCGAAGGTGTCGCCGTCCCAAGCGGTGCTCAGGAGGTAGGTTTGGTTCAGCAATTCCTTCTGAGTTTTCGAGGGGGAGGACCTTGTCAGCGCCTTGACCAGAGCTTCTCCCGCACCGGAGCTCAATGGTTCAGCGGCGGCCAACGGCGAAACCGAGACTCGCGCCGAAGCAATGTTTGCGTTCCCGAGGTTCACGATCAAAACATCGCCTGCGGCCACGCGCACAGGTTTGGCCGGCAGCCAGACGGCGGTTTGCGAATCGTGATCGGGCGAAATCTGCCAGCGCCCCGTCACGCCGAGGATGGGCTGGCTCATCGCGAAGCGGTCTTGTTTGTGGTCGGCCTCGGCGTGGGAAAACGAGAGTTTGGTTTCCCGGTCGCCTTCCTTCGATTTGAGGCTGGCGGAAAGGGCGATTGCCGTGCCTTTGAATTTCTTCGCGTCGGCGTTGGTCGCGGAGTCCGCGTGCGGCGTGAGTTCCAGCCGGATGGCAGCAAGCCAGGCCTCGGAAAGCGTCAGCGTGAAACGAGTGTTTTCCTTGGCCCGATCGCTGAACGCGACCGTCGCATCGGCATGAATCGTAAAATTCGTGGCGAGCACGGCGTTGGTGTCCTTGATTCTCAAGGCAACCTCCGGCGTGGGAGTTGACCAACCGGTGGGGAATTGTTTCAAAAAACTCCGGCTTTTCTGTCGCCAATCGTCGAACGAGGTCCGATGCTCCGAGTCGGCCTTCAATTTCGCGGATGCGGCCTCGATGCTCTTGCGGATTTCGGCGCGCAGTCTCCCGAGACGCTGCTGGAGATAGGGGCTCTCCACGACGATTTCCGGCGGGAAGGGATGATCGTTGCCCACGCCTTTCAGGTCCGGGTTGGGCGTGTAATCGTAATCGGCATAGACGCCCCACTGTTTGAGGTCCGCGAAGAACGCTTCCATCGCGTAGAAATCCTTCATGCTGAAGGGGTCGTACTTGTGATCATGGCACTCGGCGCAACCCATCGTCGAGCCCAGCCAGGTCGCGGCCACGGTGCGCACGCGGTCGGCTTGATACTTGGCCAGATATTCCTTCGCCTGCGCGCCGCCTTCACGCGTCATCATGTTCAGGCGATTGAAACCGGTGGCGACTTTTTGCCCGGTGGTGGGATGCGGCAGGAGGTCGCCCGCGAGCTGCTCGATGGTGAATTGATCGAAGGGCTGGTTCCGGTTGAACGCGTTGATGACGTAATCGCGATACGGAAAGATGTTTTGGTTCTGGTCGCCGTGATAACCCACCGTGTCGGCGTAGCGCACCACGTCCAGCCAGGGCACGGCCATGCGCTCGCCAAAATGGGGCGAGGCCAGCAAACGATCCACCTGCCGTTCGTAAGCCTTCGGACTCTTGTCCTTGAGGTAGGCGGCGACTTCCGCGGGAGTCGGAGGCAGGCCGGTCAGATCGAGACTCAGGCGGCGGAGCAGCGTGCGTTTGCCGGCTTCCGGCGAGGGTTTGATGTCTCGCTTTTCCAGTTCGGCGAGGATGAACGCATCAATCGGATTTCGGAGTTCGGATTTCGCATTGCGGACTTTCGGCACCGCCGGCCGTTCCGGGCGGATGTAGGCCCAGTGCGGTTGATACTCCGCACCCTCGGCAATCCACTGCCGCAAGAGCTGTTTCTGGGCGTCGGTGAGTTTCTTGTGCGAGGCCGGCGGCGGCATCAAATCGTCCTCGTCGGCCGTGAAGATGCGGTGGATCAATTCGCTTTCGCCGGGTTGGCCCGGAACGATGGCGCCCCGCTCCACGGCGATCTCGCGAACATCCAGGCGAAGCTTTGCCTTGCGGGTGTTCTGGTCCGGGCCGTGACAGAGGAAACAATTGTCCGAGAGCACCGGGAGGATGTCCCGGTTGAACTGGACGGGATTTGCCCGGAGCGCCGCCGGCGCCACAAGCAGATGACCGGCGGCCAGAATCAACAGGGTGATTCGTCGAGCGCGTTGATGGCCGATGCTCATAACTGGTTGCCCCGCGACCGGGCGCAAACGTGCGGGCCGCGAATCAAGCGCCACGAGGTGCGGGGTGCCGGTGAATTTCGACACAGGCGGGCGCACAAATCAAGTCCGGGCTTTGCCACGGCACACTTGGGACAGGCGTCGCGCCTGTCTCCATTTGCGAGAAACACTCCTCGCCAAGCCCTGCTCGTTGCTTTCCCGGGGCAATCCGAGCCGCAAGACGGAATCATGAAGTCAGATACAGGCGCGACGCCTGTCCTACGGTATGCCGCCGGCATGCGGTGCGGCGCAAGTTACTGGATGATTGTCACCACCAACGGCGAACCTTAGCCTCGGTCCGCCATTGCCGGCGAAACACGAGAGTTGCCGCCTGCTGGCTCGAAAGCATGACGACCGATCACTGGTATCAAATCGCAAATGCGGATGAAGTGGATTCTCCCGCGCTCTTGGTTTACCCGGACCGCGCGGAGGAGAACGTCCGTCGTATGATCAAGATGGTGGGTGACGTGAGGCGGCTGCGTCCGCACATGAAGACGCACAAGCTGCCGGAGATGATCCGCCTGCAACTTGCCCAAGGGATCACGAAGTACAAATGCGCCACCATCGCCGAGGCGGAGATGACGGCCGCCTGCGGCGGGGCGGAGGTGCTTCTCGCGCATCAGCCCATCGGCCCGAAGGTCCGGCGATTCGTCGAATTGGTTCGGAAATTTCCGCGGACGAAGTTCTCGACGATTGCGGACGAGGCCAGCGTGATTCGTGAACTGTCGGCGGCGTGTGTGCCGGCGCAGGTGACGGTGGAGGTCTTGCTCGACGTGGATTGCGGAATGCACCGCACCGGCATTGAGCCTGGTCCGAGAGCGGTGGAGCTTTACCGGTTGCTGACCCGTCTTCATGAACGCTCCCCCTGTGCGTCGCCCCCTCCCCCTGCTCTCTCCCCCGGTGGGGGAGAGGGAAAAGCCCGGGCGGGAGTCATGCCCGGCGGGCTGCACGCTTATGACGGTCATATTCGCGAACCTGACCCGGCGAAGCGCGCGGAAATCTGCGAGACCGCGTTGGCGGCGGTTGAGGTGTTGCGGAAAGATCTGCTCCAGGCAGGTTTGCCCGTGCCGCGCGTCGTCGCCGGCGGCACACCGACGTTTCCGATTCACGCACGGCACACCGACGTGGAGTGCAGCCCGGGCACTTGTGTGTTCTGGGACGCAGGATACGGCGCGAAATGTCCGGACATGGATTTTCTAAACGCCGCGTTGGTGTTGACGCGCGTGGTCAGCAAGCCGGGTGGAAACCGCCTTTGCCTGGATCTTGGTCATAAGTCCATCGCCTCGGAGAATCCGCATCCGCGCGTGGTCTTTCTGAATCTGCCGGACGCGAAGGCGGTGTCGCACAGCGAAGAACATCTCGTGGTCGAGACCGAACGCGCCAGGGAGATGGAACTCGGCGCGTGTCTTTACGGCGTGCCGTGGCACGTTTGTCCGACCGTGGCGTTGCACGCGGAAGCGGTGGTCGTACGTGAGGGCCGGGCGCAGCAACGATGGGAAGTCGTGGGACGGAACAGACGGCTGACGATTTGAGGCCAGAGGACTCGTGATCGGGCCGCGGTCAGGATTGGTTTCCGCCGTTCAAACGGCTCCTCATACGCGATAAAGCTGAGATGGATCCAACCTCAGTCCGTCTTCTTCAACTCCTGCCACTTCCGCTGATTGAGGGTTTCATCCAAGTTCGGGTCGTAATCCTGTTTATCGGTGCTCAAGTACTTGCCGTCCGAGTTCATCCAATAGTGATTGTATCCGCTGCCCACTTTGTAGAGCTGGCCAGACGACGAATCAACGACCTTGGTGCGTTCTGTGATGGTGTCAACAAAGCGTTCGTGGGCTTTGTCGCTGGCGGTGTCTCGTTCGCGCCAGCCGGCCATCAGCGCGTCGTGGGCGGCGGTGCTGCGGTTGACAAATTCCCGCTGGCTAGCCTCGAAAGCCGCCTGGTTTCGCGCCATGCGGGCGTTGTGTTCCGCCCAGCTTCGCCCGGCTTTTTCCGCTTCCCTCCGGTTGTAGGCCATGATCTGCTGCAAATTGTAGCGCGCGTTGGCCAGGCCAAAGAGGAGTTGTTTCCTCGCCGCTTCGAAGTGCGACTTCTCCGCCTGGATTCCCGTGCTGTAGTAAGACCAGTTTTGCATCGTGCCGCTGTCACTGTGACTGATGTGCATCACGATGAAGTAACGATCTCCTCTGGCCGTTTCCCAATCCGTGCCAATCGCCTTGATTTGCACCCGCATCGGCACGGCCTTGAACAACTGGTCGTTGTACCATTGATCAATTTTCGTAACTTCAGGGATTTCATACTGGCGAACGAACTTCAACCCCTGCCGTTCGGCCCAAGGCGTGACGTCGTGCTGGACGATCGCTTCCAAGCTCGGCATGGGTCGCAACGGGTGTCCGCTCGCGCGATAGGTCTGCTGCAACTGTGGATCGCTGGTGTAGGTGAAGAACTGCAAGGGAAAATCAATGACTTTGACGCCATTCGGCCCGGTGATTGTTGGTTGCCCATGCTGACGATGGCTGGAAACTTTCCAGCTTGCGGGCAACGGCATTTCCACGAGCAGCGTGCCTTGTGAATCGTGGAACGGGTGCATGACCAGCTTTTCCCATGGGCCTGCAGGCGCGCCGGGTTTCCTGGAATCCTGCGCGCGGAGGCTTTCGGCGGAATTGGGTTGTTCATTCGTGGCGCCAGCGTTTTCGAGGCCGAAGCCAAGACAACTGATGGCAACCAGTGTGAAAAGCGGCTGTTTCATTCGCGTGGTAGTTGGAGGGCCAGACAGTACATGCGTGTCGTGATCACAGGGATTTCGCCGGTGATCTTGGAGGATGTTTGATGGAGAACCAAGCTGAATCTCGCCAGTGATGGCATTTCCGCTCTCTCCGAGCCGGGTTGCCGCCGGCTTTCGGCTTTCTTCGCGCTTGGCTTGCCCGATGCGGCTCCTCTACATTGGCGCGCAATTCACGCTCGTGGGGAGCGTGTCGGACGATCATCGGAACTGGCTTATGAAAGAGTATCACGCGGGCGACATCCGCAACTTTGCAATCGTGGGGCATGCTTCCTCGGGTAAGACGATGCTCAGTGAGGCCATGCTGGCCTGCGCCGGCGTCATCAATCGCATGGGCAGCATCGCCGCCGGCACGACGGTGTCCGATTACCACGACAGCGAAAAGAACCGGCAGATTTCCGTGTCCGCGTCGCTCATGCATCTCGAATGGCTCGGGAAGAAGTTCAACCTCCTGGACTGCCCGGGTTACGCCGACTTCATCAGCGAGGGCCTGGGGGCGCTGCGCGTGGGCGATTTTGCGTTGATCGTGGTGAACGCCACCCACGGTGTGGGCGTCGGCACGGACGCGGTCTGGAAGTATGCGACCCAATACGGCATCCCGAAAATGATCGTCGTCAACGGGCTGGACAAGGAGGAGGCGGATTTTGACAACGAGTTGGTGGAGTTGCGCGCGCACTTTGGCGAGCGGGTGTTTCCGCTGGCCATGCCCGTGAATCCCGGGCCCGGTTTCAATCAGTTGCTCGATGTGATTCGCAGCGAGGTCATCACCTACGCCGGCGACCGCAGCGGCAAGTTCACCGAAGCGCCGGCGACCGGCGATTGGGCGCAACGCGTCACGCAGGCGCATGAGCGGCTGATTGAATACATCGCCGAGTCGGACGACACGCTCATGGAGAAATGGATGGAGAAGGGCACGCTGACGGAGGAGGAATTGCGCGCGGGTTTGCACGCGGCCATCCAGAAGCAGGCCTTTGTGCCGGTGTTCTGCACCTCGGCGGAGCACAACATCGGCGTGGCGCGGTTGATGGATTTCATCGCCAAGTATGGTTCTTCGCCCGTGGATCGCCAGAAGGTCAGCGCCCTCAACGGCGAAGGCAGAGAAGTCGAGGTGTCGCTCACGGATACCGACCCGGTGTGCTACGTGTTCAAAACGATGAGCGAGGCGCAGTTTGGCGAGTTGTCGTTCTTCCGGCTCTATTCCGGCCAGATCAAATTCGGCTCCGAACTCTACAACACCGACCGGCGCAGCACGGAAAAGATCGGTCAGATTTATCTGCTCAATGGCAAGACGCGCGAAACCGTCCCGGTGCTCAACGCCGGCGACATTGGCGCGGTGGTGAAATTGAAGGACACGCACACGGGGAACACGTTGTGCAGCGCCAAGAAACCGGTGGCGCTGCCCAAGGTGGAGTATCCCCGGCCGAACATCCACGCCGCGCTCAAGAGCACCGGCAAGGGCGAGGAGGACAAGATCGCCTCCGGCCTGGCGGCGCTGCATCACGAGGACCCGACCTTTTTGCATCACGTGGATTCCGAGCTGCACCAGACCGTGCTGTCCGCGCAGGGCGAGCTGCACCTGGAAGTCATCGCCGATCGCTTGCGGCGGCGTTACAACGTCCATGTGGAACTCGCCGAACCGCGCGTGAGATATCGCGAGACCATCAAAGCGCGGGGGGAATCAAAGTACCGCCACAAGAAACAGACCGGCGGCGCGGGGCAATTTGCCGAGGTGTGGATGCGCATCGAGCCGAAACCGCGCGACACCGGCGTGGAGTTCACCAACTCCCTCGTGGGCCAGAACGTGGACCGCGTCTTCGTGCCCTCGGTCGAGAAGGGGGTCATGCGCGCCTGCGAGGAGGGCATCCTGGCGGGTTACCGGGTCGTGGACGTGAAGATTGATTTCTACGACGGCAAGATGCACCCGGTGGACTCGAAGGACATTGCCTTTCAGACGGCCGGTTACTACGCCTTCAAGGAGGCGTTCGCGGCGGCGCGTCCGTGCATGTTGGAGCCGATTCACTCGGTGGAGATCCGCATCCCGGAGGATTGCATGGGCAAGGTGATGGGCGATCTTTCCAGCCGGCGCGGCAAGATTCAGGGCATGGACGTGGACGGCAGTTTCCAGGTGATCAAGGCGCACGTGCCGGCCAAGGAGCTATACCGCTACTCCAGCACCCTGCGCTCGCTCACCGGCGGGCGCGGAGTGCATACCGAGGATTTCAGCCATTACGAGGAAATGCCGCGCGACGCGGAGCAGAAGCTCATCGAGGAGAGCAAGAAGCTCCGGCAGCAACAGCAGGCCGAGTAAGCGAGCGCCTGTGGGGGCGGCGGAAAGCGAAACGTCTCCACTCCGCGGGCCGGGCGATTATTTCACGCCTTCCATCCAGCGCTTGATCGTCTTGGCGAAGAGGATCAACAATCCGCCGGCCAGCGCGGGCAGGATGGTGATTTTCAGATACAGCCCCGGCCATCCGTCCAGGGCGTCCGCCTTGAACTCACCCGCCAGCAGGCCGGCCAGCAGGTTGCCGAGCGACGACCCCAGAAACCAGATGCCCATCATCTGGCCCACCAACCGCCGGGGAGATAGTTTCGTCACCGAACTCAAGCCCACCGGGCTGAGGCAAAGCTCGCCGAACGTGTGCAGGAGGTAAGTCGTGATCAACCACGTCGGCATGGCCTGGTTTCCGGCAGCCACGACCTTGGCCGCGCCGGCCATGACCACGAAGCCGGCGGCCAGCAGCAGCAGGCCTAGTGCGAACTTCAGCGGGATGGAAGGCTCGAGCAGGCGTCGTCCCAGCCAGCCCCATAGACCCGCCACCAAAGGCGCAAACACGATGATGAAGATCGCGTTCAACGACTGGTACCAGGCGGCGGGCACTTCATACTTCAGCCAGTCCACTTGCCGGTCCGTGTAGCGCTCCGCAAACAGGTTGAACGACGAACCGGCCTGCTCGAATCCCGCCCAGAACAAAGCAGCCGCCACAAACAGCACCACGATGACGGAAACGCGCTCTTTCTCGACCTTGCTCAAGCCGCCCAGAATGAACACCCACGCGAAGTAAACCACCGCAATGCCCAGGATCACATACGCCATGACGCCGGCAATGGCCGTCGGGTTGAACTTCACCACGCCCGCCAGCCCCAGCAGGACCAGCGAGCAGCTCGCCACACTGCCGCCAGCCAGCCCGAAACGCTCCACCCCGTGCAAGGGTGTCGGATTGCCCGGTTGGCTGCCTGCCCCGGCCAGCAAACCGCGCGACACCCGGAACTGGATCAAGCCGAGCACCATGCCCACGCCCGCCGCGCCGAACCCCCAATGCCAGCCCCAGGCCACCGCCAGCCAGCCGCACACAATCGGCCCGAGGAACGCGCCCAGATTGATGCCCATGTAAAAAATGGTGAAGCCCGCGTCGCGCCTCGGGTCGCCCGGCGGATACAATTCACCCACCAGCGCGCTCATGTTCGGCTTCAGAATCCCGCTCCCGACCACCACGAACACCAGGCCGAGGTAGAACGTCTGCGTGATTGGCAGCGCCAGCGTGAAATGCCCGAGCGCGATGATGATGCCGCCCAGCCAGACCGCCCGTTGCGCGCCCCACAATCGGTCCGCCAGCCACCCGCCCGGGAGCGACATCAAATACACCGCCGCCGTGTAGAGACCATAGATGGCCGTGGCGGTCTGGTCGTCCATGCCCATGCCGCCTTTCTGCACCGTGTCCACCATGAACAACACCAGCAACGCCCGCATCCCGTAATAACTGAACCGCTCCCACATCTCAGTGAAGAACAGCGTGTAGAGGCCGCGGGGATGGCCTTTGGGCACGGGTGCGTCAGTCGTTTGATTCGAGTTGTTCATGGTTTTGAAATGCTTCAGTCCTTCCGACGATCCCGCGCCTCAGCCCTGACGCACAGCTCTGGAGGGCGGTGAATTGTCACCGCTCTCACCGCCTGGCCGACTTGTCGGCCTGGCAGCACCGCGTTCAGCGGTGCGCCGGAAATTCCAAACTTGCAGTCGCGCTCCACGGCTACAAGTCGCCTGCCCAAAGCACGGACAAGCCCGCGCCCTCCACAGCCACGCGCGGCGGGTGAGTGCTTCATCTGCCCATTCCCCCCGCGGTTCATTCGCCTGCCTTCAAGCGCGCCCGCACCAACTCGGGCAGATACTTCACCGGAATCGAGCCTTCGTTCAGCACCGCTTCATGAAAGTGTCCGAGACTGAACTTGTCCCCCTGTTCGCGCTGCACCGCCTGTCGCAACCGGTAATGCGCCATGCGCCCAACGAAGTACGTGCTCAACTGCGTCGAGCTTTGCTTCGCGCGAATCACCTTCAGCCGCGCCTCGCCCTCGGATTGAAACGCGCCCTCCACCATCAGCTTCATCGCCTCTTCATCCGTCATGTTCTGGCAGTGCATCTTGTGATCCAGAATCGCGTTCACCACCGCCCGCAGATAAAACTTGAGTTGCATCAGCCGCAATCGCAGGTCGCGCTCGCCATAGCCCTGGTCCAGCAACGTTTGCTCGGTATAGACCGCCCAGCCCTCCACATACACACCCGACGACAACACTTTGCGGATCAGCGATGGGTTGCGATTAGCGTATTCCAGTTGCACATAATGCCCGGGATACGCCTCGTGAATGGTGAGGATTTGCAGCATGTGTTCGTTGTATTCCTCCAGAAAACTTTTCACGCGCGCGGCATCCCAGTCCGAGGGCGGCGGACTGATGGCGTAAAAGCTCGCGGCCTTGGGATCGAGCGGCGGCGCGTTCTCCAGATAGGCGATCGAATTGCCACGCCGAAATTCCGGCATTTCGATGATCTGACACAAATCCGGTTCGGGCAGCGCGAGGATGTCCCGCTCGCGGATGAACTGCTTGATGCGGTCCACCGTCGCGCGCGTGTTCTGCAACAAATCCTCCGGCTTGCCGTGTTCCTGGCTGACGGCATCGGAGACTTTCGCAATCGTAGCACGGCGGCCATCCGCGTCGTCGGGCGGCAGCGGCTGCTGGGGGAAATACTGACTCCAAAGCTGGCGCGACACCACATACATGTCGCGTTGCACGCGGTCATACTCGGCTTCCGCATCCGCCAACACCTGGTCGGCCGTCATGCCCGCGTCCAGCACCAGTTCCAGTTTCTTCGCGAATTTCCTCTTACCAATCCGCCATTCGCCGGTCGCGCGCGGCAACAATTCCTTTTCAAGGAACTCCTGATAATCCTTTAGGGCAGCGACAATCGGCGCGGCTGCAACCTTCAACTGCGAAAGCTGCGGCGTTTCACCCGCAAGCTGGAACACTTCTGTCTCATAAAACGCAATCGCCCCGCGATTCTGGCGGATGGCCGCTTCCAGGTGCTGTTTCGGGGGGCGCGTCAACGTTTGCCTCGCCGTCGCGATCGCACCCGGAATCGCTTTCATCCTCGCGACACAATTCGCGAGGTTCGTTTCCGCGGGCAGCGTGGATTGCGTGAGCAAAGCATAGACGCTGTCGCTGATATAACGGCCATAGGTACGCGGGTCTTCCTCGAACGGGCGGAAGTTTTCCGCCAGCCAGATGTCCCGCCGCAGGTCCTGTTGCAGAATCTCGAAATCAATCTGGCCGGCGCGCGACAGTTTTGTGTAATCCACCGCCCGCGGCAGTTCCTTGAGCGTCGCGCGCTGATGCTTCAGCCAACCTGCCCGTGCCTCCTTTGAGATGTCATCGAGCAAATGATCGAAGCGATGATCGCCCAAGCTGGTTGCCTCCACCGGCCGCTGACGCAACGACACGTCGAGGTGTTGGCGGAAGAACGTTTCGAGTTTGGCGTCTTCAGACATCTGTGCATTTGCGCACGCGACGCTGGCGAGCAAGAGAGCGATCGAGGTCCAACGCCCCTGCCCCGGTTGTTCATCTGATGCGGATTTCATGGATCTCATAATTCAAATGCGGCTGGTACCGCCGCAGACTTTGGAGTGCGCGGACTTGGTCGCGCTTTTCGGAGGCGACGGGTCGCCGTCAAACGCGCTGAGGCGCCCTGACTTCTCCGCGAGCCGCTGGTCGCGGCTCTGCTCGGCCGACAAGTCGGCCAAGCGGGAAAAGCGGTGACGAGTCACCGCACTCCAAGGCCTTGCTGCGCCATCGGTCTCCACATGCTGGGACACCAGCTTGGCTCTCGGAGTGGGCGTCATCGAAATCCTTCTGTTCGTCACCACTCCAGCACCACCAAAGACACACCTTGCCTGGGCAGCGAGAACTTAAGCACCGCGTTGCCTTGCCCCACGCGCACGGTCGCCGGCGCATCCTCCAGCTTCGCGAGATGCGAGGCTTCCTGAAGCTGGTTGTACTGGCGCTGATTGGGGGCGATGGGCGAGCCCATGCGGCGCCAGGCGTCATACGGGTTGCTGTGGAACTCGTCCACGCGATAGTGCGTGAGCCTGGCCTCGCTGACCGACCCGGGCAATCCGGCCACGGCCAGTTCCACGGCGGCGGCGTCACCTTTGATGTCATCGTCGTGATAATGCCAGACCATCACGCAAAGTTTGTTTCCGTCCTGACTGGCCAGCGCCCCGACGTCGGGTTTCTCGCGCACGCCGCGGCGCATGATGTCGTCCAGTGGCACGGCGGTGTCACTTTCGGCGGTGAGCCGTTGCCCGTCCATCTGGCTGTACATGCGCAGAATGTTGAAGACCGCCAGCGGCAGGCCGCAACTGGCGAGCTGGCGAAAGCCGGCGAAGTAAGGTTGATCCTCAAAGGTGAACGCCCACGTCAGCGCGCCCGCGAAATTGACGCCGTGACGGTCGGCGAGATCGTGTTTGCGCGCGAAGCTGGCGGCGGTGTAACTCGAATAGACTGTGCCGTTGCGGTAGCTGAACGACGGGCCCTGACAGGCCGCACAGCCCTCGGGATCGGATTCGCCAATGACGATGGGCGTGTTCTTCAACTCGGGAAACGACGCGACCAGGCGGAAGCCGATGTCAATTCTGCTCAAATGCGTCCCGATGCCCATGCGGACGTGATTGTTCGTGTAGCTCGGCTGGCCTTTGGCGTGGAACGACACGAAGTCGAGCGGCGTGCCGACCTGGCCGGTGACGTGATTCGTCCCGCGCAGGCAATGCTCGAAGAATTCCCGCGTCCATTGGCCCGCGCCCGCCGAATCCGGTCCCCCGACCCGCGCCGTGGGCAGGGCGCGGCGCACAGCGTCAATGGCGTGGTCGTGCAACTTGTAAAACTCCTGTCGCGTGCCGGTAAAGTATCCTGGTCGCGTGGGACTGCCAATGTCGGCCTCGTTCCACGTCTGCCAGTACCATTGCTCGACCTCCTCCTTGCCGTAGCGCTCGACACAATGCTTCACCCATTGATAGACGAGTTCGCCCCATCTGGCGTAATCCTTCGGCGGATAAGACCAGCCGGTGTAAATGCGTTCGTACGGCAGGCCGGGCCGCCATTCGTGGCGATACGGCTCGGGCTGCGTCGAGAGCGCCTGGGGCATGAAACCGATTTGCACATAAGGCCGCACGCCGCGTTCGAGATAGGAGTCGAACATGAGATCGAGAATCTTCCAGTTGTAAACGGGTCGGCCCTGTGCGTCCTCCGTGTAAGCGTCGGTTGAGCCCCACTTGAGCGCGGGTGTGCCGTCGCCGGTGTTGAGCAGATTGTGCGTGCGGAAATAGACGTCCTTGGGACGAAGTTTGCCGTAGTCGGCGAGCAACTTCTGCCCGTCCTTCATGGTGGCGTAGTTAGGCTCGTCGCCGCCGAAGAATCTCCAGATGGGACGCAGCGGACCGATGGGACGCGAGGCGTCCACGCGAATGGCGACGGGGAAGGAATTGGTGGCGTGGGTGGCGGGGATCGCGGCCGCGAAAGCCACGGTCAGATATGCAAGATGGACGTAAGCACACACGGCACGGAATTCTGGAGCCGTCAACGCAGTGAGTGAAGAGACAGCAGACCAGCGCCGTCACTCAGGCAACTTGCAACTTCACTCGACCCGCTTAACTCGGGTTGTCACCGACGGCCGGCGCGCTCGCCGGCGGCACCGTCTCGAACTTCGCGTTGTTCTCGAGAAATTCCATGACCTTCTCGTG
Source organism: Verrucomicrobiia bacterium (assembly GCA_011525685.1). GTDB lineage: Bacteria > Verrucomicrobiota > Verrucomicrobiia > Limisphaerales > JADLHS01 > WYBW01. Next base: position 15,965 of record WYBW01000056.1, read on the forward strand.
CGCCAGGGAGTCGTAGATTTCGATCAGTCCGTTGCGCTTTTGCAGGTCCTTGAGAAACTTGTCCGGGGCGATCTGGTACATGGCCGCCAGCGTCTGCACCCGCCGCAGGATTTCCTCCTGGGCCACCTTGATGTCCTCCTTCTCGGCGATGCGCTGGACGAGGAAGGAGAGTTTGACCCGCTCCTTCGCGCCCTGGGCGGCGACGGAATAAATCTGTTCCTTCTCCTTTTCGATGATTTCGCGGGAAACGCCGCGCTTGGAGTTTTCGCGGACGATGTCATAGACCACGTTGCGGGTTTCGTGCGCCACGGCCGATTCGGGCAGGTCAAAATTCACGCGTTCCATCAGCGCCTTGATGATCTGGGCCCGGGTGTCCTTGCTTTGCTTGAACTTCAACTCGTTCTCCAGATCGCGACGGACGCCTTCGCGGAGTTTCTCGAGGTTCTCCGCGCCGTAGGACTTGGCAAACGCATCGTCCAAGGCGGGCAGGGCCTTCTCCTTCACTTCGACGATCTCCACCTCGTAAACGCCCTGTTTGCCCACGAGTTCCCGGGTCACGAAATCGGCGGGAAACTGCACCCGCACGGTGCGCTTGTCGCCGGCTTTCGCGCCGGTGAGCTGGTCGGCGAATCCCGGGATGAACGACTGGGGCTGCATCTCCACCCAAAAGCCTTTTTGTTCCGTCAGGCCTTTGGCCGTCGGCGCGGTTTCGGTGATGGGCTTGCCCTCGCAGGTCCCGGTGTAATTGACCACGGCGATGTCACCGGCGCGCAATTCGCGGTCGGCCTTCTCAAACTTGACCTGCTGTTCGCGGAGCAGATTGAGCGCCCGTTCCACGTCCTCGTCCGTCACGCTCCGGGAATCGCGCTTGACGGGCAGGCCCTTGTATTCGGGCAGTTGGAATTCCGGCTCGGTCTCGATGGTGGCGGCGAATTGCAGCGCCTGGCCGCGGCCAAACTGGATTTCCTCGATGTCCGGGTAGCCGAGCACGTCGAGTTTCTTCTCCTTGATCGCTTCGCGGTACGAATCGCCGATGAGCTTGCGCTTGACCTCGTCCTGGATGTCCTTCTCGTATTTGCGGAGGACCATTTCCCGGGGCGCCTTGCCGGGACGGAAGCCCGGCAGGTTCGCCTGCTTCTGAAAGTCCTTGGTCATGGACTCGAAGGCTGCATCCACGGACTGTGCGTCCAGTTCCACCCGCACCAGTTTTTTGCACGGGGCCAGATTTTCGACGGTAACGTTCACAAGTTTAATTCGCGTTCAGACTGCCGCGCGGAAAAGCTCCGGATCAAGCGGGATTTCCCGAATCAGCGGGAGCATGAGCGTATCAGTCGGGAGGGGTCCGTCAAGCCTCCGTCCCGGACCAACACATCTGTGGGAGCATCTCATTTTCTTTTTGGAGGTTGCCGGGGCGATGCTGTGGCGCAGACTTCCCGTCTGCCGGATCGCGGATTTCCAATCCGCAAACGCGGCGAACGCCTGGCCTGCCACGCCGTGCCTGGGCCAGCCGACTGGAAGTCGGCAATACTGCAGGTTGGGAAAGCTGCGCTACGCCAGGAATGCCTGCCTGCAACAAACTGAGCTGTGCCCGACGTTCGTTTGCCGGGATGGCGCAAAACAACGCACAACGCCCGGAGACAAGGAAAGTCCAGAGGCATGGGTTGCCGCCTGAATTCTTACCGACTTTGGAGCGCGGCGTTTACGCCGACTCATCATCGGCTTGTGACATCGGCGTCGAAGCGGCCTCAAGGCCGCGCGCCACGGTTTTTAGCGCCTCTCCCAAAGGGTGAGGCTCACGCGCAGGTTGGTAAGGATTCAGGGTTGCCGGGTTCGAGTTGGGTATTTTCCGAAGCTGTAGTCGCCTGGACAGGAGGATTGACAAGCGGGCGGGTGCGCGTCACGCTGCGAGTCACTCGCATGAACCACGCGCCGACCAACCGACGGACCTTGCGCATCCTCGGCGCGCTGTTGTCCGCCCTCGCACTGGCCGGGTGGTCCGCCGGATTGCGCGCCGAAGAAACCAACGCGCCGGCGGCGGCCGAGGTGAAGGAGCGGGACGCCACCGGCATCGAGGCGCTGCGCTCCTACCTGCATCTTCAAGAGCAACTCCACGCCACGCAACTGGCGCTGGAGCGCAACCGGCTGGAAGCCGAAACCCTCGCCGCGCGCAATGCCGAGGCGGTGAGCCTGCGGCTGCAACTGATCGAGCAGGCGGTTTCGGCCCAGCGCCTGCGCGAACTCGACGCCATGCAGGGCACCAACCGCCTGCTGCTGACGCTGGCCGGTTCACTGGCGGGCGTGGGTTTCCTGGCCATGCTGCTGACCGCTTATCTCCAGTGGCGGGCGGTGAATCGGCTGGCGGAGTTCACCACGGTCCTGTCCGGCCCACGCGGGGCGTTGCGGCCAGTCCCAGCCGACCTTCCGCTGGCCAGCCCCAACGCGGTGGAGCAATCCGGTGAACGGTTGCTCGGCGCGTTGAACCGGTTGGAGGAACGCATCCACCAGCTCGAACACAGCACCCAACTCCCCCTGCCGGAAAAAGCCCCGCCGCCGGCGGCCTCGTCCGCGATTTCCCTGCCCGCGCCCGCCGCCCCGGTTGACGCCAACGGCGAGGACGAAAGCCGCTCGCGGCTCTCCTTGTTGCTGGCCAAGGGAGAGTCGTTGCTCAGCTTGGATAAGGCCACCGAGGCGCTGGCCTGTTTCGAGGAAGTCCTGGCCGCGGAGCCGAATCACGCGGAGGCACTGGTGAAGAAAGGACAGGCGCTCGCGCAACTGCGCCGGCTGGATGAGGCGCTCACCTGTTATGACCGGGCCATCGCGGCGGATGATTCGTTCACGATTGCCTACCTGCACAAGGGCGGTCTGTTCAACCAGATGGAACGCTACGAGGAAGCGCTCCAATGTTACGAACAAGCGTTGCGTACCCAGGAAAAGCCCGCCGAGAATTGAGCTTCAAAGAGCATCACCGTCACTTTCACGCGCCGAGGGCGTCGCATCCGCTGTCTCCCGAATGCAGGGTGATGGCGCAGCCGGGTGGCTGAACACTCAAGGCTGCGCCGGGGTGACGATACGATACCACCGCGCGCCTGAACCGGTGGCCGCCGGCACAGCCAGGATCACGGGGCCGGTCTCAGTTGGCGTGGGGGCCTGCAGGAGATTCTCCCAACTGCCGGCGAGCGTATCCGCGCGCGTTTGCAGGGTGTAAGTGCGGCCGGCGACGGCGCTGAAACGGATTTCGAGGGCGGCGGGATTGCCGGCGGAAACCGCGACGGCTTCAATGCGCAGGACGCTGTCCGGGTCGCGCGGGTTCGTGCCGGCGATGAATTCTTGTTCGTTGGTGTGGCCGTCCAGGTCGGGGTCAGCCTGCGGACCGCTGATCTCCGGGTTGAGCAGCTCGTGGGGGAGGAAATGCCGGCCCAACCAGGCCGCGTAACTTTCGCCGGTCACCTCCACTGTCACGTCCGCCGTCGTGGCCAGGGCACCATCGGTGGCAGTGAGCCGCACCACGTAATTGCCCGGCTGGCTGAATGTGGCCGTGGTGGACAGGGCGTTGGCGTCCGCAAGAGCGATGTCGCCCGGACCGCTGAATTTGGCCCAGCCGAACGTCAGTTGTCCGGGCGGGATCGGCAGCCCGTCGTCCGAAACCTGACCGCTGAGGAACGCCGGCGCGGCAAGGTCCACGGTCTGGTTGGTCCCGGCGCTCACCGCCGGCGCCGCATTCGGCGGATAACCCGACCCGGTGAGGTACAGATTGAAACCCAGGTCTGAACTCGTTGCGTTGACCTGATGAATCCGCACGGCCAGGAGGTTGTTGCCCTCGAGGAGCAGTGCCGGGTCCACCGCCTGCTCATAAAAGGTCTGTTCGTCCGTCCCGCCCACCACGCTGCTTGCGAAGGTGCTGGCGGTGATGGCGCCTTCGGGCATGTTGCTGCGGAACACCTCCACGCCATTGAGATAAACGATGCCGCCGTCATCCCGGGAAAGACCCACTTTCAGGTCGGTGAGCGACGCGGCGTTGGTGACGCTGAACGCGCGGCGAAACCAGGTGGTCACGTGCTTGTTGTTGGCGTTGGCGCCGAAACTCACGACGGTGGCCTCGCCGTCACCGCCATAGCCCAACCGGGCCGGCCCGCTTGGCCAGGCCGAGTCGTTGTAGGCCGCAGTGTTCCAGTTGGCCGGCAGGTCGCCGCCTTGATCGTAGTACTTCCAGACGGCGCCGGCGGGCACCAGCGTGAAGGGCAGCGTCGAACGCGTGACGGTGATGACCACTTCGCTGGCGGCGGAGAGCGCGCCGTCATCCGCGCTGAGGCGCAGGATGTAGGTGCCCACCCCCGGGATGGCGACGGTCGTGCTCGTCGAGGTGGATGACCCAAACCAAACCGCGCCCGGCCCGCTGAGTTGCGCCCAGCTCGTCGTGAAGGCGGCGGGTGGGTCGGGCAGGCCATCATCCGTCACCGTGCCGTTTAACTGGACGATGAAGGGAAACGACGCAGCGTCGTGAGCTTGTGGTGAACCGGCGTTGACCTGGGGCGGACGATTCCCGGTGTTGGGCAGGCCGGGTGAGGGGCCGCCGGGACTGGCCCGCCAGTTGGCCGGATCATTGCCGTAGGCGGTGGCCACGAGGCGTTCAAGCGAATGGCCGCTGTTTGCCGCAACTTCCGGCCAGGGCGAGCGAACGCGGTAACGGACCTCGTCCACGACGATTTCCGGCACGATCGGCTGGCCGTCCTCGCCCAGGTCCGGGTTGTCGGGCCTCAGCAGTTGCAGGCGTTCACCATCGCTTTGGAGCACGCCGGCAAACGGACCGAAAATCTGCACTTCCGCCGGCACGCCGAAACGGGTCCGAAACACCACCGGGTCGCCGGACACGATCAAGAGCAGTCCTCCCGGCGCCAACTCGACGCCCGGCGGGAACGAAAAGCCCAAACCGTTGACACGCCAGGTCAGTTGCGGGAAGTCAGGATTGTAGAGCCGTACCAATCCATTGGACACATTCTTGAGTTCGACAAACCGGGCGTCGCCCGGCAAAGGTTGACAGTGGATTTCGCTGATCACCACCGGCCCGACCTGCGGTCCGGAGTTGGTGGTGCCGAGCGTCAGGGCGCTTTGGGCGGGATAATGCGCCTCGCCCGTGCTGATGAGATGGCGGCCAAAGGAGACGCCGTTGGCGGCCGCGCCAAAAACAAAGCCGTGGCTGTAGCCGGTGAGATCGCCCGCCGCATCGCCCGAGTAGAGGTACACCTCCTCGCCGTGCGAACTGAGCGAGAAATTGGTCGGGGTGCCGGGCAGGGTGTTGAAGTCGTATTCGTCGAACACGAGGAAGCTGTGGGCGGGAATGACGGCGGGCGCCGGGATGCGGAACTTCTTGGGCGTGGTGCGGCGGTCCGAGAGATACCAATGGCCGACGTCCACGGGAAAAGCATTGGGATTGTGCAGTTCGATGGCGTCCACCTGGGGCAGGTCCGTGTGGGTGAGCACCTCGTTGATGAAGATGGGCGGGATGTTGACCGGCGCGTCGTCACTGCCCGGCGAACCCCCGACCGCGCTGCTGGCCCGCCAGTTGGCGGCATCGTCGGGATCGGGGTTCAGATTGGGATTCACCGGCACGAGAGAAAAACCACCGCCGTCGGCGGAAACCGGCCACGGCTCGACATCGGAATAACGGACCGAGAAGATGGTGGTGCCAACCGCATGGGAGAGAGTGACACGCTCGCCGGAGTTGGCGAGCTGCCCGGTGTAAACGCCATCGAACGGCACGCCGGGATAACGGGAGGCGAAGCCATCGGCATTGCTGACCAACACGACAAACGCGCCCGGGGCCAGTCGCGTGCCGATTGGGAACGTGTAACGGATGCCAGCGGTGAACTGCACGCCGCTCAGGTCGAGTTCCCCGTTGCCGACGTTCTTGAGTTCGATGAACTCAAGCTGCGTGCCGGTGAATCCTTCCGACGCGGTCGGGTTGTACATCAATTCCGTGATGAACAGATCGGTGAAGGTCTGGATGACCGTGAAGGCGGCGTGGTTGAGCGCGCTCCAAGTGGTGCCGCTCAACACGCGGGCCTTGACTTCGGTGGTTTCCGCCAGCGCGACCGGCCCGGTGTAAACGCGCGCCGCCGGCGAAACCGCGCCGCCGGTCAATCGCGGGTCGGATCCGTCCAGCGTGAAATAAATCGTGCCGGCGGGAGCGCTCATCGTGAGCGGAAATCCGTTGGTGATGGGGCCGCCGTGCTGGTTGAAGCTGGGGGCGGTGACGTTGGGATAGAGGCCGGCGGTGCGAAGCTGGTTCAGCACGACGGCGCTGCGTTGGGGGAGATAATTGTTGAGCACGTTGTTGACGGCGTTGAGCCAGTCGGCCCGGGTGAACGGCGGCTCGCGTTTGGCGTCGCCCCAGCGGGCGGATTCGCCGACGACGGCGCGGTCAATCTGCGCGGTGCGGTTGGTGAAGAGGGTCCGCACGCGCAAGGGGGTGAGCAAACCCTGGTTGAAGAAGTGGCGATGGACGTGATCGGCGACGCGGAGGCGGAACTCGGCGTTGGCCTGGAGTCGCTGGAAGACCCACTGGGGATTGCTGTAAAGCACCGAGGAGTTGCCGGCGTTGAAGGGGCCAAGACGGTTTTGATTCAAGTCGAGCAACGTGTGTTCGGCGTCGTGGACGAAGAACCGGAAACCGTCGGTGCCGAGCCGGTCGCGCACGCCGTAAAAATTGTTGGGGCGGTCATTGCCGAGGAAGTTGGAGATGGGCGCGTCGAGGTTGCCGCCATAGAAGATGACGAGCATGTAATCAATGAGATTGGGCACATCCACGAGGTTCTCGTTTGCCGGATTGCGCGTGCCGTCGGGGTTGTTGCCCTGGACGAACTGGTAGGCGGCATCGGAGGCGAAACCCGCCAGGCCAAGCTGGTAAAGCCGCGTCCATGCGTCGAGGTTGCCGTCGGTGGCGTTGATCGTGTATGGCCCGGCCTCAACCTTCACGACGTCGTAATCCTCGCGCCGGCCGCCGAAATAGGTTTCACCGTAGGAAGCCTCGGGTCGTTCGCAGGTGTTGAACAGCCCCCAGTATTGTCCGTTGATGTAAAGGTGATAGAACTCCCCGCGCTCGCCCTGATGGCCCATGGCCAGTTGCAGGTCGCGGTTGACCTGGTCGCGCACGAAGATGCCACGACTGTCGCCCTGGAAGCTCCACGAGTAATTCTGGAACGTGCGCAGGTCCAGCTTGTCGAATGAATCCGTGCCATTGTCGCCAAAGAGCGGGTATTCGAGCTTGGCCGCGCCGTACTCGCTGCGGAAGAAGAAGCGGAACGCGTGCTTGGGATTGGCCGTGCTGCGGCTGAACCCGCCGCGGATGCGGATGCCGGCTGGCACTTGAAAACCCGGCGTGCCGTCCGGATGAATCAACTCCAGCGAACATGGCCGCTCCCAGTCGCGACCGTCCTGGCCGGGGTTGGCGTAAATGCCCGTGGCCGGATCGAACAGATCCATCAGGTCCATCACGATGGAGAAAGTGGGGATCGTCTTGAGATCATTCGTGATCGTGGCCGCGTAAAGCGGGTTGTTGACGACATTGGGGTCCATGCCGTAGTCCACGACGTTGGCTCCCCAACTCGTCGGCCAGCCCGGCGGAGCGGCGCCGGTGGGCGATTGTTGAATCACGTCGCTGACGAAGACATAGGTGTGCGTGACCGGCATGGAAGGCTCGTATTGATCCCGGAACGCCGCCGCGCGCACCGTGCGCGTGCCCGTGATGGCCAGCGGACCGGTATAGGTAAAACCGTTGGTCAGCGACGGAGGGGTTCCGTTGGTCGTGTAGCGGATGGTCGCCCCCGCCGTGGTGGTCGTCAGCTCCAGGTTGAACGGCGCGTCGTAGAAGCCGCGCTCGACATTGAACCGCGGCACACTCACGAAACCAGCCACGCCGTCGCCGTTGAGCGCGCCCGGTGTGGGTTGGGTGAAATAAACCTGGGTCAACGCGCTGACCTGATATTCGACCAGTTGCGGCAGGATGAGGAAGTTGCCATCAGCGGCGGACACATTCAGCCCGTGGACGGCAAGGAGGTTGTTGCCGGTCGCCAGCGAGGCAAGATGGTCGCTCACGTTGATCTCCTCATGCACCAGATTCAGGGCCGGGGGCCGGGCGTTGGTGGCCGCCGAGTTCCACTGGAGCGTCGCGGGCGCATGGCGCCGCGCGACTTCCTGGCCGTTCAAATAGGCCACGAACCCGTCGTTGTACTGCATCCGCAACGTGAGCGATTCCAGCGCGGCAGGGTTGTTGACCGTGAACGGCACGCGCAGGTAAGCGGAAGCGTTCACATTCTTCATTTGCGCTTCCAGGTCCGTGGCGATGCTGGGACGCAGGCTGCTGCCGCCACCGCCTGCCACCGGCACGGAGCGGACCGCCAGTCCGCCGTTGGCAGTGTCGCCGACGAGCCGGAAGTTGGTGGCGTCCCAAACCGAGCGGCTGCCGGGAGCGGCGAATAGTTCCAACCCCGCGCCTCCGCCTCGTTCGTAATAGACCAGCCGCAACGCGTACTCGCCGGCGGCCGGGGCGTCAAAGACGCCGAGCGTGTCAGCCGGACCGCGGGGGTCGGGGAAGGAGATCACAAAACTGTCGCCCACATTCAGCCGGAAACCATCGTCGCTATTGACGCCGAAGGTCCATGGGCCGGCGCTGGGAATCTGGACGGTGGCCGTCACTTCGACGACAAAGTCGTTCACATCCACGCCCATGGTCTGGCCGGGAAAGGAGTTGTTGTTGCCATAGCGGCCGTCGCTGCCGGTGCTGAAATAGTTGATCACCGAGGCGTTTTCGGTGGCGAGGCTGACTTGCTGGGAGGGATTGGCCAGCACGCCGTCGGCGGCCGCCAGATTGTTGACCAGGATGTTGGCCTTGTAATTCCGGACCGCGAAGCCGGCGATCTCGGTTTCATAACCGATGCCCGTCGGGCCGGCCTGCCACGTGGAATGATTGAAGCCCGGCTGAATCCAGGTGTTGCCCAACACGCCGCTGGCGGGCACGTGGACGCGCGCCTGGGCGCCCGCCGCGAGCCAGGTGTTGGTGGCGACGACCTGGCCCAGCCCGTAGGAGACGTCGCGAAATTGTTCCGGGAACTGTGGCGCGAACGCCGCCGCGACCGTTACGCCGTCGGGCATCACGAGGGCCAGATATTCGCCGTTGGCGCTCAGGCTGAAGTTGGAGTGCAACTCCGCACCGGCGACCGCGCGGTTCTTGCCGGAGGCGAATACCAGAAGAAGGCCCTTCGCCGGCAGTGCGACGGCGGGCAACCGCCATTTGGTGAGTTGGGAAGCGTTGTCGGTCAGATACCAGCCATCCAGATTCACCGTCGAGTTGCCGGTGTTGTACAGCTCGATCCAGTCGGAGTAGTCTCCGTCCACGTCAGCCAGTGTCCGGCCGTTGCTGGCCATGAATTCAGAAATGACCACCTGGCCTGGGGAAACGAAGGAGGCGATGAGCAATCCCACCAACACGAAACCGGAAAGCCGCAGGAGGCGTCCGCGAACATATAACGTCATGCGGCTCAATATACACGGCACGGCGGACGTGGCAAACCCCCCGAAACCGGTGCCAAGCGGGTCGGTCAACCGATTTGGCCTGCTCCCCTCCTGCCTGACGCGGCGGAGAATCATCTCGTTTTCTGGCGGGGTGAGTGTTGGGAGAAGCGGATCAATTCCTCAAGTGCGCGATCCCGTTGTTTGCGAACCACGATTTGCATCAAGCGATTCGGATATTTGGAATCAAGATTTGCCACCCCCGCGAAGTATAAGTGGACTGTAACCACGCCCCTGTGATAAACGTCTTCCACGTTCGATGAGATACTGCATGAACATATCAGCCACGATTTGGCCGACCATGTCGGTCGCGAAAGCGACACGTCATAGTCGGTTGAACCCCGGCTGTGCGTTTAGCCTTGGGCTATCCAGGTCGTATCGTGGGCAACGCCCCGAAGCAGGCTTGGATAATCCGGAGGTGAGCAGGTAACGAATCGAGCCACGATCTTTCCACCCTGCTTACCTCGTGTAGGCAGGGTTTTTTGTTTCCCTGAAACGGATGGTGAATGACGGCAACGAAAGGTGAACAGTCTGTGAACGATAACCAAGCGACGTCTCGATGATGTCAGCCGTAGCAAAACTAAGAATGGCGCAGGAGAGCCGAGGCTTTCCACCGGTGGGGTCTGCCCATCGCTCGCCCTGTGGAGTAGGGGTGACGACGCTGCCCGCGAGGCTGCGGGGCATTACTCCACGGGGCGAGCGAAGACGCGCGCCGGGATGGTTTGAAACGCTTTTACATTTTAAGGGCTTCGGAGGAGGTGTGCCCCCAAACACCGAAACAGCCGCCGTGAATCCGCGGGCTGGGATCGAGTAGATCGCCAGGAGGTGTTTGTTCTTTGTTGAAATGGCATGGGCCGGGAGCAGCGATGCTTCCGGCCCTTTCAATTTCCGCGGTTGTGATTTAACAGCCAGAATACCTCCCCGCCACGGAGGATGTCCGGGTGCGATTCCCGGCAACCGCACCATCCTTCGCTCTAAGCCAACGTCGGTTTGGCGGGTCAGAGGGGAAGGATGCCCTCCATAGCCTTGTGCGAAGGAGGGACACATTCATGGCTTAGAGCTACGGATGGCGGGCCAATTTCCACAGGCCGCGCGCCAGCTCGCGCAGCAGAGTCTCCAAAACTCAGCCCGCTCGGGGCAGCACCGAGGCGGCCTGCCATTTTCACGGGGTCGTGGCAGACAAGTAATGCACCTGCCCTGCAAGCAGGTTGATGAGGGCGCGATACCCTCCGACTCCAGTCTTTTGCGGCGAGGATTGAGGATGGTTGATTGAGGATGGCCAGAACTGCCACTGCTATCTTCTATCCTCCATTTTCCATCTTCGTCCCAATTCAGAACTGCGGGGAGAATGAGATTCAGGCGAGCCTCATAAGCTCTGCCTCTGTGGGCGCAACTCCCACCCCCGCTACCATCCTTCGCTCTGAGCCGACGCGCAGTCGGATCAGAGTGAAGGATGTCCTCCATAGCCTCGTGCGAAGGAGGACGTGCGTGCTTCCGGCTCAGAGCTTGTGATGGCAGGCCAAGGCTTTCTGGATCCGTAGCTCAATCAGCGGAGCAACCCGTTGTCTGCGGGAAGGCTGTGAGTGCAAGTCTCACCGGGAGCGCCATTTTCCAAATCTCACCGCGACGCCGTGTCCCAAGGTTTTCGGCGGCGCGTTTCTCCACTCCGGCGTTCTAGTCAACCGCTCGGAGTCAATTTTATCGGAGCGTAGCTCAGTCTTTAGAGCGCCCGGCTTGGGACCGGGAGGCCGCAGGTGGAAATCCTGCCGTTCCGACCATTTCACAGTGCTGCCGTGGCCGAACACATCAGGCATCCGTCTTCTAAGCGGACTTCATGCAGGTGGGACTGCGGTTCGCGACAGCGAACATCGTTGCATGGGGCATCTAACCAGCAGGACTCGGGAAGTCCATCCTGCCGGCAGCGCCATTGCCAGGTGGTGTCAAAGTAGCACGGCGGCCTGTTAAGCCGTTCGGTGTTGGTGCGAGTCCAACCCTGGCAGCCATTTTCAGGGTGTAATGTCAGCAGCAGACGGCCTGGTTTGGAACCAGGAGGGTGCTTGCGCACGGCCACCAAGGTGCAACTCCTGCCACCCTGACCATTCTTGGAAGGCAGGCAGATATAAGCTGGCTGCACCTGTCTCGAAAACAGGATCGGCATCGCCGAGGTCGGAGCATTACCGACGCCTTCCGCCATCGTCCTGTAGCTCAATAGCAGAGCACCCGGCTGATAACCGGGAGACCGCGGAGCATTACCACGCGAAGGGACCACTCTTCGCTCGCCGAGTATCGGCCCGGCGAGCTCACCCCCGAGTAGCTGAGGCAGATTAGCGCCTCCCTGAAGAGGAGGAGACGTTGGCGCGATACCAACTTCGGGGACCAATTCATCGTAGCGGCGATTCGGTAGAACGCCGCATAGCCTCAATCGAAGCGAAACGGCGTTCTGCCGAGACGCCGCTACGCTCTTAACAACCATGCAAACTCTCACTGAAGTCACCGTGCGCCTTTTCGCCTCGGCCCGAAGCTGGATCGAGGGCGAAGCGGTGCGCCAACTCTATGCCACCGCGAAATTTGATGGAGTGCGACTCGCGGTGGGCTTCCCGGATTTGCATCCGGGCAAAGGCACGCCGGTCGGCGCCGCCTTCGTGACCGAAGGCGTGATCTATCCGCACCTCATCGGCGGCGACATCGGCTGCGGCATGGCGCTCTTCAAGACGGACCTCGTTCGTCGCGACGCCAAGCTCGACCGTTGGGCAGATTTGCGCTTCAACCTCGAACACCCGTGGGACGAGTTCGTGGACGGCTTCCTGGCCGAACACGATCTGGAGTCCACGGAGTTCGACTCGGCGCTCGGCACCATCGGTGGCGGAAATCACTTCGCGGAGTTGCAGGCCGTTGAGGAGATCCTCGACGCCAGCGCATTCCGCAAGGTCGGCCTGGGCAGGCAGCAACTGGTGGTGCTCGTCCACAGCGGCTCACGCGGCCTGGGTGAGTCCATCCTGCGGGCTCACGTGGAACAGCACTTCGGTGACGGCGTGGAAGCCGAATCGTTCGCGGCGGAGGCATACCTCCGCGACCACGATTATGCTCTGCGCTGGGCCAAGGCAAACCGGGAACTCATCGCCCGCCGCTTCGTGGCGACGCTCGGTGCGGAAGCCGAATGCCTCTGGGACGGTTGTCATAACAGCATCATTCGTAGGACAGGCGTCGCGCCTGTCTCCAATCAATGCGCGGTCGAAGAATGGAGTCAGGCGCGACGCCTGCCCTACGTTCACCGCAAAGGTGCTGTCGCGGCAGACACCGACTTCCTTGTCATCCCCGGTTCACGCGGCTCGTTGAGTTATCTCGTGAAACCGACGGGTGATGGCGAAAGTCATGCGTGGTCACTGGCTCACGGTGCGGGTCGGAAGTGGGCGCGTAGTGAGGCGCGCCTCCGCATGCGCGAACGGTTCCACCGTCACCAGTTGGTGCAGACCCCGCTGGGCGGTCGGGTGGTCTGCGAAGAGCGCGACCTGCTCTACGAGGAAGCGCCGGGCGCCTACAAGAAGATCGAGACGGTGGTTCAGGACCTCGTTGATGCCGGACTGGTGTCCGTCATCGCGACGTTGCGACCACTCCTCACTTACAAGACGCGCAAGGCGCGTGGTTAACAACGTAGGACAGGCGTCGTGCCTGCCTCCATTTCAGTTCGTCTCAAATGATGGAGACAGGCGCGACGCCTGTCCTACGTCCGTTTCGTCCGTGAATGCAAAGCAGCTCGCGCAACCAGCCCTTCAAGCTGGTCCTAGCCGGTGCGAGTCCGGCCACGGATGCCATTTTGCTCTCAAGGTGTAATTAGTTCTGCACGCCGCTCTGCGAAGGCGGAGGTTCGTGGTGCAAATCCACGTGAGAGCGCCACTTTCCAAGCCCCCGTGCCTCAGCAGCCACAGGGCGGGTTTCGTAAACCCGTATTCGTCGGTGCGAGTCCGACCAGGGGCTTCAGCCTTCGCCAATTGCGTCAACAGTTGGCGAAGGCTGCCCACCATAGCTTCAGCGAAGGCGGGCTTGTTCGCTGGTCTGCCTGGCTACGGCTGGCAGGCCACTTCGAATGGTGATCATGATGTAATCAGCAGCATCACGCCCCGTGAAGGCGTTTGTGCCGGTGCGAATCCGGTTGGTCACCCCAACCTTCGCCCACTTTATTCAAGTGGGTGAAGGTTGCCCTCCGTAGCTTCAGCGAAGGAGGGCTGTCATTTGCCAATCGGCTACGGTTGGCAGGCCAATCTCGATGGGCCGAAGTTGATCGGTTATCCTCCACCATAAGGAGGGCGTAGCGTCTTGGGCGAACGTTCAAGCGATCCGGGTTCGATTCCCGGCATGGAGTGCCTCCGTTCGATCACGCCACTTGCCCATCTGATTCTGTGGAACGTCACTGAGACGTTTTCGCAAACAAACCGCGTCCGCGGTGCAGCCGCTACTGCATCACGGATTTTCCCGTAGTTCAACCGCGAACGAACACCCGGAGAACATCCGGGAAATGTGGGTTCGATTCCCATCGGGCGCGCTTATTTGGACGGGCCGGTGAGTCTGGGTTGTCTGGATGAAGCGGGAAACCGCGAGCGGGTTCAAATCCTGCCCCAGCCGCCAACATGGCTGGATTCCCAACACGCTTTTTGTCCGTCTTACTTTTCGACGGGTCGCAGGATTGGGTTATCGCTTAAGACGACGTGGTCGCCGGTTCGAGTCCGGCCTCCGGAACCAAGTGCCGGAGTAGCTCAGTGGTAGAGCACGTAAACTCCCAGTTCGTTTCTTATCCGTCGGTCCTTTCAGCGGGCCGTAGATTATGGCCTGGCATTACTTACTGATACGAGCTCGCATCCGTCCATCAACGGTGCTCCAGAGGGATTGGATCAAGGGACTGTCAGGATCGTCGCTTCTACCAGGAAGGCAGAGTGTGCTGCTGCAACTCCTAGACGAGTGTAACCTTGGGACGGGTTGCTACGTAGAACATCTTTGAATAGAAGAACTCTAACCTGATGAAACTGAAAACGATTCTTGGGATCTCTCTCCTGCTGGCGGTGGCCACCGTGGCTTTGGTATGGCAGAAAGTACGAACGCAAGAACTCCGGAGCGACATCGAATCCTTGCGACGGGAGGCAGCACAACTCCCGGAACTCCAGACGGAACTGGAACGGTTGCGCAAGATTGAGGTGAAGGACTCCGAGTTGGTGCGGCTAAAAAGCGAAGGAACCAAGCGGGACCGGGAGTTGATGCAGTTGCGCGGCCGATTGGGGGCGTTATTGCGCAACCAGGCAGAGGTGGCTTCGATGGCGACCAACACGGCGATGCGTGGCCCCAGCAACAGCACCTCCACAGTGGGGTCGGAAGGTACGGCTATTCCGGGGCAATCGGAAAACTCACCCGATTGGCTGCGAGCCACAGTGGACCTGAATGTTGATGCCCAGATCGCGCAAGCCCGGGAGCGACTCCAACTCAACCCTGAGCAGGAACAGTCAATACGCACCGCAGTAAGCCAAGCCCTGAATGCAGGCCAGGAAGACCTCCGCAAAGTGCTTTCGGGCCAGGCGCAACCGGAGGACGTTCCCACCACTTTGGAATGGGCCAAGGGATTGGAGCAACAAATCCTTGCGGTGCTGGCGCCCGAGCAGCAGGCGGCCTATTACCGCTACAAGGAGCAGGACATCCAAGCTAATGCCCGCCTCATGGCCAATGATGAATTGCTGAAGATACAGAACAGTCTCGGGTTGTCACCAGAGCAACAGGACCAAGCCTTCGGGGCGTTGTATAACCACGCGGTGAGCCAGCTCAATCCGGACGAAGCCTCGCTCGCCGAACGGCCGCGCAATCCCATAGCCGCCTTGGCCTGGGAGAACAGCCGTAAACTCCAGGCCCTTGAGACAGCCCTGAGCTCGCAACAGTTGGAGTCGTATCGCCGCATTCAGGACTTGCAAGTCCAGTATTGGAGATCAGTGGCGGCGGGCAACGCTGCCCCGGCGACGGGCAACAAGCCCTGACACTTCCACCACTGATTCACCGCTCGCACTTTGATGGGCCGAAGTTGTGGGTTATCGCGTGTTGTTGGTTCGAATCCAATCCCCGGAGGAATTCGGGGTAGCTCAACGGTAGAGCAGCCTCCGCAAGGAGTAATTCCACGGCGTCCCTTGCCCATCAGTAATTCTGCGCGAAGCCTAAAGCTTTGCACTCAACCGCCGTTCCACCGTCGCCAGTATTCCCTCCAGTTTGTCGAGCGATTCCGGCGCGCCTTTGAGTTCGAGCAGCGGTTTCAGTTCCGTCCGGATTTGCGTCAGGTTCAGCTTGCCGTGCTGGCGGGTTAACACGCGCTCGACGTCGCCCCAGTCCAGATCACGTCCGGCAAAAGCTTTGTGAACGACCAGATCCTCCGCCGAACAGGTGAACAGTAGTTGATCCGTCGCCCACCCCCACTCGGAAGCGCGTTGCACCGTGCGTTCCTCGAAAGGCAAACCGCCCAGCGCCGCGTCCACGCCGATGCCTTGGCTCGTTTCAAGCAACAGCACGCGATGGGCGAGCGCGAACTCTCGCGCGTCAGGTCGGCGAGGGTTGAATTCTTTGAGCAGCGCGTCCACGAATTGTTCCTCGCGACCGAATTCCGTCAGGAGGGTGAGGTCAACGTCCTGCGTGAGTCGTGGTTCGCCCCAGCGTTGCAATGCAACGCCGCCGATGAAACAAAAGCGCCAGCCTTGGCGCCAACAGAATCGCTGTATTTCGCCCGCCGCCGCGAGCACGCCCGGCAAGTGGATCATGCTCCGCGTCCCTTTTGAAAGATGGCCTGCTGTTCCACGAGGCCGGACCAGTCGGGTCGCTCCCGCCAGCCTTCGACCGCGCCAAGCATCTGGATGATGCGGCGCGCCCGTTCCTCGGTCATGGCCGCGAGTTCCTGCGCCTTGAACGCCTCCACCGCTTCCCAGCGGGCGAAGTACTCCGCGCGGGCCTCGTTCAGTTCGAGCGGGTCGGAACTCATGGCCGCATTATACCCGCGCCAGCCACGACTGTCAGCAAGCCTTTCCATCGCAGCGCGTGCCGCGTTGGTTCAACCGCAACCCTCAAACCCGGAGGCCGTATGGCAAATCACATCCATGACTCACAAGACTCAAACTTCGAGATCACCAGCAAACGGCGCAAAGGATTCCCATCCGAAACGCAGGTGAAACGCGGCGTGCGCATCGTTCACGGAAACAAGGAGCTGCTTGAAAAGCTCGGCGGGAATGACCTCTGCCCGTGCGGTTCCGGACGCAGCTTTTAGGAACTGTTGCCTCCGCTCCGGACGATACGACGGCGCCAGGCGGAATCACTTTTTTTCGCGAATGAATCTCGGAGCGCGGCTCTGTGAGCCGCAGCACACCGAAAACATTCTGCGGGTCACAGACCCGCGCTCCAATCTGCGGGCCGAAGAACATGGGTTATCACTGCAAATGACCACCCCACGTTCACCAACTTGTCCGCAGTTCCACACAACACATCCGTGCCGGGAGTTGGCGGCGCACACAATAGAATGGAGGCCAATATGGCTATCAATTATGCAAAGCTCTTCAACCGCCGTGTCACGCCGCAGTCGCAGCCGATTCCAGGTTCGACCCAGGTTCGCAACTCGGCCGGCGGCTACTCGTGGGAAGTGGATGACTGGACGCGGTTCGACCGCTTCCTGATCCTGGGTGCCGAGGGCGGAACGTATTACATCGGCGAACGCGATCTCGTGAAGCAGAACCACGATGCGCTTGTCCGCTGCATCAAGGCCGATGGCATTCGTGCAGTGAACCGCATCGTGGAAATTAGCGATGCGGGTCGCGCGCCGAAGAACGACCCGGCCATCTTCACCCTCGCACTTGTTGTGACGCACGGTGACGCATCGGCGAAGGCTCAAGCGTTCGCGAACCTGAACAAGGTCTGCCGCATCGGCACGCATCTGTTCCACTTCGCCGAATACGTGAACGCCATGCGCGGCTGGGGCCGTGGTCTCCGCAATGCCGTGGGTCACTGGTATGTGGACCGCGGTGCCGAAGACCTCGCGCACCAGGCCGTGAAGTATCAGCAGCGCGACGGCTGGTCGCACGCGGACCTGCTCCGCCTTGCCCACCCAAAGGCACCAAGCCGTGAACACGAGGCGGTGTTCCGCTGGATGCTCACCGGGGCGGACTCGCTCGGTGAACGCGAGGTGAAGCGCAAGGTTCGTGGCGAAGACCGCATCGCGAAGTATGCGGCGGTTGGTGAACTGCCGAAGCTCATCGAAGCTTTCGAGCAAGTGAAGCGCGCCACGAACGTCATCCAGGTCGGGAAGCTGATTGACGAGTTCGACCTGCCGCGTGAAGCCATCCCAACGCAGTGGCTCAACGAGGTCGCAGTGTGGGAAGCGTTGCTCCAGCGCATGCCGATGACGGCGATGATCCGCAACCTCGGCAAGATGACGAGCATCGGCCTCGTTCAGCCGTTCAGTGACGCAGCCAAGCTCATTGTCCGCAAGCTGGGCGACGAAACGGCGCTGAAGCGTGCGCGCATCCACCCGTTGGCGGTGTTGATCGCCGAAAAGGTGTATGCGCAGGGCAAGGGCGAGAAGGGTTCGCTCACCTGGAAGCCGGTGCCGAAGATCGTTGATGCACTGGACGCGGCGTTCTATGCCACGTTCCAGAACGTCGAGCCGTGTGGCAAGCCGGTGCTCCTGGCACTGGATGTCAGCGGTTCGATGGGTGGCGGTTCGGTAGCAGGCTCGTGCCTGACTCCGCGTGAAGCCAGCGCGGCGATGGCATTGGTGACGGCGGCAACCGAGGAGGAATACCACATTATGGGATTCTCGAATCGGTTCATCCCACTGAACATCTCGCCGCGCATGCGTCTGGACGACGTGGTGAAGCGCATCAGCAACCTTCCATTCGAGGCGACGGACTGCGCTCTGCCGATGATCTGGGCTCGCGAAAACGCGGTGAACGTTTCGGCGCTCATCACCTACACGGACAGCGAAACGTGGGCGGGCAACATCCATCCGGCGCAGGCGCTGCGTCAGTATCGCAGCGAGTTCGTCGGCGACGCGAAGGCAGTTGTTGTGGGCATGACCTCCAACGGCTTCACCCTCGCCGACCCGAACGACCGGGGCATGCTGGACGTTGTCGGTTTCGACACGACTGCCCCGGCAGTGATCGCGGACTTTGTCCGTGACTAGCGGACGGTTCAAGGACGCCAAGAGGCAAACCACGCGGGCGGAGGTGAAAGCTTCCGCCCGCACCTTGCAACTGATTTTCCTACTTACGATAAATTTCACGCCGATGACCGACACTCAGCAGGTGAAGGAGGCCTTTGGCGCGGTCGAAATCATAAATGACGCGGTAATCGCCGACTCGGATGCGGTAGGCATCCACTCCTTTCATTCGATGATGCGCGTGCTTGTCCAGCGCCATTCCCAACCGGTCAATGCTGGATTCGATGCTGGCCTGGATGGAAACTGGGAGTTTGAAAAAATCCGCGTCGAAGTCCCGCGAGTAGATTTGGAGCGCGGCGCTCAATGGCCGGCTTCAGACTTGCGCGTGCGCGAGTACACACCGTCGGCGATTTCCTGTTTGGCCCGCAGGATTTTGCCTTTGAACTCATCGCTGACTTCCAACTGGTCTTCGATGAAATCGTCCAGCCACTCGCGAACTGACTGCAAATCCTCCAACGGTAATTGGGTGAGGGCTGATTCGATTTCTTTGACCGTGCTCATGCCGCATAGAATGGCCGAATTCAGATCGCAATTCAAGTCTCGATGCGGAACGGTGTGTGTCGGAGGCGCATCTCAGTTTATTACAGGTTGGAATTCCCGGCGTAGCGCGGGTTTCCCAACCTGCGGTATCGCCGACTTCCAGTCGGCTGGCCAAGGCACGGGGTGGCAGGCCGGGAGTTCGCAGCGTTTGCGGATTGGAAATCCGCGATCCGGCAGACTGGAAGTCTGCGCTACAGCATCGGCCCGACGCCCCCTGCAAGAAAATGAGATGCGCCCGTGTGTCGGTGTGTGTTCGCCTGCGGATGCCAAGAGGCCAAAGACGAGGGCGAAGATGAAAGCTTCCGCCTGCGCTTAAAAGTTGCGAAGTAACGGCAATTGCAGACCATCCAACATTGTGACGGGCATCATCATATTTTTGGTCGCAGCGTTGAGCGTCTGGAAGACGGCGGAGTATATTTCCGGGTTCATCGAGGAACAATGGCTTCTCGACCCTCAGAAACGTGCTCTTCAAGAGAAATTCGAATCGTGGTGGTTTTCTGTGGCCGAATCCAAACCACGCTATTTTGCAGTCGCATTCGCTCGTAGTATGGCGGAAGGACTTACGGGCTTTTTTGGAAAGCGCCTACTTTCAAAGCGGTCATTCGTTCGCTCAGTGACAATTGGCACTGGGTTGCTAATGGCATCGCTCGCGTTTTCCAGCGTCTTCGGAACGGCCGTCAATCCTTGGAAGGAATTTCAGCAAACGGTTGACATGATGAAGAGCGCATCCGACCGAATCCAACCCCAGCAAGCAGCTACCGATGGTGAGACGAAGGAGGAGGCGGAAGCTGTACGCCGCCTTAAAGTTATTGCAGAGCGGTACGGCGGCTTGCACTGGAAGATCGCTTACTGCATGACGTTTTTTGCTACACTACTGACTTCAAATGCTATTTCGTTCTTTCTCTCAATTGCATTCAGTCGACTTGTCTTGCAAGAGATCGTTGCATCAGGACGCATATTCGCAGCGTGTTCCCTTTTAGCGCTGAACCTCTTTTTAGTCGCCTCGACTTCCACACTTTTGTTGCTGATCAACACGATAATCGCGTATCCGGTGCTCTGGCTTGTCGTTCCATTAGCCTATCTCTTATCCAGAGCGTCAGTTTACTGTATGCTCGCGGTGTTCTTTGGTGGTGGAATTGCTGCATGGGCGTTTGGAAATCCCTTTCTTCAAATGGTTTCCTTCATCGCCTTTCTACCCTGTCTTGGCGCAATCCTCATTTGTACGATTTCGCTGGTGGCTCAATTGAATCGAAAACGATTCCACAGGCTTTGTTGTGCATTCCTTTTTCGATGCACTGGAAAGAAACCTTTGAGCTTTATTGTCGGCATTCTGGGCGGCATCGGCGTAGTGATTGCGCTGGTCTGCCGATTACTACAGGGGATGTCGTAGGGAGAGCATTCCGTTTGGCCGCGCAGGCGGCGGCCGGCAAAACCGCAGAGCCTGGTGCGATTCCAGCCCGGGATTCCAACCGAGTTGAGGGTTTTTGGTTGAGGGTTGAGGAAACCGCGGCCGCGTCACCCGATTGATACGACTTTTAAGCCCTCGGCCTTGGCCAGTTGCGCCTGACGGCTATCGGTGGTCAGGAATAATTCACTTTCGAGTGTGAGCGCGCTGGCCACGTGGAGGAGATCAATCGCTCTCGCGCCCAGACGTTCGGTGTGAGCCGTGGAAAGATTTGCAGCGCGCGTGATGACAACGTCCATGTCCAGCGTCACGTCGAGCAGGGCGCCGCGAGCAACGAGATGTTCGAGCCGCGCCAGTGCGGCGTCGCGTTCGCGCGCGACATGCTGGCGGTCGCCGGAGGAAATCGAGCGGCGCTGATGAAAGGCGCGTTGCCGGATGGCATTCCGCACTTCCAGCGCGTGCAGGGGCAGATAAAACAACTTGGGCGAGCCAAGCCGACGGTATTCGGCAACGACTTGAGGCGAGTCTGCTTCGCCGGTGACCAAACGGAGGATGAAGCTGCTGTCGGCGTAGGTTCTCACCGGCGGGATTCTTCAAGCAGTTTGGCCGCGCTGATTTTCGACGGTTTTTCGCGCAGCACTTCGTCCAGGACTTCGTCAATCGCCCGGCGGCGCTCGGCTTCATCGGTGTCCGTGCCTTTTGCCGGGTGGAGAATCCAGAGGGGTTCGCCGTTGTCGGTGACTTGCACGGGGTTGCCGGTGCGGGTCATGCGCTTCACTTTCAGCGGCTCGCGGACCAGCGTGCGCAGCGTGATCGTCTTCATGTGTCAGACACTAATGGCTGACAATAATTGTGTCAATCCCGTTGGCCTAGCAGCCGAGGCAGTGGTCTGCAAAACCACGCAGGTGGGTGCGACTCCTGAACGGGACTCCATTTGTCCGGGCATAGGTGTTGAGAGAAACACGCCGGTCTTTCATCCTTCACTCCCCCTGTAAGTTGGTGCGAAGGATGCCCTCCATAGCCTTGTGCGAAGGAGGGCTTTTCGTTGTTCTGCCCAAAGCTTCGGATGGCAGGCCAACCGGAGTAGAGGGCGCACTACCCTCATGGCTGTCAATTTTGTCGGAGCGCGACTCTGTGAGTCGCAGCAGGCCCG
Source organism: Verrucomicrobiia bacterium (assembly GCA_011525685.1). Classification (GTDB taxonomy): domain Bacteria; phylum Verrucomicrobiota; class Verrucomicrobiia; order Limisphaerales; family JADLHS01; genus WYBW01. The sequence continues at coordinate 37,850 of WYBW01000056.1, forward strand.
ATTGGTGGGGTGAGCGTCCTGGCGAGTCGGCTCGTCAGTAGCCTCGCCCCACCTTCTGCGGGTCACCGACCCGCGCTCCTGAATTTTCCGCGACGCGAAAACCGGTGCCGGTCATGACTTCACAGGCTTGACCGCGGCGGTTCAACTCCGCCTTCGCGTCGCGGTCTTTGCAGACGGCCGCCAGGGTTGCAAACTTTGACAGTGAAGTCCCGGCTCTTAACCGGCGAGAACTCGGTGCGAATCCGAGGCGACCCACCATCCTTCGCTCTGAGCCAACGCCTAGTTGGGTCAGGGCGAAGGATGCCCTCCATAGGCTTGGCGAAGGAGGGCTTGTTTCTATATCGGCTCAGAGCTATGGATGGCGGGCCATGTTTTACACGTACGTGATCGAGAGCTTGAGCTATCCCGAGCAGCGTTACATCGGTCACACCGCGGACCTCCGGCGGCGCATCGCAGATCACAACGTCGGGAAGTGTCCGCACACATCCAAGTTCATGCCTTGGAAGATCAAGTTGTATGTCGCGTTCGAGACGATTGAACAAGCTCAACATTTCGAGCGCTATCTGAAAAGTGGTTCCGGTCACGTTTTCGCTAAGCGCCATCTTTGGAAGCAGAGCGAAACTTCAAAGTAACACTTCTTCCCGCAGTCCTTTTGCTCGGTGCTTTCCGCATCCGTGGTGAAATCTATTATCATCCTCCGCTTCGAACGGAGAGTTTGCAGGTGGGAGTCCTGCCGGATGCACCAATTTCAATGCCGCGTTAGCCCAACTACCAGAGGCGCTCCGCTCAGAACGGAGAGGTCGGGGGTGGAAATCCCTCACGCGGCACCATTTCGCCCACGTAGTCCAACGCAGAGACGGCGCACTTAAAACGCGCACAGTGCCGGTGCAATCCCGGTCGTGGGCACCATCCGCGTGTAGCCCAAGGCAGAGGCGTTCCGCTCAAACCGGAAAGGTTGCAAGTGCAAGTCCTGCCACGCGGACCAATTTGGAATGTCCACCGGTCAAGCGTGCCGGGCCTGTTTGCTAAACCGTGCGTGCCTTCGGGCAAGTGATGCACTGCAGTTCGCGATAGCGAACCAGACCGTTTGGGGCATCTCACTTGCAGGACTTGGGAAGTCCACTCCACGGCATTCCGCCAGGCGCGCGTAGCTCAAAGAGAGCCGGCGGCTTTATACCCCGCGTCGCACTAGCAGGTTGTTGAACAAAGGCCTTTTTTGAGGCCCGACTCATTCTAATGACTCGGTATTCCCATTTGACGCGTGATCTCAGCCGGATTTTTGTCTGTTCACGCCGCCCGCTTCGGCGTTCTCA
>WYBW01000057.1 GCA_011525685.1 Verrucomicrobiia bacterium
CGCGCGTGACCTCGCCCGTGCCGCGCAAGACCAGCGCGATGCGGTTCATCTCTCCCTGCATGACCTTGCCGTCGAGCAGCGCCACCTGCCGCATCAGGCCGGGACTGACGCTGATTTGCGAAAGCATCTCCGCGGCGTAAAAAAGTTTTCCTTCGACTTCAGGCCGCGCCGCTTTCCACGAGAGCTTCACCGTGCCGTCTGATGGCAGGTAACTGAGATAGTCGTTCCCTTTGCGTTCGGGCCGCGCCGCACCGGTAAATTGAAACTGTGTGTCTTCAGCGAGGCCTTGCAAGGTGATGGGTTGCAGCACGCCTGGGGCGACTCGGAAATCCACCGCGTTCCAGCCGTCGCTCTGACGAACTGCCGCGTTGAATTTGATCTGGATCGGGAACTCGCCGCGCCGGTCGCAGGTCAGGACGAACCGGCCGTCTTCCACTCCCACACGCCACCGGGGATGTGGATTGATCTCCGTGAGCGCGACGCTCCCGGAAAGCAATTCCAGCGAACCGCCTTTGGGGTTCTCCACTTTTGCGTTGGCGGTCAGGATGAAAGCCGCACGCTCGCCGCTGAGATCGCCGACGAGTTTGAAGTCTTGGAGAGTCATGGAGAGTGGTGATTGTTTCGCGACTGTTTCGCTGGCGCGGAGAGAAGCGGGCAGGAGAGTCAAGAACAGCGCTGCAAGAAGTGCGAATAACGTCCGGCATTGCGGGCCGGGTTTCCCCTCACCCTTACCCTCTCCCTCGGGGAGAGGGAACAGCATCCGGCTCGTTCGATTTATTCGTGAGTCACTCGTACCATCACCGACCTCCGACTTCTCCGAAACCGTTGGACGATTCTCCCTCTCCCAGCGGGAGAGGGCCGGGGTGAGGGAGGGCGTGTAGTGCGGGCAACGGGTGGAAGCGTTGTTGGGTTCGCCTTCACCCTTGCCCTCTCCCTGAGGGAGAGGGAACAGTGTTCGTGCGTTCCGCATTGCTCCGGAGTCTTGCGAGTCACCTCCGATTGCCGCTGGCTCCCAAACCGGCGAATGATTCTCCCTCTCCCGGCGGGAGAGGGCCGGGGTGAGAATTCCCTGAGCAAGAGCTCGCGCATTGAGCCCTTGAACCTCAGGGATGAGGCGTAACGCCGGTTTTCCAACCGGCCGCCGCGCCGACGGGAAAGTCGGCGTTACAGGCCGACGGTTCATGGGGAGGGAGAAAGGTCGAAAGCATATCGCCGACAGTCGAAGTCGCTTGGACACATTCGTGGAGTTCTTCATAAATTTCGATTCATTTCCCTTCAATGCTCTTCGCCTGGCGGATCATCCACTCCAGCTTCTTCGGGCGGGCGTCGGCGCCGTAGATTTCCGGAACGCCGCGCAAATATCCGAGCAATGCGTCCGGCGAGACTTCGGCGGCGAACGGACTGGCGACCAGCCATTCAGAAAACGCGCTGGCACTCGCGGCCAGCCGCATTGCGGGGCTGGCTTGTTCCAGCGAGACGGCGCTGCCGTTGTAAGGCACGGCCCATTCGTGCTCGCGGTAAACCACCGTGCCCGGAAACTTGAAGCGCACGCGCACAATGCAGAGCGGCCCTTCGCCCGCCGGATTCACCTCGACGGTGTAAAGCGCGTTGCCGGCTTCCTGTGCCGCGATCTCGGCGGCGTCCACGGTGTTGTCGCGGAATTGTTCCTTGGTGAGCTGATGCTTCGCGTAACCGATCTGGCGATACGCCGTCACACGCGCCGGATTGAATTCGACTTGAACCTTCACGTCCGACGCGGCCACCTGGAGCGCGCCCGCAAGCTGGCCGGCGAATTCCGTGGCCGCTTCTTCGGGCGAATTGATGAAGCCGTAACGGCCATCGCCATTGCGCGAGAGCACTTCGAGCAGGTCATCATTGAACCCTTCCCAACCGATGCCGAAGCAATCCAGTGCGATGCCCTGCTTGCGGTGCGTTTCGACCTTTTGCTTGAGCGATTCCGGCTCGACGTTCCCGAGGTTCGCCGCGCCGTCGGTGAGCAGCACGACGCGATTGATGCCGCCGGCAGCGTAATGTCGCAACGCCGTCTGATAGGCGAGATTCATCGCTTCTTCGAGATTCGTGCCGCCCTGCGGGGTGAGGCCGCTGACCCGTTCGGCCACTTCGCCAGCCTGCGTGCCGGATGCGCCGTCCACCCACAACCGCGGTGTGCGCGCGAAGGTTATGATGCTGATCTTATCCTGCGGTTGAAGCTGTCCGGCCAGAACACGCAACGCTTCGCTAATGATGTGAACGCGATCCGCGCGTTCCATGGAACCGGAATTGTCGAGCAGCAAAGTGAGATTCAAGGCACGGCCCGCCTGCCGGCCGACCGCGCCCGTCTTGATAGAGAAACGCAACAGGTCGCGATTGTGCGCGAACGGATACCGTGCCCGTTCCCAGGCGAAGGCAATCGGCGCGGGTGGTGGGACAGGCATCTTGTCTGTCTGTGCGGACAGGCTGGAAGCGCTGTCCCACTGCGGCTCGGGATCGCGATAATCGAAGGCATTGATGAACTCCTCGCTGCGAATCGAAGCCGGATCGGGCATCTGGCCTTTTTCCAAACTGGCCGCCGCGAGCTTGAACGACACGTCGCTGACGTTGAGCGAGAAGGTGGAAAAGGCATTTTCGCTCGTCTGGATCTCGGGTTGGGGAATGGGGGCATTCGTAACAGGTTTGAGCGAACCAGGCTGATCCTCCAGGTCCGCCGGAGAGAACCGCTCCTTTAAGAGCACCTCTTGTTCAAACGCTTCTGGCCTTGATCGCGTTTCAGCCAGTCGGCGAACCCCCTCCTGCGCTGGCATTACCTCGACACTGGATTTCTCGGAATCCTTTCCTTTCACACCCGAAAAATGGACAGCAAACCCATCATTGTCGTAGTCCGCCCATGCGATCTCGCCGAGCCTGACACCTGCATCGGCGCGTTTGCCAGGTTCAACAATCACTCTCCTGCCTTGAACCTGCTGGTTTGCTTCGCTCGCCTTATCCTTGGCTTCGGCGGTTTCCATCAGCACCGAAGGCAGAACAATGGAGGAAGGCTGCCTCCGCGGTGATTCTTCAACACGGACACGTGGCACTTCCGGTTTGAAGGCCGTCACCGCGTCTGCAGGAGGCTCGTCCAGTTTACCGCTCCCATCCTTGCGATAAAATCGCCCCAATGATGGCGTGTCTCCGAGCATGGGAACCTTGTCACCCTCTGGCTCAACCGTCACCACGCCCAACGGCAGAGGAACAGCTTCTTGCGGCTTTTGGGGCTGCGGAGACAGTGTGGAAGCCACTTCAAATCCGGCAATAAAGTCTCCGGCCACGGCTTGTCCCGGCACGCTCTGCGCAGCAGCGGGCACGCCGCCAACAACGCCCGCACCTCCCGCCCCGCCTCCTCCACCGCCGCTGACTCTGTTAAAACCTCGAGCTGGGTCCCGGCCATCCGGCAACAGGGCCACGGCTTCCCCCAAGGCAATGGATTGAGAAATCAGTCTCTCGCTCGCCAACGGCAAACCGGTTTCAGGTGAAATACTTCGACCAGCGAAGGCGGGTGGTTCCACAGCGTTGGTGGCCAGGGCCGCGCCAGCGGCAGGCGGGGGAGGCGGCGAAGCAATTGTGAGTGTCAAATCACCACGGAGCTCGCCCGGCTGGCCACTGATTTGGACCCGCTTGCCACTTATGCCTTGGCCAGTGGAGGGTGTGGCAGGAGCGATTTGCTTTGGTTGCGGGGAGGCGATGCCGTACCGCTCAAAGAACATTCGCTGCTGTCCCTCGTCCGCAGCCACCGCGGTCGCGCCCTTCCTGGTTTCGTCATCGTGCCTGACCTCAAGGCGCAGGTTGTCCCGTGCGAGGTCCTGTTTTTCCATGATTCTCGCGACTTCAAGTGTTCCGAAGGATTCAACCTGTGGGGGGAGCACAATCTGAGGTGGCGGAGCACCGGGGGCGGCTTGGGCCGGCTTGGGGGCTGGCGTGTTGGTGAGATGGACAGTTGGCTCCGGCTTTTGCCGGGTGGAGACTGGCCTGCCGCCCTGAGGAAGAGCCATGTCAAACAGCTCTCTTCCGCGAGATTCGGGTGGAGCAGCCCCAGGCTGATCGAGTCCCCAAGTGCGAAAGGCAAGCGCGGTTTTCGCAGCCTCTTCTGCAACAGCGGCTGTTTGAGGGCCTTGAGAAAGCTGGACAAGCAGCCTCCCATCAGTCTGTCGCGTTTGTTCAACCGGCAGGCGGCCCAGTCGTCGGCTGGCCTTGCTCGCCTCAACTTCCGCGAGGACCGGTTCTCCCACCTTTCCCAAGACGTAGGTCTCACCCGCGACGGAGGGCGGAGTCGCTCCCTTGATGTAGTTCTTGATGTCGTCGAACGTGGGAGTGTCCGTGTCAGATTTCCCGTGCTCCAAGGCCCATTGCTGCTTGGCGGAATCAAGCTGGCGAAGATTGTTGAGGATGGCGTTGGCTTGCGCCGTGTTCCGCGCGCGTGTGAAGTTTGGAATCGCTAATGCACCCAGCAGCAAGACCAACGCCGCCGTGGCAGCCAGTGGCACGAGCCAGGGCTTTAACTGCCGTCTCGGAGCAGCAAATTCCCCCGGCCTCACCGTTTTGAAATGCGCGAGCAGTCTCTCCCGGCGATCTTCGGAGAGTTGCAGTGGCGCGCCTGGTTCAGTGGCCGGATCGGTTACCTTGGCGGTGGCTTCGCGGACGAGGCTGATGGTTTGTTGCAGGCGGTCGTGCAGTTTGGCCAGTTCGGGATTGGTCGCGATGGCGGCGCGCCAGGCGGCGGCTTCCTGCTCGGACAACTCGCCCAACAGGAGCGCAATCAGCCGCGTCTCCATTTCTTCCTGCGGGGTTTTGGGTGTGTCCGGGTTCATGACGATTGTGAGTTGCGCTTCCAAACCGTCTCGTGGTCTTGCGGCACGGCGTCCGCCTCCGGCTGAAACGTCCGCGCGTCCGCAAGGTTTTGGAGTGCGGAATGAAGTTCCGCTTTGGATGTGGGCGCTTCCACCAGCACTGCAGCGTTGGTCGGGCGATCCAAAGCGGCGCTTTGCGCCGCACTCCAAGACGCCGGCGCGACGTTCGCTGGTTCACGTACAATCAAGCGGCGAATCAGAAACTCGCGCCGCGTGCGCATCAGGGTGTCCAGTCCGGCGCAGACATGTTGAAGCAAATCCTGGTTCATGAAATGATTCCACTTTTCGTCAGTTCATCCGCGATGGCCTTGAGCGCGTGATGAAGCAGATAGCCGACGTGACCGGTTTTCAGGCCGGTGCGTTCGCTGATTTGTTTGTAGGAAAGGTCTTCGGTGAATTTCAGCCGGATCAATTCGCGGCTGCGCTCGTCCAGGGTTTCGAGGCTGAGACGCACCAGGCCGATGCCTTCGAGGCGGATGATTTGTTCGTCGGGGAGAGGTTGGGGATCGGTCGGATTGGTTGAGTCCGACGTGTCGGACGCTGTTGGATTGAGCGGGATGATCTTGGCCGAGTCTCGCCTTTGGTTCAGGGCCAGGTTGTGGACGGTGCGATAGAGCCAGCGTCTTGGCTCGCGCACCTCCTCAAATTGTTCATGCAGTTTCATGAAGGCTTCCTGAACCAGGTCCTCGGCCAGCCCGTGCTCGCCGGACAGGCGCAACGCGTAATTGAGCAGGGGCGCTTCGAGAGCTGTGAACAGCCCCTGAATCGTTTCCCCTCCGGGCGATTCCGCACTGGCTTCGTCTGGTCGCATCACGGCCATGCTCGGCGCGTTTTCCACGTTCTTGCTCTGATCATTGAATCCACCCGGCGTGCTGATCCGCAAAGGACATCGTGTTCCAATAGGACTGACACCCGGCGCAGAGGTTTATTAGACGAAAAGTGGGTGAAGTTGCTCCGGTCATGCCGCTTGTCACCATCCCTTGCCGGGTCAATTGACTTTCGACGTTGCAGCACCTGGGCTTTGACCGACGACCACCAACGGGGGAAGGTTCTCGGGAAGGTTCTGCTTGCAATGCTCTTTTTCGGTCCGTACAAACTCATTGGAGTCCATTGAGCGTTGCCTGACAATGAGCGGGTGGCGCGTCGTGGCCTGGCAATCTCCGGAAAAGTCATGGAGCAAGGGGCGAACCGGGTTTGCGATCGCCTGTTGTTATTTGGTTGTACGTCGTATGAATTCCAATCTTCACTCGTTCTCAGGTCTTCTCCCGCAGCTTCGCGCAATGTCGCGCCTGTTGGTGCTCGCCTTCCTGCCCTTGACGACCGGTGCGGCCACGCTCGTCTGGACGAACACCGCCGGCGGCGCCTGGACCAACGCGGCCAATTGGTCGCCCAATCAGGTTCCCTCCGCGGCCGATCAGGCGTTCATCACCAACGCCGGTTCTTACACCGTCACAGTGGCCGTCAACGGCGCCGCCACGCTGACCCTCGGCGGAAGCGGCGGTTCACCCATCCTTCAGCAAAGCGGCGGCACGCTGACGCTGGGCAGCGAGAGCCGAATCCGCGCGGGAGGCAATTTGAACTGGACCGGCGGGACGCTCGCAGGCGCGGTTACTTTGGAGAGCGGCGCCTTGTTGAGCATCAACGGCTCCAGCGCCAAGACGTGGAACGCCGCGGTGACGAACCTGGGGACCATCCAGCTTGGCGGGACGGGCGAGGTGAGTGCGTTTGCCAACAATGGGGCGCGGGTGGAGAACGCGGGGCTGTTCGAGTTCACGAC
>WYBW01000058.1 GCA_011525685.1 Verrucomicrobiia bacterium
CCCGGAACACGCGGCCCAGGTGCTTGCAGCGTGAGCCGTAGAGCACCTGGCGCCGGTATTTCGGCATGAACACCAGATGGGATTTGCATGCCCACTTCGTATGGTCAAGACTCTCATATCCGTTCATTTCTTGAGTTTCCTGTTGTTGACCTTGAGCGGTTCACCACACGGCTTCTCAAGCGACTCCCGGAGCGGTCAAACTCTGGGAGTCTTCCCGGCAGAGCCGGGAGGTTTCCCGTTCATCTAAGATTCGTGAAGGCGGGGCCGTCACCAAAGGACCATTCGAGACGCGATGCGCGACCAATCACTTGCCCAACGAGCGGCATTGCGCCGTATGCTGCGACCTCGAGATGGCTTGCAGTGAGCGCGACATAAAGCGGACCAGCAAAAGCAGACTCCATGACCTCGTCACAACTCATCGAAGGGGGATTGGTCCAGGATCTCCCTCGAAGTCCGTGCCGGTAACAACAAGGGAGCTGCCCACGCCGCGGCAGGGCGAAGTCGCTGCGAGATGAACACCATCGGTGAGCAACGGATCGCTGGAGATGTTGCCGGGATCGGAGGGCAGCGGTGTCGAAGCTGAGTAACGAGCCGTGGGTGGATGGATATTTGCGAATCTAGAATCCATCATGCACTTTTGGCGAATACCAATTTCAACATGAGCATGGCGAGGGCGCATCTCATTTTCTTGCAGGGGGCGCCGGGGCGATGCCGTAGCGCAGACTTCCAGTCTGCCGGGTCGCGGATTTCCAATCCGCAAACGCGGCGAATTCCTGGCCTGCCACGCCGTGCGTGGGCCAGCCGACTGGAAGTCGGCGATACCGCAGGTTGGGAAACCTGCGCTACGCCAGGAATGCCTGCCTGCGATAAACTGAGATGCGCCCGCATGGCGACGGCGAGCCAGTGATAGCCGGCCCAGGTGGCCGCGAGTCGTTCGTGATCACGCGCCCACCTGCGGAAACGCGCCGCCCACGCAAACGTGCGCTCCACCACCCAGCGACGCGGCAACAACACAAAGCCGCGTCTGGCTTCGTGATGTTTCACCACTTCCAACTTCATCCCGTGGGCCGCCGCAGCGCTTGCCGGTGGTTCACCGGTGTAGCCTTGATCGCCATACGCCAGTTGCACGTTTTCTCCCGTGGCGGCTTGAATCGCTTGCGCGAGTTCCTTCCCTTGCGCCCGGTCCTGTTCGTTGGCAGCGGTGACCTTTAGCGCCAGTAGATGACCCAGCGCATCCACCGCCGCATGCACCCTGCTGCCTTTGCGTTTCTTGGCCCCATCGCAGCCGGCGCGCCCTCGGCTCTCTGGCGTGGACTGGAGGGGGCGACTGTCCAAAATCGCCGCGCCAGAGAAAAGCTCTTGCGTCTATGCGCCCTCAAAACACCACTCGACCAAGGTGCATGACAGGCGCTAGCGATGGTTCATTGGAACTGCCCGCATCCCGGACGGGGGCGTCATGCAGCTTGCCGATCCTTGGCTCGCGGTTGGCAACAACGGTAGCGGAATTCCCTCGGGCGCGATCGCTGCCGCGAAGGTTACTTGGAGTCCGCCTTGGCCGTGCCCAATCCGTCGGGCGGGATGAAATCTCCAAGCGCCCACAGCATCCCGTTCAACAACAGCCGCCGGAAACTGGGGTCGGCGAAATCTTCGGGGCCGCCCAGCGAAGTGTAGAACACGCGCCGATTCTCGTTCGTGTTGATCCAGGCGACCGGTTCGACCTCGGATTGGCCGTTCTCCAGACTGCCCTCAAGCAACGGTGTCACCGTGCTTGCCGGATTGCGGCCGCGATAGAGCGAGGATTTTGAGCGGAACTCCGGCGGCACGTTGTTGAGGATGGGATGAGCGGCGGCGCCGGGGATTTGTCGGACGACGGTTTCCGAGCCGCCGCCATAGTGATTCTGATATTCCACACCCAGGATCTCGCGGTCGAAACGTCGCCAGGTGCGGTCGTCAGTGACGTGCTTGTCTCTGGGATCGAATCCATGGCTGGCGGTGCGGATGGCCACCAAGGCTTTGCCCGCCGCCAGGTGCCCACGAAGGGCGTCCATCATCGGTTTGGGTGTCGCCCGGCGGCGCGTGCTGATGACCAGCAGGTCGGAGTCCTGAATCCACTCCCAGTTCTGGAAGGCGTAATCGTCGGTTTTCTGTGACGCGGTGACCAGACTGATCTGGTAACCACGCCAGGCAAGTTCCGTTTTCGCGAACGCCGGCAGCGTATCCCAGGTTTGATATTCGTTCTCCCCGATGATGAATGTGATGCGCTTTTTGATGTCGCCCTGGAAGCGGAACGGTTCGCCGCCGAGAAAGTCGGCGCTCGTGATGCTCGGGCACCAGTATTGTTCGATGTGCTCGACGACGAGTTCCGTGCCGCGGAAATGCGAGACCCACGGGCGGGCACGGTGGTTGTACATCGCATCGGTCAGGTCGCGCAGGAGCACGACGTTCTGGCCCTGTGCGACCATCTGGCGAATCGAGAATGGCCGGCCCAGCACGCACATGTTCACGTGAACGCCCATCACGATGACATTGGTGATGCCTCGCTGGCGCATGAGATAAAACGCTTCGGCCGAATCCGTGATCGCGTCACCGTCCGCGATTTCGATGGCGGGATGTTGGCGCGACCAGGCGCGGTGCGGTTTGCAGTCCGGGCAGCCATCGCAGCCCTGGTCCGAATCATCAATCGGCAGCGGCGCTTCCTTGCTTGCATCAAGCGAGCACCAGGTTTGCAGCGGAATTGTGGTTTCCACCCTGGGCGCGGATTGGGCGAGCTTCCGGCCCGGATGATCCTTGTAGAAAGTCATCGTGTCGCTCGGACAGTGGATGATGAAAGCCCCCTTGGCGCGCGCGGCTTTGACGGTGTCGTTCATCCGTGGTGCCATTTCCGCGACGCGCTCGGTGGCGTCGGGACACCAGTGCTGGTCCCACATGTCGCAGATGACGATGGCAGTGAAGCGGGCCTGCCATTGCACCGTCCGTTCCACCGCCACCCCTTCGTTCGTGCCGGCCGCGGCCGGCACCCGGCTGCGAGTATGGAGCGTCAGCACTTCACCGGCGGCGGATGGGAACGCGTGAACCGGGGACACCACGGCCAGCAAGGCCGGAAGAAGGGCGCGCGGGAATTTCATGCGGCAACTCTGGCAAACAGCGGGACGTGGCGCAATGGTGGAGCACGCATGAGTGCGGTTGAACGTGGCGGCGACTTTCGGTGGTGGCAGTGCTCGCGCTGCGAGCACTCCGCCCGCGCGGAGCGGGCGGAACGTCGCAGTGAAGGGTTGCGCCGCCGCACGCGGCGCTCCGGCTCGCGGCGCGAGCCGTTCCACCCCATTGACCGCCACTTTCAATCGCACCCGGAGGCAGGGTGCGGCCTGCCGCCGGACTCCATGCGTCTCTCAGAACAGCCGCAAGACACAATCGCCGGCCCGGGAGTCTGGCGGGTTGGTGAAAAACCTTGTGCGCATGGTCGGATTGGAGAACGATTTCCGCGTCATGAACTCAGGGCCATCCTATCCGCAACTCCCGCAGCCGCGCCTGAGCTTTGGCCTTCTTTCAGTGGTGGCTGCCGAGCGCCGGGGTTGGGGGCCGGTGCTGTTGACCCCTCTGCTTCTGCTTGCCTCGCTGGTGTTGATCGGCTGCTCGAAGCAGGCGTCCGTTTCTGATGCGGCGTCCAACGCGGCCACAACCGCCAACGTCACGGCGACGACCGTCACGAGCGCGGCCAGGTCGCCGGTTTCGGAAAAACTCCTGAGCGGCCAGTGGGTGCGCCCGGACGGCGGTTACGTGGTGGAAGTGCGCACGGTGGAGGCGGGCGGGCGGTTGGAGGCCTATTACTTCAATCCACGGCCCATCAACGTGGCGCGCGCCGACTGGCGGCGCGCGGACGATGGCTTGCATGTCTTCCTCGAGTTGCGCGACCAGAATTACCCCGGCGCCACCTACAAACTGAGATATCTGCCGGAGCAAGACCGCCTGGTGGGGGAGTACTTCCAGCCGGTTTATCAGCAAACCTTCGAGGTGTATTTCATCCGCCAAAGCCGCTGAGTTTTATCCCGGCACACCATCGCAGCCGTGTTCACCCTCGCAAAGGTTTCGCCTGCGCCCGCGGGTTGAACATCGAGTGCGGTTGGGGCGGAGGGCTGGTGTTCCTGACCTACATCCTCAATCTGCCCCAAGGGATTCTCACGAACCTCGTTTTGTTGGGTCTGCCGTGGGTGGGGGGGTCGGCCATATCTCGATGGGGAATACCCTTCCAGTCGCAAGAGGACGGCGGGGGTCTGAATCTTTACCGACCCGCTCAAAGCGTTCACCCGTTGGATGAGACGCAGAACTCATGGGCGCGCGGACTTCAGGCCGTTTCAACGCGGAGTTTGCAGGCCGACGCGGAAGCGCGTGAACGCCGCGCGCCAAAGTCGCCAAGGATTCAGGCGGGTGGGGGCGCATCTCATTTTCTTGCAGGGGGCGCCGAGGCGATGCCGTAGCGCGGACTTCCAGTCTGCCGGATCGCGGATTTCCAATCCGCAACCGCGGCGAATTCCTGGCCTGCCACGCCGTGCC
>WYBW01000059.1 GCA_011525685.1 Verrucomicrobiia bacterium
CCCGGAACACGCGGCCCAGGTGCTTGCAGCGTGAGCCGTAGAGCACCTGGCGCCGGTATTTCGGCATGAACACCAGATGGGATTTGCATGCCCACTTCGTATGGTCAAGACTCTCATATCCGTTCATGTCTTGAGTTTCCTGTTGTTGACCTTGAGCGGTTCACCACACGGCTTCTCAAGCGACTCCCGGAGCGGTCAAACTCTGGGAGTCTTCCCGGCAGAGCCGGGAGGTTTCCCGTTCATCTAAGATGCCTCCTTCAGATGGAGACCGGCGCGACGCCTGTCCTACGCAAACGTCCGCAGATTCCACTCATCCACCAGCTCATTCGGAATCTCCTCCAGAAAGCGTGAAGGTTGTTGCATGGTGACGCCGCTGTTGCCGTAGCCGGCGCGGATCAATGGATAGCACAGGTAAAGTTCATTGCGTGCCCGCGTGACGGCCACGTAAAAAAGCCGGCGTTCTTCCTCCACGGCTTCGAGGTCGTCATTCTCGATGGAGCGCGCGGAAGGAAACAAGCCGTCGCACAACATGATGATGAACACCACGTCAAACTCGAGCCCCTTGGCCTGGTGAATCGTGGAGAGCCGGAGGCGCTCTTCATCCCGGCTGGCCGGCTGCTCGACTTCCGCTTCCACATTCGTGAGCAGCGCCATCTGGGTGAGGAACTCCTCCACGGACTCAAACTGCTGCGCGAAGATGGCGAGTTGCTTCAGGTCGTCGAGGCGGGAACGGTAATTGGTGTAATTCTGCTTCAGGTAATCATCGTAGCCAGCCTCGATCACCAGTTGGATCATTTTGGCCGCGCTGTTCCGGACCGGCTTCTCCTCGAGTTGGGAAACGGTGGCGGAGAACTGCGCCCAGGCGAGCGTGGCTTTCTTGGGGACGGCTGCGGAACACTTCTGGAGGTGGGTGGCCAACGAATGTCGGACTTCGGATTTCGGATTTCGGATTTGAGGCTCGAAAGTTTTCCACAGTTTGTCCGCTCCTTTGCCACCGACGCCGGGCAGCAGTTGCACGAGGCGCTTGAAACTCAGTTCGTCACGCGGATTTGTCACAAGCTTGAGATAAGCAGTCGCGTCCTTGATGTGCGCCTGCTCGAAGAACCGGATGCCGCTGGTGATGCTGAACGGGATGTTACGCCGGGTCAGTTCGAGCTGCAATTCCAACGCGTGAAAGTGCGAGCGATAAAGCACCGCCATCTTGTTCAAGTCCATGCCCTCCTCGCGCAATTCCAGCACCCGTTGCGCGACAAAGGCCGCCTGTTGCGAGGCGTCGCCACAAGCGACCTGCACCGGTTTCGCGCCGGACTTGCGGGCGGGCGCGAGCTCCTTCGCAAACTGATGCACGTTGCCGGCAATGGCGGCGTTGGCGACGGTCAGGATTTCCGGTGTGCTGCGGTAATTGGTTTCGATCTTATAAACCTTGGCTTTCGGATACCGCTCCGGAAACTTGAGGATGTTCTGGAAGTTCGCCCCGCGCCAGGCGTAGATGCTCTGCGCGTCATCGCCGACGACCATGACGTTGTGATGCCGTTCCGCCAGCAGATCAATCAAGTCGCTCTGGAGTTTGTTGGTGTCCTGATACTCGTCCACCAAAATGAACTGGAAGCGGCGCTGATAATGTTCCCGCACGTCGGCGTGCTCCCGCAGCAGCTTGAGCCAAAGGACCAGCAGGTCGTCGAAATCCATCGCGTTGGTGGCGCGCTTGCGACTGGCGTAACGCTGCTGCACGTCCTCTATCTGCGGCGCGAGGTGGTCGAAGTAACCGTACTCCGTGCCGAGAATCTCCGGGATCGGCTTGTGCGTGTTGACCGCGAGCGAGAAAATGTCGCCCAGCACTTCGGCCTTGGGAAAGCGCGTCGCCTTCACATCAATCTCGCTTTCCGCGACACAGGTGGCGATGAGGTGCTTGGCGTCTTCGCGGTCCATGATGCTGAAATCGCGCTCGAAGCCGAGCACCCTGGCGTGCTGGCGCAGGACGCGATTGCCAATGGAGTGGAACGTTCCGCCCCAAAGCGACGCCAGTTCCTGCCCCAGCAACTCCGCCACGCGCCGCATCATTTCGCCGGCGGCCTTGTTGGTGAAGGTGAGCAGAAGGATGCGATCGGCCGGGATGCCTTGTTCCAGCAGATAGGCGACCCGATAGGTGAGGGTGCGGGTTTTTCCCGAGCCAGCACCCGCGATGACCAGGGCCGGCCCGGGCGGCGCGGTGACGGCGGCAAGTTGCTGCGGGTTGAGTTCGCGCGCGTAGTCAATCTGGAGATGAACGCCAGAGTGAAAAGGTTTGAGGATGTACTCGCGCGACATGCGGAAAAGCTAGAAGCCCACGGTCGAAAAGCCAAATACCAAGCGGCGGAGCCTCGGTCCACAGGCGGCTTGCGGGCGCTGCCTCAGTGCCTCGTCGCGCTCCCCTGCCGGATGCGCTTCAAGTTGGCCTCCACCCGCTTGACGTATTCGTTCGGACCGTCGGGATAGGGATCGTTGAGGAAACGATGCAGCCCGCCGAAATCCCGCTCCAGCCGGGGTCGCACGAAGTTCTGCCAGAAATCGGGCGTGCGCCGCACCAGATCGTCCACACCGCCGAACTTGCTGATGAAGTCGGTGTGCCCCTTGTCGAAACGTGCGGCCTCGGCGAATTCGGCGTAAAGAATCGGCAGCTTGTCCACATAGTCCTCGGCCGCCATTTGCCCCAGCAAATCCGCCGTGCCCAAGGCATGGCCGACGAGCCTCTCAAGTTCATTCTGGAAGCGAATGCCGCTCAATACCGCCTCCACCCCCGTGCAACGGATCATGTTCTGCACCGCCAGGATGTCGGGCGCGGCGTAGCCCTTCTCGGCAAGCAATCGCGCGGCGAACTCCGCGCTGCGCTGGACGTGTGTGGCGGTGTACTTGGCCCCGGTGCCCTCCAGGTCCTCGCGCTTCTTCAGGTAACCCGTGTCATGCAGCAGGATGGCAACGATGCCCAGTTGAAACAGATGCTGGGTCAGTGCCGGTTCCGCACCGGCGCGGTGGCGGCCATGCAGCAACCGCGCCAGGCAGAGCGTGCCCTGGAGCGTGTGCTCGAAGTCGTGGTACTTCGTATCCACGGCCTGATAATCGGCGTAGTGCCCGGTGAAACATTCCATCACCCAGCCGAAAGCCCGCGGCACGAACAGCCGGTCGCCGTCCGGATACATGGCCAGATAGGCCCGTTGCACTTCTACTTCAACGGCCGTCGGGTCATTCGTGGCCACTGGCGGATACATTGGCCGGCAGTGTATCCCCGACGAGCGCGCGATGCACGCACTTTAAGCGTGCGGCAGCGTGCGCGGGCGCATCTCAGTTTATTGCAGGCAGGCATTCCTGGTGTAGCGCAAGTTTCCCAACCTGCGGTATCGCCGACTTCCAGTCGGCGGGCCCAGGCACGGCGTGGCAGGCCAGGAATTCGCCGCGTTTGCGGATTGGAAATCCGCGACCCGGCAGACTGGAAGTCCGCGCTACGG
>WYBW01000060.1 GCA_011525685.1 Verrucomicrobiia bacterium
GGCAAAGCTGCGACTGCCGGGTTGAATTTGCCCGGCGGCCAAGTTGTTCACAAGGCCGCTGCGCTCCCGCTTCCCCGGGCGTCGCTCCGCGTCCTCGTGAACAACGTTGGGAACGGTATCAGGCCGCGCGCCCATGAGTCCTGCGTCTCTGCCAACGGGTGAACGCTTTGAGCGGGTCGGTAAAGATTCAGACTTGAAAGGCTCCGAACCAACCCAGGGCCGCTCAAAAGTTTGACGTAAACTGTTGATTCGGGTCGAGGCCCGAAGCTCGAAGCCCGGAATCCGAATGGCGCGGGCACGCTCGGACAGGCAAGCCTTTCGGCCTTCGGATTTCGACCATCGGATTCCTACGCCACAGCTTACGAAGTAGAATCGAGCGGTCCTGGATCAACGAACCCCCTTGCCAGCGTCGGGGGAACAACCTACCTTGCCGCGCCGTGAAGAAATCGCCACCGCCCGCAAAAATCCTGGACGGCCACTGTGCCGAACCTGAAACGTGTCCGCTCACGCGGGTGGCGGCGGGAACGGTCGTTTGCGTAAAGGAGCTGGCTTTGGCCCCCGACCTGCGCGACCGCTTGCGCGAAATGGGCCTGGGCGAGGAACAACAGGTCAAACTGGTCAGCCGGCAGGCCAGCGTCATCTGCCAAGTGTGCAACGCTCGCGTGGCCTTGAGCGAGGAACTCGCCGCCGCCATCCTCGTCGAGCCGGTCGCGCCCTCCACCTCCAACCAATAAGATGCCCGGCTTGACCCAACCGTTGACCTCCGTGGCCGTGGGCACCACCGCCACGGTCGCGGAAATCAAGCTGCCCCCGGCCAGCCGCCCGCGCCTCATGGAAATGGGTCTGCTTGTCGGCACTCCGGTCGAGCTGATCCGGTTCGCTCCCTTGGGCGACCCGGTCGAGATCAGGGTGCGCGGCTACAATCTCACGCTGCGCAAACACGAAGCGGAACAGATTCTGGTGCAGGTGCCCGGGGCCGGTCAGGGATGACGGATGTCTTGACCAATCACCGACCGTGGCGAGGCCGAGCCGCTGACGTCAACACCACCGCAATTCACCGACAAAGAATCGCAAGCCACCGCCAACGACCCCTCGCTTGAACCGGTAACCTGCAATCCGATGACGACGAGCAGCGCGACAGGACAATCCGGGGGCGAGGAGGCCCGCGCTGAAAGCCCCACGGCGGCGCACCCAGCCAAACCAACTTACGTCGCGCTGACGGGAAATCCCAATTGCGGGAAGACCACGCTGTTCAATGCCTTGACGGGTCTGCGCGCCAAGGTGGGCAATTACGCCGGCGTCACCGTCGAACGCAAGGAAGGTCGTTTGATCGGCGCGCCTGCGGGCCGCGACCTCCGCGTGCTCGATCTGCCGGGCACCTACAGCCTCAGTCCGCAATCACTCGACGAACAAATCTCCCGTGACGTTCTGTTGAACCGCCTGCCGGAACTGCCGCCGCCCAGCCTGATGGTGGTGGTGGTGGACGCCTCCAATCTCCAGCGGAATCTCTATTACGCCACCCAGGTCGTCGAACTGGGGCATCCCACGATCATCGCTTTGAACATGGTGGACGTGGCGGAACAGAACGGTCAGGTGATTGACGCGGCCAAACTCTCCGAAGTGCTGGGCGTGCCGGTGTTGCCGGTGGTGGCCAGCGCCGGGCGGGGGGTGCCGGAACTGCGCGAAGCCATCGTTCGCGCGCTGCAATCCCCGGCCAACACCCGACCGCGACAGTTCTGCCAGTTGCCCGGACCGTTCCGCATCGAGGCCACGAAGCTGGCAGACCTGCTGGCGGAAACCTTTCACGAACGGCGCAATCAAGCCACCGCCGAGGCGCTCCTGTTGTTGAGCAACGAGCGGGCACTGGCCTCCAGCGCCTCGCATTATCCCCAGCGCATCCAGGAGGCGGTGGCCGCCGCGCGGCAGCGACTCGAGACTCAGGGCGTGGACTGGCGGGGCGCGCCGATTGAGTGGCGTTACGCGCGCGTGGCCGAAATCCAGCAGGCCGTCACCACGGCCAGCGCGCCGCCGGGCGAGACGTTCAGCGACAAACTGGACCGCGTGCTCACGCACAAGGTCTGGGGCACGATCATTTTCGTCGCCATCATGGCATTGATCTTCCAGAGCATCTTCACGTTCGCCGAGTATCCGATGAACTGGCTGGAAGGCGGCGTCACCTGGCTGGGCGGGTTGATCGAAGGCGCGATGCCAGCGGGGGATTTGCGGGACCTGCTGGTCAAGGGCGTCATCGCCGGCGTGGGCGCGGTGGTGGTGTTCCTGCCGCAAATCCTGCTGCTGTTTCTGTTCATCGGTTTCCTGGAGGACACCGGTTACATGGCGCGGGCGGCGTTCCTGATGGACCGCGTGATGAGCCGGGTGGGGTTGCACGGCAAAAGCTTCATCCCCATGCTGAGTTCGTTTGCGTGCGCCATCCCCGGCATCATGGCCACCCGCACAATCGAAAGTCCCAAGGACCGGCTGGTCACCATCCTGGTGGCGCCGCTGATGAGTTGTTCGGCGCGGTTGCCGGTTTACACCCTCTTGATTGCCGCCTGCATCCCGCAACGGACGGTGTTCGGTTTCTTCAAACTGACCGGGTTGACCATGCTGGCAATGTATCTCCTGGGCATCGTGGTGGCGTTGCTCATGGCCTGGTTGTTCAAGCGGACCTTGCTCAAGGGAGAAACGCCCATGCTCATCATGGAACTGCCGCCCTACAAGCGGCCGCTGTTGCGCGTGGTGCTGCGGCACATGTGGGATCGCTCGAAAATCTTTCTGCGCCGCGCCGGCACGGTGATCCTGGGCATCAGCATCGTGCTCTGGTTTCTGGCCACCTATCCCCGAAGTGGTCAACTGGAGGAACAGTTTGAAACCCGGCGCGCCGCCATCACCAACACCTTCAGCGCCGTCAGCCTGCCGACCGCCACCGGTTCGGACGCCGGCCGGCTTGCCGAACTGGAGGATCAACTCACCGCGGTGGACAAGGAGGAAGCGGGCGAAAAGTTGCGGCACAGTTTTGCCGGACGCCTGGGACGCCTGATCGAGCCGGTGATCGCGCCGCTGGGATTCGACTGGAAAATCGGCATCGGCATCGTGGCGTCGTTCGCGGCGCGCGAAGTGTTCGTCAGCACCATGAGCACGGTCTATAACGTCGGGGATTTCGATGATTCCGAGGCGGGCCTGACGACGCTGGCCGACACCTTGAAATCCCAAGTCCGGTCGGATGGCGCGCCGGTCTATACGACGTTGACGGGGATCACGCTGATGATCTTTTACGTGTTCGCGCTGCAATGCGTCAGCACGGTGGCCGTGGTGCGGCGGGAGACGAATTCGTGGAAGTGGCCTATGTTTCAGTGGCTCTACATGGGCGTCCTGGCCTGGGTGTTTGCGTTTGTGGCCTATCAGGGCGGACGGTTGCTGGGTTTCGAGTAACCCTCGCCGCCTCAAGGCGGCGGTTGTGCCCCATTCGCTTTCTGAACGAACACACCGGCGGGAAAGCCGGCGTTACCAGGCTCAAGGTCACGGTTGAGCAGGACCTGCTTTCTGCTTCTTCTTTTTCATCGCGGGCGGCTGCGATTCGACCGGACCGGGATTCTTGGTCGGCATTGGAGCGCCAATCTCTTGTCGCCATGCGGCCAGCATCTGATGCAACGTCCTGGTTTTGTCCGGGAGCTTCGCGGCAAGATTGTTCGTCTCGCTCAGGTCTTGGCGAAGGTTGTAGAGCTCCAGCCGCCCGTCCTCGAAAAACTCGTGCAGTTTCCAATCGCCTGAACGGACGACGCCGGCGGGTGTGGTGCGCCAGGCGCCGGGACCGGCCCCCAGGTAACCCGGGAAGTGCCAGTAAATCGCCGCGCGATTGAGTTTCTCGCGACCACCACTGAACAGCAGTCCCGCGCAGCTTACCCCATCGAGCGGATGATTGACCGGCCGGGCCGCCCCGGCGATCTCCAGCAACGTCGGGTAAAGGTCCACGCTGGTGATCGGCTCGCCGCAAGTTGTCCCCGGCGGAATTCTTCCCGGCCAGCGGAAAATGAACGGCACGCGAATTCCGCCCTCGTAAAGCATCCCCTTGCCGCCGCGCAACGGCGCGTTGTCGGTGATGCTGCGCTCCTGTCGAATGCCCTCGCGCTGGTAGCCGCCCACCCCGCCGTTGTCGCTGGAGAAAATCACCAGCGTCTTCTCGGAGAGTTTCAGTTCGTCCAACAGCGCGAGAATCCGTCCCACACTCTCGTCCACGCTGTAAATCATCGCGGCGTAGGTGGCGTCGTGATGGCCGCCCACCGGCTCGCGGCCCTTGAATCTCTCGATCAAATCCGGTTTGGCCTGGAAGGGCGAATGAACACCAAAGTGCGGCAGATAGAGAAAGAAAGCCCTCTGCTGGTGGCGGCGGATGAAGTCCAGCGCCCGGTCCGTGAGAAAGTCGGCGAGATACTGACCTTGCGGGTAATCCGTCTTCGGATTGGTGTTGAAATCGAAATGCGCGCCGGCGCTTTCGATCGCTTCATCGAAACCCCGCCGCGACGGGTGATGCTCCACGTCGTTGCCCAGGTGCCATTTGCCGAACATCCCCGTCGTGTAACCGGCCTGCTGGAGCGCCTGGGCGACGGTGACTTTCTCCAGCGGCAGTTTCGTGACGTTATCCACGGGCCGCATCGGGCGGCTCTGCCAGTTGAACCGTTCGATCCCGCCGACCGTGTAAACGCCGGTGCGCGGTCCGTATTGGCCGCTTAACAGCGCTGCCCGCGTGGGCTGACAATTCGGCCCGCAAGTGTAGCCGTCCGTGAAGCGGATGCCCTGGGCGGCAAGCCGGTCGAGGTTGGGCGTCTCGTAAAAACGGCTGCCGTAACTGGCGAGGTCCGTGTAGCCCAGATCATCGGCCAGGATGAAGACGATGTTCGGCTTGTTCGCGGCCTCGGAAACCAGTCCCGTGGTCAGCAGCGCCAGGCAGGCGATGAAAGTCTTCATCTTGCTCCGGAGCATAATCAGCCTGCGTTGCTTGCCAATTCCAAACACCCAGGCGAAATCCAAGTCAACGGCAGGGCTGCCCCGATTCGCCTCCGCCGCGAGGGTGAGGATGGCCGGCGGCTAACAAGCCATGTTTGCGGATAAAAGACCCCAGCGGCCGCTTCTCGCCATGAGCAAAGCCCAAATCCTCCTGGAATTGCCCCGGCTCAAGCCAGACGAGCTTCAAGAAGTCATGGATCGGATTGTCGCACTGGAGGACGCCCAGCTTCTGAACGGAGACGAAGCCATGCCGGAGGAAAAGGCCATGCGTGACCGTGAACTGGAGGAGTATCAGCAGGATCCACGAGCTGCTTCGAGCTGGGAGGAAGCTCAAGCCCGCGTTCGCCAATCACCCAAAAGGTGAGATGGCACATCATCATCCGCCCGCGTGCGGTATCCGATCTGCAGGAGGCCAAGCTCTATAGCATAATGCTGCATCAGATCCCGAAAGCCAGGCTCTGTCATAACTGGGCTTGAAGCATATCAAGCAGGGCGCTCGGATTTTCGATGACACTTTCCAACACAGACCAGCATCATCGCTGACAATAAAATTCAGGTTCGCATCACGGCAGTTGCTCCATGATTGCTTGCTGCGACGCCTCCACCGCTGTTCTACTTTCCGCCAATGAAACAGGTTTGCCTCCAAGTGCTGGCGCTGTATGCGGCGGGTGTGCTTGCGGCCAGTTGCGAAGCTGGACTTTTCCCGGGCGCCCGGTGGGACCAGCGGCCGCCCGAACAAGTCGGCCTGTCGCGCGAAAAGCTCGACGCCCTCAGCAAACTGGTTGGCGGACGCGGGTGCGTCGTGCGGCATGGTTACATGGTCTATGCGTGGGGCGACCAGAGCAAAAGCTCGGACGTGGCCTCGGCGTTCAAGCCGGTGCTGTCCACTTTGCTGCTCATGGCGGTGCAGGAGGGGCGGTTGAACAGTGTGGACGAACTCGTGGCCGACTTCGAGCCGCGGCTCAAGTCGCTGAACAACGGCAAGGACGCAGGCATCACCTGGCGTCACTTGGCGTCGCAAACATCCGGCTATGGTCTGGTTGAACCGCCGGGCATGGCGTATTCCTACAACGACTTCGCGCTGGCGCTGTATTACGACACGCTCACGCACAAGGTTTTCAAGACCAACGGCACGGAGGTTCTCCGATCTCGCCTGGCCGAGCCGCTCCAGTTTGAGGACGATTTCAGCTTCAACGCGTTCCGGCGGCCGGATCGGGACGGGCGACTCGCGCTGTCGGTGCGCGACTTTGCGCGAATTGGTTTGCTCCATCTTCGCGGGGGAAGATGGCGGGACCAGCAACTCCTCCAACCCGGGTTCATCCGCATGGCCATCGGCAGCCCGATCCCCACGGACACGCCGCTCACGAGTGGGCGCGAGGCGGAGATGTTGCCGGGACAACGCACGGTTGGCGGCACGCGGAACATCACGCCCGTCGGCCCGGGTTGTTACAGTTTCAACTGGTGGTTGAACCGGACGAACAAGGCTGGCCAGCGGCTCTACGTGGATGCGCCACCGGACATGTATGTCGCCAGCGGTCACGGCGGCAAACGCGCGCTCTGGATTCTTCCGAGTCTGGACCTGATCGTGAGCTGGAACGACTCGCCGATTGACGATCACGACCAATCACCCGGCAATCCGGACTCGAAGTGCAATCAGGCGGCGCGGTGGATGGTCGCTGCTGTGACGGGTGGCGAGGGCAACGCTCAAACGAACCCCCTCATCCGGCCTTCGGCCGCCCTCTCCTCCAGCGGGGGAGAGGGCCGGGTGAGGGGGAGTCCAGAAGCGCCAAAGTGTGTTCTCGGCATCGAAGGCACGAAATTCACCGTGAACGGAAAACCGGCATTTCTTCACGGCATCAGTTATTACGGCGCGCTGGGAGCAAGGGAGGATTTCATCAGGCAAGACCTGGACGATCTGCAACGATTCGGTTTCAACTGGATTCGGGTCTGGGCCAACTGGCGGGCGTTCGAGGCGGACGCGGCGGCCGTGGACGGGGACGGACGCCCGATTGCCGAGGGGATGGAGCGGCTCAAACGCCTCCTGGCCGAGTGCGACCGGCGCGGCCTGATCGTGGACGTGACGTTCTCGCGCGGTAACGGCGTCACCGGCCCACCCCGGCTCCAGACACTCGAGGCCCACCGGCGGGCGGTCGAAAGCGTGGTGACCGCGTTGCAGCCGTGGCGCAACTGGTATCTCGACCTGAGCAACGAGCGGAACATTCGCGATACTCGTCACACCAGTTTTGAGGACCTGCGAGCGCTCCGTGATGTAGCCCGGCAATTGGACCCCCGGCTTCTGGTCACCGCTTCGCAGGGCGGGGACATTTCGCGCGACGAACTGCGGAAGTATTTGGAGGTGGCGCAAGTGGACTTCGTCACACCGCATCGCCCGCGGGATCCCAGGTCACCCGACCGGACGGAGGCAATCACGAAGCAACTCTTCGAATGGATGAAGGAAACGGGCCGGGTGGTGCCGGTTCATTATCAGGAGCCGTTTCGTCGCGGATACGGCAACTGGAATCCCAGGGCGGAAGATTTTGTGCGCGATCTGCGGGCGGCCATGGCCGGCGCCGCGGCGGGTTGGTGCTTTCACAATGGCGACCAGCGAGCCGCTCCGGACGGCCAACCGCGCCGCTCGTTTGATCTGCGCGAGAGGCGACTGTTCGATCAACTGGATGACGAGGAGCGCAAGGCGGTCGAGTTGATGAGAGCGGTGGTCAGCCCGGACAGAACCGCGCCGGGAACGAAAGTGACGATCAAGGACGGCAAATGGCGTCTCAACGGCGAAGTCACTTATCCCGGCAGCCGCGCCGAAGGTTTGCTCATGAACGTCCGCATGGTAAACGCCGTGTTCGAGGATACCCAGCGGTCCGAATTTGATCCGGAGGCCAACACCGACGAGTTCATCGCTCAGATTCCCGATTACGTGGCCAGCGGCGTCCGGGCCTTCACGCTCAATCTTCAGGGCGGCATGCCCGGTTACGAGGGCGCGGTGAATTCCGCCTTCAATCCTGACGGCTCACTGCGCGAGGGTTATCTGCGACGCGTGCGCCGGGTCATCGAAGCCTGCGACCGCAACGGGGCGGTGGTCATCCTGGGCTGCTTTTATCAGCGTCAGGACCAGATATTGCGCGACGCCGACGCCGTGCGGGCGGGTGTGAGCAACGTCGTGAAGTGGGTGACGGAGAGCGGGTTTGGGAACGTGGTGCTGGAGATTTCGAATGAGTTCGATCACGGCGGTTTCGATCATTCCGTGCTGAAAACGGTGGAGGGGCAGGTGGAACTGATCGGACTGGCCAAAGGGCTTGCGCCGGACTTGCTTGTTTCAAGCAGCGGCCTGGGCCACGGCCGCATCCCCGAACCAGTCGCGCAAGCCAGCGACTTCATCCTGATTCACTTCAACGGCACGCCGCTGGAACAGATTCCCGGGCGCATCGCCGCCTTGAAACATCATGGCAAACCGATTGTCTGCAATGAGGACGACAAGACCGGCGTGCGCGGCGCGGAAGCGGCGCGGTTGAGTGTGGCCAACGGGGCGTCGTGGGGGTTGATGTTGCAGCGGTTGAATCAACACTTCCCGTTTACCTTCAACGGCGCGGTGGATGATCCAGCGATCTACCGGACACTGAGCGAGTTGACCAGCCCTTGAGAGTTCAAAGGCGGGAAGCCCGTCTCACTGTGCCCTCGCCCGCCAGTATCGGGGTGAAGTTGCCGGCAGGGGAATGGAGATCGTTTGCGGATCGTTGGTCAGGGTGAGGGAGAGGTTCGTCACCCAGTTCCCGGATACGAGGTCGCCGGTTTCCAGCAGGTGATGCAGCCGGCCGACGTCGCCGCTGAGGGTGAAAAGGAGGTTGGTCGCACCCCGGGCCAGGCTCAAATGCGGCGGGCGCGGCGGAGAAGCGCCGGGCGGATCATCGCTGAAGTCCGGGATGCCGTCCTTGTCGGTGTCGTTCGCGTCATCAATCGAGAGCCGCCAGGTGTAGTAATCCTCCTCGATGGTGTTGGGATCGCCGTCGTTGAACTCGACGTAGCCCACATAGTTGGTGGCGTGATTGGTGCGTCGGAGGAACGGGGTGTCAATGTAGAAATCGAGCACCTGCAGGGCGTTGTTGGTCAGGAACGCCGTCTCGAGCGTCAACAAGTTGAAGCGGTTCGTGGGCGACTTCACAAACATGGCCGGCCCTTCCAGCGTGGCCAGGGTGTTCGTGTTGGTCAGGGACAGGCTGGCGGAAAGGGTGTTCGACGCCGGGGTGTAGGAGAGCGTGCCATGGTATTCGATCAACTCGAAGCCATGTTGGAAGTTCAACGCGCCGCCGAAGGGATTGGGAATCGTGTAAGCGCAGGCGCCGAAGGCCGAGCCGGCCTCCCGATACCAGATGGCTGTGATCGGGCCGCTGCCAAACCCGGGAAGGTTGAACGCGCCCACGGCTGTGCGCGAGGGCACCGGCTGGGAGACCTCGAAGAAATCGTCATGACCATTGCCGTTGGCGTCCACAAAATCGGGCGTGTCGAGGGCGAGGGCGCCGGAAAAGTTGTCGCCGAACAACTCCTCCTCCAGTTCGATCCAAGCGCCGTTCGAGTAGCCGCCCACGAAGAACTCCGGCGCGAGTTCACCGTTGATGCCGAAGTCCAGGGTGGTCACGTCCATCGTCCAGCGAAAGCCGATGGAGTCCGTGGCGATGCCCCGTTGAAAGCGCAGCGAGAGACAGAACAACCGGGCGTGCGCGGTTTGGGCGCAGAAACCAAGGGTGGGGAATAGGGTCAGGCCGAGGGTGAAGAGGACCAGCATCTTTTTCATAAGAACTCCCAACGTTCGTGGCCGATGCAAGCACCGGCGGGCGGGAGCGTCAAGAATCTTCCCGACACCACGGGAACACTCAAATTAGCCGCGCAAGCGGTGGAGTGAAAACCCGACAGCCGACAGCCGAAGGCCGAAAGAATTCCGAAATCCAAAGCCCGAATTGCTTGCTGGCCGATCGCGCCCTCACCATTCGGACTTAGGACTTCGGACCCCTCGCGGATCTCGGTTCTTCGGATTTCGGACTTGGACCTAAACCAACGGTCAGCTTTCGACTTCAGCCGGATCCATATAGCTGGTTTTGGGGAGCGCACGTGTCCCGCGTGCCGCCGCCAGCGTCGCGCTGGCAGCTTCGTGACTCCATGTTCCCCGCACGGTTTGGTGCGTGATAATGGCGGGACGAAGTTTGCGGCGCGACGCCGCAAGCCACACGCCGGAGCCGTATGCTCCCCCGCATGGAGCGCATCAGGCCGGTGTGAAGCAGTCCAATGGACGCCGATGTGCATTGAAGGAATCGAAGCCCGCCGTGGAGACGGAATCAACGATCCGCCTTGATTGAAGCCTGTTCAGGTCGCTGGCGCGAGCCGTTGCGACAGCAGGGCCGTCAGGAACAGGAAGAGAAGCATCATAGCCAGTTCGGGAGGCGTGTGGGTGTTCATGATGGCCAGCCAGTCCACGATGACGATTCCGGCCAGCAGCCCCGAGACGGTGCGGCCGATGTTCACGTTGGCCGTCCAGAACGTGGCCCGCAGGCAATATAGAATCCAAAGCGCCACCACGATGCAGCGGATCAGAGCGCCCTCACGATAGATGCCATCGTTGATGAGCAGGGCCAGCACGAGCGGCAAAGCCAGCAGCAGCAATGGCCAGCGCGGCACGGAGCTCCGCAGGCTCTCCTTGCGCGCCAGGCCGCTAAGACCGATGACGTAAGTCCCGAGCGCGATGCCGCACCAGACCGCCCAGCCGGTGACCCCGTCGTTGCCAACGGACGCGGCGAGCACGTAAACGAAAAAGCGGCAGCCGCCCATGAAGATCGGGGAGAAGGTGAAGAGCTTGTGGAGCGCGTCATAGACCACGATGCAAAGGACCAGTGCCAGACCGAGACCGCCGGTGACCAGACCGAGGAAAGAGAGGCAAGCTGCTCCGAGCACCAGCGACAGTATTCCCAGCTTCCACACGTCCGCGCGCGCAATGGCACCGGAGGGAATGGGGCGTTCCATCCGGTTATGGCGGTCAAACTCGGCATCGAAGGCGTCGTTCAGAAACATGCCGCCCACGTAGAGCAGCGTCACCCCGAGCAGCAGGAAGGGCAGCCGGGCATGATGTCCGCCTCCTCCCAGCCACCAGCCGGCGAGGCAATTCGACCACACGGTCGGCAGATTGGAAACCCGGCCCAGCACCAGCAAGGTGCGCAGCGAGGGCGTGCGTTGCAGCAGGCTCATGCGGTCAAGGTTTCGCGTTCAGCGGCCCGCTTTGAATACCGCATGGCCTCCCGAAAGGAAAGGGCGCGCAACGGAAAACAACCGTCCGAATCCAACCCACAGTTGTGGGCTAAAGTCGCGAACGGGCAGAGCCGTGCTCCGTTAAAGAGGGCGGGACGTTGTTCTTGTGGTTTCAACCGGTTTGCCGCATGGATGGTGGAGAGGTTAAGCCGTCTCACTTTCCCCTTTGCTCCCTTGCTCCTTTTCGGCCAGACACGCGGGACGCCCTGTCCCACTGCGGTTGCGGCTTCGCCGCGTTGTGCGTGTTTGTGGCGATGGAGTTCACAACGCAGGCTGGCGCTCACCGGTGTCCAAAGGCATGATGCGGCCATGCATCATGACTTAATCCTTGCGACTGCCTCGTCGCCGAAGGCTACGCCGCGTGAGGGCACACAGCCAGCAACAGTCTGCCAGCCGGCTGCCCTCAGACGGAGCTTTGGCTTTTTTGGAGCGTTGATGGTTTCCCTGTTGTTGACCGCCCCCGTGGCTTTTGCGGCGCCGAAGGCGAACCTCGTCATCATCTTTGCCGACGATCTCGGCTATGGCGACCTCGGCTGCTACGGCTCACCAGTGATCCGCACGCCGAATCTCGATCGCATGGCGGCGGAGGGATTGCGCTTCACGGATTTTTACTCGGCGGCGGAAGTCTGCACGCCCAGCCGGGCGGCTCTGTTGACCGGGCGTTATCCCATTCGCAGCGGCATGTGCGGCAACCGGCGCGTGTTGTTCCCCAACTCGAAGGGCGGCCTGCCGCCGGCGGAAATCACCATCGCCGAGGCGCTCAAGGGTGCAGGCTACGCCACGGCGCATATTGGGAAATGGCATCTCGGCATCCATGAAGGTTCACGTCCGCTGGATCAGGGATTTGATCGCAGCTTTGGCCTGCCGTACTCGAACGACATGGATGCGCGCGCTGATCTCCCGCGCGGTGCGTCCGGCTCGCCGAACCCGCCGCACGACGGCTGGAACGTGCCGTTGCTGCGCGATGGCAAAATCGTCGAGCAACCCGCCGACCAGACCACGCTCACGAAGCGTTACACGGAGGAGGCGGTGAAATTCATCAAGGAACAGAAACGCCGGCCCTTCTTTCTCTACTTCGCCCACACGTTTCCGCATGTGCCGATGTTCGCGTCGCCCGCGTTCAAGGGCAGGAGTCGCGCCGGGATTTACGGCGACGCCGTCGAGGAAATTGACTGGAGCGTTGGCCAGGTGCTGGAGACGCTGCGCAAGCAGGGCATCGCAAAGAACACGTTGGTTTTCTTCACCAGCGACAACGGGCCGTGGCTTATTATGGGCGACCAGGGCGGCAGCGCCGGGTTGCTGCGCGATGGCAAAGGCAGCACTTGGGAGGGTGGCATGCGCGTGCCGGGCATCGCCTGGATGCCGGGCCGCATCAAACCAGGCGTCACCGCGCAACTGGCGCACACCATGGATCTGTTTCCGACGGCCATCGGTCTGGCCGGCGTGAAACCGCCCGCGAATGTGGTGCTGGACGGCTTGAACCTCGCGCCGCTGCTGTTTGAGGCAATGCCGCTGCCGGAACGCCCGTTCTTCTACTATCGTGGCGACCAGCTTTTCGCCAGCCGATTGGGCGAATGGAAGGCACACTTCAGGACGCAACCGGGATACGGCCAGCCCAAGCTTGAATCCCACGAGCCACCGCTCCTTTTCCATCTGGGCCGTGACCCCTCCGAGAAACGCAACGTCAGCGCCGATCACCCGGATGTCCTCGCGCAAATCCAACAAGCCGTGAATGCCCATCAATCCGGCCTAGTGCCCGGCGCACCGCAGCTTGAATAACTTTCCAAAGGCCGAAAGCCGCCCAGCCTGAACCATGTGCAAACCAAAGAAAACCACGATTGAGGTCCAAGGCACAGCCATCACCATCCTTTCCCAGAAGGAGCAGGACTTCATCTGCCTCACGGACATTGCGCGGTTCAAGAACGTTGACCGGTTCGATGACCTGATCCGCAACTGGCTGCGAAACCGCAACACGGTGGAGTTTCTCGGCGTTTGGGAGCGGCTCAACAACCCCAATTTTAATCCCGTCGAATTCGACGGGATTAGAATTCAGGCCGGCCTGAACAGCTTCACGCTGACGCCGAAGCAGTGGATTGAGAGGACTCGCGCGGTGGGCATCGTTTCCAGCGCCGGACGCTACGGCGGCACTTACGCGCACAAGGACATAGCGTTTGAGTTCGCTTCGTGGATTTCGGTCGAGTTCCGGCTGTATCTCATCAAGGAATTCCAGCGGCTCAAGGAGGATGAGAACCGCCGGCTCTCGCTCGCGTGGAATCTCAACCGCACGCTGTCGAAGCTAAATTATCGCATCCACACTGACGCGGTGAAGGCCCACCTGATTCCGCCCGAGGTCACGCCCGCGCAGGCAGCCATCACCACGCAACCGGAGCGGATTTGCTCAACGTGGCGCTCTTTGGTCACACCGCGCGGCAGTGGCGCGACGCGAATCCCAAGCTGGAAGGCAACGTCCGCGATTACGCGAGCGTCGAGCAGTTGCTGGTGCATGCGAACATGGAAGGCATGAACGCAGAGTTCATTCACATGGGATTGCCGCAAGGCGAACGGCTCAAGCGGCTCAATCAAATCGCCATCCGCCAGATGCAGGTGTTGACGGCGACGAATGTGAAGGCGTTGCGGGGGTGAAACCGGAGCCGAAGAAATGAAAACATTTTCTGAACCGATAGCGGCACGGGCGTCCCGGCCGTTCGTTTTGAGTCGC
Source organism: Verrucomicrobiia bacterium (assembly GCA_011525685.1). Taxonomy (GTDB): domain Bacteria; phylum Verrucomicrobiota; class Verrucomicrobiia; order Limisphaerales; family JADLHS01; genus WYBW01. The sequence continues at coordinate 14,024 of WYBW01000060.1, forward strand.
ACTGGCAAGACGCCCGTGCCACTACTTATCACAATGAAAACCATCTTGGTTCTCTTCGGATGTCTGGCGCTGGCCGGCACTTCTTCATTCTCCGCGCCGCCCAACATCCTCTTCATCCTCGCCGATGACATGGGTTACTCCGACCTCGGTTGCTATGGGGGCGAGATTCAAACGCCGAATCTCGACGCGCTGGCGCGGGAGGGTTTGCGCTTCACGCAATTTTACAACACGACGCGGTGCTGGCCCACGCGGGGCGCGTTGCTCACCGGCTTCTACGCGCAACAGATTCGACGCGACGCGCTGCCCAATGTGCCTGGCGGCGGTCAGGGGAAGCGACCGGCGTGGTCCCCGCTGCTGCCGGATTTGCTCAAGTCGGCCGGGTATCGCAGTTATCACAGCGGCAAGTGGCACATTGACGGCGACGTGCTGGCAGGCGGCTTTGACCGCTCGTTGAACACCCGGAACGATGGCAATTTCTTCACCGCCAAGGGCAACTTGCTGGATGACAAACCCATCACGCCCGCGGCCGATGAATCGAATTATTACGTCACCACGGCCACGGCCGATCATGCCATCGAGTGTTTGAAGGACCACGCGGTCAATCATGCGGACAAACCGTTCTTCCACTACCTTGCGTTTCTCGCGCCGCATTTTCCGTTGCACGCGCTGCCGCAGGACATCGCCAGGTATCGTGACAAGTATTTGGACGGCTGGGAAGTCATGCGGGAGGCGCGGTTTCGTCGTCAGAGGGAGATGGGCATCGTCAACACCACACTCTCGGCGCTGGAGCGCGACGTTGGCCCGCCTTACGCCTTTCCCGACGCGATGCTGAAACTTGGACCGGGTGAAGTGAACCGTCCGTTGCCGTGGAGTGAAATGACGGAGGAACAACGCCGCTTTCAGGCCACGAAGATGGCCATTCACGCCGCGATGATTGATCGCATGGATCAGGAGATTGGCCGCGTGATCGCACAACTCAAGGCGATGGGCGCGTTCGAGAACACGCTCATCCTGTTTGCCTCCGACAACGGCGCGAGCGCCGAAATCATGGTCCGTCACGGTGGACACGATCCGCAGGCCGCGCCCGGCAGCGGGGCGACTTACCTGTGTCTCGGCCCCGGCTTTTCCAGCGCGTGCAACACGCCATTCCGCCGCCACAAGACGTGGACGCATGAGGGCGGCATCAGCACGCCGCTGATTGCGCATTGGCCGCGCGGCATCACCGCGAAAAACGAACTCCGCCACACGCCCGCGCACGTCATTGATTTCGTTCCCACAGTGCTCGAACTCGCGGGTATCCAAAAGCCCGCCGAATGGAAGGGCGAGCCGATTCCGCCCGCGCCCGGCAGGAGTCTTGTGCCCGCGTTCGCCAGGGACGTCGTGATCCCCCGTGATTCGCTCTGGTGGCTGCATGAAGGACACCGCGCCGTTCGTGTCGGCGACTGGAAACTCGTCGCGGCAAAGAATGACCCTTGGGAGCTTTACGATTTGAAAACCGACCGTGCCGAGCAGCGGAATCTGGCGGCGCAAATGCCGGAGAAGGTCAAGGAACTCGAACGCGTCTGGCAGCAACAGACCGACAGCTTCACCGCCCTGGTCCAACAACCGCGCCCTGGTCCATCGTCTCCCCGCCGTGAGGCTGAAAAGTGAACCGGGCGAGCCGTTCCAATTGACCTTGGGAAGCCGCTTCACTGTGAAGGCGGCGACGTGTCGCCGAACCTGGCGCGTTGACGGCCTGAGTCCAATCCGCCAGCCTCGCCTTGGTGCATCCACTCAAAGCCATCGCCGCCATGTCGCTCAATCGCGTGATTGGCGCGGCCAATCAAATCCCCTGGCATCTGCCCGAGGACTTCAAATGGTTCAAGCAGATGACCACCGGCCATGTCATCGTCATGGGACGCAGGACGTTTGAATCCATCGGCCGTCCGCTCCCGAACCGGACCACCGTGGTGGTCAGCCGGTCACAGTTCAGTCATCCCGGAGCCCAGACCATCGAAAGCCTGGAACAACTGCCGGCGCTGGCGGGCGACCGCCAGGTGTTCATCTGCGGCGGGGCGCAGATTTACGCGCAGACGTTGCCGCGGTGCTCCGACCTTTTCCTGACGCTGGTCAAACGCGAGATCGAGGGCGACACCTTCTTTCCGCTCTTTGAAGATCAGTTTGAACTGATCGAGGAAATCCGCGACACGCCGGAGTTCAAGATTCTTCATTACGGCAATCGTCGGGTGAAGGCTTGAGGCGGTCTGGTTGGGGGGAGTCTCCACGATGCTGAAATCGCACATTGCGACCACGAACCTTTCCGTCCGACGCGATAGCGTCATGGACTGCGGCAACCCTCTGCCGCTTTGGAGGGTGGACCTGCGGGCGATAGCGGCAGAGGACTGCCGCAGCCCAAGACCTTGCGGAGGCCCAAGCGGTTCATGGAATGTCTCGACCGTGTTCCAATCTGAACTCATGCACAGGGTTGTTTTCGAAATCGGCGCGGACCGATCTGCCATGAAGCGGGCTGAAGCCCGCGCCCCGGGGCGCGGGCGTAACGCCGGTTTTCCAACCGGCGCCCGAGCCGACTGGAAAGTCGGCGTTGCCGGGAGGCGGTCGCTTGTCATCAAGTCTGAGCTGTGACAGACTGCGCTGGATTCGTTATGAGAAACCCTGTCCTTGTCCTGCTCGCCACGGTTCTGGCTCTTTTGCCCGGCGACGGCGTTGCAGCCGGCAAACCCAACGTGCTGTTCATCGCCATTGACGACCAGAACGATTGGGTCGGTCCGCTCAACGGACATCCGCTCGTGAAGACGCCGCAGATGGACCGGCTCGCGGCGCGCGGCACGACGTTCCTCAACGCGCACATCCAGAGTCCGCTCTGCAATCCCTCGCGCACCAGCCTGATGCTCGGGTTGCGGCCCACCACCACGGGCATCTACGGATTGTCGCCGTGGTTTCGCAATCTGCCGGCGTGGAAGGATCGCGTGACGTTGCCGCAACACTTCAGGGCGCACGGCTACCGCACGTTCACCACCGGCAAGATTTATCATCACGGTGTCGGCGGACCGGAACAACGCGCGGTGGAATTCGACGTGTGGGGACCGCCCGGTGGCGTGGGCGCGCGTCCCGAGCAAAAGCTCATCGGCCCGACTCCGATGGGCAACAATCCGCTCATGGACTGGGGGCTGTTTCCGCATCGCGACGAGGACAAGCAGGATTACAAGGTGGCAAGCTGGGCGGTGGAGCAGCTTCAAAACATGCCGCGCGAGCAACCGTTCTTCCTCGCCGTCGGCTTCTTCCTGCCGCACGTCCCGTGTTATGCCACGGAGAAGTGGTTCGCGCTTTATCCCGACGACGACACCGTGCTGCCCGTCGTGCGCGAAGATGATCGCGAGGACACGCCGCGCTTTTCCTGGTACCTCCATTGGCACCTGCCCGAACCGCGGCTGAAATGGCTTCAGGAAAACAACCAGTGGCGGAATCTCGTCCGTTCGTATCTCGCCTGCACGAGTTTCGTGGACGCGCAAATCGGCCGACTGCTCGACGCCCTAGACACCGCGGGACTGGCGGACAACACCGTGGTGGTCCTGTGGAGCGACCACGGCTGGCATCTCGGCGAGAAGGGCATTTCCGGCAAGAACACACTATGGGAACGCAGCACCCGCGTACCGCTGATCTTTGCCGGACCGGGCGTGGCGAAAGGCGCGCGGACCACCCGCCCCGCCGAGTTGCTCGACCTCTATCCCACGCTCATCGAACTGTGCGGCCTGACGCCGCGCGACGATCTCGAGGGTCTGAGCCTCGTTCCGCAACTGCGCGACGCCACCGCCCCGCGCGTGCGTCCGGCCATCACCTCGCACAACCAGGGCAACCACGGCATCCGCGGCGAACGCTGGCGTTACATCCAATACGCGGATGGCACGGAGGAGCTTTACGATCACCAGACCGATCCGCAAGAATGGACGAATCTGGCCGGCCGCCCGGAACTTCAGGCGGTGCGGGCGGCGCATCGCAAATGGCTGCCGCGCATTGACGCGCCGCTCGCCCCGCGCAGCGCCGACCGGGTGTTCACCTACGATCCCGCCACCGACGAAGTGATCTGGGAGGGAAAACTCGTCCGGCGGAGTGATCCGATCCCAGAGTAATCATCCACGTCGCCCATGAAGTTGTTCCTTTCAGTGCTGGCGTTGGGTGCCGCCGCCGCCGTGTTTGCCGCGCCGCCCAATGTCATTCTGATCGTGACGGACGATCAGGGTTACGGCGATCTGGCCTGCCACGGCAACGCGATGATTCGCACGCCCAACCTCGACCGCCTGCACGCGCGTAGCGTGCGCTTCACGGATTTTCACGTGGATCCGACGTGTTCACCGACGCGCGCGGCGTTGCTCACGGGCCGTTACTCGACGCGCGCCGGGGCGTGGCACACGGTCATGGGCCGCTCGATCTTGTTCCGCGAGGAAATCACCCTGCCGGAAATCTTCGCCGCCAACGGTTATCGCAACGGGATCTTCGGCAAGTGGCATCTGGGGGACAATTACCCTTCGCGCCCGCAGGATCGCGGCTTTCATCACGCCGTCATTCACGGCGGCGGCGGCATTGGCCAGACGCCAGACCACTGGGGTAACGACTATTTCGACGACCATTATCTCGTCAACGGTGAGTGGCGGCCGTTTACGGGCTACTGCACGGACGTTTTCTTCAACGAGGCGATGCGCTTCATCGAAGCGTCGCGCGACCGGCCGTTCTTCGTTTATCTGCCCACGAACGTGCCGCACAGTCCCTACCGCGTGCCGGAGCGTTACCAGCGTCATTACCTCGAGCGCGGCGTGCCGCAACCGATGGCCGCGTTCTACGGCATGATCGAGAACTTGGATGAGAACGTCGGGCGCTTGCTGGACTGGCTCAAACAATCGGGGCTGGAAGACAACACCATCGTAATGTTCATGACCGACAACGGCACGGCCGCGGGCGCGGGCCGGGGGAAAGAAGACGCAACAGGGTGGACAGGCTTCAACGCAGGGATGCGCGGCACGAAAGGCACGGCCTACGAAGGCGGGCATCGTGTGCCGTTCTTCATCCGCTGGCCCGCGGGCGGCATCGGCGGCGGACGCGACGTCGCGCGGCTCACTGCGCACTTCGATGTGCTACCCACGCTGGTGGAATTGTGCGGGCTGAAGTTCACCGCGAAGAATTCACTCGATGGCCGCAGCCTGGTTCCGCTGATTAAGAATCCCGGAGCGGAATGGCTGGAGCGCACCTTGTTCGTCCACGTCCAGCGCGAGGAAATCCCACCCAAGTGGAGGGCCAGCGCCGTCCTGCGCGAACGCTGGCGATTGCAAAACGGCGCGGAGCTTTACGACCTGCGAGCCGATCCCGCGCAGGCCCGCGACGTGGCGGCGCGGCATCCCGAGGTGGTAACGGCGTTGCGCGCGGATTACGAGGCTTGGTGGAGCAGTCTCGAGCCGGCGTTCACGAACTACGGTTACATCGTGATCGGCTCGCCCCGGGAGAATCCAACACTGATCACGTGCATGGACTGGCACGCTTCAACCGTGCGGGAGATTCCCTGGGACCAATCGCAAGTCAATGCCATGCCCGCAGTCAATGGCTGGTGGATGCTCGACGTGGAACGCGCCGGTAAATACACCTTCACCCTGCGGCACAAACCGGCGGCGGCGAATTTCTCCCTGCAAGCCAGCACGGCGCGTGTGAGGCTGGGCGCGGTGGAAGCCACGTCACCGGTGCGCGAGGGGGCAACCTCCATCACGCTCACGCTCGATTTGCCAAAAGGTCCCGCCCGCCTCGACACAACGCTTTCCGATGAAGCCACCGGCGAATCGCGCAGCGCGTTTTTAGTCGAAATCGCCCGGCACGATCCCTAATCTGCTCCCGGCTATGAAAGTCCTTGGCGCCCTTTTGACATCGCTGGTCTTTTTGCAGCCGGCGCTCGCGGCGGAGTCACGGCCAAACGTCCTCTTCCTCGCGATTGACGATTTGCGCAACGACCTGGGCGCGCTGGGAGTCGCTCACGCCCGGACGCCGCAGTTGGATTCCTTCGTCGAGACCGCGCGAGTGTTCAGTCATCATTACGTGCAAGTGCCGACCTGCGGCGCGTCACGGTGCGCGCTGTGGCGCGGACGGTATCCGACGTTGCCCGCGCACGTGGGCAACAACGCCATCCGCGACACGCACGGCACATGGGCGGCACAGAGTCTGCCAGCGTTGTTCCGGCAGCATGGCTATCACACCTTGGCGCTGGGCAAGCTGACGCATTATCCAGGCGGTCGGACGGGCCAGGACTGGGCGGAAGGGGCGGAGGAATTGCCGGGCGCGTGGGAGCGAAGCTGGATTCCCGACGGGCCGTGGACAACCCCGCTGGCCATCATGCATGGTTACGCCAACGGCGTCGCACGGCAGTCCGGCAAGTCGCCGCCTTGGGAAGCACACGACGGCACGGACGAGTCCTACCCCGACGCATGGGTCGCGGCCGAAGCGATCAAGGCGCTCAAGGAATTGTCATCGCAAAAGCAACCCTGGTTTTTCGGCGTGGGCTTTTTCAAACCGCACCTGCCGTTCGCCGCGCCGAAGCGCTGGCACGATTTGCATGCCATGGGCGTTCCTGATTTGAAACCGGAAACCGCCGCCAAACCGTCGTGGCCTTCCGGTTGGCATGGCAGCGGCGAGTTTCGCGGCAACTACGGTCACGCAGGCCGCGATCCCGAAACTGATCCGGAGTACGCGCGACTCTTGCGCCGCGCCTGCGCGGCGAGCGTCAGCTACGTGGATGCACAGGTGGGCCGGGTAGTGGAGGCCCTTCGCGAAACCGGTTTGGATAGAAGCACCATCGTTGTGGTGTGGAGCGATCACGGCTTTCTGCTCGGCGAACACGCCATCTGGGGCAAGCACTGCCTGTACGAACAAGCGCTGCGTTCGCCGCTGATGATCCGGAATCCCGGACTCGCGCAACCGGGCAAGACCAGCGATGCCATTGTCGAAACCGTGGATCTTTTTCCCACGCTTGCCGATCTGTGTGATCTGCCCTCATCGGCGGAGTTGGATGGCCGAAGTTTGCGTCCGCAATTGAACGATCCCGCTGCGCCCTCAGCAAAGCCTGCGCACGGTTTCTGGAGCGGTGGCCAACGCACCGTGCGCACGGAACGCTGGCGGCTGATCGTCCAATCCAGCCGGGACGACGGCACCTCGCGGGTGGAACTGTTCGACTATCAGACCGATCCCGACGAGACGCGCAACCACGCCAGTGAACGACCTGAAATCGTCCGCGAAATGAGGGCGCGACTGGAGCACGTGCCCCGGCCCGCGTCGGCTGCCGGCCAACCTGCATCGCGCCGGCCGAAGCAACCGGTTGATTCACCATGAGCAGCCGGCTGTTCACCATCCTGCTTGCGTTGACATGGTTCGCCGGAGTCAACCTCGTCACCGCTGCCGCATCGCGCCCCAACATTGTCATCCTCTACGCCGATGACATGGGTTACGGCGATCTGGCGATTCAGAATCCCGACTCGAAGATTCCGACGCCAAATCTCGACCGGCTGGCGCGCGAGGGAATGCGTTTCATGGACGCGCATAGTTCCTCCGGCGTCTGCACGCCCAGCCGGTATGCGCTGCTCACGGGACGGTTTCACTGGCGAAAATTCCATGGCATTGTCAACTCCTTCGACCCACCGGTGCTGGATGCGGACGAACTCACGCTGCCGGAAATGCTCAAGACCAAAGGCTATCGCACGGCCTGCATCGGCAAGTGGCATCTCGGCTGGAACTGGGAGGCGATCAAGAAGCCGGACGCGCGACCGGCAGATCCGAAAACAGGTTATGCGCCGGATGCGTTCGACTGGTCCAAACGCATCCCCGGCGGGCCGCTGGATCATGGCTTCGATTATTACTTCGGCGACGACGTGCCGAATTTCCCGCCCTACACCTGGTTTGAAAACGATCGTGTCCTCATCGCACCGACCGAGCCGTTGACCATCACGCCGCAGACGGCGGAAGGAAATTGGGAAGCCCGCCCCGGCCCGATGGCGAGCGGCTGGGATTTTTACGCGGTCATTCCCAAGCTGACGGAGAAGGCCGTCGAGTGGATTGGCCGGCAGCGCGGACGGAAGGAGCCGTTTTTTCTGTATGTGCCGTTCAACTCGCCGCACGCGCCGATTGTTCCGTCGCCGGAGTTCGTGGGCAAATCGCGGGCGGGCGGTTACGGCGACTTCATGGTGCAGACCGATGACAAGGTGGGCCGGATTCTGCGGGCGTTGGAGGAAAACGGCTTCGCCGGCAACACGCTGGTCATCTTCACGGCGGACAACGGCGCGGAGCACTACGCCTACGAACGCATCCGCAGGTACGGCCATCGCAGTTCCGGCCCGTTGCGCGGGATGAAGCGCGACCTGTGGGAGGGCGGCCATCGTGTGCCGTTCATCGTCCGCTGGCCGGGGGTGGTGAAGGCCGGCACGGTGAGCGACGCGCTGATCAGCCAGGTGGACCTCATGGCAACGCTGGCGGCCGTGGTGGAAGCCACCTTGCCGGATGGCACCGCTCCCGACAGCTACAACCTGCTCCCCGTCTGGAAAGACAACTCGCCCAGCCCGCGCCGTAGCATCGTCCACAACACCAACAAGGGCGGTTACGCGGTGCGCCATGACAATTGGGTGCTCGTGGCCACAAAGACGGGCGGCGTGACCCGCGTGCCGGAATGGTTCGATGCGGACCATGGTTACGTCCGGCATGATCAGGCTGGCGAGCTTTACGATTTAAGCGCGGATCTGGCGCAGAAACACAACCTCTACGCTCAGCAACCGGAGAAGGTCGCCGAACTGACGGCGCTGCTGGAGCAAATTCGCGCCCAAGGCCAGGTGCGCTAACGCTACCCTCGAATGAAGCTCTTGCATTCAGTCAAACGGTTCTGCCCTGTTTTCGGTGGCGCCGAAGGTTGTTGGGAATCCGCGCGAGAATCTTCCCTCTCCCCTTCCGAAGGGGAGAAGGTCAGGGTGAGGGGTTTCCGTGGGTCTCGGAACCTTCGCCGGCATGGGACCAACACGCTGCCCCCTCACCCCGGCCCTCTCCCCCTCCGAGGGGGAGAGGGAGAACGCTTCGCCGGCAGAGGGAAAGCGAAACCTTTTGGTTTCACCGAAAACAGCGAAGAACCAATCCAACCGATGTCGCCCGGCGTGAGGCATTGGGTGCAAACGGTCTGGATGGCTTTGACGCTGCTTTTGTGCTGCGACAGTTCCACTGCGGCGGAGAAACCAAACTTCCTGCTCATCTTCACCGACGACCACGGCTACGGCGATGTCTCGACTTATGGCCCGTCGGACGTGCGCACACCGAACATTGACCGGCTGGCGGCGGAGGGGATGTTGTTCACAACCATGCGCGCGAACTGCACCGTCTGTTCGCCTTCGCGCGCAGCGTTGTTGACAGGGCGTTATGCGGACCGGGTCGGTGTGCCGGGCGTCATCCGCACGCACCCGGAAAACTCGTGGGGCTACTTCGATCCAAAGGTGCCGACGTTGGCCGATGAATTGAAGCGCGCCGGTTATCACACCGCCATTGTGGGCAAATGGCATCTCGGTCTCGAATCGCCCAACACGCCCAACGAGCGCGGCTTTGATTTCTTCCACGGCTTCCTCGGCGACATGATGGACAGCTACACAGACCATCTGCGGCACGGAAACAATTACCTCCGCCACAACTCCGAAGTGATCGAGGCGAAAGGCCACGCGACCGACTTGTTTTCGGAATGGGCCGGCGCTTATCTGCGGGAACGCGCGCAGCGAAAAGACCAGCCGTTCTTCCTCTACCTCGCCTACAACGCGCCGCATTTCCCCATCGAACCGCCCGCCGACTGGCTCGGTCGCGTGAAGCAACGCGCACCAGAACTCGACGAGAAACGCGCGAAGAACGTCGCCTTCGTCGAGCATCTGGATGACCGGATCGGGCGGGTGCTGGCGGTGTTGAAGGAAACCGGGCTGGACCGCAACACGCTGGTCGTGTTCACCGCCGACAACGGCGGTTCGCTGCCGCACGGGCAGAACAACGATCCCTGGCGCGATGGGAAACAAAGCCATTACGACGGCGGCCTGCGCGTGCCGTTCATGGCGCGCTGGCCGGAGCGGATTAAAGCCGGTTCGCGCAGCGAGTACGCCGGACTGGTGTTCGATCTGTTTCCCACGTTCCTCGAACTGGCCGGCCGCCCACGCGACGCCGACCTTGACGCGGTGAGTCTCGTGCCCGTGCTCACCGGCGGCACGATCACCACGCCGCGCGACTTGTATTTTGTCCGGCGCGAGGGCGGCAATTATGGCGGCAAGAGTTACGAGGCGATCATCCGCGGCGACTGGAAGCTCATGCAGAATGATCCGTTCCGTCCATTGGAACTCTACAATCTCAAGGAAGATCCACAGGAACAGAACAACCTCGCTGCTGCCAGCCGGCAGAAGTTCAATGAACTCTTGCCGGCGTTGCGCGCGCACATTCAAAGAGGCGGGGCAGCGTCGTGGCAAAAGCCCGCGATCCAATCACCCTGAATCTGCCGCTCACTGCCTCTTTGGTTGGGCTGGCCATCTTGGCGGCTTGCCTTATCAGTTGGGGGGATGAACCAAAGCCTCCGTGGTGAGGGGAGAGCAGCAGGTCGAAGTCACGCTCCTGACGTGTTGCGGGCGCATCTATTTTCTCGCACGGGGATCGCTGGGCAATGCGGTAGCGCAGACTTTTCCCGACGCGTCTGGAGATCGCGGATCTCCAATCCGCAGACGCTGCGAACCCTTGGCCGGCCAAGCCTTGCCTTGGCCAGCCGACTGGAAGTCGGCGATCCAGCAGGTTGGAAACCTGCGCTACGCCAGGAAGCTCGGCCGGCAATAAAATGAAGTGCGCCTGCGCACTGTTGCGATGGCAAATTCGACTCGACTTTTCCCAACACGCACGCTGTTCTCTCGCCCAAGACTTCATTTACCCATGAAAGCGCAAATGTCACCCCTCTTGTTGGCAAGCCTCCTGTTAAGCGAATTCTTAATCGCCGACCAGGCGGGTCGCCTTTATCCCGAAAACGAGCTTCATGCCCGGCCCGCCGTGCGCGTCACCGTCGGCCTGCGCGATGCGGACATCGTGGGGACCGACAACCGCGCGTTGCAGGCGGCGGTGGATTACGTCGGCAATCTGGGCGGTGGCGTGGTGCAGATCGGCCCGGGCGAGTATCTGATGCGTGACTCGCTCCATCTGCGCAGCCGCGTCACGGTCCGCGGCGCCGGTGAGCGAACGGTGTTGAAGAAGCACCGTGAATATCGTTCAGCGCTGGCGGCGGATGGCGATTTCGGCGAGGCGGCCATCACGGTGGCCGATACGAACGGATTCGCCGTTGGCCGCGGCGTTTATGTGGCCTCGAAATCCCAGCGTAATTTCCACGGTGTCTGCGCCACCATTCTCAATGCCCGGAGCAATTACTTCACCCTCACGCGCCCGATGAACGCGGACATCATGGTGGCCGACGGGGGATTCGCCGCGACGGTTTTCCCGGTCATCAGCGGCTACAACATTCAGGACGCGCGCGTGGAACACCTGACCGTGGACGGCAACCGCGCCGAGAATCCGACCCAGGTGGACGGCTGTCGCACGGCCGGCATTTTCCTTTATCGCGGGGATCATTGCGTCATCGCCAACTGTATCGTGCGCGACTACAACGGCGATGGGATCAGCTTCCAGCAATCGAACGACGTGAAGGTGGAGAGTTGCGTCGTCGAGCGTTGCGCGGGTTTCGGGCTGCATCCCGGCAGCGGGTCGCAGCGGCCCTCGGTGACAAACTGCCGCGCCGTGGGGAACGACAGCGACGGTTTTTTCTTCTGCTGGCGCGTGCGCGGCGGCGTGGCGGAAGGCAACTGGCTGGAGAACAACGGCGGCTACGGCATGTCCATCGGCCACAAGGACAGCGACAATTTCGTCCGGAAGAATGCGATCATTGGGAACCGGCGGGGCGGCGTCTATTGGCGCGCGGAGAGCGAGCCGATGGCGGCGCACCGGATCACGTTCGAGGAAAACATCGTCTCCGATAATGAAGGCTGGGGGTTGTTCGTGGATGGCGCCACCCAAGGCACGATCATCCGCCGCAACACCATCGAAGACACCGGCAAAGGGAGGCAAAAGATCGGTGTCCGCCTCGGGAAACAGGTTGGCCACGTGATCCTGGAGGGAAACAGCGTGAAGGCTGAGACTGACGTGCGGGACGACCGACCGCGGCAGCCATGATCTCCGACTTTGACAGCGATCATTTCGATGCGCTGGAGTCGGTTCCGCGGGAGTTCGCCGCAACCGGTCAAGGACGCGGAATCAACTGGAGGTAATCCAGGCCGAACATGTGGCGTCGGATGGCTTTCTCATTTGAGCCTGCAATCTGGACCTGCAACCGGTTGGCGCCGGCGGGCAGTTGAAAGGTGCCGAGCACCAGGGCATCGTGCGCCACCACCTCGTGGTAGCGGTCAAATCTGCGAGGCGGACTGTCGTTGACCGACACGGCCACGACGCCGTAGTCGTTGGCCTTGGTCAGATTGGCCACGACCTCGTAGTTTCCCGCCTTGCTCACCTCGAATTCCAACTCCAGGCGATCCCCGACCTTGGCGTCGCGCCACCAGACCTGGGAATCGTTACTCCAACGGTGCTCCGGAAGATCCTGGATCTCCAAAATGCCGCCGGTCATCTGCAACTTTTTCAAGCTCTCGCCTTCGAGGGCGTTCGGTGCCCGAAAGACTTCCACCACGTCCGACCGCACCAGCGCCACGGGCAGCGCCGCCGTTTCGGGATCGGGCCTCACGTTCCAGGTCGCTCCCGGCCGGGCATACCAGAGCGCGGTTGGCGCGAAATTCACGACCGTCCGGTGCCAATGCCAAAGTTCCATGTCAAACTTCAACGAGCGGGTGAAGGGAATCGCGTCCAGCGACCGGTAGCGGCTGTTCACCGAGAATCCCGGCCGGAAATTGCCGGCCCCGGAAGGTTGCGTGTGGAACGGCGCTTGGAAGAACTCCGGCCGACACCACGCGTAACCATAGTAGTCTTCCGTGCCCGTGCCAAAATGCGATGGGAACGACTCACCGTCCACGTAGATCTTCTCGTCCCCTTCGCCCCACCAGGCCGCTGCCCCATTGAAAATCGCCAGCGTATCTCCGACGTACACGCCCTTGCCCTCCACCGTGACGTAATTGACGTCAAACGCACCGTCGCCTGGACGGGACGCTTCCGGGCGAAACGACGGCGCTTTGGTCTTCTGATGCCATGAGGCGTGGAAATACATGGATCGTTCATCCCAATTCCAGTTGCCCACCTTCGCCTTCCCCTGAGCCACGTTGACGGGTTCGCTGGCCAGGTTGATCAAGCTGATTTTACATTCGCGCTGGAAGGGCATGATCCACCGGCAGCGCATCTGACCGTCGGCCGTCACCTCGGTGTACCACGTGCGGTGCGGAGCGGACCGATAGCCGCGTCCGAAGAAATCACCGACCGGGCACCAGACCGTGCGTTGGCCATCGAAGCTGATCTCCAGAATCGTTGAGCGCAGCGCCTGCGGCTGGTTCTCCGCCTGGAGGTTGATGGCCAGTTCGCGCATGGCGCCGGGCCGGTTGACAGTCACCGTGCGCGTCTTCCCGGCTTCGAGCGGGCCGTCAAACGTCACTTCAGTCAAGTCGTTCACCTTTCCCGTCGTCGGCTCGAGCAGGCGTGCCTGCGCCGCGTTGATTGCCTCCCGATGGGTTCCCAGTTGCTTCATCGAAAAAGATTCGACCGATGTCCCGTCCACATAAGTCCGGTAGTTGATTTGATAGTACAAGGCCTCGCCGCGATGCGCGCCAGGGTCAATGGGAACATCCGTTTCGTAAGTAATCCTGCAATGGCGCGCATAAGGAATGGGCAGATAGAGATTATGTCCGCGTTGCCCGTACTGCGTCTCGGGTGATACGCCTTGCGAAAGCGGTCCGCGGCAAAGTGCCCCACCGTCCAGGATGCTGGAGATCGGGCCGGCAATCACCGGTTCGGGTTGGTGATCGAGATAGAATCGCAGCGTGCCATCGGAGAACGGTTGCATGCCTTTTTCTCCTTGCGGACCGTGCCAGGTCGCCCAGAACCGGACCACGGCGCCCGGACCCTGGGCATCCATCAACACATACTCCTTGCGCCCCCCGGACCGCTCCTCCACGCGAACGAAGTGGCTGCGATCCATGTTGGCGAACCAGCCCGGTTGGTCGGGTGCGACCGAGGCGCGATCGTAACTGCTGGCCTGGCGGCACGTGTACGCCGGATTGGGAAATCGCGCCAGCACATCACGGTCGGTCATCTCGTCCAGGAGCGACGCGAAAGTAACGGTTTGCGCCCGTAAGGGGACAATCCCGCCGTAGAACAAGATCAAACTCAAGAATACTGGTGCGAGCTTGCTGGTTGAAGTCCGGTTGCCCGTGTCGAATGTCTCCCGTGGCGAGTTCATCGTGATCGGAGTAACGGACGGACGCGGAATCCAGTCAAGCGGTTTTTCTTGTGTCCGTGATTGACGCGGCCAGGCAGGTTGCAGTTATTGTTCGCCGCATGACGGCGATGTCCACTTCCGCCCTGGGCTGCTGGATGGTGGCCATGCTTGCGGCGTGGCCGGCGATCACTGCGGCGCAAACCGCCAGTCCATCCGCTGGCGACTCCCCCACGCCGGCTTTTGCCGCGGACAAGCCCAACATCCTTTGGCTGACCAGCGAGGATCATGGCCCGGAGATGGGTTGTTACGGCGACGCCAACGCGCGCACGCCGAACGTGGACGCGCTCGCGGCGAGGGGACTGTTGTTCACGCGCGTCTGGTCCACCGCGCCGGTCTGCGCACCCGCGCGCACGGCCATCATCTCGGGACTATATCCCTCAAGCAGCGGCGGACTGCACATGCGTTCGATGGTATCGCTGCCGGCGGAGGTGAAGTTGTATCCGCAATTTCTTCGCGAGGCGGGTTACTACTGTGTCAACAACAACAAGGAGGATTACAACGTTCGCAAACCGGTGGGGCTGTGGGACGAGTCTTCCGCAAAAGCGCATTGGCGGAATCGCGCGTCGGGCCAGCCCTTCTTCGCCATCTTTAATTCCACCAAGAGCCATGAAAGCCAGATCCGCACGCGGCCGCACCAGGCGATTGCCGACCCCGCCAGAATGCGCGTACCGGCGTATCATCCCGACACGCCGGAAGTGCGGCAGGATTGGGCGCAGTATTACGACAAGGTCAGCGAGGCGGACGCGGACGCAGGCCGGCGCTTGAAGGAACTGGAGGATGCGGGATTGGCGGCCGACACGATTGTCTTCTACTACGGCGACCACGGCAGCGGGATGCCACGCAGCAAACGCTGGCCTTCGGACTCCGGCTTGCGCGTGCCGCTGGTGGTCTATTTTCCCGAAAAGTGGAAACACCTCGCGCCGAGGGAATACCAGCCGGGCGGCAGATCGGATCGGCTCGTGGGTTTCGTGGACCTGGCGCCGACGCTGTTGAGCATCGTGGGCCTCAAGCCGCCTCAGTGGATGCAAGGACACGCGTTTGCCGGCCCATACCAAACTGAACCGCCATCCTTCCTGTTTGGCGAGCGCGGGCGGATGGATGAGCGAATGGACCTGGTGCGCAGTGTCACCGACGGCCGCTATGTTTATCTGCGGAATTATTTCCCGCACGTTTCGCAAGCCCAGCGCGTTGCGTATCAGTTCGAGACTCCCACGACGCGCGTCTGGCGCGAGCTGTTTGACCAGGGCAAGACCACTGAGGCGCAGTCCATTTTCTGGCGCGTGCCCAAAGCCCCGGAGGAACTTTATGATCTGCAAACTGACCGGGACGAAGTCCGCAACCTCGCCCATTCGCCCGAGCATCGCACGATCCTGGAGAGGCTTCGCACGGCGCAGCGCGAGCACTTGTTCCAGGTTCGCGATGTCTGCTTTTTGCCGGAGGGCGAAATCCACTCCCGGTCGCAGGGCAGCACGCCCTATGAACTGGCCCGCGATGAAGCGCGGTATCCCATGAAGCGGATTGTGGCCGCGGCCGAGCTCGCATCGAACTTGGAGCCGGGTGCGCTGCCAGAATTGAAGACGTTGCTGAACGACTCCGACAGTGCCGTGCGTTATTGGGCGGCATTGGGGATCCTCATGCGCGGGCAGAACGCGGTCGGGCAGAATGAGGACTCGTTGCGCGCAGCGTTGAATGACGCTTCGCCTCACGTCCGCATCGTCGCCGCGGAAGCGCTGGGACGGTATGGGCAGGAATCTTCACGCCAGCCGGCGCTGGCGGTTCTGCGCGAACTCGCCCCGCCGGAGAAGAATGGCGTGTTTGTCTCCATGTCCGCGCTGGCTGCCATTGAAGCGTTGGGAGAAAAGGCGGCCTCGCTCCGAAACTTTGTGGGTGGACTGAATCCGAACGGCACCTCGCCGGATGCGCGCTTTGACAGCTACGTGCCACGCCTCATCCAGAACATTGCGCCATCGAATCCGGAGCGCCCGGCTTCGCCCGCGCCCAAGTCGAAGGGCAAAGCCAGAAACCCTCCCCAGCCATCATCGCGCAGTGGCGATTCGCGCTGACCCGGCGCGTTCTTGAAGCCGACGTGCGGCAGCCGTCCGGCCGTGAAACTAAAGGCCCGGTCGCTCCAACGGAAAGGAGCGGGACTCCAGCCTTGAGTGCAATCTCCGCGCGCAGAAAAGCGCGAGGAACACCTGGAACAGGTTCGCGCCGGACAACGGTCCCAGGCGGACAGGTCCTGTGGGTGGGGTGAGGAGATAAATTTGCACGAGGATCTGTGCGAGCCACTCGCACACCCGCGGCAGGAGCAGTCCGCATCCCAGTGTCAGCAGGAAGGCAGCAATGAAAGTCCGGCAGCGCAGCGAAAAGTACAGCCCGATGACCGGCAGCGCCCCAAAGGTCACGGCGAGCGAAAGCACGTCGCCGGTGTCACTCCGGCGTTGGAAATGGCCCGCCAGATAGAGCCACACACCGAAGAGCAACCCCACAGAGGGGAGGAATTGTCCCCACAAACCGCGCAGTCTGCCGGCGATGATCTGGTTCGTGGTCAACGGCGCGACCAGCAGCAGTTCCAGCACGCCGGTTTCGCGTTCGCGCCGGAAACTGCCCGCGGCGCTCGCGGCGATGCTGCCAATCATCAGCCAGGCCACCAACATCTGAAACGAATGGAAGTTACGGAAAAAGTTCGGGTCGGTGAGCGCCAGGCTGTACAGCGACACGACCGCGGCGAACCATGACCAGGTGACGAGCCGGCCGGTCCAGGTGCGCTGCTCCAGCCAGCCGACCGGATTGTGGTTGAGCTTGCGCTTCATCCACCAATGAAAGAACGAGAGCCAGAACCTGGGCGTGCAGAAAAGGCTGCGGGTGTTCTGCCACCAGACGGGCGGAGGTTCCTCACGCCAGTTGCTCCGAATGCTTCGCGCCGCCAGCCACGCCGCCAACGCAAACATCAGCATCGCCAGAACCGTGCTTTGCGCCACGCCGGCGATCACCTGCCTCGCGGGCAGCACCGTCAGCAGATCCATCCAATGCCGCGGGCTGAGTCCCGCAATGGCCAGACCCTGAAGCCAGGATTCGTCGGTGACGAATCCCCTGCCCGGCATCGGCGCCGGGCTGCCGCTCACCAACAGGCTCAAGGAAACCGCGAACAACAACAGCGCGCCCAGGCCCAAGGTCACCGCGGTGACCACGGCGCGCAGGCCCAGCCGGTTCACCGCCGAGGCCACGAGCGACACCGCCAGCGCCCAGCAGATCGCGCTGAAGTTGATCAGGGCCGAGAGGAGGGCTTGCTGCCAGCTCAATCCGCCCAGCAGCATTGGAATGGTCATCACCGGCAGCACCGCGACCAGCAGCGTCAACGCCCGCAGGCCATGCGCCAGTCCCTTGGCGATGACGATGTCCACCGGCTGGAGCGGAGTCAGGAACAGCAATCCCAACGTGCCCTCGCGCCGTTCGCGGCTCAGGCAATCCGCCGCGCTGAACGGGACCAGAATCCAGATGGCCAGGAACAGGGTGCGATGGAGGTGGGCGAACAGTTCGCCGCCGGATCGCGCAACCAGCGGATTTCCCAGGGCGAACCACACGCCCGCGACCAGCATCGCCAGCACGCCCGCTTCCCGCAGCGAGAAAGTGAATTTCTGCCGCGCCTGCGCCCGCAATTCGCGCACGATGACCGGAAGGATCGTCATGAGTTCGGCGGGACGACCGTGGACTTTCCTGTGTCGGGTTCAGGATTCGCCAGTTGGGTCGCCTACTGGGTTTCGCCCCTGGTCACCCGCATGAATACTTCCTCCAGCCCCAGTTCCTCCTCGCGCAACTCGATCAACTTGGCCCCGCCATGCACCAGCGCCTCCGCCACAATGCTGTGATCGGTGTCGTGGCTGGCGAGGGTCACCTTGAGCATGCCGTCCAGCGGGGAGACTTCGAGAACTTCCGGCCGCGTTTTGAGGAGGGTCGTGGCCTGGTCCGGGTCGCTGGACACGCGCACATAAACGACGCGGCCCTGCGACATCTGATCGCGCACCCCCTGCACCGGGCCGGCATAGATCAACCGGCCCTTCTCGATGATGCAGACGCGATTGCAGATGGTTTCGAGTTCGCTGAGGATGTGCGAACTGATGATGATGGTTTTTCCCATGCGCTGAAGCTCGCGGAGGATTTCCATCATCTCGATGCGCGCCCGGGGGTCGAGGCCGCTGGCCGGTTCGTCCAGGAGGAGCAGTTGGGGATCGTGAATCAACACCCGCGCCAGACCCAGCCGTTGCTGCATCCCGCGGCTCAACGCGCCGATGAGCGAACCCTTCTTTTCACTCAAGCCCACCAGTTCCAGCACGTCGTTGACGGTCTTCTCCCTTTGCGCGGCCGGGATGCGATAGCACGCGCCGAAGAAATCCAGGTACTCGGTCACTTCCATGTCCTTGTACACGCCAAAGAAATCCGGCATGTAACCGATGACGTGCCGCACCGCATCGGCATCCTTCACGACGTCATGCCCCAGGATCACCGCGCGCCCGGCGGACGGGGCGAGAAAAGTGGCGAGGATGCGGAGAGTGGTCGTCTTGCCCGCGCCATTCGAGCCGATGAAGCCAAACAAGTCACCGCGGTTGACCGTCAGGTCGAGTCCCGAGAGGGCGGCCATGGTTCCGTAAAAGCGCGTGAGGCCAAAGGTCTGCACGGCGGGCAGTGGAGGGGCGTCGTTTGACATAATTCGATCCGAGGTCAGTTCCGCTCGGTCAAACTCACCGGCACCCGCCACAGGGTATGGCGGAAGCCCCGGCTGGCCTTGAACTGGTTCAACGGCTTGACCGGCGAGTGATCCGGCATCCAGGCCAGCAGCACGGCGTTGCCGTGTTCCACCACGCGCGACAGATCCAACCCCGGCGTCACCACAAAACCCATGTGACTGTAGTACGGTCCGCCGCTCACCTTGGTGAGGAA
Organism: Verrucomicrobiia bacterium; assembly: GCA_011525685.1. Taxonomy (GTDB): domain Bacteria; phylum Verrucomicrobiota; class Verrucomicrobiia; order Limisphaerales; family JADLHS01; genus WYBW01. Next base: position 33,453 of record WYBW01000060.1, read on the forward strand.
AGACGCCGCCATGCAGGCATTGGTCAGGTCGGAAATCTGCCCGCTGGCGCTCTGACCGAACGCGCGTTGCCGCCCCATCACCACCTGTTGAAAGCCCTGGCCTTGCTGGGTCACAAAGTCCGTCAGCAGCGATCCTGAATCGCGACCAAAGGTCAAGGTCTGGGTTTGCCGGGCGGCGATGGCCCCGACGGGGTAGATGGAGGATTCGATGACCAACTGCGCCGCGGGGATGGGTTGGTCCGTCCGATTCTGAACCGTGACCTCCCAACGGTCGCCGCTTTGCGTGACCTTCAGTTCCAGCGGCAACGGCGCGGCCTGCCACCAATCGCTGACGTAAAGCTGGCTGGTCCACACCGGCACAAAGACCTCCGCTTTGAAGCTGTCGCCGCTTTGCACCACCGTGGTCCGGTCCGTGGCCTGCCCGCCGCCGGTTCCGAGGAATTCCCCACGCAACGTGGCGAACTTCTGCCGGCTCTCCAGCGGGTAACGTTCGTTGGACGGCGAATAGATCGAGGCGTAGGTCCGCCCGCGCAACTCGGCGCGCTCTTCGTTCCGCAGCACATCCACCACGTGCAGTTCGTTATACTCGGTTTCGCCCGCGCGCAGTTTGTAGCCAATGAAGTAAATCAGCAGCGAGAACAACACCACATAACAGGGGAAGGTGATCCAGGTGAGCATCGGTTTGCCAATGCGCTTGAGCCACCATTGGTCCAGCGGCCCGATGACCACCAGATAGACCAGCAGCAGCGCCAACAGCCAGCCGATGGGCAGCTTGTGGACCTGGCGGCTGTCAATCATGGCGCCAAAGACGCCATCCGAACTCTGACCGTAGCCTTGGGCATAATCCGTCGAGGCGTAAAGGATTCCCGGGACTTCGGCCAGCCTCGCCCAGAACGTCGGCAGGTTTTTCCATGACTTCAACGGCTCGCGCTCCGGACTGAACAACAGCGCGGTCACACGTCCCTGACCGCGATTGCCCGTGACGATCAAGGGCTGGCCGCCGCTGGCCAGCACAAGGCGCCCATTGCGCACCGTGCAGGTGGCCACGGGCAGTTCCGCCAACTCGAACGCCGGGTCGTGGGGCAAGTCCGGAAAGGGTTGGTCGGCGGACACGCCCGGCCGCAAGGGCTGGCTGCGGACCGAACCGGGTGGCTGGCCGTAGGGTGGCACCCCGGGCTGAAGGGGCAGGCCCTTGCGCCAGCCGCCGCTTCGCAACCATTCCTGCAATTCGGCATGGCTCTTGAGCAGGGTGAACTCCTTGGGTTCGCAAGGCAGGAGATCCCGCAGCCAGGGTGAGGCGGTCACGTCGGAAATCTGTTCCACGCTGACGATGAGATGCCCGCCGGCGTTGAGCCAGGCGAGCAGAGCGTTGACCTGCGAGACGCGCAAAGCGGCGGCCACTTCTGAACTCAGATAGAGCGAGTCCAGCCCCTCGAGCACCAGCGGATTGTCGGGGAAAATGGGCGCTTGAAACCGGGCCGAGGCCGGTTGGGCATCCGCCTGGTCGCGGGCGATGGGCCGCAGCACCGGCGCGCCGCTGGCCGTGCGTGAGAGCGATCCGATGAGCGGAATCTCCCAGCCAATCTGCCGCCGGGGGCGGACCGCGGTGTGTTCCGCGCGGACTTTCCCACGGTCATCCACCAGCCGGACATTCCAGGGAGACGGATATCGGCCGCTGGTGAACGCGGGAATGACCAACCGCTTCAACGTCCCGGTGGGCAGTTCCACGGGCATTTGTTGGACCTGGCCCTTTCCAAGCTGCTCGAGGGTCACTTCCACAACCGCATTGAATGGCGCGCCGTCATTCTTGATTTCGCAAACGACCGGAAACCAGCTCGCCTCGCGGACTGTGCCGTCGTAGCCCAGAAACACATCGAATTGCAGGTCGCGGGCGAAAGCGTGGCCGGAGAACAAGCCGAGCGACAGCAGCAGCAGCAGCAGGCGCGACTTGCCAAAGCTCGTTCGGCGAACGCCGGGTTGTTTCAAGGTCCCCACCATGGTTTCATGCCGCAGAGTGAACAGGCGTCTTATACGTCAGACCCATTCGACTGCGCAACGCTCAATTCGTCACGCGCCGCGGGCTTCACCGCCGCTTCGCTTCGCTGAAGGGAGATGAATTGAACCCCTTTGCCGGACCAACGTCGTCACTTTGCCCGGTGGCTCGAACCCGATTGCGCACGGAGTGCAATCCGTCCAAAAAATGCTTTGACATGTCTAAGGTGTTAAATCAATTTATCCGCATCCGTTGATACCAACGGTCTCATGCAGAGTGGCAGAGGGACTGGCCCAGTGAAGCCACGGCAACCGGTTGCAGCGCGAGTTTCAATGCAGGTGCCAATTCCAGCCCCGACGAGTGTCGGGGGAAAATGAGATGCGTGCGCAGATTGTGATGCCCCGTCTCTCCATGAGTCGGGGTTTTTGTTTGCCCTGAGATTTGTTGGGAGCGCGGCCTCGAGGCCGCTTCAACGCGCAGATGCGGACGGCGAAGCGGACTGAAACCCGCGCCCCTCGAATAGAACCGGAAAACTTATGAGTGAAAAACACGAAGGATTCATGAAGGCGCTGAAGTGCCGCGAGTGCGGCCGCGAATATCCGCTGGAAGCCACGCATGTTTGTGAGTTCGACTTCGGCCCGCTCGAGGTCGCCTACGATTACGACCGCATCAAGAAGTCCCTGACGAAAGCAGCGCTTCAATCGCGCCCGCGGACGATGTGGCGTTACCGCGAGTTGCTGCCCGTTGCGGGCGAACCCACCGTCGGCACTCAAGTCGGCTTCACACCGCTGGTGAAGGCGGACCGGCTTGCCCGGGCGCTCGGCATCCGCGAACTCTGGATCAAGAACGACACCGTGAATTATCCCACGCTCTCGTTCAAAGATCGTGTCGTCAGCGTCGCGTTGAGCCGCTCCCGCGAGCTGGGTTTTGACACCGTGGCCTGCGCCTCGACGGGCAACCTCGCCAATTCCGTTGCCGCCAACGCCGCCAGCGCCGGCCTGAAGGCTTACGTCTTCATCCCGCACGACCTCGAGCAGGGCAAGGTCATCAACTCGCTTGTCTATGGCGCGAATGTCATTGGCATCAAAGGCCATTACGACGAGGTCAACCGCCTCTGCGCCGAGATCGCGGGCAAGTTCGGCTGGGCGTTCGTGAACGTGAACATGCGCCCCTATTACGCCGAAGGCTCGAAGAGCCACGCCTACGAGATCGTTGAACAACTGGGCTGGAACATTCCGCAACACACCGTGGTGCCGATGGCCTCCGGATCGTTGCTCACGAAAATCCAGAAAGGCTATCAGGAATTGATCAAGCTCGGCCTCGCACCGGAAACGAAATATGCCGTTCACGGGGCGCAGGCGACCGGTTGCTCGCCGATCTCCGTCGCGCAAAAGGCGGGACTGGATTTCTTCAAGCCCGTCAAGCCGAACACGATTGCGAAATCCCTCGCCATCGGCACACCGGCGGACGGCTTCTATGCGTTGCGCGTGATGAAGGAAACCGGCGGCGCAGCCGACGACGTGACCGACGACGAAATCCGCGAAGGCATCCGCCTGCTCGCCGAGAACGAAGGCATCTTTGCCGAAACCGCGGGTGGCGTGACCACGGCCGTTGCCAAGAAACTCATTGCCTCCGGCAAACTTCCGGCGAATGATTCTGCCGTCCTCTGCATCACCGGCAACGGCCTGAAGACGCTCGACGCGGTCGTGGGCCACGTCGGCAAGACGCGCGAAATCAAGCCGAGCTTGCGCGAGTTTGAAGCGATGCTGGCGAGTGAGGAGAAAGTAAGTGCATAGATTTCGGAATAGTTTTGCGCTCCTTTTGGCAGCTACACTCACTTTCGGGTGTGGCAAGCTTGGCCTGTCACATGCCGCTTCAAGCTGGTTGCCACCAGCAAACCCGAACCCACATCAAATTTATCGTGACGCTCAGAGTGCAATAAAGAGCGGCGACCACACCAATGCTTTATTGATGTTGGTTTGGTTTCATGAAAACGCGCTCAAACATGATGGAGCATTAGCAGGCGTTCGGCTCTCCTACGCATTAAGCGATTGGGCGGACCTTGGAAAAGCATATCCACCTGCGTTGGACCGGCTGAAAACAATCCGTGACAAAACCGGCCAACAAATAAAGTCCGATTCCGACGTAGGTTTTCGGTTGCGCATGGGGGATTACCGGGTTCTATTTGATTTGATCGGAGACAAGATTTTGATTCAAAGAATTGGCAACCGCAAAGATGTCTATGAGTAACGCCATCGCTGAAAGACCCGCCGCGAAAACGCAGCGGAAGAATGTGCTGAACCAAATCTCCTCGCTGCGCGAGCAGTTGGAGGATTTGCACGACTATCTGGATTTGCTGGAAGCCCGCGCCCGCAACAAAGGCAAACGGACTTACTCGACGGACGAGGTGCGCAAACAACTCGGCCTAGCCTAATTGCAGAAAATTGAGATGAAGCTGAATTTCAATCGCGAGAAGATCGGGCAGTTCTGCCAGCAGCGCGGCATCACGCGGCTGGAACTGTTTGGTTCGGCTTTGCGGGAAGATTTCAGCAAGGGAAGCGATGTGGACCTGCTGGCCACGCTCCGCCATGACGCGCACCCGACCTTGCTTGATTGGGCGGACATGCAGGAAAAACTGGTGGAACTGTTTGGGCAGCCAGTGGATTTGGTGAGCCGCCGGGCCATCGAACACAGCCGCAACCGCTATCGTCAACATTCGATCCTCTCGACCGCGACGCCCATCTATGTCGAAGGATAACGCTTATCTGGAAGACGTTCTGGAAGCCGCGAAAGCCGTGCAGCGGTTCACGGCCGGAGTCACCCGTGAAGCTTTCAAGGCCAACGAAGAGTAGTATGAAGCGGTCAACTGGAAGTTTGAAATCATCGGCGAAGCTGCGCGGCGACTTTCACCGGAATCGCAGCGCCTGTTTCCAGAGATTCCGTGGCGACTGCTGACAGGAATGCGCAACATCCTGATCCATGATTATGATGATGTGGATTTGGATGTCGTGTGGGACACGGTGCAAAAAGACGTGCCGACGCTGATCGCACGAATCGAAGGTTATGTAGCGAAGAATCCGCCGCCGCAGTGATAGTTTGTTAGCAAAAATTGGAATTTAATTTATGGCAAAGAAAGTTCGAATCCCAACACCGCTCCGCAAGTTGACCAACAACGAGGAACTGGTCGAAGTCAACGCCGCCACCATTGGCGAGGCGATCACCGAATTGCAGTCCCGCTACCCCGGCATCGCCGAGCGGCTCGTGGACGAAAAAGGCGAAGTCCGCCGGTTTGTGAACGTCTATGTGAACGAGGAGGACATCCGTTTCCTGAAGAATGCCCAGACCCCGCTCAAGGACGGCGACGAAATCAGCATCATCCCCGCGATCGCCGGAGGTTAAAACCCATGAAGAATGCAGAGTGAAGAATCAAGAAGCCCCGCTGTGATAAGCCCGTTTCGTTTCTTCATTCTCCATTCTCAATTCTGAGTTCATTTCTATGGCCACCAAGAAAAAACCACCCGCGACCAAGCCCACATCACCCACGCAACAGCGCCTCTGGCTGATGTACCCGCCGCGGCTCATCAAGAAGCCCTTCATCTGGGAAGTGGGCCACCGGTTCAAAGTCGTTACCAACATCCGCCAGGCCAGCGTGACGGACGAGATCGGGATCGTATGCCTGGAGCTCGACGGACCGCGGGCCGAGGTCAAGGCGGCCATCAAATGGCTGGAGAAACACGGCGTCAACGTCGAGCCGGTCGAGATCAACGTGATCGAAAGTTGAAGGGCGCGGTGGAAGGCCGCGCCGCTCGTAATTCGTGGTCTTCCGGGCCGAGGCTTTTCAGCGGCGCTTGCGCCCTTTGAGCATGGCCAGGGATTGAGCCACGGCCGCCTCGACCGCGGCGGTCTGTTCCGACCCGCTGCGCTCGCGCAATCTCGCCTCGGCCCGCTGGCGGGCCGCTTCCGCTTCCGCCTCGTCCGCGTCGGCGTTGACCGCCAGATCCGTGAGCAATGACACGCGATTGCCGGTGATCTCGACAAAGCCTTCGCTGACAGCCAACGTGATGAACTGGTCGCCTTTGCGCGCCACCACGATGCCTGGAACGAGCTGGGTCAGCAGGGGAATGTGCTGCGGATAGATGCCCATTTCGCCCTCGATGCCCGGCAACGTGACCATCTCCACGTCCTCCGACAGGGCAACGGCCTCGGGGGTCACCACTTCCAGTTTCAGCGTGTTGGCCATCTTGCTTGGTTCTCAATCTCAATCTTCATCCTGTTCCTGCTCTTCTCCCGGGCGATTAAGGTCAAGAGTCAGATTACAATTGAGAGTTCAGTTCACTTGCCTTTCTTTTCCTCTTTGCCCTTCGCGACGGATTCCTGAATCTCCTCGATGCCGCCTTTCATGTAAAAGTTTTGTTCGGCAACTTCGTCGTGTTTGCCATCGAGGATTTCCTTGAAGGCGCGCACCGTGTCCGCCACCGGCACCTGTTTGCCCGGCGTGCCGGTGAACACCTCGGCCACCGAGAACGGCTGGCTGAGGAATCGTTGAATCTTGCGGGCACGGAAAACCGTGAGCTTGTCCTCGGGACTCAATTCATCCATGCCCAGAATGGCGATGATGTCCTGCAGATCCTTATAGCGTTGCAGCACCTTCTGGACGCCGCGCGCCACGTCGTAATGCTCCTGACCGACAATTTCCGGCGTCAGCGCGCGGGAGGTGGAGGCGAGCGGATCCACGGCCGGATAAATGCCCAGTTCCGCGATCGAGCGTTCCAGCACGATGGTCGCATCCAAGTGCGCGAACGTGGTGGCGGGCGCCGGATCGGTCAAGTCGTCGGCAGGCACATAAACGGCCTGGAACGAAGTAATCGAGCCTTTCTTGGTCGAGGTGATGCGTTCCTGCAGGTCCCCCATTTCCGCGGCCAGCGTGGGCTGGTAACCGACGGCACTGGGCGTGCGACCCAGCAGCGCCGACACCTCCGAACCGGCCTGCGAGAAGCGGAAAATGTTGTCCACGAAGAGGAGCACGTCCTGGTTGCGTTCATCGCGGAAATACTCCGTGATGGCCAGACCGGACAGGCCCACGCGCAGACGGGCACCCGGCGGTTCATTCATCTGGCCGTACACCAAGGCAATCTTGGACGCGCCGAGATTGTCCTGTTTGATGACCCCGGCCTCGGACATTTCGTGGTAAAGATCATTCCCCTCACGCGTCCGCTCACCCACGCCAGCGAACACCGACACGCCGCCGTGCAGTTTGGCGATGTTGTTGATCAACTCCATGATGACGACCGTCTTGCCAACGCCCGCGCCACCGAACGCGCCGACCTTGCCGCCCTTGAGGAAGGGGCAAATCAGGTCAATGACCTTGATGCCGGTCACCAGGACTTGCGGCGAGGTGGATTGATCCACGAGCGCGGGCGCGGGGCGATGGATGGGGTAACGTTTCTCCGTGGCGACGGGGCCGCGCTCATCCACTGGATCACCCACCACGTTGAACACGCGACCAAGCACGGTGTCGCCCACGGGCATCGAAATCGGGGCGCCGGCATCGGTGACCTCCATGCCGCGGCGGAGCCCGTCGGTGGTGGACATGGCCACGGTGCGCACCCAGTTGTCACCGAGATGCTGCTGCACTTCCAGCGTGAGTTTGGTCTTGCCGGAAAACGGCAGGTCGTATTCGACCGTCAACGCGTTGTAGATTTCCGGGAGTTTGTCCGCGAACTCAACGTCCACCACGGGACCGATGATCTGGACGATTTTGCCTTTGTTCATTTTGGTGTCGGATTTCGGTGATGGCCCATCAGCCTATCCCAGCGCCATCTGGGCGGTGGAGATTTCGAGCAATTCGTTGGTGATGCTGGCCTGGCGCATCTTGTTGTATTCGAGCGTGAGGTCTTTGATGATCTGCTTGGCGTTGTCGGTCGCGTTCTTCATCGCCACCATGCGGGCGCTCTGCTCACTGGCCTTGGCCTCCAGCAGAATCTGATACATGTAGAGGTTCAGGTAATGCGGCAACAACGCGCCGAGCACCTCGCCGGCACTGGGTTCAAACTGGAATTCCGGCGTGGACTCCAAAGTCTCGGGCGCCGCCTGTTCCTCCGGAGTCAGGGTCAGCCCCTTGATCTCCGCAATCGGCAGAAACTGAATGTTGACCGGCTTCTGGCTCAATGTGCTGACAAAGCGGTTGTACAGAATCTCCACCTGATCCACCTTCTCGCTGAGGAACAATTCAGCGGCGGTCTTGGCAATGACGCGGGCTTCGCCGAATTGCGGGTTGTCCCTGTAGGTGAATTCGCCCGCCAACTCGCGCCGGGTGCGCGCCACAAATTGCGCCGCCTTGCGACCCGCGGCGATGAAGACCGTGGTTTGCTTGTCGTATTGGGCGGCTTCGCGGAAGAGATTGCTGTTGAGCGCGCCGCACATGCCTTTATCCGTGCTGACCAGGATCACCGCGCGCCGCCGCACCTCGCGGGTTTGAAGGATCGGATGCGTGAAATCGCCGGCGTGCGTGGTCACGTCGCGCTGGATGCGGTACATGAGCCGGGCGTAGGGGCGGCTGGCCAGCGCCGACAACTGGGCGCGGCGCATCTTGGCCGAGGCCACCATCTGCATGGCCTTGGTGATTTGCGCCGTGCTCTTGACCGACTTGATGCGTCGGCGAATGTCGCGTGTGCTGGGCATGTTATGAACTTGAGCTCACCATCCGTGAAAACCGCCGGGATCACCGGTAAGTCTGCTTGAAATCCGTTACCGTGGTTTTCAGTTCAGCGGCCAGCGCATCGTTGATGGCCTTCTCCTTGCGCACCCTGGCCAGCAAGTCGGCCTTCCGGGTTTGGAGGTATTCGGTCAGTTTGGTTTGAAAATCCTTCACCTTCTCCACCGGCACGTCGTCCAGGTAATTGTTCTGCATGCCCCACAACACGACGGTTTGGATCTCCACCGGAATCGGCTCGTACTGGTTCTGCTTGAACAACTCGATGATGCGCTTGCCGCGTTCGAGTTGCGCCTGCGTTTTGGCGTCCAGGTCCGAGCCAAACTGCGCGAACGCGGCCAGTTCGCGGAACTGGGCCAGCTCGAGCTTGATCTTGCCGGCGACCTGTTTCATCGCCTTGATCTGCGCGGCCGAGCCAACACGCGAAACGGAAATGCCCACGGAGATGGCCGGCCGCACGCCCTGGTAAAACAAGTCCGTTTCCAGGAAGATCTGTCCGTCCGTGATGGAAATCACATTGGTCGGAATGTAGGCCGAAACGTCCCCGGCCTGCGTCTCAATGATGGGCAAGGCTGTCAGCGAGCCGTTGCCGTTCTTTTCATCCAGGCGCGCGGCGCGTTCGAGCAGCCGGCTGTGCAAGTAGAACACATCGCCCGGATACGCCTCGCGGCCGGAGGGACGCTTGAGCACGAGTGAAACCTGCCGGTAGGCGACGGCGTGTTTCGACAAGTCATCGTAAATGATCAACGCGTCCATGCCGTTGTCCATGAACCATTCGCCCATGGCCGCGCCCGAGAACGGCGCGAGGTATTGATTGGTGGCGGAATCCGAGGCCGAGGCCGCCACGATGATGGTATAGGGCATCGCGCCGGATTCCTCGAGCACGCTCACCACCCGCGCGATGTTGGATTGCTTCTGGCCCACTGCGACATAAATCGAGTAGAGCGGACGATATTCCTTGTCGCCGGCGTCCTCCGCCTGCTTGTTGAGCCGGGCGTTGTTGATCATCGTGTCAATGCAGATCGTGGTCTTGCCCGTGGAACGATCGCCAATGATCAATTCCCGCTGGCCGCGGCCAATCGGAATCATCGCGTCAATCGGCATGATGCCCGTCTGCACCGGCTGGCTGACGGAACGGCGCTTGATGATGCCCGGCGCGATCTTTTCCACCGGATAGGTGGTCTCGGTTTTCACCGGACCTTTGCCATCGAGCGGCCGGCCCAGCGAATCCACCACGCGCCCCAGCAATCCCTTCCCCACGGGCACCGAAAGCAATTTGCCGGTGGTGCGGACCTCCTGGCCTTCCTTGACGCTTTTGTAATCGCCCAGAACGATGGCGCCGACTTCGGTTTCTTCGAGATTGAGCGCCAACCCCATGACGCCGCCGCCAAAATCCAGCATCTCGTTGTACATGCAATCGGTCAGCCCTTCGATCTTCGCCACCCCATCGCCGATTTCACGCACGAGGCCGACGTTCTGTTTTGCCACCGACGTCTTCAGGCCCGCTATCTGGGCTTCGATTTCCTGGAGAAGGTTGCTCATATCAAATCTCGGTTTTCCGTTCTTCGTCTCTCTTCAACTAAAAGCTCTCGTCCAACGCGCCCAACCGCGCCTTGATGCTGCCGTCATACACATCACTGCCCACTTTGACTCGCAAACCCCCGATCAGCTCCGGATTCACGCCAAACGAAATGTTCAGTCCGGATCCGTAACGCCTTGTAAGATTGGTGGTCACCGACGTTTTGAGCATCTCCGATGGCGCAATCGCACTTTCCACATGGGCCGTACGACGCTCCACGTCCAGCTTTACCAAACGGTGGAAGTGCGAAAGGATGGCGGCGTAACCACGCGGCTTTTTTTCAATCACCGCTTTGACCGCCTGCCGTACCCGCCCCTCGTCCAACAAACCATTCACCCGGCAACTGGTGAACAGTTGCTTGGCGTCGCGTCGGGCTTGTTTGCTGATCTTCATCTGTCCTGGCAGCGGTGGGCGGGCGTAAGGTGCGAGGGCGAAATCAATTCTTGGCCAGTTGCTGGTTGGTTTCCTCGGCCAGACGTTGCTGGTCTTCCGGCGTCAGAATCTTGCCCGTGACCTTCGCCGTGGTGACAACCACCAACCGCCCGACTTCGCGGCGCAATTCGGCCTTCATGCGAGCCAATTCGGCTTCGTTGGCCTGCCGCGCCTTCGTGATGATCTCATTCGCCGTGGCAATGGCTTTCTGGGATTCCTGGTCCAGAATCTTGGCGGCCGATTCGCGCGCCTCCTCGATCAGCTGGTTACCCTGGGCGTTGGCTTGTTTGAGGATTTCCTGCGCCTTGGCCTGGGCGTGGGCGAGTTCTTTCTTGATCTGCTCGGCGTTGGCCAGTCCCTCGGCAATTTTCTCGCGCCGCTCCTCAAGGACCTTGAGCACCGGCTTGTAGGCAAAGCGGTGCAGGAGAAAGGCCACGATGCCAAAGCTGATGCATTGGGAGATGAACGTGGGCCAGTCCACGCCGAACTGCCGGGCGGTGTCGCCAATCATGCTGGCAAAAAAAACGTCGTTCATAACCGGGTAATTTGGCCGGGCGCAACGGATTGAACCGCCGCGCCCGGCATGCGTTTAGGGAGCGCTTATTGCCCCGCGGGCCATTTGGCCGTCGCCAGGAAGATGGCGAAGAACACAATGCCTTCCGCGAACGCGATGGCCAGGATGGATTGCACCAGGATTTTCGTGGCCGCGCCGGGGTTCCGGCCGACGGCTTCCGAGGCCTTGGCACCAATCAATCCCACGCCGATGGCCGCGCCGAGCGCCGCCAGACCGATGTGAATGTTGCCGGTCATCTGAGCCAATATTGGCGTCAACATACTTGCTTTCCTTTCGTTACCTTCGGCAACTCCCGCGCTTTTGCACGGTCCAGCCGCCGAAATTCTTAGTGATGCCCCTCCTCATGCCCTTCATCGTGCTGGCAAATCAGCAAGGTGAACACCGCCGTCAGGAGCATGAACACCAGCGCCTGCACCAGCCCCACCAGCACTTCCAAAAAGTAGAACGGAATCGGGATCAACCACCCCAGCGCCGGCACCAGGTGCGCCATGGACTCGAGCATGTTTTCCCCCGCGAAAATGTTGCCGTAGAGACGAAAGCTCAACGACACCGGGCGGAAGAGGATCGAAACCACCTCGAGCAATCCCACCACAATGAACACAAAAACCATCAACAACTTCAACAGACCCGTCGTGTCGCCCTTGGGGCCAAAGAGATGCAGAATGAAACCGCCCGCGCCGTTGGCTTGCAACGCCCAGACCAGCCAGCAGGCGAAGAAAATCATCGCCATGGCCAGCGTCATGTTTAGATCCGCGTTCGTGCCCCGCAGCAGCGGTTCTGTGATCCGGAATCCATCCTTGCCTGACGCGCCCCAGCCAATGGTGCCCACACCGGGAATCAAGCTGAACCAGTTGGCAAAAAGGATGAAGATGAAGATGGTGGCGAAGAACCAGAATGTTTTCTTGACCAGGTCGGGGCCGATGATGCCGGCCAGGAATTCATGCAGACTTTCAACCAGCCACTCCCAAAAGTTTTGCGCCCCGGACGGCACAGCCTGCACCCGCCGTGTGGCCACTCGCGCAAAGACGATCAGCCCGATGGCCACTGCCCAGGTCAGCACCATGGAATTCGTGATCTTGAAGGGACCGATCCGGCCCAGTTCGACCGCCGCGGCCGGCAGCCCATGATGGGCGTGCTCCTCACCGGCGACCGCGTGTGCGAGTTCGGCGGAGGAGGAGGCCGCCGCCGCCGACAAACCTGCCGGCCCGGCGACGACAAACAAACAAACCCAGATGATTCTGAATAACTGCATCAAGCTCGGATCAAAAGCTGTGCGAGAGAAGCTCAGTTCCCTCGGTTTAGTTAAGCCGGTTTTTCCGGAAGCCCGAAGACATTGCCGATCCGTGAAATGTTTCACAAGGAATTTTTTGAAATAATCAGCCCTCTGATTGTTTTCTTTAGACCCTCTTCAACCGGCGCGGGATCAGACTGGCTGGGAGCGGGCGGCGGATAATCTGTTGGAACAAGCCATTGACATCCGGCGGCGTTTGGCTACCGTCTCGCCCCGCAAATTTGAACCAAGCAACCGACTTATGCCGAACACCAAGTCCGCCGAACGCCGCATGCGCAGCAACGAACGCAAGCGCCTGCACAACCGCAGCATCATGTCCCGACTCCGTCATCTCGAAAAGGACTACCGCGAGTTGTTGAGCGCCGGCAAGAAGGACGAGGCGGCCAAAGCCTACCGAGATGTCGCGTCAGCATTTGACAAGGCCGCCAAGTCGGGTGTGGTCCATGCCACCACGGCCTGCCGGAAAAAGTCCCGCCTGGCCCTGGCGTTGAATCGGAGCAAGTAGCCACACCGTCGGCTGCTCGGGATGGCATGGTTTCCGTTCCCGCCAGCCGCTCAAGCCGGCGCGCGCGTTGCGCGCCCCAGTCTTCGCATCAGCGCGACTGACATCGCGGACAATAAAACGTGCTGCGCGCCGCCTGCAGGATGCGACGAATGTTTGCCCCGCAGCGTCCACACGGTCGCCCCTCGCGATCATAAACCCGCAGGCGCTCCTCGTAGTAGTCAGGCGCATCCGCCGCCCGGCCAAAGTAAAACAAGCTGTCCCGCCCGGCCGTGCCGTGATTCAGCGGCACCGTGCTGCCAAACCGGATCGCCTCCCGCAACACTTCGCGAATCGCCCGCCGCAGTCCTCGCATCTGGCTCAGGTTCAGTTCGCGCGCCGGCAAACGCGGTGAAATGCCGGCGCGAAAGAGGGCTTCGCTGGCATAGATGTTTCCGATTCCCGCCACCAACCGCTGGTCCAGCAACTTCACCTTGATCGCCTGACTGGACCGGGCCAGCGCGGCCACCAGGTAATTGGTGGAGAATACTTCACTCAACGGTTCGGGGCCGAGCCGGGCGACCATTTGATCATCGAGCGTCAGCCTTCCAAAGTACCGCGTATCCTCGAAAACAAAATTCGTACGGCCCAAGTCGAGGATCACGGCCGTATGTTTGGCCGGCGGGTCGTGACGACGGGAAAGATACATGCGACCGGTCATGCCCAGATGGCCAATCAGCTTGACTGGCCGGCGGTCGCGAGGCGTTCGCAACTGGAAGCACAGGTATTTTCCACGGCGGGACACGCTGACAAACCTTGCTCCCAACAGGGTGCGTCGCAATTTCACGGCGGTCGTGGCTCCCAGCACCCGGTCGCGCAGCACCCGCACGCCCCGAATCGTTTTGTTCCGAATCAAAGGCCGCAGATGCCGCACGAGCACTTCCACTTCGGGCAGTTCAGGCATGAATCAACTCCCACGGGTGCCGCATCGCGCACGAAGCTTTGGCCAACCAGTGGTCCGCCTCATGTCAGGGTTCTTCCTCCGCGGCGGCCTCCCGCAACAAGGCCAGCACCTCGGCGTCGCTGGTTTGCGAGAACTCGGCGTAGTACTGGCCGACCGCGCGGAAATCGTCGTCCACCAGCAACGCTTTCACCGCGTCGGCCAGGACCTCCAACCGTTGCACGGCGTGGGTGGAGGCGACAGGCACAGCCACGATGACACGAGACGCTTCCTGTCGCCGGGCGGCGCGCACGGCGGCTTCCATCGTTGCTCCGGTCGCCAGGCCGTCGTCCACCAACACGACACGCTTGCCCGAAAGTCCGGGTCGCACCCGGCGATGGAATTCCGCCTGATACTGCCGCAACCGGCGGGTTTCCTCCGCAATCACCTCGTCCAGTTGCGCCCGTCCCACGGGGTTTCGCCGCAGCGAGTCCTCGTCCAGAATCACCACGTCCGGCTCCGCCAGCGCGCCCACGGCGAACTCGCGATACCATGGATGACCAATCTTGCGGACGACCAGCACATCCAGTGGTTGATGCAACATCCGCGAGACTGCCGCGGCCACGACCACGCCCCCGCGCGGCAGACCCAGGACGAGGTCCGCCTCCAAGCCCTCATCACGCAAGAGCCGCCCCAACCGCTTACCCGCATCGGTGCGCGAGGCAAATGTCATATCTCACCGTTGGCCAGTCCGACGCGAAAATCAACTGCGCCGGCGACTTTCATCCGGGCGGTTGGAGGCTTGAATGAGCTGGAAAACCGCGAACGCAAATCCACTCCCGTCATCTCCCGGTCCAAACGCGCCGCCACCCGGGTTTATTCCGTCACCAAAGTGCCGACCTTTTCTCCGAGGACCACGCGCTTGAGGTTGTGCGGCTTGAACAGGTCAAACACGATGATGGGCATCTTGTTGTCCATGCAAAGCGAGAACGCCGTCGAGTCCATCACCTTGAGTTGCCTCTTCAAGGCTTCCAGATACGTGATCTTGGAATACCTTCGGGCGCCGGGATGTTTCATGGGATCGCGATCGTAAATCCCGTCCACCTTGGTCGCTTTCAGAATCACTTCGGCGCCGATTTCATTCGCGCGCAAAGCCGCGGCCGTGTCGGTCGAGAAAAAGGGATTGCCCGTGCCGCCGCCGAAGATGACCACCCGGCCCTTTTCCAGATGGCGCACGGCGCGGCGACGGATGAACGCCTCGGCCACCTGCGCCATGGTAATGGCGCTTTGCACGCGCGTGGCCACGCCGAGTTTCTCGAGCGCATCCTGCAAGGCCAGCGAGTTGATCACCGTGGCCAGCATGCCCATGTAATCACCCGTCGCGCGCTCGATGCCGCGTTCGCTCCCCGCCAGCCCGCGGAAGATGTTGCCGCCTCCCAGCACAATCACCACCTGCACTCCCAGGTCGCGCACTTCGCGGATCTGCTCGGCCATGCGGTTCACGGCGGCGGCGTTGATGCTGCGACCATCCTCGCCACCGAGCGCCTCGCCACTCAATTTCAGGAGAATCCGGCTGTATCTGGGTTGCTTGGTTTTCTTCATGGTTCTGAACACGGCCCGCCGCCGCGCAGCCTTCTAACAGCCGGATGGCGGCGAGTCAAACCAAAGGCCGCCTCAGCAACAAGCGGATCTCACTTTTTTCCAAGCGGGTGTGCCCGCACTTGGCCGTTTGGCTGCTAAGCCGCCCCTCCGGCAAACTGGCGCGTGTGCAAAAAACTGAGATGCGCCGCCAGAAGCGTGAGTCGCCACGCTTGCGCGAAATCCGCCTCTCCCTTTATCGTGACCGTGTGAATTCCACGGCGTATGACGCGTTGGTCATTGGCGGCGGCCCCGGCGGCAGCAGCGCATCCACCTATCTGGCGAGAGCGGGCAAGCGGGTGCTCGTGCTGGAGAAGGAAGTCTTTCCGCGCTTCCATATTGGCGAATCGCTGCTCCCCGGCAATCACACACTCTTTCGCGAACTGGGTCTCCTGCCCAAGTTGCACGAGGCCGGCTTTCTGAGGAAGACGGCGGCGCGCTTTGAGTTGGGCAATGATTCCATCAGCACACCGTTCATTTTTGGCGAGGGCCGGTTCAATCGCGAACCGGAGGCCATCCACGTGGAGCGCTCGAAGTTCGATCACGTCCTGCTCCAACATGCCCGCGAATCGGGTGCCGAAGTGCGCGAGGGCTGGACGGTTCAGAAGTTTTCCTCCGACGACAGCGGAGTGAGCGTCGAAGCGCGCTCGCCGGACGATCAGGTCCACCATTTCCGCGCGTCCTACCTGATTGACGCGAGCGGGCGCGGCAATCTCACCGGCAATCAGGAGGGACTGCGGGTGATTCATCCGCAACACCGCAAGCTCGCCGTGTTCGGTCACTTCGCCAACGTGGACCTGCCGCCCGTCGAGCAGCGAACTGAAACCATCATCGTCCGGCTGGAGAACAAATGGTTTTGGATCATTCCCCTCTCAGCCGAGAAAACCAGCGTCGGCTTGGTGATAGACAAGGATGAGTTCGCGGCGTCCGAGGGCAGCCCGGAGGAGATCTTTCACCGCTGGGTGAACGCCAGCGCTGCTGTCAAGAAGCGCCTGGCCAACGCGCGCCTGGTCAACACCATCCAGACCACGTCCGACTTCAGCTACTACAACCGCCGGCTGATCGGCCACCGGCTGCTGCGCGTCGGCGACGCCGCGGGATTCATGGATCCGATTTTTTCGGCAGGTGTCTTTCTGGCCATGTGGTCGGGGAAGCTGGCCGCCGAGACCGTCATTGCGGCCCTGGACCATGGTGAAGCAAACGGGCCGCGGTTTGCGAGCTATGAAAAGCGCGTCCGGCGCGGCCTGACGTTTTACTGGCGCGTGGTGGAGAACTACTACACGACGCCGTTCATGGAATTGTTTCTCCAACCGCGAAACCATTTCGACCTCCCCTCCGCGGTCATCGCCGTGCTGGCCGGCGAACCCGAAGGAGGTTGGGAGATGCGCTGGCGCGTGCAGTATTTCTTCCTGCTGGTCAAGCTTCAGAAACTCTGGCCGCTCGTGCCGCGCATTTCCTTCGCCCCGCTCAAGGAAGCGAGAATTGAAGCTCCCGCGACGCGGTAAGAATTTGAAACCTTCCGCTGCCATTCACGTGCAGGGCTGTTCTGGCAAATTGGCGAACTTAACCAGCCACGCGGCAAGTCCGCCTGAGCAACCGGGCCCGGGAGCGCCCGCATCCTTGCTGGCGCGGCACGGTGCGCGACAGCAGGTCCGCTCGCAAGGATCACGGCGCGGCCGGTTCGATTGCTGGTTCGTGAACGCCAGTCACCTTCTGAATGGGGCGTTGGTCTTCCTGGGCTGTTTTTGCGTCTCATGTCGTTCGCTGCCCCCTCTGCCGCCGGCTGACTTGTCCGCACTTGGCTGGCAGGTGCAACAAGGACAAGCGATTTGGAAGCCGACGAGGGAGAGGCCGGAATTGGCGGGCGAGCTTCTGCTCGCGACGAGTCGGAGTGGCGATTTCTTCCTGCAGTTTTCCAAGACCCCGTTCACACTGGCGACGGCGCAAGTAATGTCGGGTCAGTGGCAGATCGAATTTGGCTCCGGCGATTATTTCCGACGCGGACGTGGTGAGCCACCGCCGCGGTTCGGCTGGTTTCAACTGCCGTTGGCGCTTGGCGGCGCCACTTTGGCCCGCGATTGGCGGTTTGAACGAACCGACGCGAGTTTCTGGCGGTTGAGCAACCAACGCACCGGCGAGTCACTGGAGGGAAGTTTTTTCCCATGAAGCGCCTGTCAGTAACGCAGGATTTCCAGGCGACGATCGTGCCGGTTGGAAAACCAGCGCCAGCCTTTTGCAGTTCACGGACCGGAAGCAGGTCCCCAAGGAACCGGGCGCTCTCCGTGGCCTTTTCACCGAAGCGCGAACAAAGTTATCCGGGCGGCTCAACTTTCCTCGAGATGCGACGAACCCGGCTCCGCATCGCCTTCGAACCTTCGCGCGCCACCAGCATTTCCGCAGCGATCCAGGCTCTCCTTTCCCGCTTCCGCCCGGGAAAGCGTGACCCGCTGACCCACCGCAGTGATGCCGCAACCGCACCAAGGTCCATGCTGGCAGGAGGTTCTCGATGATCTCCAAGTGGCTTCGCTGGTGGTGGATTCCGTTGGTCATCCTTGCTGGCTTGGGTCTGGCCCGACTGCGATTCGACGTGGAGGTGCTCAACTTGTTGCCCGCCGACTTGCCCGTGGTGGAGGGGCTGCGGCTTTACCAGCGACACTTTGCCAGCGCGGATGAGTTGGTCCTGACCATCGGCGCGGACGACGTCGAAACCGCGACCGAAGTGGCGCGGGAGCTGGCCGTCATGCTGCGGGCACAAACGAATCTGATCGCCCGTGCGCTCTGGCAACCGCCCGGCCAGGAGCATCCCGAACAAGTGCCGGAACTGCTCGCCTTGATGTGGTTGAACCAACCCCCGGAGACATTCCGTCAACTCGCCAACAAACTCGCTCCGTCCAACCTGACCAACATTCTCGCCGAGACGCGCGAGGCGCTGGCAACGACACTATCTCCGAATGAGCTGGCGCGGCTTGGGTATGATCCGTTCGGCTTGTCCCGGACTCCGGCCGCTTCCACCGGCGGACCTGGCCGCAATGGTCAGGGAGAGGAGTTCTTCGCGTCGGCCGACGGCGCATTCCGCCTGTTGTTCCTCCAGCCGGCTCATGCCTTTTCCTCGTATCGCGACTGTGGCCGATGGCTGGACGCGGTGCGGAACACGGTTGAAGAGTTTCGCCACCGATCCGAACTGCCGGCCACGATTCGGTTTGGTTACACCGGCGCGCCGGCGTTCATTGCCGAAACCTCCAGCGGCATGGAGCGCGACCTGAAGGTTTCCGCGCTCGGCACGTTGGTGGTGGTGGCCGCGCTGTTTTGGCTGGCGCATCGGCGCTGGCTGCCGCTGTGCTGGCTCATCATCTTGTTGGTCGCGGTGGTCGGGGGTACGCTGGCGTTGGGGGGCCTGGTCTTTGGCACGTTGAACGTGGTGAGCCTCGGCTTTGCCGCGATCCTGTTGGGATTGTCGGTGGATTATGCGCTGGTCTTGTATCAGGCCGCGCGCGACCGCCCACAGTCATCGCACAGCGAAGCGCGCCGGGAAATCGCGCCCGGGATTCTCGGATCGGCGCTCACAACCGCCTGCGCATTCGCCCTGCTCAACTTCGCCGCGCTCCCCGGTCTGGGCCAGCTCGGCACGCTGGTGGCCATTGGCATCGTGCTGGGCGCGTTGGTGATGCTGGGCGCGTTCCTTCCTGTCGCAGCCAGGCGGAGCGCTTCCGCCAAGGATGAAACATCCGAACAAGACCAGGCCAGGCCTGCGCCCGCTGGCGCGCTTGCCGGAGCGGACGTCTTTACCTCGGCGGCGATTCCGGCAACGGTCCTCCTCGCCGGCGTTACTGCCATTATTCTCTGGCAACGCACGCCTTCGGTGGATCACACTTCGGAAGCATTGAGTCCCGTGGGCAGCCCCGCGTATCTCGCAATGGCGGAAATCAAGACGCGGCTCGGACAAACCAACGAACCGCTTTGGTTGCTGGTTTCCGGGCGCGATGAATCGGAAGTCGCCCAGCGGCTTGACGTGCTTGAAGCAAGGCTGGGCGCATCAGAACTGGCCACGTGGATCAGCGAAGTCACCCTCCCCTCCGCCCTCTGGCCCCGACCAGAATGGCAGCGGGCCAATCGAGAATTGGCCGGCCAGTTGGCTGCTCAACGCGAAACCCTCCGTCTGGCACTCCGCGAAAATGGCTTCACGGATGAGGCTTTCGCGCTGACCGCCGGGGTGTTGGACACTTGGGAAAAGCCCGCCTCCGACTCCACACCGCGCTGGCCCATCCTGGAGGCCAACCGCTGGATACTGGAGAAAGTCTCGGCGCGGACGGATGATGGCTGGGTTGCGCTCGGCATGGTCCGGTCGCCGACAAACTCCGCCGCCGCGTTTGCCGGGGTGACATCGGCCGTGGGAGCAGAACTGTCGCGCCAGGGCGCGGTGCTGACCGGTTGGCCGGCATTGGGCGAGGCTTTGTTGCAGCACACCGGTCGGCGGCTGCCCGGCGTGGTGGTGGCGATGGCCGCGTTGGTGGCCCTCTGCTTGTGGCTGACCTTTCGCACCGTGCGGGAGGTGTTGTTAAGCTTCGGCGTCATCCTGGCCGGTTTCGCCGGTCTGCTGGTGGTCATGTCAGTTTGCGGTTGGTCTTGGAATTTGCTGAATCTCATGGCCGTGCCTTTGCTGCTGGGCGCGGGCGTGGACTACACGATTCACCTGCAACTGGCCCTTCGCCGCCGGCAGGGTGACGCCACCATCGTTCGGCGAACCACAGGCCGCGCGCTGTTGCTGTGCGCCGGGACGACGATTGTCGGTTTCACCTCGCTGACGTGGGCGGGCAACGCCGGTCTCGCCAGTCTTGGAAAAGTCTGCGCCGCGGGGGTGGCGTGCGTCCTGTTCGCGTCGCTCATCCTCCTGCCGGGTTGGTGGCGGTGTTTGATGGCCGGGCGAACGGCGCCGAGCCGGCCCTCTTCACTCTACCGCGCCGAAATCTGGCGGCTGGGCTTGTTGCTGGGCCGTGTGCTGCCGGTGCGATGTTACCGGTGGTTGAGCCGGGGGCTGGCGTGGCTCTATGACCTCACCCAACCGCGTCGTCGTGAAGTGGTGATCACCAACCTGCTCCCGGTGTTCAACGGGGACCGCGCCGCCGCCGAACGGGTGGCCCGGCGGTTGTTTCAACAATTTGCCCTCAAGGTCGGCGACTTGTGGCGCTACGAAAGCGGGGTTTCCGTGGATCACTGGCTGACGGTCTGGAGCGGATGGGAGACTTTCGCCGCGGCGCAGGCACGGGGCAAGGGCGTGTTGTTGGTCACCCCGCATTTGGGCAACTGGGAGTTCGGCGGCGCGATCCTCGCGCAGAAGGGCCACCGCCTGCTGGTGCTCACCCAGGCTGAACCGGAACAGCGGTTGACCGAACTGCGTCAAAGCTCACGGGCGCGCTACGGCATCGAGACGCTGGTCGTCGGCGAAAACGCTTTCGCCTTCGTCGAAATCATCAAGTGCCTGCAGGCGGGCGCCACCGTGGCACTGCTGGTGGATCGTCCGCCGCCGCCGACCGCCGTCACGGTGGAGTTGTTTGGCCGGCCCTTCCGCGCCTCCATCGCCGCCGCTGAATTGGCGCGCGCTTCCGGCTGCGCCATCATCCCCACCTACGTCATCCGCAATCACGACGGCTACGAGGCGCATCTGCTTCCCGAAATCACCTACGACCGCGCGGCCATCGGCGATCGCGCGTCGCGCATCCGGCTGACGCAGGAAATCGTGCGTGCCTTCGAACCGGCCATCCGGCAGCATGTGGATCAATGGTATCATTTTGTTCCGATCTGGCCATGAGCGCGCCGCGTCATCTTCTTGATCCTGCTCTTGATCCTGCTCTTGATCGTGATCTTGATCTTGCTCGCGATCCCGGAGGCCGACTAAACGTGATCTCCGAAAACCGAATTTCCGAAATCCGAAAGAAGGCCGAAAAGCGAATCCCGAACCCACGTTTGGCCGAGTGCAGAAAAGAATGTTGCCCGCCAATGCGCGCAGGATCGGACTTCGGATCTCGGAGGTTCGGATTTCTTTCGATCCTCGGATTTCGGTCCTCGGATTTTGGATCAAGAGCGAGAGCAAGAGCAGGATACAGATGCCATGCGTTTCTCCTTTTCACACTTTGCGGGTCAACACTTGCCGCCGACACCAACGCCATTTTGAACGCCTGGCTCGCCGCCCAAGCAAACCTGCAAACCTGGCAGGCGGATTTTGTCCAGACGCGAACCTTCAGAACCCTCACCCATCCACTCACCGCCACAGGCCGGGTGTGGTTTGCCACCCCCAACCGGTTCCGGTGGGAACTGGGAACACCGGCCCAGACGATTGCCCTGCGCACCAGCGACCAGTTGTTCGTCATTTACCCGTTGCTCAAACGCGCGGAGAAATATCCAATGGACAGCAAAGCCCCCGGGGAATGGCGGGACGCGCTCGCGCTGCTGGAGGCGGGCTTCCCCCGCAGCCGCGCCGAACTGGACGCGCGGTTTCGCGGGGTGTCGCTGACTGAAACCAACGGCGCGTGGCAACTCGTGCTGCAACCGGCCAGCCCGTCCGCCCGCAAGCTGATGAGGGAAATCCGCGTGGGTCTGGCGACCGGCGATTTCTCATTGACCAGCACCGAACTCGTGTTCGCCGACCAGTCGCGAATGCGCAACGATTTCACGAACGCGGTGATGAATCCGTCCTTCGACACGGATGTGTTCGACTGGCAACCTGGGCCGGATTTCAAGGTGACCGAGCCGCTGACGAAATGAAAATGATCCGGCCATGAAATCGCGGCCGGTGTGTCGCTGAACGTCTGGCGATGAATGATCCCTCCGAGTGGCTGCAACACGCGCTGAATCGTCTCCCGCACGGTCCGGAGTTTCGCTTCGTGGACCGGTTGTTGAGTCTGACGCCGGGCCGGGAAGGCGCGGGTGAGTATCGCGTACGGGGCGATGAAACTTTCTTGCGCGGACACTTTCCCGGTCAGCCTTTGTTTCCCGGCGTGCTGCTGCTCGAAGCGGTGGCGCAACTGGCGGGGGTGGTCGCGCAGAGTGATCCAGCGATCCCGCCGTTGCCGGGTCTGAAACTGACGGCGCTGCGCAATGTAAAGATCCTCGGCGCGGCCAAGCCGTCGGATGTCCTGCGCTTGGAAGCCCGGATCACCGGCCGGTTGGGCGGCTTGATCCAGGCCGAGGCTCAGGCGTTCAAGGCGGGCGAACTCATCCTGGCAGCCGGGATCACTTTGAGCGGAGAGACGAGCGCCAAGTTGCCTCCGGCCTGACCGGTCAAGGAAAGACCCACTGCGCGGAGGCAGTGTCCCTCAGGCGGGGATTGCTGGATCGGTGGCCGGAAAAGAGGGGGCTTTCCGGCGGGCTTGATTGAAGATTACCAGCAAAACCTTGCCTTGTTCTCGAGGGGTTCAACCGCCGCTGGACGACTCTGTCCTCGATCCCCTTTCGTGCCGCCGCTGATAGCGTTGCCGCCACGCGGCGCGGGAAATCTTTCCGCGCGCGTTGACCGGCAACGAATCCACCAGCCACCACTCCCGCGGCACCTGCCAGGTCTCCAGTTGTTCGAGGGCAAAATTCCTCAAGTCGGCGATGTTGGCCCTCGAGGGCGTCACGGCGCACGCGACGATGATTTCCCCGCGTTCCGCTTCCGCGCCCGGCACGCCGAACACCACACACTCCCGCACCGCCGGATGCCGGAGCAGCGCCTGTTCGATCGTCGCCGGGGAAACCTTGCGGCCGGCGACGTTGATGAGGTCGCTGGCCCGGCCCAGCCAGTAAACCTGACCTCGACGCAAGTCCACGAGATCACTGGTCTGGAATCGGCCGCCGCCCAGTTCCACTGCCGGCTCGGGCCAGTAAGTTTCGCCCACGTTCGCGCCCTGAACCGTCAGGCAGCCGCTCTCATCCGCGCTCAGAGTCACGTTCACCATTGGCCAGCCGATACAAGCCGCCTGCTTTCGTGGCGATTCACTGTCATCGTAGGCGATGCCCCCACATTCCGTGGCGCCGAGGAAGTTGTGAATCTTCAACCCCGAGCTTTTGAAGACCGCCTGTTCCAGTTCCAACGGCAACGGCGCGCCGGCTGAAATCCCCAGGCGCACGCCGGGAGGTATGGCGTCCGCCTCGTGCCACGCGCGCCACAAGGCCGGCACGGCCGCCAACGTGAGCGTGGTTTCACCCGCGGCCGCGCGCCGGACCGTCTCCGGCAATGGCGACGGCACGAGGTGAAGTGGAATCCCATGCAGCAGCAACGGGAGCACGAGATTGGAAAAGCCGTACGAATGGGCCATGGAAATGCAGCCCAGGTTCGGCCAGTCCGGTCTCAAACCCATCGTCGCCACGATGTTCTCCGCATCCGCCGCCAGTTGCGCCTCGGTGAAAGCCACCAACCGCGGCGCACCCGTGGTGGCGGAAGTGAGCTTGAGATGGACACAGCCCGGCGGTGGCCGGGGAACCGGCGGCGCAACCTGGCCGGCTTCCAGCGGACAGACCACTTTGCCGCGGCGCCAGCCGGCGAGCACCGCGAGCACGAATTCCACACCCGTGCCGCGTGGGTGAACCATCCATTCGCCTTCCTCGGGCAAACGCTCGGCGGCGGCTTGCAGTTGGGCAAATGTCCAGCATCGTTCCGCGCCCGTGTCGCGCACCGCCGGTTCGTTCCGGCGACCTGTCGCGATCTCACACCACCACTCGTAAAGCATTGTCAGCTTGTTAGCTCACGCCTAACATCCTCCGCAAGCAGCAATTGCCCAGATGCGCCAATCGCCCTCGACCTCATCCCAGCACGCAGTTCGCTCCGACGCGCCGGCGGCACGCCACCGCGATGCGCCCGCCGCTCCCGGGGGCCCGCGCCGGTTCGAGTTCGAGCGCGACAGTTTTGCCTTTCCCAACGAGTTGATCTGGGAGTATCGCCCCGACCCGGCCACCGGTCGGATGCGCTTCTCGCGGCGCGAGCCAAAGCCGGACTACGCGCACCGCTGCTTTGTGCTGGCCCGCGCCGCCAGACAGTTCCTTTACCATGCGCGATTCGAGAGCGATCTTCCTGCTGCCGGTGAGCCAACCTTCCGGCGGCTGATTCGCGAAGTGGTTTCGCGCAATCCGCGAACTCCCTGCTCCGCGGACCGGCAAGTAGTTTTTCCGAGCTACCCGAGTCTGCGGTCTTTCAGCGCGGCCCAGGAGTCGTTGCTCAAGGCGGAGTGCGGCGGCGCGTGGCGTTCGTACGTGTTGCGCAGCCATTGGCGAATGATCTTCCCCATTTCGCGCGTTCATCAGGCGCGCACCGCCCGGCGACTCGTCGCGGCCATTCAGCGTGGCTGGTCACCTGTCATTCACCTGGTGCGCTTCCCCCAGTTGACCATCAACCACGGCATGGTTTTGTTTGCGGTTGCCGAATCGCCCTCCGACATTGAGTTCCAAGCCTACGACCCCAATGACCCATCGCGACCCACCATGCTGACCTTCAATTCCTCAAGGCAGACCTTTGTGCTGCCCGCCAACCATTACTGGGCCGGTGGACGGTTGAACGTGATCGAAATCTTTCGAGGCTGGTGGATGTAACCAATCCATGAACCGCCTGCAGGTAACGCCGACTTTCCAGTCGGCGCGAACAAACAGCAGGTCCATGGTTCCCATGCACGCCATGAAGGAGAAAGGGGGCTTGCCATGAGCCGATTGGTGGGGCTTGTCCGGTGAACGGTGAACAGGCTGGAAGCTCTGTCCTGCTACAGAGTGCGCACCCCGATTCAGGTGGCCGAAGCGCGAAACGAGCTTTCCGAAAATTCTCGCTGGGCGGGCAGTTGAACGGTTAAGACGATTCAACCGGCGTGCCCGAGGAAGATGCCGTGGCCGTGCTTTCGCTTCGCCGCGGCCGCCAGAACGCCGACCCGAAAAAGATCAGGCCGCAGATGTTGATGCCGACGATGTATCCCAGTTTGTAAGGCCGGCCGGCGTGGTTGGGCGCGAAGATGTCCACGTCCTGCCCCATCACCAGGCTCGGCAGGGCCATCGGCATGAGGCCGCCGTGCAACATTCCGTAGCCGAAGCCCAGCGTTCGATCACGGGGAAACACTCGCGGCGAGGCCCACCCATAGAACCAGCCCAAGAACGTCGCCACTACGAGGAACAACGTGATCTTCTTGATCCAATCCCGGAATGTCAGGCGGGGGCGATGGGCGCGAACTGGAATGGCGGACATGAATTTTTCTTTCCTCAGCATGTTTTCCCATCGCCGCTTCGCGCAAGGAGAATGTTTCGAGCGACGCGCTGGAGGGCGCATCTCAGTTTATTGCAGGCAGGCATTCCTGGCGTAGCGCAGGTTTCTCAACCTGCTGTATCGCCGACTTCCAGTCGGCGGGCCCAGGCACGGCGTGGCAGGCCAGGAATTCGCCGCGTTTGCGGATTGGAAATCCGCGATCCGGCAGACTGGAAGTCCGCGCTACGGCATCGCCTCGGCGCCCCCTGCAAGAAAATGAGATGCGCC
>WYBW01000008.1 GCA_011525685.1 Verrucomicrobiia bacterium
CGCACCAACAACAGCAGCGGCTCGACGCATACGTTCAGCGTCAACGGCAAAAACGAATTGACCGACGGGCCCAGCGGGCCTTTCACCTACGACCCCAACGGCAACTTGACCAACTATAACAGCACCTCCATGACCTACGCTTACGACGACGAGAACCAGTTGATCCGCTGGGAGTACGTGGGGACGGCCAAAAAGGAGTTCGCCTACGACGGGCCGGGGCGGCTGCGGGTGCGGAATAATTGCCTTGGCACTGTCACTGAACCAAGCCAGCCCGGGGAGCGGAGTTTACGCCGCCTCAGCGTCCGCAAGCTCAACGGCCAACCGCTTTGGGTATGTCTGCTCGCACGTTGAAGCGACCTGAAGGTCGCGCTCCGGGGGCAGTATCGAGAGGTTCACGATCGCCTTTGGTGCGTTTGGGGATTTGTTGTCCCTTGCGGCGATTAGCGGCGGACTTGCAGAACACTACGGCTCGCGGGGGACCAGCACGCGACATTCGCCAATCAACGGCGTGTAGAATCCGCTCTCGACGTGATTCCGCGACACCGGCGCCGGGACAATGCTTTCGAGCTGGTAATTCTTTTCTATTTCGGCGGCGAACTCCGGCGGATACCACTGCTCCACGGTCAGGTAGAGCCGGTCGTAGTACCGCTGTTGGATACGCTCCGGAAAGCGCGAGCGGTCCGCCAGCCCGGCAAACTTGAGTTCCAGAATCGAGTTGGCGCGATCGAGCGGCACTGCGCGTGATCCCGCCCGCAACAGATACATCATGCCGTGCCCCACGAGCACTCGTCGCCCCGCCTGAACGTCCGCCGTGACCCTGGCCTGAATTTCCTCACACACCGCGTACATGGAACGGTGGGGCGGCAGCTTGGCCGGAAACAGCAACAACACGAAAACCACCAGCAAGGCCGCAAGCGTCCCGTTGAAGAGTCTGACTTCATCCGGCGCCGGCTCGCGGCGATTGGTCGCGCGGGTCAACCACAGCCCCAACGCGGGCCAGGCGAGCAAGAGCAGCCAGAGTTGGAAGATGATCAGGTTGTTCCACACCCCCATCGCCTTCACATAGGACGCCATGTTGGGACAGACCGAGAACAGTCCGATTGCGGCGCAGAGTTGCAGGTACTCTCGCCCAGGGCGGCCGGAGCGCCAGAGCAAACCCGCGGCGATCATTCCCAGCACGAGCAGAAACGCGCGGTCCGCCGTCACCAGATCAATGATCATCCAGTAAACACGGGTCAGGTGGAGACCCTGCCGGGGCAGGAGTTCGAGCAGATAGAAGCGCGCGTGAGGCGGCCAGACCATGACCACGAGCGCCGCCATCGCCGACACCGCGCCAATGACCAGCAGCAATAATCCCTTGCGCCAGCCCCAGGGATTGAAACGCAGAAAGATCAGTGCCGGTCCGAGGAACGCCACCAACAAAATCTGTTTTGCGAACACTCCCCAGCCGGCGAACACCATCGCTGCGATGGCCAGTCCATAACTCTTTGCCCGCCACGCGCGGAACGTCAGAAAAAAGACGCCGGCGGTGTGCAGCATCACCAGGTTGTCCGGGTGCGTCACATCCGCGGTGAAGTTTCGGAAGATGACGAGCACAGCCACGCCGCAGCCCAGCCAGCCAGAGCGACTCCCGGTGAGGTTGGGCGCGAGCCATTGCAGCGCGCGCTGTATCCCCAACCCCGCCAGCAGTCCCGCCAGCACTCCGAAGCTCACGTTCACCAACCGGCAATAGCGGATGTCCAGATGCGCTCCAAAGGGCTTGAGCACCGCATAAGTCAGGTATTCCAAGCCGGGGCTGTAAACGAACGAGTTGCTGTCGGCCGGAGGACTGAACAATGGCTGACCCAGCTCCAGTTTGAGCATGTTGGTCATGAACGGGCTTTCCGGCCAGATGAACAAGTCCCACGGGAACTGGACGCGAAGGGTGATCACCACCGCCAGCCAGGCAAGGTAGGCCAGCACGATGCCACTCAGCAAACGCGCCAGCCACCGCTGCCAGAGCGGCGAATCGGTGGGGGCGCGCTTCGCTTCGGAAACCACCGCGCCAAGCTTGAGGGCGACTTCCGCATTGGCAAGCAGAAACACGGCGGACTAAGATACGCCGCCCCGCGGGCCGCAAAAATGGGCCTTCGCCTGGGTTCACAATGATGACTGGCTCAAATGCGTTCGCTGCTGAAAGTCACGGACCCCTTCTGGTCGCACGGCCCGGGCCTGAAGCAGCGGCGCAACACTCTCCCTCACCCCTACCCTCTCCCGCTGGGAGAGGGAGAATCAATCACCGAAGCGGTGGAGAACCTGCGACGGAGTTGGTTTAACGATGGTACGGAAAAGCAAACCATGCGATGGCTGTTCCCTCTCCCTCAGGGAGAGGGTCAGGGTGAGGGTGAATGAAACGCCTTTGCGAGTGTCTTTGCCAGCACACTCTCCCTCACCCCAGCCCTCTCCCGCTGGGAGAGGGAGAATCAATCACCGAAGCGGTGGAGAACCTGCGACGGAGTTGGTTTAACGATGGCACGGAAAAGCAAACCATGCGATGGCTGTTCCCTCTCCCTCAGGGAGAGGGTCAGGGTGAGGGTGAACTGTTCGAATGCCGAGAGAGACCGATGTTGAAACAATCTCCCAACGCGACGCGCATTGCCCGCAACTTGCGCAAGCAAGAGTCCTGGGCTGAACAGTTGATGTGGACATGGTTGCGCGCCAATCGTTTTGCGGACTACAAATTCCGTCGCCAACACCCGATTGGCCCGCACATTCTGAATTTCTTCTGCAACGCAGCGAAGCTGGACATCGAAGTGGATGGCTTTCAACACGGCACGCCAGCTCATCAAGCCGCAGATTCCTCGAGGGATGCCTTTCTGGAATCACAAGGCATCAAGGTGCTCCGGTTTTGGAGTTCGCGATTAAGTAAGGACAGGGAAATGATACGCGACGCCATCTGGCGAACACTGCAGGCGCGTGCGCCACGACCGATGCCTGATTATGCCAGGCCGGGATTGGTGGGCAGGAAGGAGCAAGCGCAGCCGTGAGAATTTCGTGGCGTTCTCCCTCACCCCTGCCCTCTCCCGCTGGGAGAGGGAGCGTTGTCCGCCGCTCTTGCAGCAGGCGGACCTCAGACGTAACGGCGGGCACTCTCGAGCAACAAAGGCCGCACGTCGGCTGTTCCCTCTCCCTCAGGGAGAGGGTCAGGGCGAGGGTGAGCAGAAAGGTGAAGCATAGATCGCTCGAAATGGTCAGTGTCATGGCAGAGTCCTCCAAAGTATGCCCCACAGTTGCACTTCGAACACTTCCATGACCACCCAACGCGCGCTCATCACCGGTGGTTCGGGCTATTTCGGCTCGCTGCTGCGCGACCGTCTGCGCCAGCAGGGCCGGCCGGTGCGTGTGTTCGATCTAGCGGACGCCGATGATCGTCCGGCGGACGTTGAATTCGTGCATGGCGACATCCGTGACGCCTCGCGCGTGCAGGCGGCCCTCGCTGGTTGCGACACGGTGTATCATTGCGTCGCCCAGGTGCCGCTGGCCAAGGACAAGGCGCTTTTCCACTCCGTCAATGTCCACGGCACGGAGAACCTCTTGCGTGCCGCGCTCGAAGCGAGAGCGCGCAAGGTGATCTACGTTTCTTCCAGCGCCGTTTTCGGCGCGCCCAAATCCAATCCTGTCACCGAGGAAACCCCGCCCAATCCCGGCGAGGCTTACGGCCGTGCCAAGCTGGAGGGAGAAACACTTTGCCGGCAGTTTGTTCAACGCGGGTTGGACGTCACGATCATTCGGCCACGCACCATCATGGGACATGGTCGGCTGGGAATTTTCCAGATTCTCTTCGAGTGGATTCGCGAAGGTTACAATGTTCCGGTGCTGGGGCGCGGCGATAACATTTACCAGTTTGTCCACGCTGATGATCTGGCCGAAGCTTGCATTCTCGCGGCGAACCGACAGGGCGGAACGACTTACAACTGCGGCGCCGCGACGTACGGCACCATGCGCGAGGCGCTGGAGCATTTGTGCATTCACGCCAAGACCGGCTCGAAGGTTCGCAGCGTGCCCATGACACCGGCCGTTGCCTTGATGAAACTGACCAGTGTGCTCGGGCTTTCACCGCTGGGCGCTTACCACGCCCTCATGTATGGCCGGTCGCTCTACTTCGACATCAGCAAAATGCAACGCGAACTCAACTGGCAACCGCGTTATTCCACGGACGAAATGTTCGCACAAAGTTACGACTGGTACGTGGCCAACCGCGCCACACTTTTGCGCGGGCACCGCGCGTCGCATCATCGTTCCGCGGTGAAGCAGGGCATTCTATCGTTGGTGAAGCGGGTGCTCTGAGTCATCTCGATCCGGTAGGACAGGCGTCGCGCCTGTCTCGGGCAGACAAAACCTCCCGGTTGAGCGGATTCCGGTGGGGCTTCCAACCAGGGCACAAATGAGTACCGAATAAAGTGAAGACGGAGACAGGCGCGACGCCTTTCCTACTTTGGAGTCGGATTCATCAAGCTGCTGAAAGCCTAATCCAACATGACAGGCTGGAAGCCTGCGCCACTGCGCTTGCCTTTCGCGGCTTTTTCGCCAAGCTCGCGGCGTTGAAAAATCTCGCGGGTCAATTTCTTCCGCGCAGCCGTTACCCGTTCGCCATGGTCGCGGGATTGCTGCTGGCGGCGTCCTTTCCGAAAATTGGGATCGCCGGAGTGGCCTGGGCCGCTCCCGCGCTGATGCTCGCTGCGGCCCACGGCAAAACCGGCGCCGAGGCCTTTCGCATCGGTTACGTTGCCGGCCTGGCATTTCATCTGGCCGCGCTGTATTGGCTGTTGCTCATTCCGGTTGCCGGTTACCCGATTCTGGGTTGGGTGGCGTTGAGCGCCTTTCTGGCGTTGTATCAAGCCGTCTGGGTTTGGTTGCTGGCGGGCAAGCCCGGGAGCGGCGATTGGACGAGGCGCACAGCCTGGGCCTTGGCCGGCGCGGCCATCTGGGTGGCGCTCGAAATGGTTCAAGCCCGCCTGTTCAGTGGTTTTCCCTGGAATCTGCTCGGCACGTCGCAATTCCAAATGTTGCCGCTGATCCAGATTGCCTCCGTGACCGGCGTCTATGGGGTGTCGTTCCTCATTGTGTGGACCTCGCTGGCTTTGCTTTCCGCGGCGCACGCCATTCTGCGTCAACCGGCCAACCGCCACGCCTGGTTGAGTGAAATCCTGCTGCCGCTGGCAATGCTGGTGGGGGTGTTTGTGTTCGGCATGGGACGATTGCGCGAAGGAAACCCCAACACCCCGACCATCCGCGTGTCTTTCATTCAACCCAGCATTCCGCAGAAGTGGATTTGGGCCAAGGGCGAGGACAGCAGCTACTTCGACCGTGTGCTCGCACTCACGCGTCAAGCGCTCACCAACCAGACGGACCTCGTTTTATGGCCCGAAGCCGCGATACCGAAGATGATTCGCTATGACCAAAGCACGCTGGACGCCATCACGGCCATCGCGAAGTCCAATCGCGTCTGGATGATTCTCGGCAGCGACGACGCCGAGCCAGGCCTTACTTCGCGAGATCCCAACGAGGCGGATTACTTCAACTGCAGTTTCCTCATCAGCCCGGACGGCACGCTCATGGCGCGCTATCGCAAACGCAACCTGGTCATCTTCGGGGAATACATCCCACTGGTCCGCTGGCTGCCCTTTGTGAAATGGTTCACGCCCATCAGCGGTGGTTTCACACCCGGCGACAGCGTTGTTCCGTTCGAGTTTGAGGTTCACATTCACGCTTCACCTGCTTCCGACGAAACGCTGACCCGCGAGTTCAGCAACAACTTGCCCCCAGAAGTCCTCCCTGTGAAAACCGCCACGCTCATCTGTTTCGAGGACGTGTTCCCGCACCTCGCTCGTGGATACGTGACGGCGGATACCGATTTTCTGGTGAACCTGACCAACGACGGCTGGTTCGGCGAGAGCGCCGAGCAATGGCAACACGCCGCCAGCGCCGTTTTCCGCGCCGTCGAAAACGGATTGCCGCTGCTCCGCTGCTGCAACAACGGCATCACCTGCTGGGTGGATGCGCGCGGGCGGCTCCGCCAGGTTTTCCGCGATGCGACCGGGAGTGTTTACGGAGCGGGATTCATGACCGCGGAAATTCCCGTGCTCGCGCCGGGCGAAACGCGGACTCCCACCTTTTACCATCGCCGGGGGGATTGGTTCGGATGGATGTGTGTCGGAATCGCCGGGGTGGTGCTGCTGGGCAAATGGAGCAAAGCGGCCTCGCAGCCCAAACCCATGCCGGCGTGAAGTCCCTCACTGCGGGAGATTGGTGATGAAAATCTGATTGAAAACCCCGCCGTCTGAGGCCACGCGGCGAACATAGGCCACTTTCCCGCCATCCGGTGAAATCACACACGCTTCGGGCCGGGGCGCCTCGGCGTCGGCAAATCGTTCCGTCAAACGGATTGTTCGGCCCGAGGCGACCTCCGCCAGGCACACGCTGTTGTCCATCACATGAGCGATGTGCCGTCCGTCCGGACTCCAAGTGAAGGTGGAGGCAATGGGCCAGGGATTCTTCGTGACGCAGACTGGCGTGCCGCCGTTGGGTGAAACGGTCCAAAGTTGCACCACGCCGTCGTCGTCCTTCATCAGGAAGGCGATTCGCGAACCATCCGGTGAACACCGCAGCCAATGCCGCGGCCCTTGCACGCCGGGAAACTTGCGCTCCGCCGTGAAGGTGAGTCGTCGTTGTGTCACACCTTTTGGGGGAGATGGCATTCGTGTTTCAGTTCCTGCCAGCGGGCCATGGCCCGGCACGGTCAAGTCCTCGGGCAAATCCACTATGAAGACTTCGGAAATGGTCTCGCCCTGCGCGGTAACAACGTGTCCTTGAAAGGCCAGCGCGCGTTTCTGGCGCGTTCCATCGGCGCGCACATAGCCAGCGTCACCCACCCAGCCCTCCTCGAAGGCCTTTTTGACTTCGTCCGAACCGGGCTTTGGGTTTGCCACCGTTCGCGTCACGAGCACGGCGAAATACTGTCCGTCATGATTGCGCGGATGATCCCGCGACACCGACACCGGCCGGCCAGGAACGCTGACGCCGATATTGCGCAGGTTGATGTCGTTGGTAGGACTAGCACTGGCGAACTGCGTCAGCACGTGATCTTCGTAAGTGAAGGAAACCCAATCGCCGCGCGGATCCCACACGTGAACATGGGAGCCACCTCGAAGCGCACCCGGCGTAAACGGCGGAGTCAAATCGCGCGCGTCCAGGTTTAGGGCCTGGCCGGGCCTCTCGGTGTCCACGATGACGCCCTGGCGATGAAATGGTGAGTATTGCCAGTCGGCAGTGGGATTCTCAGGACCGAGGATGAACACAACTTTCCATTCACGCGGATGAAACGTGGCAACACCGCAGTACGCTCCATTGGTTGAGCGAAAAACAGTTTTGATTTCGCCTGAGGCGACGTTGACCATTTCAATCGCCGAGCCATCGAATCGCTCACCAGCCGCGTCGCTGCGCGTGTCATAGACAACCCACCGACTGTCCGGCGACCACGCGCCGATGCTTGTGACGATACGTCCACCCGGACCGCGCGTGATCTGGCGCTCGCGGCCGCGCGGCGCGTCGGGTTTTTCGGATTGGCTGGTCACGGTCGTTTCATGCATCGGCGCACAGGATAAGGCCAGTGCGCAAGATAATGCGAATGTTTGTCGGAACTTCATCGCTTGGCGCACCATGTCACATGACTAATTAGAGTCAAAGCCTCAGGAGTCCATCTGGCTGATGCAATAGATGAAGGCGAAAGACGCAGCTATCATGCCGATGAGAGCGAGGAAACGGTTCCGGCAAAGGAAGCGGCAGGAAATCACGTAAAGAATTACGATGAGTCCAAGCTCTGAGAGGAGAAACCATCTTCTGGTGTTTACGTCACGCCGGGCCAATGGCCAGAGCATGAGGAATGAGAGTGCCAATATACATGCACTTAGCAGGAGGGCAGGTTCAACCCAAGCGGAAATCAAACGTGGCGGGGATTGTCTTTCTCGGGTTTGCCATCGGGCTTGAGCAACATTTTTGATCGGGCGCTCGCCCAGCGCAAAACTCCACACACACGCGATCAAGAACGCCACCGCGATAATCACAAGGAGGTCATCAACCGAACCGCCCCCTCCGGTAGCGCGCCCGATGTCGGTGGCAACCGCCATGCACCCGCCTTGGTAAATCAATGCGAAGAACGCGAGCAGTGACAAGGAGCGCACAGCATTCGGCGAACTCTGAAAAGCAGATGCGAGAATGAGAAAAATAACGGCTGCGATAAACCCGCCGTAGAAGATGAGAATCATGGACAATTTTCCAACGAAGAGCCCGCAAACCTGCGCAGTTCTATGGCGCCTCCACACGCTCGGTGGATTTCAATCCCTTAAGCAGATTCTGCTTTGGGTCGAATTCGATGTTCCGGTCGTTGGGTGTGGGGTTGAGGTAATAGCGGAATTGCATGAAGTCTCCGTAAATCTTGCCATAGAGCGCGCTTTTCACTTGGCCTTTCTCGTCCAGCACTGTCTGCACGCGGAAGAAATAGTTTCGATTGCTGTCGCGGTTGCTTTTGACCGGTAGGCCCGATCTCCGGATTGAAGTTTGAATCCACTCGGGTTGATAACCATCCAGAGGTGCTTCGTGTGGTGACATCAAGCCGCTTCGCCTGTCATTTTCGGTTACCAGAAAGTCTTGGATTCCGTCTCCTGATTTCGGGAAACTCACCATCAACTTGTAATCCGAATCATCTCCGGCTCGCTTGTTGATCTCAGCCGTGAAAATAATGTCCGCATGTTTTCCTTTGCCATAAGGCGCAATCCAATCGCCGACGATCAGATCAAATCCTGCCGGCTTTTCAAATACTGGCATGCCGAGATTTACTTGCTTGGCGTACATTGGGATCGGATGACGAATGGTCTTAAGTAAAAGTGTCGCCGTCGGATTCCATTTCACAGAATCATATTGAAACGGAAAACCGAGTTCGTATCGAATCATTGTCGAGTAGTGGCCGGCTTTTCGCGCATGAAAGCCCAAATAGTATGACTGGTCGCGATGTGACGCAGTGAACATTCCATTGGTATCGGAAAGTCCCGAAATCTTCGCTGAAGCCACCCTTTCATCGGGTGGCGGCGAAACGTAGTAACTGACCCATGTTTCCGCACCGGCGACAGGTTGGCCGGTTTCATCCACAATCTTGAGCGTCGCCTTCCACTCATTTGAAGGAAGGTTGGTCTGTGCGTTGGCACAGCCAACTGCAAGAACGGCAATAGAACAATAGGCGAGTGTTTTCATAAGTCATTTCAAGTCTCCCAACGTTACGAATTCATCGAACAGTTTGTAAACGCGCAGATAGGCTACGTCCTTGAAATCCGAGTGCCACCAGTTATTACCTTCGGGATCTTCCAGCCGCTTTGATGGCCAGCCATTTTGATAAAGAGCGTTCATGTTGAAATTACGATTGGGCTGACCGTCCGGCGCAAGCCTATCAACTGGGTTTGCCGCGACCGGCAACGTGGTCGCAGGAATGGCGTCAGACAGGATGCGGTTTCGATTGGCTTGGGCATAGGTGCTCCCATTCACGCCGAGTAACGCTGTGTCAACCGAGTAACCGGTGCCGGTGACATCAAAGAACGCGTTCGTGCGCAATTGTGAATCTGAGAGTAACGCCGCATTGCTAGCAGGTTGTTGAACAAAGGCCTTTTTTGAGGCCCGACTCATTCTAATGACTCGGTATTCCCATTTGACGCGTGATCTCAGCCGGATTTTTGTCTGTTCACGCCGCCCGCTTCGGCGTTCTCA
>WYBW01000061.1 GCA_011525685.1 Verrucomicrobiia bacterium
ATCTGATCGGTCTGCCGCCGACGCCCGAGCAGGCGGATGGCTTTGTGAACGATGCGTCGCCGGACGCTTACGAACGGCTCGTGGACAAGCTGCTGGCTTCGCCGCATTACGGGGAGCGCTGGGCGCGCCGCTGGCTGGACCTGGCGCGCTACGCCGATACCAACGGTTTCGAGAAGGACAAGCCACGCTCCATCTGGCTGTGGCGCGATTGGGTGATCAACGCCTTGAACGCCGACCTGCCCTTCGATCAGTTCACCATCGAGCAAATCGCCGGCGACATGCTGCCGGAGGCCACGCGCGAGCAGTTGATCGCCACCGGTTTTCATCGCAACACGATGATCAACGAAGAGGGCGGCATTGATCCGCTGGAGTACCGCTTTTACTCGATGGTGGACCGGGTGCATGTCACTTCGACCGCGTGGCTGGGCCTGACGATGGCCTGCGCGCAGTGTCACACGCACAAGTATGATCCGATCCAGCACACGGAGTATTACAGCTTTCTCGCCGCGCTGAACAACGCCGACGAACCGACCTTGGAGATTCCCCGACCGGACATCGCCGAGCAACGGCGGCAGATCCAGGAGCAAATTGACGCATTGGAGGCGGCGTTGCCGGACAAGTTCCCCGCCGAGCTGCGGATTGACTGGCGGACTCCGGGTTCGGCCGAGTTCACCTCGAAGAATGGCAGCGAGGCGGAGTTGCTGGCGGACGGTTCGTTCCGGGTCGGCGGCAGGAATCCCGAGAGGGATGTCTATACCCTCAAGTTCAACCCGGGCGTGCTGCGCATCACCCACTTGCAGATCGAGGCGCTGCCCGATGAAAACGTCGGCAAAGGCGGACCGGGCCGGACGGATCACGGCAACTTTGTTCTGAGCGAAGTGGAAATGGAGGTGCGGGAGACTGGAAGCGGGAGCAATCCGCGCGCGGTCAAGTTCGCGAGCGCCGAGGCGGATTTTTCCCAGCAAGGCTTTCCGGTGGCCCACGTGATTGACGGCAAACCCAACACTGGTTGGGCCGTGGGTGGGGCAGAGAATCCGCGAGCGCACCGACACGCGATTCTCAGGCTGGCCGAGCCTCTCGCCTGGCCGGGTGACGGGACCATCACCCTCCGCCTGGCACAGAACTTTGGCGGTCATCATACCTTGGGCCGGTTCCGCGTCAGTGTCGGCAACGAATTGCCGGACTCCGCCTCGACGGTGGAACGCCGGCGCGAGGTGCGCGATCGCAAATTCGCCAAGTGGCTCGAGGTGGAATCGCACAAGGTGGTGGCGTGGCAAACGCTGCGGCCTGCCAAGGCCGGGAGCACCATGCCTTTCCTGACGATTGAGCCGGATGATTCCATTTTCGCCAGCGGCGATTTCACCAAGCACGACACGTACACGCTCAAGTTCCAGAACGTTCCGGCAGGCGCGAAGGCGTTCCGACTGGAGATGCTGCCGGACGAGCGGCTGCCCATGCACGGGCCGGGTTCGGTGGCTTACGAAGGGCCGGTGGGCGATTTCTGGCTTTCCACCGTGCGGGCCAGGGCGGGTGGCCGGGAAATCAAACTGCAAAACGCCACCGAAAGTTACGCCAAGGGCGGCAACAACGCCGCCCGGGCGATTGACGACGACCTGCAAAGCGGCTGGTCCGTGGACGGCGGGCAGGGCCAGGCGCACAATGCCGTGTTTCAGTTCGCCGAGCCGCTCGAAACCAGCGGCGACCTGGAGCTGGAACTGCATTGTGAACGTTACTACGCCGCCGGCTTGGGAAGATTCCGCGTCGCGTTCACCACCGACGCCGACGCGAAGGCGTCCGCCTTGCCCGACGATTGTTATGCCATCCTGCTGAAACATCGGGATGCTGAAGGGCGGAAAGCGTTGCTCGATTCGCCGGAGTCCGCCGCGGACAGAGAGCGGTTGCTGCGGCAGTTCGCGAAGGTGACTCCTGAACTGGCCAAGGAACGGCGGCAGATCGAGGAGTTGCGGTCAAAGCTGCCGAAGTTCCCGACGACTCTGGTCATGCGCGAGCGTCCCCCCGGCCACACGCGCAACACCTTCCGGTTGCATCGCGGCGAGTTTCTGGATCCCAAGGAGGAGGTCTCGCCGGGCGTGCCCGCGGTGCTGCCGCCGCTGCCTGCGGGTGAGCCTCCCAATCGTCTGACGCTGGCCCGGTGGCTCGTCTCGAGGGACAATCCGCTCACCGCCCGCGTGGTGATGAACCGCCACTGGGAGGCGTTTTTCGGGCGCGGTCTGGTGCGGACGCTGGAGGACTTCGGTTTTCAGGGCGAATTGCCGTCACACCCCGACCTGCTTGACTGGCTCGCGCTCGAGTTCATGAGCCAAGGCTGGTCGCAGAAAAAAATGCACAAGCTCATCGTGATGAGCGCCACGTATCAGCAATCCAGTCGGGTCACCCCGGAACTGCGCGAGCGCGATCCGTTGAACGTGCTGCTGGCGCGCGGACCGCGGTTCCGCATCGAAGCCGAAATGGTCCGCGACGCGGCGCTGGTGGCGAGTGGATTGTTCTCCGACAAAATCGGCGGGCCGAGTGTCTATCCGCCGCAACCGGCCGGCGTTTCGACCGAGGGCGCGTACGGTGCGCTGGCCTGGAAAGCAAGCGAAGGCCCGGATCGCTACCGGCGCGGACTTTACACCTTCGCCAAACGCACCACGCCCTTCGCGATGACGGCGACGTTCGACGGCCCGAGCGGCGAGGCGTGCCTGCCCAAGCGCGAACGCTCGAACACGCCCTTGCAGGCCCTCACCTTGTTGAACGACACGGTCTTCATGG
Source organism: Verrucomicrobiia bacterium (assembly GCA_011525685.1). Lineage (GTDB taxonomy): Bacteria > Verrucomicrobiota > Verrucomicrobiia > Limisphaerales > JADLHS01 > WYBW01. Next base: position 2,773 of record WYBW01000061.1, read on the forward strand.
AGTTTGCCCGCGCCTTGGGACAAATGGCGGTCAAGGCGGAAGGGGACGAAGCGGCCCGGGTGGAACTGCTTTTCCGTCGGTGTCTGACCCGCCCGCCGTCGCGGGAGGAGCGGGAGAAACTGGTTCACTTTTACAGGGCCCAGTTCGCGCGGTTCGCCGGTGGTGAATTGAAAGCGAGCGACCTGCTGGATGCGAAGGAAGGCGAGCACCTCAATGAACAGGCCGCGTGGACGGCCGTTGCGCGAGTGCTTCTTAATCTGGACGAAACGATAACCAAGGGATGAAACAGTCAGACACCCAATCCCTCAATTACCCAAAGGGCGCACGCAACGCTGGTGGTTGGGTATTTGGGTCTTTGGGTCCTTTCCCATCTTTTACACCATGAACTGTCACGATCACCTCTACACGTGCAGTCCGCCGCGCGTGAATTCCCGCCGCTGGTTCTTGAAGGAATGTGGCTTCGGTCTCGGCAAGATCGCGCTGGGTTCGCTGTTGACCAACGCATTCGTATCAAGAGCGGGCGCCGCCGCCGTCTCGGCGGCCGATGTGCTGAAACCGCGCGCGCCGCATTTTCCCGGCAAGGCCAAACACGTCATTCACCTGTTCATGGCCGGCGCCCCGAGCCAGCTCGATCTGTTCGATCACAAGCCCGAACTGGCCAAGCTCGAAGGCAAGCCGCTGCCGCCCTCGGTCATCGGCGGACAGCGTTACGCGTTCATCCGGCCCGATGCGGCGGTGCTCGGTCCGCAATTCAAATTCGCCAGGCACGGCCAGTCTGGCGCGGAACTTTCCGAAATGCTGCCGCACCTGGCCGAAATCGTGGATGACATCTGTCTCATCAAGTCCATGAAGACGGATCAGTTCAATCACGCGCCGGGCCAGATTTTCCTGAACACCGGTTTCTCGCAACCGGGCCGGCCCAGCCTTGGTTCTTGGGTGATTTACGGTCTGGGCAGCGAATCACAAGACCTGCCCGCGTTCGTGGTCATGTCCACCGGCTCGGGCATCAGCGGCGGTTCGGCCAACTGGTCCAGCGGCTTCATGCCGTCGGTGTATGCCGGCGTGCGCTTTCGCAACCAGGGCGATCCGATTCTCAACGTCAGCAGTCCGAACGGCGTGGACGCCAGACTCCAGCGCGATTCCCTCGACTTGATCGAGGAGCTGAACCACGCGCGCCTCGGCCTCGTGGGCGATCCGGAAATCGAAACGCGCATCGCCTCGTATGAAATGGCGTATCGCCTTCAAACCTCCGCGCCCGAGTTGATGGATTTGAAAAAGGAGAGCAAGGAGACGTTGGAGATGTATGGCTGTGATCCGGACAAGCCGAATTTCGCGCGCGCGTGCCTCCTGGCGCGGCGCATGATCGAACGCGGCGTGCGCTTCGTGAACATTTATCACGAGGGCTGGGACGCGCACTCGGACGTGGTGGGCAATTCCAAAAGCAACTGCGGCGCCACGGACAAGGCTTCGGCCGCGCTCGTCAAGGACCTCAAACAACGCGGCTTGCTGGATGAAACGCTCGTCATCTGGGGCGGTGAATTTGGCCGCACGCCCATGGTCGAGAACAACGTCGCGCTGGGCCGCAGCCTGGGACGCGATCATCATCCGCAGGCGTTCACCATCTGGATGGCCGGCGGCGGCATCAAACCCGGGTTAACCTACGGCGCAACCGACGATCTTGGGTTCCACGTCATCGAGAACGAAGTCCACGTCCACGACCTGCAGGCGACCATTCTCCATTGCCTCGGTTTCGATCACGAGCGACTCACCTACACGTACCAGGGCAGGCAATTTCGCCTGACGGATGTGCATGGCAAGGTGGTGAAGGCCGTCCTCGCTTGAGCCATTTCCCTGTTCCGCGCTGCCCGGTGCGCCTTTGGACGGATGATGCCGCGCCGCGGCAGGCTAAACTGGTCTCGCCCGGCTCAATGAAGCGTTTATCTCCCTTGGGCAGGTGCGGGGTTCAGAGCTTCTCCAAGCACGGAAGCACGGGTTGCCAGGGGCGGTTGGCATCCGCCTGCCAGGCGCGCAGCGGTGTGAGCGCATCCTTCCACGCGTGCGACAGCGGCGGCAAAAACGCATCGTCCAGCGACCCGTGTTCAGCCAGTCGTGTAGCCGCGTGCATGGGTTGATGATCGCGAGGATCTCATTCGAGAAAGCGTCGGCGATGGCAACACTGCCGAAACGAGAAGGGAGACAATTTATGGCGACACATTCGAAGTGCTGAGGCTGCGCCGACGGGCTTTAGCTGCCCCACACCGCCGCCTTCGTCGCCGCCAAGTCGGTTCGCCGTTGCGCCATGCTCTTGAAGAATTCGTAGCCTTCACGCAAACGACGCACGCAAACGTCCTTGTCCTCCAGCATCGTTTTGATGATGCGCAGGATCGGCTTCGGGCGCAGATAGTAGCGCTGGTAGAAGCGCTCGACGCTTTCGAATATTTCTTCCTTGCTCAAGCCAGGATATTCGAGCGCGCTTTGCTGGAAGCCGTCGGTTTCCACGAGGTCGGTCTTGTCTTTCTTCACGAACCAGCCGTTGAGTTTGGCTTGCTCGTAAAGTTCCGTGCCCGGATACGGCGCGGCGAGGCTGACTTGCAGGCTGAACACATCCAGTTCCTGCGCGAATTGAATGGTTTGTTCGATGGTGTCTTTGGTTTCCACCGGGAGTCCCAGAATGAATGTTCCATGAACGACGACGCCCGCCTGGTGACAGGCTTTGGTGAAGCGCCGCATCTCGTCGGTGGTCACGCCTTTCTTGATGCGCGTGAGGGTTTCGTCGTTGCCGCTTTCGTAGCCGACCAGGAACAGGCGCAGGCCGTTGTCCTTGAAACTTTTGATCGTGTCGTAATCGAGGTTCGCGCGGCTGTTGCAACTCCAGGTCAAACCGAGCGGGCCGAGTTTCTTCGCAATCTCGCGGGCGCGCGGCAGGTTCGCGGTGAACGTGTCGTCGTCGAAGAAAAATTCGCGCACTTGCGGGAAGAGCTTCTTCATGTAGGCCATTTCGTCGGCGACGTTTTGCGGCGAGCGGACGCGGTATTTGTGTCCGCCGATGGTTTGCGGCCAGAGGCAGAAGCTGCATTGCGCCGGGCAACCGCGGCCCGTGTAGAGGCTCACGTACGGGTGCAGGAGGTAGCCGATGAAATATTTTTCGATCTGCAGGTCGCGCTGGTAAACGTCCGCCACCCACGGCAGCGCGTCCATGTCGGCAATCAATTCGCGCTCAGGGTTGTGTTTGATTTTGCCGTCATTGTCCTTGTAGGAAAGGCCGGCGATGGTCGAAAGGTCGCGGCCTTGGGCCACTTCCGCGCAGGTGTAATCGAATTCCTTTCGGCCCACCCAGTCAATCGCGGGCGACGCCTTGAGGGTTTCGGTCGGCAACACCATCGGGTGTGCGCCGACGAAACCGATTTTGGTGTCAGGCTTCTGCGCCTTGATGGCTTCGGCGACTTTGCAGTCGTTCTTCAGCGACGGCGTGCTGGTGTTGATGATGACGTGATCGTAGTCCTTCGCGATGGCGAGGCACTGGGCGACGTCAATGTCGTGCGGCGGGCAATCGAGCAGGCGCGAATTGGGCGTGAGCGCGGCGGGTTGCGCGAGCCAGGTCGGATACCAATAGCTGGTGACTTCGCGGCGGGCTTGGTAACGCGAACCGGCGCCGCCGTCGAAACTCTCGAAGCTCGGAGGGCAAAGGTAGAGCGTGCGGCTCATGCCAGGGTGACCTGTTGCTCCCGCCCCGGAAACCATTTGTCGCGCAATCGCAGCATAGGAAATTCAATGAGCCGGGCCATGATGATTCCGAAAGTCCAACTGGCCGCAACGAAAATCAATTCCTTGACGAGATAGCTGCCGAAGCCGGAGGAGATCGGTCCCAAGAGCCGCCGCACACCGGCGAGGACCAGCATGTGCCAGAGGTAAACCGAGTAGGAGTGTTTCCCCAGCCAGGCCAGCCACTCAAGCCAGGCCGGTCGCCGGAAATGATCCAGCGACAAGGCCGCAATCAGCAGACAGCCCGCGCCGACATAGACCAGCATGAAACCAAAAATACGCCAAACCTGAACCGACAGGAGGCGGTCGCTGATGGGGGAAATCAAGAGCAGGCCCAGCGCCGCCCACCCCCACCGCCAGGCGAGCAAGCGGTTCTTGAAAGCGTTGCTCCAGGTATTATGCCAGCCGTGCGCCAGCCAGACTCCGAAAAACAGGGCATCCAACCGTACGTGCGTGGCCGAGGTCAACAGTTGGGGGTGGCTGGTGCTGATTTGATAACTGAACCACCACGTAACGATGCGGGCGGCGAGGCACGAAAGGATGACCACATCCACGACCCGCGGAATGACGTTTAACCTGGGCTTCCCGTGGGTGTCCGGGAATGATTTGAGCACCAAGAACAGGCCCGCAAGCAGCAAATAGAAGTGTTCTTCGACCGCCAGAGTCCAGGTGTGATACCAGAGCCCCATCACATAATTTTGAAAAAAGAACAGCTCGGCGAGCAGACCCTTGGTGTTGATTTTACCCGTCTGGAAGAACTGGACGACCAAGGTAACCGCAATCAGCAACCAGAAGGCGGGATAAATCTTGAAGCCGCGGCGGATGAGAAACCGCCCGGGCGATACCGTGCCGGTGCGCGCCAGTTCCTGAAAGAACAAGCCGGAAACCAGAAAGCCGCTCAACACAAAGAAGATGTCCACGCCGTACATCCCGGGCGGCAGCAAAGCGAGCAGGAGCTCCCAGCTCCCGAAGCTCTTCCCGGCGGCCGGGGTGCCAAAGGCCTGAAGGGCGTGGACGTGGAGCACCAGCGAGACGGCCAGGAACCGCAGCACGTCGAGGCCAATGAGCCGGGGTCTGGTTTCGGGTCGTTTGCGCCTGAGGGTAGAACTGCTCAAACGAATGATCAACCGGGTGGCGCGCTCCCAGTCCGAAGGGCTGCCTCACCGGCTTAAGGAGTCTTGCGGGTGTCGGCAATCCTGGCCAGCAGCGCATCGCGCTCGCTCGTGTCTCCCGAGCCGCAGTGGCTGCCCACATGCGCCTCGTGATGGCCGTTGTTGGAAAACGCGCCCCTCGCGTTGGCCGCGGGATTGATGGCCGCCTTGGCTTCGGCGAGATGCCCTTTGCCGATGGACACGCCGTTGAACGCGCGCCGCTCCAACTCGGCGCTGGCCGGGAACGGCTTTGGCCGCGGCCAGAAGTTGTATTTGAAGTTTTTCCAGTTGTCGCCGCGCTGGTAGTTGGTGCCAAGCGCGCCGCTGGGATCATAGCCGCAATGCACCATGCAGTTCTCGCAACGCGGGTCGCGCGCGACACCGTCCACGACGCCGTAATTCTCCCACCGCACCTTCGCGAGCATCTCCGGGTAACTGTCGTAATGGCCGTCGGTCATCAGGTAACAAGGCGCCTTCCAGCCCTTGACGTTGTAGGTGGGAATCGCCCAGGCGGTGCAGGTCAACTCGCGCTTGCCGGCCAGGAACTCCTGATAAACCGGTGTGCCGAAGATGGTGAACAGCCGGCCCCAGTCGAGAATCTTCGCAAACTTCTGCCGCGTCATATCGCGTGTAAGGAAGAATTCCTTGGGATCCTTGCCCAGCCGTTTGACCATATCCTTCTTGGCGGCGTCGTAATCGTAACCGGGCGAGATCGTGTGGCCATCCACATTGAGCGAGCTGAGGAATTTGAACATGTCCTCCAGTTCGCGCACGTCCGTCTCCTTATAGACGGTGGTGTTGGTCGCGGTCTGGTAGCCGAGAATCTTCGCCATCTTGATGGCGGCCACACATTCCTTGAACACCCCCTCGCGCTCAACAATGAGGTCGTGCGTGAATTCCAGCCCGTCCACGTGAACATTCCAATACATCCATTGGCTGGGGGCGATGACGACTTTGCTTCTCGCGGCTGCATCGGCATTGCGGATGGCTTCGGCTTCTTTCTCAGTGACCAGCTTCTCAGCCAGGAGGCGTTCCAGAGAGGAGCGATGGGACGGATTGGACGGATCGTAAACCGCGGCGAAATACTCCCGCATTTTTTTCCGCATGAACACGCCGTTCGTGCAGATGTAAATGATTCGCCCCTGTTGGCGCAGCCCCGCCACGAGTTCCTCGATCTTTGGATAAATCAGCGGCTCCCCGCCGCAGATGGACACCATCGGCGCGTCGCAATCGTTCGCGGCCGCGAGACATTTCTCGAGCGGCACCATGTCTTTGAGCGAGGTGGAGTACTCGCGAATCCGGCCGCAGCCAGTGCAGGTCAGATTGCAGGTGTGCAACGGCTCCAGTTGCAGGACCATGGCGAACCTGGGGGTCTTGCGGAGCTTGTGCCGGATGATGTGCCCGGCGATTTTGGCCGACAACGCGAAGGGAAATCGCATGGGCTCAACGCGCTTGCGCGAATTGTCGGACCGCACCGGCATCAGGCGTGTCGAGAATCTCCGGGGCCGGTTCGCCGGGCAGGGCCGGTTCGGCGGGCCGCTGCGGTTCGGCCTTCAGCAGGCCCGGCAACAAGAAGGTGGCCGGCGAGATGCTATGGCTCGCATTGATCCCGCTGCATCCGGCGGCAAGGGCCAGCAGGGCGGCGCAGGCGGCCAGACGGCAAGATTTCCAGTGAATTTTCACAGTGTTCGGAGTATAAGTCGGGCGTACATGTTGGCAACAACTAATTGCGCCTGGTCTCGGACGCGGACCGCCCGGTTCGTTGCGCGTTGCCATGGTGTGCTAACACTGGCCGCCGCGATTGGTTGCGCGGCGCTGGTTCACGGCGGCCCCGCAACCACGGGTTCCCGGGATTTGGCCGCTCGCGCCGCGGAACGGTTTGTCGAGGGCCAGGAGAAGCATCGTGCCCAGCCGGCCAACCCCGAGGCGGCCTGGCAGTTCGCGCGGGCGGCGTTCGAGTTGGCGGAGTTTTCAACCAACAATGTTCAGCGGGCGGTCATCGCGCAACAGGGCATCCAAGCCTGCCGCGAGGTGCTGGCGCGCGGGGTGCGGGAGGCGCCGGTCCACCACTATCTGGCCATGAACCTCGGGCAACTTGCCCGCACCAGGTCGCTTGGCGCGCTGCGGATCGTGGACGAAATGGAGCGCGAGTTCAAAATGGCACGGGCGCTGGATGAACACCTCGACCACGCGGGGCCGGACCGCAACCTGGGTCTGCTCTACCTCGAGGCGCCGCGGATTGGCAGCATCGGCAATCGCAGCAAGGCGCGCCAGCATTTGCTCCGGGCTGTTGAACTGGCGCCGGATTTTCCCGAAAACCGATTGAGCTTTGCGGAGGCCTGTTTGCGGTGGACGGATTTCCACCTGGCCCGGCGTGAACTCAAGGCGCTGGAGGAACTCTGGCCGGCGGCCCGCGCGAAATTCAGTGGTCAGGACTGGGAAGCAAGCTGGATGGAGTGGGAATCGCGGTTTGAGCGCCTGCGGAAAGATCTCGCTGAACATCCCCGGAGAGAGGGTTCACGCGGCAAGGATTGAAGCTCGCACCCCTGCTCCCGCGCGGACACGCGCCAGCGCAGGATGTTACTGGCTCGAATCTGCCTCCCGAATCATCACCGGCCAGGCGTGTTCACCAGCAAAGTAGATGGCGACTCGGACAGGCCGCCGTTTCTCCTTCGCACGGCGGCGAGCATCGGGGATGTCCAGGGGCAGTTCCAAGCAACCCCCCGCCTGGAGTTGATCGGGCAGAATGGGTTTCGCAGACGGCGTGCGCATTTCAAGATTCTCTTTGGGCGTAATGCCATCCCGCAGGCTGGCGGGAGCAAATCGCGCCGCTTGGTTTTGCGGCCTCGCTGGGTTTCAGGCGGCCTTGGAAATCAGGCCGAAAGCGAACCGGGGCAGCCGCATGACGGTTTCGCAAGCTGCGGCGTGAGCGTGACCGCTCTTCATGAATGACATCGCAAGAGTTCATTTCAGCATTGTTCCAATCTGATTACGTTCCAGTTTTGCGGTGCGACTGCGACCCAACGCGCGCAAATCAACTCCGCGCAAGCGAGGCTCACCTGTTAACGGACATGCAACCTGCGGGGAAGCACCACCACACGCATGTTCCGAAAACTCTTCCCAGTCGGGCACGGCGTTGTCGGCCGGCCTGCCCCTGACGACTCCCTGTCCGCAATGGTCACGTCTGGATGCAGTTTTCCGGCCAGTTTTCGACCGGGCTTGACGGTGCGGCCGTGTCCACAAACGCGACCACCGGAAAGCATCGCCTCCATCAACGGCTAAACGCGGTGGAAGTGGAAACCACCCCCGTTTTGCCGTCAGACGCGCGCAAGGGTCAAACCAAGCGTCAGATTGTAACGCCTTGATTCGCTCGTGACCGGTTCGAATCGAGGTCTTCCGGGGTGAAAAACCCTCGAACCTTCCTCGCGGTGCTGCCGTGCCGGCGGCAAGAAATCATCCAATTGATTCCAAGAGGAAGACAGGTTGAGGCAGCGAGGCAGATGTGAGGAAGGGCGCAGACCAGACCAAGTCAACTGCTGTGGAGTTTCTGAAGCAAGGTGGCTGGGCCTGACCCACTCTTGCCATCGCCGCGGTCTTGCCGGTCGGCCCAACCCGCGAATGTCCTGATTCACTCCCTCGCTGAAATCCGACGCGATTTTCTCAAGGCTCAATCCTGGCGTTATGGCCGGGATACTCCTTGTTGTGCTGGAGGGCGTCGCGCATGGCGCGTTCCTTTTCCGGATACTTCGGTCCGGTCCAGATGCCGGCGTGACTGCCGGCGACGATGTTGGTGCAGATGGCGCGATAGGCGACGTCCGAGCCGCGCGTCATCTTGCCGGAGGTCTGGTGCATTTTGTAAGTGCGCCCCTGGTCGGCGGCGCAACCGGCGAACCACATGGCTGCGGCCGCTGTGAGGAAGGCAAAGCATTTTGTGCGCATGGATCGTTCAGGCTTCACGGCTCGAATCGTCGAACACCGCCGCCGTGCCGTCAAGCCGTCACGCGGCTGGGCGGCAAAGATTGGCCCGAAGCGCGGACAGCCATTGCCGCGCGTTGCTGCCATCTCGCTCAGGATCGCGAACACGGCTGGCCGGGTTCTTGGAACAAATTTTTCGCAGACTGGTTTGTTTCGCTGTCCACCGACATTGGCGAACACCCGTCCCTGCCTCGTTTACTCGCGCGTCTTCGAATCAATGATGATCGTGACCGGGCCGTCGTTAATGAGGCTCACCAGCATGTGCGCGCCAAATTCGCCGGTCGCAACGGGTTTGCCCAGGTCCTGCGTCAATCGCGCGAGGAATTGCTCGTAAAGAGGAACCGCCACTTCCGGTTTGGCCGAGCGGAGGTAAGAGGGGCGATTGCCTTTGCGCGTGCTGGCAAAGAGCGTGAACTGGCTGATCAGCAGTATCTCGCCACCCACCTCCTGCACCGACCGGTTCATCACGCCCTGCTCGTCGTCGAAGATGCGCAGCCTGACAATCTTGCCGCTCAACCACTCGATGTCGTCGGTCGTGTCGGCATCCTCGACCGCCAGCAGCACCAGCAAACCGCGGGCAATCGCTCCCCGGACCTGGCCGCTGATCGTGACGTTGGCTTTGGACACTCGCTGGATAACGGCGCGCATGGAGGGGCTTGGATTGGTTTAGGCGCGGAGGCGTAACATCCAGGCGATGTCAGCCACTCCACGCTCCTGCGCGTGACAAGGTCTTGAGGATTTGAACTTCTCCGCTCACGGTGGCGGCAACACCGGCACGGGTGGCAACAGGTTGATCGGCACGCTGACCGTATCCCCGGGTTTGAGCCGGTCCAGATTCAGGTTCGGGTTGGCGGCGCGCAGGGCCTCGGGATTCACGCCATAGAGGCGGCTCAGGAAACTCAGGTTCTCGCCGGGCGTGAGCACATGCACCTTCCGCGGCTGCGGCTTGGGCGCCGGAGGCGGGTCTTCGGGCACGTCCTGGCCGAGCGCCTGGGCCAGGGCTTTGAGTTGATCGAGTTCGACCTTCTTGAGTTCGATGGCAAGCTGCTCGGAAGTCAGATTGGTGTTGGCCCGGATGCGCGACAGTTCGTCCGCCGTGGCTTGATTGATTTCATACAGCGTGAGCGCCGCGCCCGGATCGCCGGCCTGCTCGGCCGTGGCGTAGGCGTCGCGATAGACCGGGTCATGCAGCAGGCGGTATTGCTCGAAACGATCCTTGAGCGCGAACTTGAGCGCGCTCTCGCGTTGAGCCAGCAGCGCCTCGCGCAACTGCAAACTGCTTGCATCTTTGGCGTCGGCGAGCAGTTGCAATTGGAGGTCAATGCCGTCGGTGGCCTGAAACATCAGGCGAAATTCCTCGGGCGAAGCTTCGAAGTATTTGAGCTGCCCGAGTTCCGCGCGCAAGGCCGCGGCGTTTTGGGAATAGCGCAGCAAATACTCCTCGAGTTGTGGCGGGGTGAGCACGCTGGCCAACTCCAGGCGGGTCTGCTGTTGCAAGCGTGCCAGTTCCGAGACTTCCACCGGCTGACCCGCCAACCTGCGTTCTTCCGTGTAGGCTTCCAGGCGGTCCTGCGCGCGCGCCGCGATTTCCTGAATCTCCTGTTTAACGTCGTTGGGCAAGGTGCCCAGCAGTGGACCATCCAGATTCAACCCGGGACGCGAAGGTCGGGGCAGGCTGATCTGGTCGCCGGTTTCCCAATCGTCGCCCAGCAAGCTGGTCAGCAGCCCGCGACGTTCCTCCTCCAACTCCCGGATTCTGGCCGCGGCGATCGCGAGCGTGTTGGTGTCCGGCGCCACGCGCCACCATTGGTGCTCCGGCGCCACGATGTCGGGGTCGGTGGCGCGCTTGCGCGCGTAGAGCGCGTTCACGTCGGCAATGATGATGTCGCGAATCGTCTGCTCGGGGCACCCGATGTCGCGCAGGTTCGCCACATAGGTGCGATAGTCGCTCGATTCCAGCTCCTGCCAGGTGAAAAACTGCCGGCGAATGACGACGTTGGTCTTGACCTGCGCGGGGGCGAGCGGAGGACTGTGGAGGGCGCGGCGATACAACGTGGTGTGCTCGCGGGCGGAGAAGAACCAGCCCGCTGCCAGAACCAGGTTGGCGATCAGCGACAGGAGCAGTATGGGGCGCCAGCGCATACCAGGAAACGATTGGTCATTCACTGCCACAGCGGATTGAAAAATGCAACGCGCGAAAAGTCGCGCGAAAAGTTGCCTTTCGCGAAGATAGGAGTTGCCGCTGCCTGGGAAAAACGGTTTCGTGTGGTGAATCACAGTTGGAACGCCACCACGCATGACCAGCGCCCACGGACAGCCTGCACCTGAGACCTCGACGCGGGATCGTTATCTCGTTCTGACTGCGGCGTTTCTGGGATGGATGTTCGACGGTTTTGAAATGGGATTGTTTCCGCTGATCGGCGGGCCGGCGCTGGCGGATTTGCTCGGGCCCGCGGCGGCTGCCGGCGACGCGGCGAAGTGGTTCGGCGCCATCATTGCCGTGTTTCTGGTGGGGGCGGCCACCGGCGGCGTGTTGTTCGGCTGGCTGGGCGACAAGATCGGGCGTGTCAAAGCCATGTCGTTGAGCATTTTCACTTACGCCATCTTCACGGGGCTGTGCGGGTTTGCGACGGAAGCGTGGCACATTGCGGTGTTACGTTTCATCGCCTCGCTCGGCATGGGGGGCGAATGGTCGCTGGGCGTGGCGCTGGTGAACGAAATCTGGCCCGGCAAAGCACGCGCCCTCGTCGCGGGTTTGATTGGCGCGGCGGCCAACGTAGGCTTCCTGCTCGTGGGCGTGTTAAGCATGGCGCTGGTGGGCTTCATCGCCGCCGCGGAATCGCTGATGCTGGGCATCGGCCTGTCCGAGCAACTGACCGGCACGTTGCTGGCCAATTCGGGCTGGCGCTTCCTGATGATCAGCGGCGCGTTTCCAGCCATCTTGATTTTCTTCATCCGCCTGTTTGTGCCGGAATCCAAAAAGTGGGAGGCCGAACGCGAGCGCGGCGCGACGGCGCATTGGGCCAACGCGGACCTCGGCGGCGTGCTCGCGGGCAGCTTGGCGGCGCTGGTTATCATCTGGGCGTGGTCGCCGGCGGGCACGGGGCCGGCTTTGGCGGGATTGATCACCGTTGTCGGACTGGTCATCGCCCTCGGGGGCTTTCTCCATCCGGTGCGAAAATATCTCGCCCGCGCGGTGGCGGCGAATTCACTCAAGTCGGACGACGGTCGGCGCGTCGTGCGCATGATGCTCTTTGGCGCCGGCCTGGCGGGCGTGGCGCTGCTCGGCACGTGGGGATCAACGCAATGGGCGCCGCGCTGGGTGGCCGCGGAATTGTTGAAAGACCCGGAACTGCTCAAGCTCCATCCGTTCGGCAAGGAATGGACACAAATCTGGAGCGCCCTTGGCGCCATCGTTGGAACGATGGCCGCGGCGTTATGCGCGGGCCGTTTCGGAAGGCGAATCACTTACGCCGTGCTTTGCCTTGGCTCGCTGGCCTCGGCGCTGTTTCTCTACCAGGGCAACGATGCCTATGGCACCAAGTTTCTCGTCTCGGTCTTCGTCCTGGGCGCGATGACGGCGTCCTTCTACGGATTCTTCCCGCTCTACCTGCCGGAACTGTTTCCCACGGCCGTGCGCGCGACCGGACAAGGGTTTGCCTTCAACTTCGGCCGCATCCTCGCGGCCATCGGCGGATTGCAGACCGCGACGCTGATGGGGGCGCTGGGCGGCAGCTTCGCCAAGGCGGGGTCGGTGGTGGTGATTGTCTATGTGATCGGAGTGTTCATCGTCTGGCTGGGACCGGAAACGAAAGGGAAACCGTTGCCGGAGTGATTGGGAGGAAGCCGCCCTGGCTTTCATCTCCAGTTGCGCGCTACGCGTCGCCTTTTGCTCTTGGCTTGTCGGCGCGATTGCCGGTTTACTTGCCCGCGCATGAAACAAAAAGCCTACGCCGCCGCCGGCGTTGACATTGATCTCGGGAACAAAGTCAAAGCCACGCTCCCGCAACTGCTCGCCAGCACGCATCGCCGCGAAGTGCTCGGCAAGGTCGGCGGCTTCGGCGGCTTGTTCGCCCTCGACGTAAAGAAATACCGCGAGCCGATCCTGGTCAGCAGCGTGGACGGCGTGGGCACGAAGCTGAAAATCGCGTTCATGATGGACAAGCACGACACCATCGGCGCCGACCTCGTGAACCATTGCGTCAACGACATCGCTGTGCTCGGGGCCGAGCCGCTGTTCTTTCTCGATTACCTCGGCACGGGAAGACTGGAACCGCACGTCTTCACCGAGATCATCAAAGGTTTCGCCCGCGCCTGCGCGGAAAACCACTGCGCGCTCATCGGCGGCGAAACCGCGCAGATGCCCGGCTTCTACCAGCAGGGCGAATACGACGTGAGCGGCACCATTGTCGGCGTGGTGGAAAAATCCCGGATGCTCAACGGCCAGAAAACCATCCGGCGCGGCGACGCGGTCATCGGCATTGCCTCGAGCGGCCTGCACACCAATGGTTATTCATTGGCGCGCAAGATCTTCTTCGAGCAACTGAAACTGAAGCCGTCGAGCCGCGTCCCGGGATTGAAGGGCACGCTGGGCGAGGAATTGTTGAAAGAACACATCAGCTACGGCCCGCTCGTGCAGAAGCTTCTCCAGCGATTCAATGCAGTTCACGCCTCACGCCTCACGCCTGACATTCGCGCCTTTGCGCACCTCACCGGTGGCGGTTTCGTGGACAACATCCCGCGCGTGCTGCCGTCGAACCTGGAGGTGATCATTCGCAAAGGCTCGTGGGACATGCTGCCCATCTTCCGGATCATCGCGGAAAGGAGCGGCGTTCCGGACGCGGAACTGTATCAAGTGTTCAACATGGGCATCGGCATGGTCGCCATCGTCTCGGCGGACAAGGCCGACGCCGTGCTGAGGACCATCCGCGCGCAACAGCACAAAGCCTGGTTGATCGGCGAAGTGGTGAAGGGCAAGGCCAAGGTGCGGCTGGTCTAATTCCGTTTGCCGATTCCAACGCTTAACGCGGATGGAATCCTGTCGGAAGGAGTCCATCCTTGGCAAGTTGGAGGACATGAAGCCCCCGCGTGAGATGAGTTCCCATGACCGCCGCCACACGACTCACCTGGCTCTGGCCGTCATCCACAATCCGGCCGTGCCGAAGACCAGGTTCGGCAGCCACGCCCCCAGCCACGCCGGCAGTTTGCCGCCGGCCCCCAGCGCCAGGCCGAGTTGCAGCAATACAAAAAAGCCGAAGCAGATGAAAATGCTGCTGGCCACGCCCACAAAAATGTTGCGGCGACCCGACGCCGCGCCGAAGGGAATGGCAATCAGCACCACCACCAGACAGGTCCACGGTGCCGCCAGTCGTCCGTGCAATTTGGTGTAGAGCCACGACCGGTCCGCCTCGAGCGGGTCGGGGTGAAACCGCAGGTAATCGAGAATCTCCGAAATCGGCAGGTCCGCGCTGCGCGCCTTGCGGATGCTGCGCGCCAGGCGGCGGCTGATCTTGATTTCGCTCTCGATTTCCTCGGGGGACTCGGTGAGTTCGGGCACGGCGAGCCGGTTGGTCTGCATTCCCGGCACCGGCTCCGCGCGCGCACCGGGCGCCACGCGAAACTCGCGCACGTTGTGAAGCACCCAGACCCCGTTGGACCGCACCGCGCGGTCGGCGAACCATTGCCGGCGCGAGCCGTCCGGCAGCGTCCAGTTGATTTGCAGATGCTCCATCTCCGCCGTCCGGAGGTGATAGGCGCGGACGTACCAGGTTCGCCCGTCGCGCGCATTGGAGAATCCCAGGTCCCGGACAATGTTCGGGTCGGTGACACTTTGCCGGCCGGCGACGCGGCGATTCATGATCTGCTCGGCGCGCTCGGCGCTGTCCGGCACCAGCAGTTCGTTCATGATGAACAACGCGGCACTGGCGAGGAAGCCCACCCCGAAGTAGGGCGCGGACACGCGCCACAAGCTCAACCCCGCCGCGCGGATCGCCGTGATTTCATGATGCCGCGCGAGGTTCGTGAGAGTGTAGAGCAAGGCCAGCAGCAGGGCGATGGGCAGGACTTCCACCAGAAACTCCGGCGACTTCACCGCGTAATACTCGATGATGTCCCCCACGCGCAGCTTGTTTTCCTGCAGGTCATTCAGTTCGATGAACAGGTCGAATGAGATCCAGAAAACCAGAAACCCCCCCAGGCAATAGCCGAAGGGCGTCAGCAACTCCCGCAACAGATAACGGTCCAGCAACCGCATGGTCGCCGAGCCTAGCCGTCGCGAGAGAGGGAAGCAAGCAGGTGACAAATCGGTGACAAACTGCGGGTGGCAAACTGTCGGATTGACGAATCGGGAAAAGGGCCGATGTTGGGTGCGTTCAAGTGACATGACTCGGACGCATGCCAGATTGCCGTATCCATCAGCAGGGTGGGTTTTCGTTTGCGGGCTGCTGGGTGTGTTGTCGGCCAATGCCGAGTGGCCGAATTATCGCGGCCCAAATCATGACGGGACTTCGGCCGGCCGCCTCAACCAGAACTGGAGCGGTTCCGTCACCAACCCGGTCTGGCTTGTGCATCTCACCAACGGCGTCACGAGCCTCACGGTCAGCGGTGGACGGGTGTTCACGCAGGTGGGTGGCGACCTCGTGGAGGAGGGCGCTTTTCAGTTGGCGCGCAAGGAGTATTGCGTGGCCTTGAACGCGGCCACGGGAAACTTTCTCTGGTCCACGGAAACGGATGCCTCCGACGGCTACCTCTTTCCGCATTTGGGGGTGGGCACGACCGACGACGGACCGCGCAGCACGCCCGTGGCGCGGGATGGATCGGTCTATGTGCTTTCGTCGTATCTCAAGCTGCACCGCCTCAATGCCACCAACGGGGCCGTCATCTGGAGCACGAACCTGGTGACCGGTTTTGGCGGCAGCGTCATTGCCTGGCAGAACGCCGCGTCGCCCGTGGTCGAGAATGGCCTCGTATTCGTCAACGCCAACGCGCCCACCGCTTCGCTCATGGCTTTCAACATCACCAACGGCGCGCTGGTCTGGCGTTCGCAGAACGAGCTCATGACCCATGCGACGCCAGTGCTGGCCACGATTCACGGCGCGCGGCAGTTGATCTTCGCCACGCAAAGCGGGCTGGTTTCGGTCAATCCGACAAACGGGGCACTGTGGTGGAAGGCGGTTCATCCGTTTGGCTATTCCACCTCGATTGGCACCTCGCCGGTCGTGCATCAGGACCACGTCTTCCTCACGGCCAATTACACCATGAACGCGTACGCTGTTCAGATCGTTCTCTCCAATGACGTGCAGATGGCGTTGCCGCGCTGGACGAACGCCACCCATCGGAGTCACTGGTCAACGCCCGTGGCTCATGAGGGGCATCTATACGGCATGTTCTACCCGGACAACGCGGACGGGCAGTTGCGCTGCATAGACCTGGCGACGGGGACGACCCGCTGGGCGACGAATTACTTTGGCCGCAGCAGCCTGCTGTTGGTGGGAACGAATCTCCTCTGCATCACCGAGCGGGGTTCGCTCGTGCTGGTGGCCGCCCAGACCAACGCCTACCGGGAACTGGGGCGGTTTCAGGCCATTCCCGGTTACCACAGCGACCGGAACAAATGTTGGAACGCGATGGCGTTGAGCGATGGTCAGGTGTACGTCCGCAGCACGGCTTACGCGGCGCGATATGATCTTTCGGTGCCGGGACTTGTCCTTGATCCGCCGCGGCTCACCGCCAACGCCGTCCAACTTAACATCCGGACCGCCACGGGAGCGGACTTGGATTCAAACCGACTGGCGGGCATGGAGGTGCGGGCTTCGACGAATGTGGACCTGGCTCCGGCACTGTGGCCCAAGCTGACCAACGCTCTGGTGCTGACCAATGGGATGGTCCAGGTGACGAACGTGGACGCCAGCCCACCGCGCCGCTTCTTCATGGTCAGCGAGCCTGAGTGAACTGAACTGTCATGGATACTTCCGCGCAAAGTGATCCTGGCCGTTTCCGGTCAGGTCGTGCCTTTACGCTCATCGAATTGCTGGTGGTGATTGCCATCATTGCGATTCTGGCGGCGCTGCTGCTGCCGGCGCTCACGAGCGCGAAGGAACGGGCACGGCGCGCCAGTTGCAAGAACAGCATGAGGCAGTTCAGCCTGGCGCTCCAGATGTACGGCGATGACAACCAGCAGTGGCTGCCCAGCGGCGCGCCCAATCGTCCATTGCCCGCGGACGACGATCATCTGCCCGTCATTTCCAACGCCACCAGCAATGCCCTCGTGCGTTACACGGCCACCGAACAGGTGCTGCATTGCCCGAGCTTCGGCGACTGGTTCGTGAAGGAATGGGCCAACCGGCCCTTCGAGGAGCGTCAGTATGGCTACGTGCTCGGCTACAATTATCACGGCGGCCACACCAACACTCCCTGGCCGGCGCTGCCCGGACACACCGCGCGCTGGATTTCCCCGCAAAAGCTGACGGAGAAATCCGATCTGGTTTTGCTCTCGGACATGAACGACTGGTCGCCGCTTTACCAACAAACGTTTGCCCCCCACGGCCGGAACGGCCCGATTCGCAAGGGAATGGATCCCGCCAACACCAGCGCGGGCGGCATGTCTTCCGCGGCCATCGGCGCGGCTGGCGGCAACGTCGGCCTGCTGGATGGCTCGGTGTCGTGGAAGAAGATCCAGCAAATGGAGATCTACCGCGGCTCGCAGATGTGGGACAATGACGGCTGCTGGGCGATGTGGTGAACCGGCAAGCCAGGTGGGGAAGTGGTAACTGCCCTATTTGAGGCCGCGCTCACTTTCCCCCGCTCACTCGCAACGCGGAACGGCGGTGAAACCTCCGTTCCGCCGGGCAATCGCACCTCGCTAGACCGCCACCGCCTCGCCCTTCACAATCCAGTCGTAACCCTTCTCTTCCAGGTCGAGGGCAAGCTGCTTGTCGCCGGTGCGCACGATGCGGCCATCGAACAGCACGTGAACGAAATCGGGGATGATGTAATTGAGCAAACGCTGATAATGCGTGATGACCAGTTGCGCATTGTCCGCCCGCTTCAACTTGTTCACACCGCTGGCCACCACTTTCAATGCGTCAATGTCGAGACCCGAATCCGTCTCGTCGAGGATGGCCAGTTTGGGTTCGAGCACGGCCATCTGGAAAATCTCCGCGCGCTTTTTTTCGCCGCCGGAGAAGCCTTCGTTGACAGAGCGCTTGAGCAAATCGTCTTTCAGCTCCAGCAGCTTCATCTTGTCCTTTACGAGCGAGAGAAACTCCATCGCATCCAGTTCGGGCAGTCCCCGGGCTTTGCGGATTTCGTTGAGCGCCGCCTTGAGGAAGTAGGTGCTGTTCACACCGGGAATTTCGACCGGATATTGAAAGGCCAGGAACAAGCCTTCGCGGGCGCGCTCCTCGGGGTCGAGGTCGAGCAGGTCCTTGCCGCCATAGAGGACCTCGCCGCCGGTCACTTCGTAACCCTCGCGGCCGGCCAGCACGGCGGCCAGCGTGCTCTTGCCGCTGCCGTTCGGCCCCATGACGGCGTGGACCTCGCCGGGGTGAAGCGTCAGGCTGACGCCCTTGAGAATGGGTTTGCCCTCAACGCCCGCGCTGAGGTTTTTGATTTCGAGTATTGGTTGCTTGCTCATGTTGAAAAACTGTGACGCGAATTTCACCAATTAACACCGATTGAATTGGCGAGAATTCGCGCAATTCGCGTCTTATCCCACGCTTCCTTCCAAGCTCACGCCGAGAAGCTTCTGCGCTTCCACCGCAAATTCCATCGGCAGTTCCTTGAACACTTCCTTGCAGAAGCCGTTCACGATCATGTTCACGGCATCCTGCGTCGCCAGGCCGCGCTGGTTGCAGTAAAAAATCTGGTCCTCGCCGATCTTCGAGGTCGAAGCCTCATGTTCGACCGAGGACGACGTGTTTTTCACCTCGATGTACGGAAAGGTGTGCGCGCCGCACTTCGAGCCGATGAGCATCGAGTCGCATTGGGAGAAATTGCGGGCGTTCGCGGCGCTCTTCTGAATCTTCACCAGACCACGATAGCTGTTCTGACCACGCCCGGCGGAGATGCCTTTCGACACGATGGTGCTGCGCGTGTTTTTGCCAATGTGGACCATCTTCGTGCCCGTGTCGGCCTGCTGACGATTGTTCACCACGGCCACGGAATAGAACTCGCCGATGGAATTGTCGCCCTGCAAAACACAACTCGGATACTTCCACGTGATGGCCGAGCCGGTCTCAACCTGGGTCCAGGAAATCTTCGAGTGCTTCCCTTTGCAGAGCCCGCGCTTGGTGACAAAGTTGTAAATGCCGCCGCGCCCTTCCTCGTCACCGGGGTACCAGTTCTGCACCGTCGAGTATTTGATCTGGGCGTTGTCGAGGGCGATCAGTTCCACCACCGCCGCGTGCAACTGGTTTTCATCGCGCATCGGCGCCGTGCAACCCTCGAGGTAACTCACGTACGCGCCCTCGTCCGCGACAATGAGGGTGCGCTCGAACTGGCCGGACTTCGCCGCGTTGATGCGGAAATAGGTGGAAAGTTCCATGGGACAACGCACCCCTTTGGGAATGTAACAGAATGAACCATCGGTGAACACCGCGGAATTCAGCGAGGCGTAGAAGTTGTCCGTGTAGGGAACGACCGAGCCAATGTATTTCCGCACCAGCTCGGGATGTTCCTGGATCGCCTCGCTCATCGAACAGAAGATGACGCCCTTCTCAGCCAGTTGCTTCTTGAAAGTGGTGCCCACCGAGACGGAATCAAACACCGCGTCCACCGCCACGCCGGCGAGCCGCTCGCGTTCGCGCAGCGGGATGCCGAGCTTTTCGTAGGTTTCCAACAGTTTCGGATCCACCTCGTCCAGGCTCTTCGGCCCGTCGGTCTGGGTCTTGGGCGCGACGTAGTAGGTGATGTCCTGAAAATCCACGGGCGGGTATTTCACGAACTGCCACGTCGGCTCGGTCATCGTGGTCCAGTGCCGGAAAGCCTTGAGGCGCCACTCGGTCATCCACTCCGGCTCTCTCTTCTTCGTTGAGATGAGCCGGATGATGTCCTCGTTTAATCCCGGCGGCGCGGACTCGGTTTCCACATCGGTGTAGAAGCCGTACTTGTACTCCTGTTTGACCAGGGTCTCGATGGTGTCGGTGGCTGTGGGCATGTTCTGTTAAATCTTGAATCGTTGCTTCGCTCGAAAATGGCCTCGTCCCGGTTTCATTTCTTCCTGGCGCAATCCGCGCACAGGCCATGCGCGGCGATGTCGTAATGGTCCACTTTGAAGCCTTTGGGGCGGGGCATCTGCGTCGCCTCGCCCGCCAGGGCCACGTCGAACACCGCGCCGCACTCGTCGCAGCAGTAGTGACAATGCTCCTCCCGGTTCGGGCAGTAGCGCGTCGCGCCGCGATCCAGTTTGACCTGGCGCACCAGCCCGCACTCCACCAGCGCGTCAAGGCAGTTATAGACCGTGGCGTGCGAGATGTCCGGCATCTGCCGCCGGGCGCGCTGGAAAACGTCCTCGGCCGTGGGATGATCACGCTTTTGGAGCAGGACGTCGTAAACGTGCCGCCGTTGGGTCGTGAAGCGGAACCCACTCGTCGCCAGCCGCTCGCCCAACTCTCGCTCAAAGTCTCTGGTTTCCACCGGGTTCATCGGCGCGGAGAATCTAGCGAAGCAAACCACCGCAAGTCAATAATTGGAATTATTCCAAATAACGCATCCCACGGGGCCACGGTTCCGGGCGGCTCTTTCTCGCGAGGACGCTGGAGAAATTACAAGCGCCTTCGCCGGGTTGACCACGGACCGATTGCTTCATTCCTGTACACATTTGCGCGGAGGTGTGACACGGAGCGAAGCTGGGTCGGGAAGTCCGCAGCCTGGCCCCGTCGTGGTTCAGAGGATCCCCGCACGATTGAAGCGGTCACCGGGCTTGTGGCGAGCGGCCTGCGCGACCGGGGCGTGGCATGATTAGAGCTTTCCGTCACCCACCATGGAAACACTTTACGTTGCTTGTGACCTGGGCGCGGAGCGCGGTCGCATTGCCTTGGGCAATCTACAAAACGGGCGGTTGCGCGTCTCGGACATTCGACGATTCTCCAACGAACCGACCCGCGAGGGGGATGAGTTGCTGTGGGACATCCCCAGCCTTTACCAGCATTTGATTGAGGGCCTGACCGAGGTGGGCCGCTCCTACGAATCGGTCAACGGCATCAGTTGCAGCTCTTGGGGGCATGACTACATGCTCTTCGACTCCAGCGGATCGCTGATTTCCCCCACGTTTGCCCAACCCACGCCCCGCGCCCGCGCCAGCATGGACGACGTCCTGGCCCGCGTGACCTGCGAGACGATCTTTGACGAGACCGGCTACCCGCCTTCGGTGCAGAGCACGCTCTTTCAGTTGGGCGCGGAGAAATCCCGCCGCCTCTCCAAGGCCGACCGACTCCTGCCGGTGGCGGACGGATTCAACTACCTGCTCTCGGGTGAGGCCCGGGTCGAGGCCTCGATTGCCAGCACCACGCAGCTCTTCAATCCGTTCCAGCGCACCTGGTCCAAGCGGTTGGTCGGGGCGTTGAAGCTGCCGTCCCGGATCTTCCCGCCGGTGGTGGACTCGGGCACAATTCTCGGACCCTTGCGCAAGGACCTGGCCAGCCAGACCAAGCTGGAGGATGTCAACATCCTCTCCTCGTGCTCGCACGAACTGGCTTCCACCATTGTCGGCCTGCCCGCCTCGGACGATGAGAACTGGGCCTTCCTGAAACCCGGCAGTTGGTCGCTCATGGGGGTGGAACTGCCGCATCCGATCATCAATGCCACGGCGCGCGAACTGGACTTTGCCAACGAAGCCGGTTACGGCGGCACCGTCCGGTTCATGAAACAAACCGCCGGCCTCTGGCTCCTGGAGGAATGTCGCCGCGCCTGGGTGGGCACCGAACGCGACCTGGACGCCTCCGTGATGATGCATCTGGCCGCGCAATCCCCGCCGTTCGAGTCCTTGATCAACCCCCTGGACATGCGCTTTCAAACGCCCGGAGACATGCCGCTCAAGGTCAAGGAATTCTGCAAGGAAACCGGCCAGACCGTGCCACGCAAACCCGGCGCCGTCATCCGTTGCGTCCTTGAGAGCATTGCTCTGTATTATCGCAAGACGCTCAGAGAGCTTGAAGAGGTCACCGAACGGCGAATCCAGCGGCTCTACCTGCTGGGAGGCGGCAGCAATTCACTGTTCAATTCGTTCATCACCAACGCGCTCCAGGTGCCCGTGGTCATCGTTCCCGAGGAAGTGACCGTCATCGGCAACATGCTGGTCCAGGGCATTGCCTTGAAACACATCGAATCCCTCGAACACGCCCGTCAGATCGTGCGCGACTCCCTCAAGTTCGAGACGCTCCATCCGCACGCCGAAGTCTGGAACAGCGCCTACCATCGGCTCGAAGAATTCACAGGCGCGATTTGATCCCAAGGCTGGCCGTAGAAGTCTGGCTGGGTCTTGTTTCGCGTCGTTGGCAGCCAGTTTCCACTGGCTTCGTGCAGGAAAACTGACATTCAAAGGCGAGCCGAAAAGAGGCTCGCCTCCGACTCTGCGCCGCGGATCAGCGGAGCGTCTGCAAATAAGCGAACAAATCCGCCACGTCTGCCGGTTGCATGGCTTCCAACAAACCTTCCGGCATCACACTCATTTTGGTGAACCCCGCACGGCGGACCTCCGCCCGCGGCACGCGGAGGTCATCGGCGTTCTGGCGCCGGAGCACGAATGCCTCATGGTCCTGGGAGACGAGCAAGCCGTCCACCAGGTCGCCATCGCGCAACTCGACGCGGAAATTGCGATAGCCGGCTTCCATCGCCGCGTTCGGTGTCAGCGTGGCGCGCAACAAGGCTTCCGCGCCCATGGCGCCCGCTCCGTCCAAGACAGGGCCGATTTGCCCGCCCTGGCCGCCGACGCTGTGGCAATTCAGGCAAGTGGTGATGAACAGAGCGCGCCCGCGACTCACATCGCCGGGTTGCGCCATGAGCGAACGGAACCGGGCGAACTTCTCCGCCTGCGCCCTGGCCTCGGTGGCGGTCAGCAACGGAGGATGATCCTCCGTCCGCTCGATGATGGCGCCGCCTTGAAGCGACGGCCAGTGCCGGCCGCCGAACCAACGCACCAGTCCGGCGGGCCTCGGTTCGTCCGCGAAGCTTTGATCGAACCCGGCGCGAATTTCGTCGGCGCGGCGGGCGCGATTCCAGACGCGGTATTCTCCGAACTCGCCGGCCGTGCCTCCGCCGGAGGGAGTTGTGCGTCCGACATCAAGTTGGGCGAACGTGCTCGAATTGGTTTGGATGCTCGTGGCGTCGAGTTCGCCGTTGATGAAGATTCGGAAAATCCCCGCCTCGTCCCGCGTCACCGTGTAGTGCGTCCAGACGCCGGCAACCGTTTTGCGTTTGGCTATGACGATGTCGTTCTGAGCCGGGCCAACCCAGGCGCGAAATTGTGCGCCGGCAAAATTCAAATCAAAGGCACCCGGCGCGGCCAGGATGCCATCGTGATTGCTGATGCCGTCGTCCAGCTTCACCCACGCCTCGACGGTGAAGGGGCCGGCCAAAGTCAATTTGGTTTCGAGGTAACTTTCATTCCTGCCGTCGAGCCGCAACACGGGCCGCAGCAGCGAATCCATTTCCGCGAGCAGCGCGTTCACTTCCGGTGTGGGTCCGAGCACGATTCGCAATTTGTCCAGCGTGCTGCCGCTGAGGTCCGTCCGGGCGATGTCCCCGTTTTGAACCGCGGCAAGCACGGCCTGTGCGCCGGCCTTGCTGCCGGCCAGGTTGTCCAGGGTGCTGCGACGTTGCGATGGCGCAAGGTCGGGCCAGAGCTTTAGCAGCCGCGCGTTCGCATCGGCGGCCTTGGACGCGGTGAGCGCGGCAATGGCCTCGTTGCGCTGGGCGGCCTCGGGGAGCGTCCGCGCCAGTTGCTCGAACAGCTCGGATTGCGTCGAACCGATTTCCCGCAGCGCGCGCAATGCGGCCAGCGATTCCGCTGGCAGGTTCCTCTGGGTGGAACTCTCTTTGGGAACGCTGCGCCACAGCAACGCCACCAGCGCGGGTTCGACACCTTCGAGCCTGAACGCGGCGGCCACTCGGGCGCCGAGATCGAGCGAAGCTCGATCCGGGGCACTGAGCAAATCGCGTGCGGCTTCGGTGAGCGCGGTGGTGAGCCTGGCCGCGTCGAGCCGGGTGCGGAACTTGAGCAGCGCCGAAAGCGTGATGGACTTTGTCGCCGACTTCCGCAACAGGGTTTGCAACGCCTCGCTGACGCCCGGCTCATCCGGAAACTGCGCGAGCCGCAATACTTCATCGTCACTCGGCGGGCGGTTGAGTTGCGGAAGCAGTTGCGCGACGCGCGGCGCGCTGGCTTTCGGTTCGAGAGCCAGCGTGGCGACGAGGCGGTTTTCGAGCGGGAACGTGCCTGACGCGGTTGAATCCAGGAAGGCGGCGACGGCTTGCGGTTGCGGTTCGAGGAACAGCCTCACCAGGTAACGCTCGAACTCGCGTTCGTAGGCCACCCCGGTCTTGATGGTCCGGCCGCTGTGCGTGCTGCGCGTCGTCGGTTCGGCCAAAGGCTCGCGGGCGAATCTCAGGCAGAGCGCGATGGCTCGCGGGTCCCGGGCGATCAGCCTGCCGGCCGCGCGGATGACTTCGGCGCGTACTTCCGGGTCAGGGTCATCGGCCAGCGGTTCAAGCGCGGCGACGACTCCCGCGGGTGAGCTGTCGAGGCTCGACAAGGCCCGCACCGCCTCGCGACGAACGTTACGGTTCGGGTCTGCCAGCAACGGTTTCAGAAGGGCCAGGTCCGGTTTGCCGATGCCCTCGAGCGCCCATAGCGCTCCAATCCGGCGCGCGGCGGACAACGATGGGTCGGCAACAATTGCCTTCAGTCTCGGCTCGAGTTCGGTGAGTTGGCGGTCGGCCACGGCCTGCCACGCCAGATGACTTTGCGCCAACGATTCGCCGCCGAGCCGGGCCAGCAGTTCATCGCCGGAAAGTTTGTTGAAGTCCGGCACCGGGAAAAGCCTCTGGTCTTTGTGTTTCACGCGCCAGATGCGGCCCCGCTTTTTGTCGCGCTCCGGGTGGTTCCGCGGGACTTCATTGTGGGAGATGATTTTATTGTACCAGTCCACGAAGTAGAGGCAGCCGTCCGGTCCCAGGCGCAGTGCGACCGGACGAAACCATTCGTCGCTCGACTGGACAAAGTCGCCGAGCAGTTGCAGGTGGTAACGCGGGCCGGCGCGGTGGATTTTGATGGCCTGGATTTTTCGCGTGATGGGATTGGCCACGTACATCACGTCGGCATAAGGTTCGGGCCAGGTGCTCTTGTCCGAAAGCGCCAGGCCGCTCAGGCCGGTGCCGCCCATGCGGAAGTCCGGCGCGGTGCCGGGAAACTCCGGCGCGTAACTCTTGAACTGCGCATCCGAGCAGCCGGGATAATTGGCGTAAAGATGGAACGGCATCGCCGGGTAGCCGTAGTCGTTGGCTTCCTGAATCCAGGCCTCGCCCTCGCCGTTGAGCACGAGTCCCCAGATGTTGCACGGCCCCTGGCTGGTGATTTCAAACTCCGTGCCGTCGTGGCGGAAACGCGCCATGCGGGTTTGATCAAACTGTTGCTCCTTGCCATCGCGCGAACGGACCTTGCCGTAGTTGAACGCGCCTTGCGCCATCCAGATCCAGTTGCCCGGCGCGCGGGTGAACTGGTGCGGGAACAGGTGTGAATCCTGAATGCCAAATCCGCTGAGAATCACCTCGCGCTGGTCAGCCCTGCCATCGCCGTCGGTGTCACTGAGAAAAACGATCTCCGTGCCGTGCTGGACATACACACCGTTCCGGTAGGGAACAATGCCCAGCGGAATGGCCAGGCCGTCGGCAAACACGCGCGGCTGGCGGGCGTGGCCCGTGGGCGAACGCTCGTCGCGGTCGAAGACCAGCACCTTGTCCTTTGCCTTGCTGGCGTAAAGTTCGCGGGCAACCTCGGGACTTTCATTCGCGTCCACGGGATACTCGAGCGCGGTCATGGTCCACAGCCGGCCTGCCCGGTCCCAGTCAATCGCCACGAACTTGCCGAGGCCGTCGGATTCCTCGGCGACGAGTTCGATCTCAAACCCCGGCGACAGCGTGAACGTGGCCAGTTCCTGTTGCGGCGTGAGCGGGGAAGCGAGCCGGTTCGTTCCCGGCGTTGGCGCGGGCACGAACTTCTTCTCAGGTGGTGTTAAAGGAAGCTCCTCGACGGAAATGTTGCGGACCTGCACCAGCGCCTTGCCGCCGCCATGGACCTGGATTCCAAACTTGCCCCAGTCCGGAATCGCCGGGTCCGGCTCGATGAAATCCACGCCTTGCACGCCGTTGATCCAGGTGGTGATGCGCGGGCCGTCGGCGCGGATGACGTAATCGTTCCAGTCGTTGCGTTTGATGACCGGCCTGAGTGCCTCCATGTCCGAGGCGGCCATGAGTTTGTTGCGGCGCGACTCGTCGTAAATGGCGCCGTACCAGCCCGGCTCGCCGAAATCGCATTGATGGCCGGACATCTCGCTGGAGTTGGGCACGCGCTGCGACCGGATTTGAAAGCCGGAATTGATGAAGCCTTCGTTGCCGGTGAGTTTGATCTGGAAGCGAACGATGAAATTGGTGAAGTCACGCGTGGTGGCCAGAAACTCATTCTGCTTCACGGTTTCAATCAGCGAGCCGCCGCTGATCCAGCCATCCTCCACGCGCCACGTCCGCAAGTCACCCTCCCAGCCCTCGAGGGTCTTTCCGTCAAAGAGCGAAACGGTTCGGCCCGGTGGCGGTGGGGCGGGCGCGCTGAAAACCGGCGGCGGCAAACTGAAAACGAGCCAGCCCAGGAGGACACAGGTCGGTGGCGGCGCAGATTTCATTTTGTCGCAGGAGGTGCGGCACAGATTGGTCGGCGGGAGCGCTGCGCGCAAGCCTGGCTTGATCGAATCCGCCGAAACCTCGCACCGTCGCTACGATCCGTGGCCTTCCTGCTCGGAAGCCTGCCGGCCGCGGGGACGGTGCAATTGACGCAACGCCCGGCGCAGTTCTTCGATCTCCTGTTCGTCGGCCAGCTTCTGCCGCTCGGCCAATTCGACCAGTTCCAGCACCTCTTCCATCTGGTCCACCGCGCGTTTGAGTGCCTCCACGATCTGCATCACTTCGTCGAGCGCCTGACTGATGGCGGAACCTTGCGGAGCGGGCCGGGCCGCCACCTTGTCTTTGAGCGCGGTGACGCGCTCGACCAAGGCTGCGGGTTCGGACGCGGGCGGGGCTTCCGTCGCGGCCGCGGGTCCGGCGGGAGCGCGCGAACGCCCCCGCCCGCCGCGCCGGCCGCGCCGCCGCCGGCTGCCGCCGCTGGCTTTGGTTTCGGTCGAGGGGGACGGACCCGTCTCCTGCGTTTCGCTCATCGTCATCCGGGCGTAGCTTGTGGCGGGCGTGGCGCAATGAAAAGGCAATTCGCGGGGAGGATTTCGTTGGACGCGCCGGCGGGCGTCTCACAGAATGCAAGCTCGCTATGGGTGTCATGCAGCGCTTTGGAATACTCCGGAACTTGAGCCGATTCGCCGCCTGGGCCGTGCTGCTCGCGGCGGTTTGCCCCGCGCCGGCGCAACCCGCGCCCGCTGGCATCGCGCCCGAGGCCCGCCCTCCCGCGCCACGCCGGCCCAGCATCATTCTCATCATGGCGGATGATCTCGGCTACGGTGACCTCGGTTGTTACGGGCAGACGCGCATCCGGACACCGAACATTGACCAGTTGGCCGCCGAGGGCATCCGCTTCACCGACTTCTACGCGGGCAGCACCGTTTGCACGCCGTCGCGGGCGGCGTTGATGCTCGGCCGGCACACCGGCCACCTGAATCTCCGGGGCAATTTCCGCGGCTCGACGCTGCTGGATGAGGAAATCACCGTGGCGCAAGTGCTGAAACAGTCGGGTTACCGCACCGGCTTGATTGGCAAGTGGGGGCTGGCGCACGAAGGCGCGCCCGGAGTTCCACAAAAGAAGGGTTTCGATGAGTTCCTCGGATACCTGGACAATACACACGCTCACGATTATTACGCCGATTACCTGTGGCGTTACGACCCGCCGCGAGCCGGCCACAGCGGCTACGACGCCGGCATGCCGTTTCCCGCCAATCGCGGCGGGCGCAGGGGCGAATATATTCCCGACCTCTGCACGTTCGCCGCGCTGAACTTCATCAAGAACAACAAACCGGACCAGTTCAACAAATACCGCCCGTTCTTCCTGTTCCTTTCCTACACCATCCCGCACGCCAACAACGAGGAAGGCCGCCGCACCGGCAACGGCATGCAGGTGCCCGAGGACGCGCCGTACTCGAATGAATCGTGGCCGCAGCCGGAAAAGAACAAGGCTGCGATGATCACCCGCATGGACGCCGACATCGGCCGGCTGCTGAATCAACTCAAGGAATTGAGACTGGAGGAAAACACGGTCGTGTTCTTCACGAGCGACAACGGCCCGCACAAGGAGGGCGGCGTGGACCCGAAGTTCTTCAACAGCGCCGGGCGGCTGCGCGGCATGAAGCGGGACCTCTACGAAGGCGGGATCCGCGTGCCCATGATCGTGCGCTGGCCCGCTCGCATCAAACCCGGCCAGGTCAGCGACTTCGTCTGGGCCAACTGGGATTTCCTGCCCACCGCCGCCGACATCGCGATGATCGAACCGCCGAATGACCTCGATGGCTTCTCGGTCCTGCCGCTGCTGGCCGGCCGGGAACAGACCAACCGGCATGACTTTCTCTACTGGGAGTTCCATGAACGCGGTTTCCAGCAGGCCGCGCGCATGGGCGAGTGGAAGGCCGTGCGCCCCCAAGCCGGGGAGGACCTCGAACTTTACCACCTGGCGCGCGACCTTGCGGAAAAGGAGAATGTGGCGCAGAAGCATCCGGAGGTGGTGGAGAAGCTTGAGGAGTATTTCAAAACCGCGCGGAGCGAATCGCCGCGCTGGCCGGTGCGGCGCCCGGAGGGCTTGGAGGAAAAGGGAAAGCCGGAATCACCCGGCCCGCGGACTACGCCTCCCGGTAAGTGATCCGCGCCTTGCCCAGATCGTAGGGGGACATCTCCACTCTGACCTTGTCCCCGACGCTGATACGGATGAAGTTCTTGCGCATCTTGCCGGAGATGTGCGCCAGCACTTCATGCCCGTTGGGCAAGGCCACGCGAAACATGGTGCCGGGCAAGACCTGGGTCACCGAGCCGGTCAGTTCGATTGGTTCTTCTTTGGGCACGCGAGCCTCAACTGAATGGCGTTGTATGTAAAAGGGCGGCGGCAAAAAATCAATTCCTTTCGGCATACCCTGCCGACACCTGAATCCTCACCGACCTGATCAAAGCGTTCACCGGTTGGGTGAGATGCGGAACTCATGGGCGCGCGGCCTTCAGGCCGCTTCAACGCGGATTTTCCAAGCCGACGCGGAAGCGGCGTGAACGCCGCGCGCCAAAGTCGCCAAGGATTCAGGCACCGACAAACGACACCGACAAACGATTTGCCGCAGCATGGCAGGCTGGCTAGATTCCGCCGATGAACTGGCTTCTCTATGCGTTGCTGACGGTCGCGTGCTGGGGCGTGTATGGAATCTTTCTCCACACCGGCACGCTGGGAATGGGCGATCCCGCGAACGGCCGCCTCAAGGCCTTCCTGCTGGTTGGACTGGCTTATTTTCTCACGGCGGTATTGGCGCCCATGGCGATACTGGTGGCCAAGGGGGCTGAGGTCTCCTTCTGGCAGTACCCGTCCAAGGGCCTTTGGTGGTCACTGGTGGCCGGCATCGTCGGAGCCATCGGCGCCCTGGGCGTATTGCTCGCGTTCGGTGTGGGCGGTAAACCCGCCGTGGTGATGTCCATCATCTTCGCCGGCGCGCCCATCGTAAACGCGGTGGTCGCCATCCTGCAGCATCCGCCCGCCGGGGGTTGGAGTGCGATCAAACCCCAGTTCTTTCTGGGGATCGTGCTGGCGGCAGTGGGCGCCGGGATGGTGATGTATTTCAAACCCAACCCCGCTCCCGCAAAACCCGCCACCGCCTCCGCGCACGCCGCAAAGCTGCCGCCCGTCAAGTCGC
The DNA here is from genome assembly GCA_011525685.1 of Verrucomicrobiia bacterium. Lineage (GTDB taxonomy): Bacteria > Verrucomicrobiota > Verrucomicrobiia > Limisphaerales > JADLHS01 > WYBW01. The sequence continues at coordinate 32,750 of WYBW01000061.1, forward strand.
ACTAACCCGTCACCCGATCGAAATGTCGAAAGCCAAACGAACTCCGAAGACCGAGCTTCGCCACCGCCTCCGCTCCCGGATGGACTTCAGGATTGCGGGCTGGCGATACGGCGTAATTCGGATCATGCCCGCCGAACTTTGATGATCTCCCCAGTTCCAAGCCGACGGGAGATCGAGTCCGGGCAATTGGAGCAACTGCGCTCGCTGATGGCCGAGTTGATTCCGGCGAATCCGTTTTACACGCGCAAATTACAGGCCGTGGGCGTCACCTTTGACGTCGCTTCGCTTCAGGATTTTTCCGCGCGCTTCCCGTTGACCACCAAGCCCGAGATCGCCGCCGACCAGCGGCAGCATCCGCCTTTCGGGACAAACCTGACCTATCCGCTCGACCGCTATACGCGTTTCCATCAGACCAGCGGCACCAGCGGCGCGCCGTTGCGCTGGCTCGACACGCCGGAGAGTTGGGAAGGCATGGTGGAGTCCTGGATGGACGTGTTTCGGGCGGCGGGCGTGAAGGCGGGCGACCGGGTTTTCTTTGCCTTCTCGTTCGGGCCGTTCATCGGCTTCTGGCTGGCATTCGAGTCGGCGGCTCGCATCGGCTGCCTCTGCATCCCCGGCGGGGGTTTGAGCAGCGCCGCGCGGCTGCGCGCCATCATGGCCAACGGGGCAACCGTGGTTTGTTGCACGCCCACTTACGCCATCCGGCTTGGGGAAGTCGCCCAGGAGGAAAAGATTGATGTCAGTGCTTCGCGCGTCCGGAAGATCATCGTCGCGGGCGAACCAGGCGGCAGCATTTTCTCCACGCGGGCGAGGATAGAATCGCTCTGGGCCGGAGCGCGGGTTTTTGACCACCACGGCATGACGGAAGTGGGGCCGGTCACCTACGAGTGTCCAGCCCAGGCGGGGGTATTGCACGTGATCGAGTCCGCTTACTTGGCCGAGGTCATTGACCCCGCCAGCGGCAAACCGGCGTCCGCTGGCCAGGCCGGCGAGTTGATATTGACGACGCTGAACCGCACAGGTTCGCCGTTATTACGCTACCGCACGGGTGACCTGGTCAAACCCGTCGTCCTGAATCCAGAGCGCGGAAACTCATGCCGGTGCGGTCGGCACGAACTGGCGCTGGCCGGCGGCATCCTGGGCCGCACGGATGACATGGTCATTGTGCGCGGCGTGAATGTCTATCCCTCGGCGGTCGAGGAAATCCTGCGACCCTTTGTGGAGATTGCTGAATATCGCGTGCAGATTTCGGAGACGTCGGCGCTCACCGAGATGCGCGTGGAAGTCGAACCTGCGCGACACTGTGCCGATCCCGCGGCGCTCGCGGCGCGCCTGGAAAAGGCCTTGGAAACCTCCCTGCTGTTGCGCATTCCGGTGAGCACGGTTGCCCCGGGCGCCCTGCCACGGTTCGAAATGAAGGCGCGGCGCTGGATTCGGGGAAACTGACTCCAATTCACCTTGCCGCGGTGCGATTGGCCCGCCTAACCTGCGTCCGATGTCGCTTCCGCCTGACTACCACATGCACACCCACCTGTGTCACCACGCAGTGGGGAATCCCACCGATCTGGCCGCGCACGCCGTCAAAATCGGGCTTACTGAGATCGGTTTCTCGGAACACAATCCCATGCCGCGAGACGATTGGGACGACTGGCACATGGACCAGGCCGATCTCGACACCTACGTCGCCAACGTGGAGCAAGCCCGCCGCGATCATCCGGACCTGACCATCAAGCTCGCGCTCGAAATGGATTTCATTCCCGGCCAGGAGGAATGGATTCGCGGGCTCATGGACCGGCATCCATGGGATTACATCATCGGCGCGGTGCATTACGTGTCCGACTCCTGGGACCTGGACAATCCGAAGCGCCTCTCCGAATGGAAAAGCCGCGATCCGTTCCAGGTTTGGAGCGCTTACTTCGATCGCCTGACGATGGCGGCGGAATCCGGCTTGTTCCAAATCATCGCGCACGCCGACCTGTGCAAGAAATTCTGCTTTTACCCGAAGGAAGATTGCACGCCGCTGTTCGCCAAATTCCTGAACGCGGCCAGGAAGCACGACGTGGCCATGGAACTCAACACCGCCGGCCTGCGCAAGGATTGCCAAGAGATTTACCCCAGCCGCCAGATCGTGCAAATGGCCTGGGAAGCTGGCGTGCCCATCACCTTCGGCTCGGACGCCCATGCGCCGGGTGAAGTGGGAATGAACTTTGCCGAAGCCATCGCGCTGGCGCGCGGCGTGGGCTACACGCAGTGCTGCCGGTTCACGCAAAAGAAGCGGGAGATCGTGAGGTTCTGAAGATGCCATTCTGAAGATGCCACTTGAGAACCACTCAAGCAGACGTTAAGCTGCAACCGTGAAAACATTCAACGGGCATTTCGACGGCCGGGTCATCGTGCTCGACGAACCGGCCCAGTTGAAGCCGAATGCCAAGGTGAAAGTCGTCGCACCGGACGAGGACGCGCCAGACGACAGCTTGGTGTCCGGCTGCGCGCGTTTGTCTGAACCCACCTTCCGTGCAATCTGGGACAACCCGCTCGATGCCGACTACGACCGTCTATGATCGCGGCGCGGTCGTCTTGCTTCCGTTCCCCTTTTCCGATCAGGCGTCGGTGAAAATTCGTCCAGATGTGATTGCCAATCCGCCTTATCACTCGACGGATTTGCTGGTCGTGGCGTTGACGTCGGCAGGTGATGTCCTGCGTCCCGGCGAATTCGCCATTCAATTCTGGCGTGAAGCCGGCTTGCTTCATCCTTCATTTGCCAAACGCGCCGTGGCCTCGGTTTCCGGCGATTTGGTACGAAGACGACTTGGCCAATTGTGTGATGCTGATTTGGTGAAACTCGACAACGCGATCCGGCTGTGGTTCGGCCTGTAGCTTGGAACGAACCTTTCAACTCAACTGATCACGCCGTGCCAGGTGAAGCCGAAATCCATTTTGCCGAAGCCATCGCGCTGGCCCGCAGCGTGGGCTACCCGCACTGCTGCCGCTTCACGCAAAAGAAGCGGGAGATGGTGAAGTTCTGAGGTCAACGAAACCCGCGCGGAAGCCCCGCGCGGGAGCTTGCGCCGACCGCAAGCCGCAGCACAAACTCAGCGGCGCCATGAATATCCGTCGCGTCAGGCTGGGAGTCCTCCGGTTGCTGGTTGTCCTCGGAGTTGTGAGCATGGGTAGCACAGCCCTCGCTGCGACCACCCGGAAAACTCATTCGCTGGACGGCAAGTGGCTGTTCCAAACCAACGGCGCCTCTCCGGGCGCTTGGAAAACTGTGCATGTGCCTTCCGACTTTCAATCCCACGAGGGCAGTGAGTTTCGCGGTGTGGGTTGGTACCGACGCGAGGTGAAAAACCTGAAGCTCCGGCCCGGCCGACGTTGGCTCCTGCATTTCCAAGCCGCCGCAACCGAGGCCGAAGTGTGGTGGAATGGTCATCGGCTGGGCACCCACCTCGGAGGCTGGACGCCGTTTCGATTCGATGTCACCGAACTGGTCCAGGCAGGTGCAGCCGGCACGAATGAAATTCGTGTGCGCCTTGATCAAAAGGTCGGCCACAACACCCAAGGATTCCTGCCAATCATCCAGCCGCACTACGGCGGGCTTTGGCAAAGCGTCCAACTCCTCGAAGTGCCGGAAACCTACCTGGATGAACTCGAACTGCTGGCGGTTGGCAACCCAAAGACCGGCCGGATCGAGCTTGAGACGCCTCTGCGCGGCCCGACCTCTGAGAGCGTAATAGGATTGACGGTTCATCATCGTTTGCGGGGTCAGGAGCGGTGGAACACCACCCGCATGCGCTTGAGCGAATCAGAGACACAGGCCAAACATGACTCGTCCCCGACAGCCTCGCTGCGGCGAGAAGGTGACCTCCTCCACGCGGAGATTCCTGTCAACGAGCCGCGGTTGTGGTCGCCCGCCACACCGAACCTCTACGACGTGGAGATCGAACTGGCGGGCGGGCCGGGCGCCGAATCCATGGACCGTGTGCGCACGCGGGCGGCCTTTCGCAGCATCGAAACCGTCGGTGTCGAACTGCGCCTGAACGGCCGGCCGTTGAATGTCCGCGGCGTCCTGAACTGGGGCTACTACCCGCCGCGGTTGTCGCCCGACCCGGGCGAGGCCGTCTTTCGTCGTGACCTGGATTTCGCCCGGTCGAGCGGCTTCAATCTGATGAAGTTCTGCCTCTGGGTGCCGCCGAAGCGTTTCCTCGAACTCGCCGACGAGATGGGCCTGCTCACCTGGATGGAGTATCCCACCTGGCATCCGCAACTCACCTTGCCGCATTTGGAAAACCTGCGGCGCGAATATCGCGAGTTCTTCTGTCACGATCGGAATCATCCTTCCGTGATCCTGCGCAGCCTGACCTGCGAAACCGGGTCGGGCGCGGAACTGCCGGTGATCCAGGCGCTCTACGATGACGCACATCGCCTGATTCCGGGCGCGGTGGTGGAGGACGACTCAAGCTGGATCGGCTGGCATCGCGTCACCGACTTCTATGATGATCATCCTTACGGCAACAATCATACCTGGGTGGACACCCTCGCCCGGCTGCGCAATTTCACTCTGACCAACCGGCTGGGTCTCAAGCCGCTCGTGCTCGGCGAAGCCATGGCGGCGGACACGTGGGTGCCGCGGGCTCCGTATCTCCAACAGGCGGACGAACCCCGTCCGTATTGGTTTCCGGGCGCGTTTGACGCCCAGCAGCAATGGGTGGAACGCCTCCGCGCGATTGCGGGGCCGGGCGGTTTGTCGAGCCTGGAAGCGGATTCGCTCCGTTACGCCATGCTCATGCGGAAGTATCAGGCCGAGACTTATCGCCGGGAAATTCCGCAAGGCGGTTACGTCATGAGTGTGATCCGGGATTTCGCCGTGGCCTCGATGGGGTTGCTCGATTACCGCAACCAACCCAAGTGGTCGAAGCGCGACTGGTCGTGGCAACGCGACACGCTGTGCCTCCTCAAAACCCCGCGGGACCGGCGCGGTTTTACAGCGGGTGAAAAGCTGACGGGCGAGCTTTGGCTCAGTCATTTTGGGCAGGAGCCGATTCGGGATGGCCGGTTGGCGGTGGAGATCAGGCCCGCCAGAGGTTCGAGCCGGCCGTGGTTTCAGCAAGAGTTCCGAAACTTGCGCGCCGAAGCGGGTTCTTTGAACAAGTGCGCGGAATTCGCCTGGCCTCTTCCTGAACTGGCGTCGCCACAACCTCTCATTCTCAAGACCAGCCTCAAAACCGATCAGGGAAGCTTCGCGAACGAATGGCCGGTTTGGGTCGTGCCGCGCCCGACTCATGATACAACTGTGCGCTTCCATTCGTCGCTGTCGCCCGAGGTCGCGCGGGAGTTGTTCCCCAGCGCCCGTCCATTGGACGATTCGTCTGCCGAGGCCGTCGTGGTGGCCAGCCGTTTCGACGATCAACTCGTTCGGGTTTTGGAGAACGGTGGACTGGTGCTGATGCTCCCGGACGGGCAGCGAGGCAGCTTTCCGCTCAACCATCACTGGTTTCTGCGTGGCGCGCCGTACGTGGCTGATCATCCCCTCACCCGCCGTGTCCCGCGCGATTTGCTCGTCGAACTGCAACACTTCGATCTGGCGGACAAGGTGATCCCGCAAATCCACTACCTGGACCAGGTGAGTCCGGTGCTGCTGCTGTGGGACACGCACGACTTGCGCACGGTCAAGACCCACGGATTGATCTTCGAGACGCGCGTCGGTCGGGGACGGCTGCTCGTGAGCGCCCTGAATCATCGCGGTGCATCCAACGCCGCGGGCCGCTGGCTGCTGGCAGAACTGCTTGCACACCTGGCCACTGGTCCCGCGTCCCACAATGCACTCTCGACCGCCGAGTGGACACGCCTCCAGGAGAAGCTTCACGAACAAAAGATCGCCCTGTCCGACCATTCCTGGCAGTTCCGGCCCGATCCGCAAAACGAAGGTCTGTTACGGGGCTGGCATCTACCGGACTTTCGACCGGATGCGCGATGGACCAATCTCACGACCACAACCTTCTGGGAATCGCAGGGCTTTGCCGAGCTGGACGGCTGGGCGTGGTATCGCCTGGCGGTGGAAGTGCCGGGCGACTGGCAGGGCCGCTCGGTGTACCTGTGCTTCGAGGGAGTGGATGATGCCTATGAGTTGTATGTGAACGGCCATCTGGCTGGCGGCGGCGGGGACATCCCGAGCCGCCAGACGGCGTTCGAGGAGCGAAAAAGCCACGACCTCACCGCGCTGGTGAAGCCGGGCGAGAGCTGCCTCCTGGCCATCCGGGTTTACGATTGGTACGGCGCCGGCGGCATCTTCCGGCCCGTCACCCTCCGCACCACGCCATTGCGGCTGGAAGGGGATATGATTCGGTGAGCCTTCAAACCGCTTTTCCTTGGCTCAGGAAGAATTCTGTCGGAGCATTTCCCGGCTCCCTCCGTCCAACTCACCATGAAACGGTTGCTTGCTCTCCCGGTTGTGCTGGTGCTGTTCGGCTTTCTGTCGCCCATCCCGCAGGCGCGTGCGGACGGGTTCATCATCGTGGATGAGGCGCATTGGCGGCCCGGGCCGCGACCGCCAGGCCCGATTCCGCCGCCGCACTGGCCGCCCAGACCCATGCCGCCGCCGCGCACTTACGTTTTCGCCCCGCTGGAGGTCAGTTATCACCACGTCAACGTGAAGATTGACGGGCAGATTGCCGTCACGTCGGTGGATCAGGAATTTTACAATCCCAACCCGTCGCGGCTGGAAGGCACGTATCTGTTTCCCATCCCCAAGGGCGCGCAGTTCGACAAGTTCACCATGGACATCGGCGGCAAGCAGGTCGAGGCCGAGTTGCTGCCCGCGGACAAGGCGCGCCGGATTTACGAGGACATCGTCCGCAAGGCCAAAGACCCCGCGCTGCTCGAATACGCCGACCGCGACGCGCTCAAGGTGCGCATCTTTCCCATCGAGCCGCACAGCAAGAAGCGCATTACGCTGCGCTACACGCAACTGCTCAAGTCCGATTCCGGGCTGGTGAGCTACGTCTATCCATTGAACACGGAAAAATTCTCGGCCAAACCCATCAAGAGCGTGAGCGTGAAGGTGGAACTCGAAAGTAAACAGCCGCTCAAGACGATTTATTCGCCGAGCCACTCGGTCGAGGTCAAACGGCACGGACCGAATCGCGCCACGGTCGGCTTTGAAACCAATGATGCGAAGCCGGACACAGATTTTGCGCTCTACTTCGCACCGGAGAAAGATGAACTGGGCGTCAACCTGGTCGCGCACAAAGTCAGCGGCGAGGACGGGTATTTTCTGCTGCTTGTGTCGCCCGGCGTGGACGCGCAGGACAAGAGAATCGTGCCCAAGGACGTGGCCTTCGTGCTCGACACGTCCGGTTCGATGACAGGGAAGAAGCTGGAGCAGGCCAAGAAAGCGCTTCAGTTCTGTGTCGAGAATCTCAACGACGGCGACCGGTTCGAGATCATCCGATTTTCGACCGAGGTTGAGCCACTGTTCGAAAAGCTTGTGGAAGCGAACAAGGCGAATCGCCAAAAGGCGGATGAGTTTATCAAGGATTTGAAACCCATCGGCGGCACGGCGATTGACGAGGCGTTGCAGAAGGCGCTGGCGCTCAAATCCGAAATCCGAAATCCGAAATCCGAGATTGACCGCCCGTTCGTCATTATTTTCCTCACGGATGGCAAGCCGACCATCGGCACGACGGATGAAGGGCAGATTATCAGCAATGTGAAGAAGCAAAACGAAGGCCGCACGCGCGTCTTTTGCTTCGGCATCGGCACGGACGTGAACACGCACCTGCTCGACAAGATCACCGAGGAGACTCGCGCCATCAGTCAATACGTCCTTCCAGAGGAAGACCTGGAAGTGAAGGTCTCCAATTTCTTCTCGAAGATCAAAGACCCGGTGCTGGCGAATCCGACGCTAAAATTCACCGGCGATATCCGCGTGACAAAGCTTTACCCCTCGCCGTTGCCGGACTTGTTCCGTGGCGACCAGCTTGTGCTCGTGGGCCGTTACGCCGGCAAAGGCGATTCCGCCGTCATCCTGGAAGGCGCGGTTAATGGAACGATGCGCAAGTTCACTTACGAAGTCAGTTTCCCTGGTGGTTCAGACGAGCACGATTTCATTCCCCGCCTGTGGGCCACGCGTCGTGTTGGCTATCTGCTCGATGAAATCCGGTTGCGCGGTGAGAACTCCGAACTGCGCGACGAGGTCACCGAGTTGGCGCGCAAGTACGGCATAGTCACCCCATACACGGCCTACCTGATTGTCGAAGACGAGGAGCGCCGAGGCGTGCCGCTGACGATGCAATCCTTGCCGCAACTCAACACGGACGCGCTGGCCCGCCGCGAGGCCGCGCAAAACTGGAATTCATTCAAGGACGAGCGCGGCGGCGAGAAAGGCCTGGCGGGCGCACGCTATGGGATGGCGCTCAAGTCAGCCAATGCCCCGGCGGCGGCGTCGGCCGAAGGGATGGTGGAAGCCAGTCGCGCCCTGGGCGGCGATGCGTTCGTGCAACGGTATGGGGCGCCCGGCCGCGCGACCACCCCCTCAGCCACACCGCCTGCGGACGCCAAGGACCGGCTCGCGCAGTTCTCGCAGCAAGGCCAGTTCATCGCCGGGAAAAACTTCTACCAGAACGACGCTCAATGGGTGGATGCCGCGGTGCAGAAATTCCAGAACGCGAAGAGGCAGCGCCTTCAGTTCAACTCGACGGAATACTTCGCCTTCGCCGCGAAGCATCCAAAGGCGTTGCCGTGGCTCGCGTTGGGCCAGAACGTGCAGTTCATCCTCGGCGACACGTTGATCGAGGTTTACGAATAGGGCTTTTCCGTACTGCCGGGCGGGCGTTGAGAAGAGTTGATGGGGCTGGGCTGGCACGGTTCTGCTGAATCCCGGCAGCGTCGGGCGCGGTTGAAAGCCGCGGCTTGTGGGGTGGAACGGCTCGCGCTGCGAGTCGTAGCGTCGAGTGCGGCGGCGCAATCTTTCACGGCGACGTTCCGCCCGCTCTGCGCGGCCGGAGTGCTCGCAGCGCGAGCACTCCCACCACCTCAATTGACCGCCACTTTCGCTCGCACCTCGCAGCGCCTGCGACGTTGCCTTCGGCCCCCACACGGTTAGAGTGGCGGGCGTCATGACCATCCTTGGAATTGTCTGTCCCGCGCGCGAGGCCGCCGGCAGCCGTGGCCTGCTCCCGCTTCCGAGGCCGACCCTTTCACAGACAGGGAATGGCGTTCGGACAAGCCGCAACGTCCCTCACTCGCGAGTCGCCGCGGGTCCGGCACTTTGACGCGCCTTTATGCCTCGCGAACCCCTTGCCGCCAAAGCCAGCCGCGTGCGTCGGATCATTGCCGGTTTGCGCAAGGCCTACCCCGACGCGCATTGCGAACTCAACTTCTCCAGCCCGCTCGAATTGCTCATCGCCACCATCTTATCCGCCCAATGCACGGACAAACGCGTGAACCTGGTCACGGCCGATTTGTTCCGCAAGTACCGCAGCGCGGCGGATTACGCCAACGCCAGTCTGGCGGAACTGGAGCAGGACATCAAAACCACCGGCTTCTATCGCAACAAGGCCCGGAACATCCAGGCTTGTTGTGCCGCCCTCGCGTCGAAGCACGGAGGTCAGGTGCCGCGCACGATGGAGGAACTGACCCAACTCGACGGCGTGGGACGGAAGACTGCCAACGTCGTTCTGGGAAACGCCTTCGGCCTCAACGTCGGCGTGGTGGTGGATACTCACGTCGCCCGGCTGGCTGGGCGGCTCGGCCTGACCTCGCAGCGCGACCCGGAGAAGATCGAACAAGACTTGATGCAACTGGTGCCGCGGGAGCAGTGGACGCTCTTCAGCCACTGGCTGATCTGGCACGGGCGGCGGCGATGTGATGCGCGCAAGCCCGATTGCGTCGGGTGTGAGATCGCAAA
>WYBW01000062.1 GCA_011525685.1 Verrucomicrobiia bacterium
GCAACCGGCGTTCAAGCAATGGATCACGCCGCGCGAGAAACCTTTCGTCGAGGAGAACGTCCAGTTCCTGACCGCCGCCGCCGTGGCCCAAGCGCCGGAGGATTACAAATTCATCTGGCCCGAGCGGACGGTCGCCGCCACCGCCGCCGGTTGATCGGCGCAAACCAGGCCGCGCGCCAGCCACTGCGTTCCTCGATGGCCTGCCGGGAATTCACGTTGGGCGATGAAGTCTTGCGCGGCAAACCCGCCCGGCGACATCCTGCGTTTCGCGACATGAGCCTGCGATTCTACGACGCCCATAATCATCTCCAAGACGAACGCTTTGGCGGATGTCAGGCGGAGTTGCTGTCGGCGTGCGCGCGCGAGGGAGTCGTGTGCATGGTGGTGAACGGCTCGTGCGAGGCGGATTGGCCGCGCGTGATTGAGCTGGCTCGACAGTCTCCCGTTACCCGGCCTGCGGCCAACCGCTCCACGCACCCTGTAGCACCGACTTTCCAGTCGGCGCGCCCCGTGGAGTGTCTCGCTGATATTCCGCGGTGCCGCGAAGGGGGATTACTCCACGAGGCAAGCGCGCCGGTTGAAAAACCGGCGTTACATCCTTCCCCTGCGGTTCAGGGGCTCAAAGCGCGAACTCTTGATCAAGAGATGCTCTCCCCGTCCGATGGGGTGCAGGAATGTTCCTCTCCGCAAATTCTTCCCAGCTTCGGCTATCACCCCTGGTACATCCACGAATGCACCGGCGACTGGCTGAAGCATCTCAATTCGTGCCTCGACCAGGTGCGGTCCGCCGTCGGCGAGATTGGCCTGGACCGCTGGAAACCAGGCTTGGCTTACGAGGGACAGGAGGGAATGTTCGTCGCACAACTCCGGCTGGCGGCGCACCGCAATCTGCCGGTGAGCATCCATTGCCTGCAAGCCTGGGGACGGATGCTCGAGATTCTGAAACGCGAACCCCGGCCGGCTTGCGGGTTTCTATTGCACAGCTACGGCGGGCCGAAGGAAATGGTGAAGCCCTTCGCCGACCTGGGCGCCTACTTCTCGTTGCCCGGTTATTACGCCCACGAACGCAAGCAACGGCAGCGCGAAACGTTCAAACACGTTCCGCCGGACCGGCTGCTCCTCGAAACGGACGCGCCGGACCAGAACCTGCCACGCGAGCGAAACCGTTTCTTGATGATTGAGGCGGCGACCGATCGGGAACTGAACCATCCGGCAAATCTCCCGGCGGTGTATCAATTTGCCGCCGAGCTATTCGCTGAACCGCTGGAGGCGCTGGCCGCGCGGGTCGAAGCGAATTTTCTGCGGCTCTTTGGCGGACTCATGTAGGACAGGCTTCCAGCCTGTTTCCCGCTTCCCGAGAATCAGTGGTGGGCGCGACGCCTGTTCTACCTCGCAACAGTGTCTTGCGGTTGTTCTGCTTCAACAATGAGTTGCACGACTCTTGCCGCCGCCGCGAAGCCGAACGCGCCGGTGACGAAACACGCCGTGCCGTAACCGCTGCGGCAGTCCAGTCGCAGATTGCCGCCCGGCTCGGGCTTGTCGCAGACCGAACCATCCTTCGCGGGAAACACGGGCGACTCCGGAGAATACACGCACGGCACTCCGAATTTCTTGTCGCCACGCGGGAAGCCGAACTCGGCCCGCAGAATTTTCCGGGTGGCTTGCAGCAACGCGTCGTGCGTCGTGCGCGCCAGGTCGTCCCCGCGCAACGCGGTGGGATCGCGTCTCCCGCCCGCGCCGCCTGTGGTCACCACGGGAATCTTGAGTTCACGACACCGCGCGATGAGCAGGGCTTTCAGGGAAGGACTGTCAATCGCATCGAGCAGGGCGTCGTAGCGAGTGGCCAGGACTTCGTCGGCAGTGGACTTGGTGAAGAGCGAGTGCAACGCGCGCACTTCGCAGTCCGGATGGATGGTTGAAACACGTTGCGCCATGACCGCGACTTTCGGTTTGCCGAACTCGCCGGTCACGGCGTGCAACTGGCGGTTCACGTTGCTGATGCAGACTTCGTCCAGGTCCACCAGGGTAAGCGCGCCCACGCCCGTGCGGGCCAGGGCTTCGACGGCCCACGAGCCGACACCGCCGATGCCCACGACGCAAACGTGCGCCTGCCGCAGTCGTTCCTGGCCGCTCACGCCGAACAGTCGCCGAATCCCGCCAAAGCGCGCTTCGTAATTCTTGGTCACACCTCCGAATTACGATTGGCTCGCGGATTTCTCAAGTCAATCCGGGCAATGGGGCGCACCCATCTTGATTCATTGCCGACGTGGGGGCGGCGTCCAAGCCGATTGCGCGTTTGATTTCTTACACGGCTTGGAGCGTTGAGCACCGGGCTGCTTCCGTGCTTTCTCAAGCCAAGCTATTGCCGTGACTCAGAGCACGGACGCGGGAATCCCGGTTCACTGATCAAGACTCTGCTTTCGTTGGGCCGCGTTTCGGTTTTCGACTCAGACCCAGCGCCTTCTCGACTTCATTGAGGCGTTTCAGCAACTCGGGCAGATGACGGCTGGCGACCACCTGCCGCTTGAAGTCCTTGTCCAGCAGGGCGGGGTAGCCAAACCACGTCTCCCCGTCGGGAATGTCGTGCATCACGCCGGATTGCGCGGCGACGGTGACCTGGTTGCCGATCTTGAGATGTCCCGCGAGACCGACCTGGCCCGCCAGCGTGACGTAATTCCCCAACTTCGTGCTGCCCGCAATGCCGACCTGCGAAACCAGCAGGCAATGCTCGCCGACCTGAACGTTGTGCGCGATCTGCACCAGGTTGTCTATCTTGGTGCCTTTGCCGATGATTGTCGGTCCCAGCGCGCCGCGATCAATCGTGACGCCGGCTCCGATTTCCACGTCGTCGCCCACGATGACGTTGCCGATTTGCGGCACCTTGCGGTGAGCGCCGTTGTCGAGCACGTAGCCGAATCCGTCCGAACCGATCACGGAGGCGGAATGAACGCGCACGCGCCGGCCCAGTTCCGTGCGGGGGTAAAGGGTGACGTTGGGAAACAAGACCGCGTCCTCTCCCAGCCGGCAGTCGGCGCCCACGTAATCGCCCGCGTGCAGCGCCGCGCGCGCGCCAATGTGCGCGCGGTCGCCGATCACGCAATGCGGGCCGATGTGCGCGGAGGGATCAATCACCGCCGTCGGCGATACCACCGCCGTGGGATGCACGCCGGCGGGGAGCGCAGGCTCGGCGAAGAACAGCGCCAGCGCCTTCGCGAACGCCACCCGCGCGCTCGCGACGCGGATCAACACTTTGCGGGTGGAGTTGAGCTTGTCGCTGACGATGATGGCCGAAGCCGCGCTTTGTTCGGCCAGGGCCAAGTAGGTTTCGTTCTCCGCGAAGGTGAGGTCGCCTGCTTGGGCGCGGTCAGCGGGGGCAAAGTTGTTGAGAACAGTCGTGGGGTCGCCCACGACCTCGCCCTGGAGGTGGCGGGCTATTTCAGCGGCGGTAAAAGGCATATTGGGTTGCGAACCAGTTACTTCCGGGGACTTGAAACGAGCTGGCCCGAGCCTTCCGCACCCGGGATTCGCCCCAAAGCCTCTGGGCCGGGGGCGGTCTGTGGCCTATGGCTTGAGAGGAAACGTCCGAATCATAGTCGCCGGTTGACTTGAAAAATCCGCGTCACTATAAAGGCGGGGGTGTCCAGTTCAATCCTAACTTTACCTACCTATGGCTAAAACCCTGCGCGTCGGGATGATCGGTTACGGATTCATGGGCAAGGCGCACTCCAATGCCTGGCGGCAGGCGCCCCGGTTCTTTCCCCTCAAGGCGCACGTGGCCATGCATACCATTTGCGGAAGACAAGCCGCCGCCGTGCAGGCGATCCGCGCGCATCTCGGTTGGGAAAACGCTTCGCACGACTGGCTGGAGGTGGTCGAGTCACCGTTGATTGACATTGTGGACATAGCCACGCCCAACGATTCGCACGCGGAGATCGCGATCGCCGCGGCCCGGGCTGGCAAACATGTGTTGTGCGAAAAGCCACTCGCCCTGAACGTCAAACAGGCCCAGGCCATGCTGGCCGCCGCGCAAAAGAACAAAGTGGTCCACATGGTCTGTCACAATTACCGCCGCGTGCCTGCCATCGCCCTGGCGAAGCGGTTCATCGGCGAGGGCGCCATCGGTGAGATCCAGCACTTCCGCGCCAGGTATGCCCAGGATTGGTTGGTGGACCCGGATTACCCCATGAAGTGGCGATTGGACAAGAACACCAGCGGCAGCGGCGCGCACGGCGACATCAACGTGCATATCATTGACCTGGCGCGCTACCTGGTCGGAGAGTTCAAGGAGGTTTGTGGCCTGATGCATACTTTCGTCAAGGAACGACCCCTGACCGCCCCGACCAGCAAGCTCCAGAGTCCCGCCGCCAAGGCCGCGGAGAAGAAGGGCAAAGTGACTGTGGACGACGCGGCGCTCTTCATCGGACGATTCGCCAATGGCGCTCTGGCCAGCCTCGAAGCCACCCGCTGCGCCGCCGGCCGAAAGAATCAACTGACCCTCGAAATCAACGGCACCAAAGGTTCGCTCTCTTTCGATCTCGAAGACCTGAACCGGCTCAAGTTCCACGAGGTCTGTGGCCTGGCGGACCGGCAAGGTTTCCGCGACATCCTGGTCACCCACCCCGACGGCGCTCACCCTTACGTCAACCACTATTGGCGCAACAGCAATTCGCTGGGTTACGAGCATACGTTCCTCCACACGATGGCGGACTTCGTCAATGCCTGCATCGAGGGCAAGCCGGTTCACCCGACCTTCGAGGATGGGTTGAAGAATCAACAGGTGCTCGAGGCCGTGGAGCTTTCGGTCAAGAAGGGCCAATGGGCCAAGGTCTAGCCCGCTGATAAACTCCTTGAACCAGCCGGGCGCTGGACTAGTCTTGGCGTGAAACGCAGGGCGTTTCCCAGGCTGATTCCTCACACGGTTTCCGGTGGGTGAAAGAAACGATCACAGAAAACCAACGAACAAACAAAGGAAGCATCTATGTCGAAGAAACCAATCAATGTCGGTTTGGTGGGCGGTGGCAAGGGCGCGTTCATCGTCAATCCCCACCAAAAAGCCATCCACTTTGACGGCACGCGACGGGTCACGGCCGGCGCGCTGTTCCCCGATCCCAAGATCGCCCTCGAAGAAGCGGCCAACTGGCCTTACCCGATCAAAGGCTACGGTTCCTACACCGAGATGATCGAGGCCAATGCCAGTCTGCCCGAGGACCAAAAGCTCAGTTACATCGTCATCGTCACGCCGAACCACGTGCATTTCGATCCGGCGATGAAAGCCATCAAGGCGGGCATCCCGGTGTTCTGTGAAAAACCGCTGTGCCTGAACCTCAAGGAAGCCAACGCGCTGGTGAAAGCTGTGCGCCAGCACAAAATCCCCTTTGGCGTGGCGCATACCTACCTCGGCCACTGGACCAGCCGGTTCGCCCGCTACATCATCCGCGCCGGTTTGCTCGGTGAAGTTCGCTGGGTGGACTCCTACTACCTCCAGGGCTGGCTCGCCACCAAGCTCGAAGCCACGGGCCAGATGCAGGCCACCTGGCGCACCAATCCCAAGCTCGCCGGCGGCTCGGGTTGCGGCGGCGACATCGGCACGCACGCTTTGATGCAACTCCGTTACGTGACCGGCCTGGATGTCACCCAGGTTTCCGCGCAACTCGAAACCTTCGTCGAAGGCCGCATGTTGGACGATCACTTCACGATCTACTGCAAATTGAGCAACGGTGGCAAAGCCCTGGTGCGCGCGTCGCAAATTTGCATCGGCCACAAGAACGACCTTGGCATCGAAATCAGCGGCACCAAGGGCACGCTGGTCTGGCGGCAGGAGGAGCCGGAGAGCATCACGATTCACCTGGCCAACCAGCCCGATCGCATCTATTGGCGCGGCGCGGTCACGCCGGGTGACGGTTTTCTGCCCAAGGACGTGCCAGCCGATCTCATGGCTGAACCGACCATTCCTCCGGGGCACCCCGAGGCCTTCCACGACGCTTACGCCCGGCTTCACCGCTGCTTCGAGGCCGACGTGCGCAAGTGGCAGGCTGGCGAGATATTCGCCTGCGACGGCTCCAAGTATGCCAGCGTCGAGGATGGCTGGATGGGCATTGCCTTCATCGAAAGCTGCGTCAAGAGCAGCGCGAAGAAGGGTGCCTGGACGGCACTGCCGAAGAAGATCTGATCGAATTCACTGTGTCAGAACGGGGTGGTTTCCAAGCCACCCCGTTTTTGTTGTACGGGACGGAGAACTGATGGTGTGTGTTGGAGAGAAAGAACGTGTGTGTGTGAGCGGTGTGGGGGGACACTTCGGGCCTATTTCGCGGGACCCGCGGCCATATTATGGCTCAGAGTGGTCGGCTTCAACCGCAACCTTCATAGCATCAACCGCGTCGAATCCTACCCGCACGCCTTTCCCGTTCCTCGCGCTTCATCCGGAAGCCGACCTCTCGATGCTGACGCAGTGCGGCCACCTCGGCAATTCTCGAAATCCGCCACTCCCAGACGTGATATGCGTTCCGGAGCCACTCCCAGACGCGTTATTGCGCCGGCATGACAGCGACAATACCGAGGCGCCTGGACAACTCGCGCAGCGAATCCAATTCCGCAAGGCCCGGACACCAGTCCAGGATGGCTACGCCCAACGACCGCCTCATGACGAAGGCCTCCAGAGAGTAGGCAAGCGACAGCGCGTGGTGGGCGTCGCACAAGATCAGCGGCGAGGAGGCCACCTTGCCGGCTGCAGCAGTCAACTTCGGAAAATCTTCATCGAACAACTGACCGCGGCAGGCGCGTTCCCATGGCACCCCGGCTTCGGCGCAGAGGATCAAGAGTGCCGCGGTCACAGGGCTGCATCCTCGGCCATACCAGGCGACGGAATCGCATCGCCGGAGCGCGAAATCGCGAGCAACGTCGACGAGAATTGAGTACGTCGGCTCAGCGCCGGACTGACAGAGCCGCACCAAATCGTGCTGGACCACCGCCGCATCATCAGTCGGCCATCGCCCCCAGTGCTGAACGTTGCCGGGCATTCGACACTCGGCACGATGGTAACACGCCTCCATGACACTAATCGCCTGCTGGAGGCATT
This sequence comes from Verrucomicrobiia bacterium, assembly GCA_011525685.1. Lineage (GTDB taxonomy): Bacteria > Verrucomicrobiota > Verrucomicrobiia > Limisphaerales > JADLHS01 > WYBW01. The sequence goes on from WYBW01000062.1 coordinate 7,076, forward strand.
GCTTGATGTGCCAAGGCTCCGGCGCAAGTGGCCACGATGACGTGCGCGTGTTCAATTCCGATTAGTTTTGTTCAGCGGCGTTCAGTGTTGTTTAGTTCGTACCGCACTCAGTTCCATCGAAACAATCATCCCTCAAGCAGCGCGCGGGTCGACCACAAATTGAGAAGGGCACCGAATTGAGCACCACCCGGCGGCTAGTATCAAAATCGATTGGCGATGATCGACCCGTGCGAGCGTCGCCAGGTGGATGTCCGATAAACTTCAGCTTGCTTAATTCTATGATGAACGAAACCGAGTTTCAGCTTTACTGCCAACGTTTGAACCTTCAAACGATAGCAATCCAGTACGTCCAACGCGTCCGGGCTTCCGGGCCGTCCCGGAAGGTCCGGTGTGGCCCGAACAACGTCGTTGCCAAGTATCCCAGTCGAAAGATGAACCGCATGGTTTCCGCCGAAAGCCACACGGTCGAATTGGCCTTCATTTATCAACTGGAGTACGACAGGGATGTGGTCGAGTACCACGCCCAGCCTTCTCCTATCAAACTCGCCTACACAGCGGCTTCTGGCAGACCCACAGCGGTCATACACACGCCTGACTTCTTGGTCCTGAAGGCAGACGAAGTCGGGTTGGTTGAGTGCAAGACCGAGGACGACCTGCAGAAACTCGCCATCACTCAGCCGGGTCGCTATCGTCCAGCGTTGGAAGGAGGGTGGCGTTGTCCGCCGGGAGAGGTTGCCGCCAGCACGCTGGGACTCTCCTATCGGGTCTGGAGTTCCAGGGAGATCGACCAGACGCTGCTCCGCAACATCCGTTTTCTGGGTGACTACCTTGCGCCAGACTACCCGGACCTCGCGCCGTCGCTGAGGAAACAGATCGTGCGAGCGGTCATGAACGCACCGGGAACCTCCGCCAAGCGACTGGTCGAAGACGGCGAGGGTTGGAGCTACGAGGACGTCTTCACACTGATCGGGAAGAACGCCCTCTATGTCGATTTGAGGGAAGTTCCCCTTACTCAACTGGACCGCGTACGGATCTTTCCAGACGAGCAAACGGCCTTAGCGATGCGGTTCGCCCGTCTGAGTCAGTCCCAGCACGACGAACCAGCGTCCTCAGCGGTGACCCAACCGTCGAACGCGCCGGGCGGTGCCACGGCACTTGTTGCTCACCCGGCGGCTGACCGCACCCCAGGCGGACCGGGTTCGGGCGGCCCTGATGACATGGGGGTTCGGGAACCGGCTTTCGAACGGCGCGGCATGTCGCGCCGTGCTCCTTGCCGCCCTCGGTGTGGGCAAGTTCCAGCTTGCCGATAGCGGCACATCCATGGATCAAACCCCCTACGATGGCGGAGATCTCGCCGTCAGTCCCTCACCGTAAGCCGACAGTGTTGGCTAGAGAATGTTTACAAAACCACATGTCACATAAACCGCTCCGCGCTAAACACTTCTGATGACTGCATACCTTCAAATGGAACCCGGAATGGGTGCTTTGGCTGGGCGAGATAACGGGTCGTGAGCGACCCAACCGAACTTGTGAAGTAGCACGTGTAGTTAGGCAGAAACGGAAAACGTATGAAAGAGACACAATTTGAAGATTACTGTCGGCGGCTCAAATTACCGGACCCCGGCATTGCCTATCTGCGCGGCGTCATGACCTCCGATCCGGCGCGGCGCGTCCGGAGCGGCGGCGGAAACGTTACGGTCCGTTACCCGTCCCGCAAAAACGGCTTCGTGGTTCAGGCGGAGTCACGCACGGTCGAGCTGCCTTTCATTTACACCCAGGAATACGACGATGCCGTTCTGGGCTACTTCGATCAACCCACGCCGATCACCTTGTCGTACGTGGCAAAGTCGGGTCGCCGCACCGGCGCGTTGCACACCCCCGACTTCCTCTCCCTTCGCGAGGACGGGGTAGAGATCATCGAGTGCAAGGCGGAGGATGAGTTGCTCCGGCTGACGGAGGATATGCCGAATCGGTATCAGCGGACAGAGGGGGGCGTTGGATCTGCCCGCCTGGACAAGAAGTCGCCAGCGGCCACGGCTTCCGTTACCGGGTGGTGAGTTCGGCCGAGCTGGACCCGAACTTCACACGCAACATCACCTTCATGGCGGATTACCTGGACGAACGCGCGCCGGAGCCTGATCCGAATGCGAAAGCCCGCATCGTAGAGGTCGTAGGCACGCGCATCGGGATTTCAGTCAAAGAACTCCTCGGCCTGTGCCCGGGAACAAAACCCGAGGAAGTATACTCCGTGATCGGGAAGGGGTATGCATTCGTCGACCTCCGACAGTCGCCGATCATCGACTGGGAGAAGGCGTTCGTCTTCGCAAGCCCTGAGCTGGCCCGCGCATGCCGTGTCCTAACCGCAGCCAGCCAGAGGCAATGGCCCAAGAACGGCAACGGTGTGCTGGTGGCAGTGGGAACAGAGGTCTTGTGGCATGAACGCCGTTACACTGTGGCGAATCACAATGCCAGCGTCGTGGTCCTTACCACGGAGGGACAGTCAATTGAGATTCAACGGGACGTTTTCGACGCAGCAATTTCCCGCGGTGAGATGGTGCAGGTGACCGGGGTTGTGCCCACCACGAATCCCAAGGTGGTCGAGGCAACCCTGGCTGCGACACCGGAAGAACTGGCGGAAGCGCTCAAGCGGTTGAAGGCCGTCCAGGCGGCAGATCCCGCGGTCGCCGGCATTACGCCGCGGACGCTCGATCGCTGGAAGAAGGATCACCGGGAGGCTGAAGAAATCCATGGCTCCGGTTTCCTCGGGCTTCTGCCCAGGGCACGTAAGCGCGGAAATCGCACACTCCGATTTCCGCCCGCCGTTTACGATCTTGCGGACAAGGTGCTCAACGATGACTACCTCACCTTGAAGCAAAAGGGGCGTCTTCCGGTTTACGCACGGTTCCGCGACGCGTGCGTGAGCGCCGGCTACAGTCCGCCCAGCTATCAGTGGTTCTGCGAGCGTATCCGTGAACTTGATCGGTATCGAGCCACGAAAGCCAGGAAGGGCAGACGTGCGGCTTATCCGTTCGAACCCCGGACGGAATCCACCGGTTCCCGGCGGACGTGCGATCGTCCGTTTGAACGCATGCACATCGACCATACGCAGCTCGATCTGCAGTTGGTTTCGAGCAGGACTGGAAAGTCAATCGGCCGTCCGTGGCTCACGCTGGCGATCGACGAATGCACGCGGCGCATCCTGGCGTTCTACGTTTCGTTCGACGAACCCTCGTATGTCTGCTGCATGGCGGTCCTGCGTGAGATCGTGCGAATTCATGGGCGGCTTCCCGATCGCGTGGTTGTGGACAATGGCAAAGAGTTCTCCAGTTGCGACTTCGAACTGCTGGCTGCCCGCTACGAAATGGCGATCGAGAAACGGCCGCCCGCAAAGCCGCGGTTTGGCAGTGTGATCGAGCGAATGTTCGGCACCATCAACACCCAACTGCTGTATCAGCTCTGGGGAAACACCCAGGCGACGAAGAAAAACGTTCGGACGGTGACCAAGAGCAACGACCCGGCGAATTTGGCCTGCTGGACCCTGGCCGAGTTTGACCCACTTTTGTCCGAGTACCTGTACCGGATCTATGATGCAGCCGTTCATTCCACTCTTGGGATGAGTCCAGCGGAGGCGTTTGTGAAGGCAATCGAGCGGACGGGTCAGCGGCCGACGCGGCTCATTGCCTATGACGAAAGCTTCGAAATCTGGTGCATGCCGTCCACGCGCACTGGCCTGGCCAAGGTGATTCCTCGGGCGGGCATCAAGGTCAACTACCTCTATTACTGGACCGACGAATTCCGGAATGCTGGGGTGGAGGGCACCAAGGTGCGGGTGAAAGTGGACCCCTTCAACGCCGGCATTGTCTATGCCCTCGTCAAGGGGCGCTGGCTGCGCTGCGTGTCCGAGTACCACCACTTTTTCAACGGGCGCTCGCTCAAAGAGATCAAGATCGCAACGCAGGAACTGCGGAAGGCCAAATCTGGCCTGACCGTCGGCAAACTCATCTCCGCGAAGCGGCTGCTCGATTTCATGTCTGGTCCCGAGGAGGTGGAACGGGTGAAGCAGCAGCGGGAGAAGGACAAGGAACGGCAGTTGGCCGCAGGCGGTACTGAAGTGCCTGCGAGCCCGGAGAAGGTTATGCCATTCCCTGGGACCGCCGGGGGTGCCACTTCGCAGCCGGGGGAGCACGAAGACGCAGAACCGGACTTCAACGACGTTGAGGAGGCCAGTGAAATATGAGCACGCGTTTCGATCGTACCGAGCTACAGGAAGTACTGACCAAGACCACCGTCGAGAAGCTAAACTATTTCGCGAAAAAGAGGATCGCCCACCCGACGCTTCTTACCGTGAGGGATCAACTGTGCTCAACCATCAAGCACCGGGCGGGCGTTGACCTCGCCATCGTCACAGGGCCCACCGGTGTCGGCAAAAGCACCCTGATCAACATCTTCCGGGGTCAGGTAGAACAAGGTCAAATCGATTACCTTCGTTCTGACCCCGGCTGTGTTCCGGTGGTTGTCGTTGAAGCCCCCGCACCCGAGACGCCCGTGTTCGGATGGAAGGATTTCTACGTGCGGATCATGGAGGCCCTCGGGGAACCGTTGATCGAAAGGAAAGTTGACGTCGAAGCACTGTTCGGCCCAGCCAAACCAAACCTGCGTCATCCGTCCTTCAGCACGGCGGAGATGCGTCGCTTCACCGAGAAGTGTTTGCGGCATCGCAAGACTGCCGTGCTGATCGTCGACGAAGCCCAACACATGCTCCGAGCAGGGAGCGGTCGGAAGCTGTTGGATTGTCTGGAAACGCTCAAGTCCTTCGCTTCATACGGGACGGTGTTTCTGGTTCTGGTGGGAACGTACGAAATGACGAACGCCCTCGAACTGAACGGACAGTTGGGTCGCAGGACGGCGCTCTTCAATTTCCCGCGTTACGAGCGGGAGAAGGGCTTTCGAGGATTCCTGACGGCGCTGAAAGGATTCCAGGATCGGCTGCCGCTCGCCACTCCGCCCAGTCTGTTGTCGTATGCGGACTATCTGTACGAGGTCTCGCTGGGACTCGTGGGCGTTCTCAAGAACCACTTGGAGCGTGCCTTGGCTTTGGCACTTGGCGCTGGGAAGGACACGATCACGCTCGACCACCTTCAGGCATCGGCTCTGTCTGCCAAGGCACGTCTGGAAATCGCACGTGAGATCAAGCGCGGAGAAGAGTTCTTCGAAGAGACGGCAGATGCGGAAGCAGAGACTCGGAAGATTCTCGGTTTGGAAGCAGCGATCGAGCAGGCACCGCCGTCCGCGTCGAAGCCGAAACGTCCGGTGGGCGAACCAAAGCCCCGCCGTATCCCGGTGGGCACAGAAGTGGAGGTGGCATGATCGGCGCAGATATTCTCCATGACGTGAACGAGTTGCCAGAATTCCCGGCCATACCGCCCCGGAGTCAACTCTACTCGCTGGAACCCCTGGGAGTGGGCACCGGCCTAGTCGAATCGCTGACGAGCTACATCGCCCGCTTGGCAGAGGCGCACAGCTTGAAGCTGTCGACTTTCGTCAGCAAAGTTCTGGCTCCATTAAGCACGTTCACAGGTGTAGCCGGAGTCGGTGGACGCTACGACGTACTTCGCCACCTCGGGTCGAGTTTGAATGGTGCCGGGTCGACGAGCGCGGAGTGCGTCAGAATCTTGGAGTCGCTGACGCTGCGGATGCCCTTACACGACTTGACGCTCCGGTTCACCACCGGCTGGCTGTCGGACCGGGCGTTGATCAGCACAAACCAGAGATGGTGTCCGCAATGCCTGAATGAATGGAAGCGCTGCGGGGCGACCGTTTACTACCCGCTCCTCTGGCAACTTCAAGTCGTCCAATCCTGCCCAGTCCACCAAACGCTCCTGGAATCGCATTGTCCCGGGTGTGGTGCGCGGCATCGACCGCTTGGGAAGCACCTGCTCCTAGGTCGTTGTCCAGCCTGTGGGGGCTGGCTCGGCGTTGACGGCGGAACGATCAACGAGGGTGGGGATGACGACAACGTCCGTGAGGCCCGAGAGTTCATCGCGCATCAGTGCCAGACACTCATCGCTGGGGCTGCGACACTCGAAAGCCGCAAATCCAGGGCATGGTCTCAGAACATTGAATACTTGGTGCGGCATTGTGGGCGTCGGACTGCCCACCGACTTTCGCAAGACCTTGGCATTGACCACGACACGATCAAGTGTTGGATCACGACCCACCACGTTCCGACGCTGCCATCTGGTCTGATGGTTGCGTATGCCTTTGATCTGAACCTTGTGGATCTTCTTTCGCAGCCGCTGGCGGGAGAGGTTAAACTCGTGCGGTCTTTGAAGGCGCCGCAAGTAGCCTCCCTCTTCCGCCGGAGGCTCAAGCGGCATGATGTCAAGACCATTGAGGCCATTCTGACCGAGGCTGCGGAGCATCCGGCGGATCCTCCCTTGTCGTTGATGGCGGTCTGCAAGAAGGCGGGATGTCACCAAACCTTCGCGGCACGGAAGTTCCCGGAACTCGCACAAAAGATCATCTCACGTAGGCAGACCTACGTACGAATCCACAAGCAGCAGCGGGAGTTCTTCACTGGCCTGATCACGAAATCGGTTGCGTCGCAACTGGCCGCCTCCGGACAATACCCGAGTCATCGCCGAATGAGCCGCGCCCTGCCGTCCCGGATCTCATTGCGGGAGGTGGCGGCGAAAAAGGCGTGGCTGGAATTGCTGGAGGAATGGGGATGGAAGAGAGGCATGAATGAATCAGTCAACTGAACCCGAGTGGTGCGACAGTGGCATCTCCGACCGCTGGATTTCCAAGTCGGGATTCCTCGCAGGATTGCAGTGCCCAAAGTTGTTGTGGTGTCGCTACAACGCCCAGCGACTGTTCCCACCCGTGGACCCCTTGACCCAGTCCATGTTTGACCAAGGACACGAGGTTGGGTTGTTGGCGAGGACGCTCTATCCAGGGGGACGGTCGGTTGTCGACAGCCAGTCGGATTTGGACCGGGCGCTGAGGGAGACTCGGCAAGCCGTCCTTGAGCGGCGGCCCCTGTTCGAACCGGCCTTCACGCACGTGGGTGGCTTGGCGCGGATCGATATCCTGAATCCAATCGGTCGAGACGATTGGGAGTTGGTCGAAGTCAAAAGCGGGGTCGAGATGCGAGACGTCAACCTGCAGGATGTCGCGTTTCAAGCATTCCTGTTGGCCGGAAGCGGGCTGAGTATCCGCCGATGCACACTGATGCACTTGGATCGAGATTACGTTCGGTGCGGGGACCTCGACCCGAGGCGACTGTTCGTCCGTCGAGACGTGACGCAGCAAGCGATGGAGCTCTCGCGGTCCATTGAGGCCGGGCTTGAGGAAATGATGAAAACCGTGGGCCAGCGGACCTGCCCTGAAACGGCCATCGGCGCCCATTGCGATGCGCCCTTTCAGTGTCCTCTTCGAGACCACTGCTGGGCATTCCTGCCGGAACACAGCGTCCTTGATCTCTACCGCGGCAAGAAGCGCGGTTTCGACCTCCTCAACCGCGGCTTCACGCGGATTTCCGACATACCGGAGTCCGAACCGCTGACTGCGATTCAGCGGGTCCAGAAGCAGTCCATTCTGGATGGGCGTCCGTACATCGAACGGGAGCCGATAAGGCGGTTTCTCAAACAAATTCGGTTTCCGGCCTACTTCCTGGACTTCGAAACGTTCCAGATGGCCCTGCCACCGTACGAGGGCACGAGGCCATGGCAACAGATCCCATTTCAGTTTTCATTGCACGTGCTCCCAGCCCTCGAAGCCGAACCTGAACATCACACGTTTCTGGCTGAGGACGCCCAGGATCCAAGGCCGCAGTTCCTTGGACGACTCCGCGGGCTGCTGGGAAATGCTGGCTCGATCGTGGCCTACAACGCTCAATTCGAGAAGCGAGTCTTGCGAGAATGTTGCGACCATCTGCCCGATTACGCCGACTGGCTGCGGGGAATCGAAAAGCGTTTCGTTGACCTGCTGATTCCGTTCAAGGCATTCCGGTACTACCATCCGGAGCAGCGAGGCTCGGCATCAATGAAAGCGGTGCTGCCGGCCCTTGTGGGGGACAGCTACGACGGCTTGGACATCCAGGAGGGCGGGACGGCGTCGTTGGAGTTCTGCCGGGTCACGTTCGGCAACGTGTCCGAGACGGAGAAGGCACGGGTGCGCCGAAATCTGGAAGTGTACTGCAGCCAGGACACCAGGGGCATGGTGAAGATCATTCGCGCTCTTCGAGACCTATGCGCCCAATGACGGTCAGTCTGGCGTTCCGACGCTGCGCCCGGGAGATGTCGGCACAATCCTCAGCACGAGCGCCGGGGCCACGGATTCCAAGCCGGGCGCCAATCAGCCAAAACGTATGCGAGAATAAACGCCGCGAAACCTGTCCGAGAATCACGACCGTTTTCGCGTTTTGGCGGGCTGCGAGTGGGCGGAATCGGCAAACGCGGTTTGGCGGGAAGGGGCGCGGAGGGCATATCCTGTCGAAATTGCACAAGATATGGCTGAACCGACAAGGATTGTGGAAGATTTGAAGGATGGGGTGGCCAACGGGATTTGAACCCGCGACAGCCAGATCCACAATCTGGGGCTCTAACCAGGCTGAGCTATGGCCACCAATCCGGTTCACAGGCTAGTTTTCGCCCGCATGCGAGTCAAGTTCAGGCCGGGTTGTTTCGCGCCGCCGAATCTCACCCTCGGGCACATCTTGGCTTTTCCCTCCCTGGCTTTTGACCTAGAGTGCGCCCATGGTCGCGCTCGAATCCGCCGAGTTGTTCCGCAACCTCAAGCCCGAGGAATTGCGCGCGCTGCGCCACGTCACGCTGGAGCGGCAGTTCCACACGGGCCAGGAGATTTTTCGCGAAGGCGACCCCGGCGACGGCGTTTACCTGGTCCGGGAAGGCTTGGTGGAGATTTCCGGCTGGGTCAACCAGGAGACCCGCCGGGTCCTGTCGCAAATCGGTCCGGGGGGCATTTTTGGCGAGATGGCGATCATCGAACATCGCCCGCGTTCCGCGAGCGCGACGGCGGCCAGGAACACCACGGCCTATTTCATTCCGCGCGGCGAATTGCTGACCCTGATCGAGCGTTCGCCCGGGCTGGCGTTGAGTGTGTTGCAGGTCATCAGCCAGCGGCTGCGGGAGTTCAACCAGCACTTTCTGCGCGAGGTGGTCCAAAGCGAGCGTCTGGCGGTCATCGGCCGGTTTGCGCGCTCGATTGTTCACGATCTCAAGAATCCGCTCAACGTCATCGGTCTCACCGCCGAACTGGCCTGCGCCCCCAACGCCTCGCCCCAAATCCGGGCCACCGCCCACGGACGCGTCCGCAAGCAGATTGACCGCATCAATGATCTGGTGGGTGAAATCCTCCTTTTCACTCAAGGCAGCAGTGCGGTGGACTCGCTCACGTTGATGAATTACCACGAGTTCTTCCGCCATCTGCTGGAGGAGTTGAAGGAAGAGGCGGCCATCAAATCGGTCGAGTTGGTCGTGGCCCATCCGCCGCCCGAGGCAAAGCTGATGCTCAATCCCAACCGCCTGCGCCGGGTGTTCTTGAACCTGCTTCACAACGCCGCCGATGTCATGCCGCGCGGCGGCTCGGTGACGGTGCGGTTCACGTTGACGCCGCGGGAGCTGGTCACGGAGTTGCAGGATACCGGACCGGGCATCGCCCCGGAAATCGCGGACCAGCTTTTCCAGGCGTTTGTCACGCATGGGAAGGCCCACGGTACGGGGCTGGGGTTGTCCATTTGCAAAAAGATCATTGAAGACCACAGCGGTCGCATCTGGGCGCGCAACGAACCGGGCGGAGGCGCGGTGTTCGGCTTTGCCTTGCCGGTGCCGCAGGCCAAACCGTGACGCGGGGGGCGTGAAACGTGAAGACCATCTCTGAGCTGGCCGCCGCCTTAAGCCTCATGTTTCAGGCATCACGCCTCCGCCCATGAACCGCATCCGCCTGCTGCCGGAACAGGTCGCCAACCAGATCGCCGCCGGCGAAGTGGTCGAGCGTCCCGCCAGCGTGGTGAAGGAGCTCGTCGAGAATGCCCTCGACGCCCGGGCCGGTCGGATCACCGTCGAAGTCCAGGCCGGCGGGCGCAGCTTGGTCCGCGTCACCGATGATGGCGTGGGGATGAGCCGCGACGACGCGTTGCTCTGTCTCGAGCGCCACGCGACGAGCAAGATTCAGCGGGCCGAAGATCTCGCGGCCATCGCGACGATGGGTTTTCGCGGCGAAGCGTTGCCCAGCATCGCCAGCGTAAGCCGGTTCACCCTGACCACGCGTGAACGCGACAGCGATTCGCCGGAGGGAACGCAGATCATCGTCAATGGCGGCAAGATCGTGGAAGTCAAAGCCGCCGGCAGCGCGCCGGGCACGAGCGTGGAGGTGCGACAACTTTTCTTCAACCTGCCGGCGCGGCGGAAGTTTTTGCGCACGGAGGAGACCGAAGCGGCGCACATTCAACATTACCTGACGCTCGCCGCGCTGGCCTTTCCCGAGGTGGCCTTCTCGTTTCAGAAGGATGGGCGGGCGGTCTGGCAGTTGCCGGCAGTCAAGAGCGGCCAGGGCATCCCAGAACGGCTGACCGCGTTGCGCGAACGCTTCCGGGGGCTGATGGGCGACGTGAAACTGCTGGCCATGGATTTTTCTTCAACACTCACCCAAGAGGCAGTGGTGGAAGAATCGCCATCGTTCGAATCCGCATTGCCCCCGGGCGCCAGTCCTCCAACGCTCAACCCTCAACGCTCAACCCTCCGCGTCTGGGGACTGATGGGAGCACCCGGCGTGTCGCGGGCCACGCGTGAGGACCAACACGTTTTCGTGAACCGCCGTCCGGTGGAAAACCGCGGAATCAACTTCGCGCTGCTGGAAGGGTACCACACGGCGCTGATGAAGGGACGTTACCCCGTTTGCTGTTTGTTTCTCGAACTGGATCCGGCAGCCGTGGACGTGAACATTCATCCGGCCAAACGCGAAGTAAAGTTTCATCGCGAGGGAGAAGTGCGAAAGTTTGTGGCGCAGGCTGTGCGAGAGACGTTGCTGAAGTTCCATTCGGCAGACCAGAAGCGGGAAAACCTCGAACCTAGAACCTCGACCCCTGAACCTCGAACGCAGGAGGTTTCTCCCATCGTCACGATCCCGGGCATGGAGAAAACACCTGAGCCGGCGGAGTTGCCGAACTTCACGCCGCCGCTGCCGCAACGCCCGGCGATGTTTCCGACGCAACCCGAGCAGCGCCCGCTCAAAATGGGTTTTGCCTCCACGACTTACACGCGGCCAGCCGAAGATCACGCATCACGCATCACGCATCACGAACCTGCCACTCCCACTCCCGTTTCCCAGCTCCCGGAATCACCGACCGCACCCGTTCCCCTCCTCAAGGTCCCGCTTCGTCTCGTCGGCGTCATCGGCCGGCTTTATGTCGTGTTGGAATCGGATCGCGGACTCGTCTTGTTGGATCAGCATGCCGCGCACGAACGGATCTTGTTCGAGCAAATGCTGGAGCGACTGGAGCGCAAAGCCCAGGCGCCCTCGCAGAAGCTTCTGCTGCCGGAGACCATCGAGCTTTCTCCCCGTGACGCGCAATTTCTACGCGAGCAACTGGCGATCTTGACGCGGTTGGGCGTGGGCCTGAGCGAGTTCGGCGAGCGCACCTTTCTGCTCGACGCGCTGCCGCCTTTCGTGAAGGTGTCCGACTCACGCCGCTTCGTGCTCGATTTGGTGGACGAACTCAAGGCCGCGGGGCGGGAAGTGAACACCGTGCGACTCGGGGAGCACACCGTGGCCAAGACCGTCTGTCGCCATGCCGTGAAGGCGAACGATCCGCTGGCGGGCCGTGAACTCGAAAAGCTGCTCGAAGATTTGCGCCGCTGCGCCATGCCTTACACGTGCCCGCACGGCCGGCCCACGCTCATCGAAATGAGCTACCGCGAATTGGAGAAGAAGTTCGGACGGACGCAATAGCCTTGCGCCAGGAGGTTCAGTGCGCCGTCGGCTCGAGAGAGAATTCCCCAAGCAAGAACTCGCGCTTTGAGTCCCTGAACCGCAGGGGAAAGGGCGTGACGCCGGTTTTCCAACCGGCGCCCTTGCCCTGTGGAGTGAAACCCGTGCTGAACGCTGCAGACTCTCGGTGAAATACTCCGCGGGGCGCGCCGGCTGGAAAGTCGGCGCTACAGACCGGCGGACTGTGGGGAGAGAGCGCCCCGGGCGGGCGCACCACGGGACAAGGCTTACGACAGCTTCGCTTTCGCGGCTTCGGGCACCACCACTTTGGTTGTGCCAATGTCCTTCACCTCGACGGTGGTGGTACGGTCCAAATCAATTTCGTTCCCGTTGAAATCCATTTTGCCGGACACCTTGTACTCGTATTTCGTGAGCACACCGTCTTTGATCCAGAACTTCACCGAGCCTTTGGCGTTGCTGATGGCCGGACCCTCGCCGCCGCGGCGCATGCGCATGAGCGACTTGGCGGCATCCTCGGTCAGTTCGCCGGCGATGGCGTCCCCTTCTTTCTTGAGCTCCTTCGCGCCCGCGGCGATTTCGGCGGCTTGCGCGGCGGGCGGGCGGACGTTGCGCATGAATCCACCGCGACCGCCCCCCTGACCCTGCCCTTCGCCGGCCAGTTGCCATTCGCCGTCGCGATTGGTGAAGGCCGTCTTGTCGCCTTTCATCACCGTCTCGAAGGAGTTGTCGCCAAAGCTCATCTTGACGTGGGTGAAGCCGTCTTTCTCGGTCTTCCCTTCGGAGGGGCCGGGGCGGAACTGCGCGCTCTCGGGAACAGCGACGGTGGTTTTCCAACTGTAGTTCGCCTTCTCGCCAAGTTTCTTGGCGGCTTGAGCGACTTCTTCCCGCGCATCGGCGGCCAGGAGTGAGCTGGCAAACGACGTGAGGACGATTAGTGCGATGGCTTTTTTCATAACGATCCTTTCAGGTTGAGGTTACACTGGGTGCCGAACGGAAGCGGATTCGCGCGGGAAAGCGGCAAGCACCAAGGCTTTCCCGGACACTGGGAGGCGTCCTGTTTTCATAAGGCGCGATCAATTCCCGGCCGGTATTTCAACCGTAGCATTGCGGTTGGGCGGTTCGTTGCCAAGCAGATTACGAACGAAAAAATCCTCCATCCGCCGCTGGCCATAGGCGCCGCCCATGCCGTGTCCGCCATTGGGAATCACCAGCAGATCAAAATCCTTCCCGGCCCGGATGAGCGCATCCGCCAGGCGCAACGTGGATTCCGGAGGCACGTTGTTGTCCAGTTCGCCGACAATCAGGAACAACTTCCCCTGCAGCCGGTGCGCATTGTCAATGTTCGAGCTTTGCGAATACCAGTTGTCCGCTTCCTTGCTCCAGAGCTTGTCGGGCGGCAGGTAGCCCATCCATTGCTCGTTCCAGGACGCCTTGTCCAGGCGGTTGTCGTGGCAGCCGCACGAGGCGACGGCGGCCTTGTAGAATTCGGGATGAAACAGCACGGCGGCGGCCGCGTTCTGACCGCCGGCGGAATTTCCATAGATGCCGACGCGCGTGAGGTCGAGTTGCGGGTGCTTCGCGGCGGCGGCCTTCATCCAAAGGATGCGGTCGGCGAAGCCGCCGTCCTTGAGGTTCCGGAAACACGCATCGTGAAAGGCCTTTGAGCGGTTTGCCGTGCCCATACCGTCAATCTTCACAACAATGAATCCCCGGCCGGTGAGCGATTCATAGCGCGTCCCGCCGAAAGTCTTTGGCACGAACGATCCTTGCGGCCCGGCGTAAATGTCCTCGATGACCGGATACTTTTTGTTCGGATCGAAATCCCGCGGGCGATAAATCAATCCCCAGATGTCCGTCTTGCCGTCGCGTCCCTTGGCCACGAAAACTTCGGGCGGCTGCCACCCCGCGGCTTTCAGTTCCGTGATGTCGGCCTCCTCCAGCCGGCATACGAGCCGGCCATCGGACGCGCGGCGCAATTCGCTCACCGGCGGCGCGTCCACGCGGCTGTAGGTGTCCATGAGATATCTCCTGTCAGGCGAAAATTCGATGGTGTGGTGGCCGTCGCCCTCCGTCAACGCGACCAATCCGCTGCCATCGAAGTTCACACGGTAGTGATGCACAAAATACGGATCTTGATCGGGATTCCGGCCGCTGGCGCTGAACCAGATTTGATTCGCTTCCTGATCAATGAGATCAATCCCGCGCACCACCCACTCGCCCTTGGTGATCTGGCGCAGTTTTGCATCCTTCACGTCCACGAGATAAAGATGCCGCCAGCCGTCCTGCTCCGAGACGTAGATGATTTCGTCGCTCTTCTCCAGATAGTTGACCAGTTGCAGGCGCAGCGTCTCGGTATGCACCGTCCAGATGAAGGTTTCACTTCGCTCATCTACGAGGTTACGCACCGCTCCGGTGCTCGCTTCCACCTCGATCACCCGCAACCGCTGATGGCCGCGATCCACCTGTTGCCAGCGCAGGCGCCTGCCGTCGCGACTCCAGTTCACCCGTGGCGATTGCCATTCGTGCTCGAAGCGATCCACTTCCGGCTTCGTCTGCCGGCGGCTCGCGACGTCAAAGAGGTTCAACTCGTGTTTGTTGAATTTGTCTCCGGGCAGGGCATAAGGGCGGGATTCCAACGTGGCGCGTCCGCCGCCGGGCGGCGAGGAGCGGATCAAGTGGACCTCCTTGCGCTCACCCGGCTCGACCCGCCACGCAATCACCGTCCTGGAATCCGGCGACCATTCCGCGCGGCGATACTCATTACCCTCCGTGCCGTCCGTGCTGAGTTGAATCTCGCTGCTGTCGTCACCGCGAACAAAGACATTGTTCTTCCGGATGAAGAGGGTCCACTGGCCATCAGGCGAGCGGTCGGACGGCTGACCGCCCGGTTGGGGGCGACGCGGACGTTCGCGTGGCCCGGGAGGCTTGCCATCAATCACCGCCACCTCCGGCCGGTCCGTTGCCTCAAACACGGCGAGCGTCGCGCCGCTCCCATCGGCCACCAGCCAAACATGGCCGCTGAAGGTGTGTTGCGCCCGACGGCTGCGCGCCGCAATCCGGCCATAACTCTGCCGCGCGCCCGAACTGTCCAGCCAGAACAACTCCACCGCGCGGTCAAGCTGGTTGTCAAAAGTGATCTCCGATTCCGCTCCCGTGCGGGTGGAGGGACGCGGGCGCGACTCCGGCGGCAATCCGGCGGAGGCCGGTTCCACACTCTCCCTGGTGGCTGCGTCCAGCTTGCCGGTTTTGAGGTTCAACACCCAGGTCCGCGACCTGCCCTGGAGTATCACGCTTTCGCCATCGTCACGGAACCTCAGTTCCTCGATCGGCAGCTTCGTTGCCGTGGCGCCATCGCCCATCTGGCTCGCCACAGCCTCGTGATCAAAGGCCCGCTCGCGAGTGCCACGGTCGGCATCCACGAGAATGAATTCCCTTGCTCCGCCGCTGAGATCGTTCCGGTACCAAAACTTGGTGTTGTTTGCGAACCAGTGTGGGGTGACCCGGGACTTGTACACCCGGCCCTCAGTCGGTCGCCGCGACGCTTGCGGTGGAGAGTCTGTGGCTCTCGCTTCGGCTGGCGCGAACTCGACGGCCTGCGCCAAAACGGCAAGGAGAAGGCCGGTCATTGGCAAACCCACGGACATTCTGCCAGTCATCTTCATTTCAGATGGAGCAATGAACCCACAGCCCACGGAGCGGTTCAAGCCGGAAGCGCCGGGGTCTGTTGCCTTCGGCGCAGTTCACCTTCGCGCAACTGGGTGTGCCTGCCCGCGGCCAAGGTGGGCACTGTTGTAGGTCAGAGCCATGGCAAGGAACTTCCTCGCCCTCCCAAACTGGACGGGCAGTTCTCCCGCATCCGGCTTTTCACTCGGTGGTCGCTCGATGCACTGGCTTGGGTCCTCAACTCAGGGCGGACGGAAGCGTCGCACCAGCCGCGCAGTCGTTCATGGCCCGCTCACCCCATCCGGGCGATCCACCGTCAAGAATCTCAGCCCAGCCTCAGCCCGAGGTTCCTGCACACTCGGGCGCACGGCCTTCCGGCACTACCCGAACCCTCGTGACAGAGATTGGCTGTCGGCCCCAATACCAACTTCCTGCTTCCCTTCGCACCACGGTTCTCCACCAACCGCGCTGCGTCCTCTCCGTTAAACGAGGTCCGCATAGCAAGCCGGCACACCAAACCGCGGTGCTGGCAAAAGTCTCAGCTTCTCCCTTTCCTCCTGAATTCCACGCTTTCCCCGGCCGTCGAATCCCGCTAAAACAAACCGCGATGAGACCCATTCGCTTGTTGGCCGCTGGCTTCCTTGCCGCCGCACTCGTTGTGAACACTTTTGCGCAGCAAACCAAACCGCTGCGCGCATTGTTGATCACCGGCGGTTGTTGCCACGATTACGCGAACCAGAAAGAAATCCTCAAGAAAGGCATCGAAGCCCGCGCCAACGTCGTTGTGGACCAGATTCATTCTGCGGATTCCTCGACGAAACCGCCGCTGCTTGTTTTTGGCAACGCCGATTACGCGAAAGGCTACGACGTTGTCATCCACGACGAATGTGCCGCTGACATCAGCGATCCTGCCGTCATCCAGGGCGTGCTGGCGCCGCATCGCGCGGGCGTTCCTGGCGTGAACCTGCATTGTGCCATGCACTCCTATCGCGTCGGCAACCCCGGCGAGCGGGCGGAGGCTGGCTCGGAGCGCGCGGCGTGGTTCGATTACCTCGGCCTGCAATCCAGCAGCCACGGCCCGCAACAACCGATTGCCATCCAGTTCGCCGACAAGAACCATCCCATCACGCAGGGTCTTGCCGACTGGACCACCATTAACGAAGAACTCTACAACAACATTCAGGTGCTCCCGACCGCCACCCCGCTGGCCAGCGGCAAACAAACCGTCAAACGCCGCGACGGCACGACTCGGGAAGATGAAACGGTTGTCGCTTGGGTGAATGATTTTCAAGGCACGCGCGTGTTCAGCACGACCATCGGCCACAACAATGCCACCGTGGAAGACGCCCGTTACCTGGACCTCGTCACGCGCGGCCTGCTCTGGGCCTGCGGCAAGCTGGACGAGAAGGGCAACATCAAGCCCGGTTACGGGCCGAAGAGGTAAAGACTCAGGTTTGGGCTGCAGTCGAACCCGGAATAGCCACCGTTACAATCGAGTGCGCTCGCACTTGTAGCAGAGAAAGGCCGCGACGAGGCTGCCCAGATCGATCTACATTCTTCGGCTGCCCAGTCAGTCCAGTCAGCCTTCTTCGCTCCCTGAAACTATCAAATCCTCCCTCCCTCCGACCCTCTCCCCAAGGGGAGGGAACAGCCATTGTCCATTTCCCACCTGCTCAAGGCGCGTCTGCCCATCGCCGACCCACCACATTCCGAAAGCCGGGGAAACCGCTCTCCTTCAGCCACTGCGACTCCCGTTCGCCGAGCTTTCACTTGCTGCCGAGAGCGTAGAGCGCGTGATTCGATCGGAGCAAGAGCCGGTTGCCGCTGATGGCAGGGCTGGAGTTGAAGACGCCGCGATTGGACTCGAGGGTGCTTTCACCGAGTTTCTCAAACTGTGGCCGGGCCGCGATGACAACAGTCCGCCCGCCTCGGCCGGTGAAATAAATCGCGTCGTTTGCCGACACCGGCGAGGCGTAGATTTGGCCCGGCGATGGGTCAAGGCGCTCTTCATAGACCAGTTCGCCGGTCTTTGCGTTGACACAATAGACGATGCCGAGGTTTTCGTGCGCGAAGTAAAGGTGGCCGTTGTGCAGAATCGGCGACGGCACATTCGAGCCTTTGTTGAGCTTCCAAACGACGTGGCTGGCGGTGACATTGCCGCGACCCCCGGCGCGAATGGCGAGCGCACCGTTCGGGTTGCGGCCGCCGATGGAATAGACGATCCCGTTTTCCGCCACAGGGGTGGGGCACATATACCAGTTGATCCCGGTGTCGCAGTGCCAGAGCTCGCTCCCCTTGGCAGGATCGAAAGCCCGCACTTTGCGAAACATGGCGACGACGATTTCGGACTGGCCATCCGGGGCATGCACCAGTACCGGCGCGTGCCAGGAATCCTTGATGCCGCTGGCGCGCCAAACTTCCCTCCCGGTCTGCTTGTCGAGCGCTACGAGCGATTCGCTCTCGATGCTCGCGTTGACGATCACCAGGTCCTTGAAGAGCACGGGCGACGTGGCCGAGCCCCAGCCATTGAGCTGGTCGCCAACCCTGGTTTGCCAAAGCTGCCGGCCGTGGTGATCGAAAGCGAACACGCCGGACTTGCCGAAAAAGGTGTAAACACGCTCGGCGTCAGCCACGGGCGTGCTGGAGGCGTAACCGTGATCCTCGCGGATGCGTTCCTGTTCCGGCAGTTCGGCCGGGACGGGCGTATTCCAGAGGATTTTCCCATCGGCCAGATCGAGGCAAAGGAGATGGCGTTTGAGGTTGCTCATCTCCCCGGGTTCGCGCGAGGAAGTGGCATAACCGGTGTAGCAGGTGAGGAAAATTCGATTGCCCAGGACGATGGGGCTGGACGCGCCCGGCCCGGGCAGGAGGGTTTTCCACGCGACGTTCTGTTCATCGCTCCAGGTGAGCGGCAGAGCTTTGGTGTCGCTGCGTCCCAGCGCGCCCTGACCACGGAATTGCGGCCAATCGTTTCCGCAGGCTGATGGCGTCAAGAGCAGGACTGCAAGTAAAGCAAAGGCAACAGCGCCTGCGACCGCGCGCGCTTCGTGTCTGAATCTGGTGAACATGCCCGCAGGCTAAAGACCCGTTCCCGGTTGACAACCCAAATCATGCGCGCGAGACCGAGCCTCAGGCCATCATGCAGTTTGAATTGCCGTGGATTCGTCTGGTCGAGCACATGCAGGATGCGCTTGCCATGATGGTGGGCAATTCGTCGCTTGGGTGGAGGCAAGAGGCGCCATGCGCCTCAGCGAGAGTTTGCGGTTTGTGGCTGGCGTTCAACGCAAGGAGCGGAAAGACGCTTGGAAAACCAATGGCGATTGGTCGGCAACGAGGCTCTGCGGGAGAAAATTCTCCACCCAAGTTCGCGCCTTGAGTCCCTGAACCGCAAGGGACGGGTGTAACGCCGGTTTTCCAACCGGCGCGCTTGCCCCGTGGAGCAAGCCCCTTTCGCGGCAATGCGGACTTTCAGTGAAATTCTCCACGGGGCGAGCCGACTGGAAAGTCGGCGTTACAGGCCGGCGGCTCTGCGGGAGTGGGAGTCCAAGCTTGCCTAACGGAGTTTTTGCCGCATTGTACGCCCGGCCGGTTTGCCGGGCGTTTAGCTCAATGGTAGAGCACCTCGTTTACACCGAGTAGGTCGGGGGTTCGAGTCCCTCAACGCCCACCAGCCCTCGCCCGCAGCAGCGCGGAGGGCGAAGGCTGCCGCGCCGAAGCGGGCCGCGCGCAGGCCAGGCGGCTCGAAAATCATGGAACGACCTACGGCGGGGCAAAAAGTCCATTCTCCAAAGCGGCGCGAACTCACTGATTGGTGCGCCACAAAATCCGCGCCGCGCGAGGTCACTCTTCAGCCGTATGGATATCGGACCTTTTCAATCGCCAGGCCGCGCACTTCGATCTGCGACAGGTCCGCCGTGCCCAGGTCCGCCTGTTCGGCCAGCAACAGATGATTGTCGCAAAAGTGAAACGGCTTGGTGCCGCGGGCGGCGCGGGGATTGTCATAGCCCATGACCGCCGTGCCCACCGCATCGGTCGCGACGCCGTTCAATCCGACGATCAACACACCCGGGGTGGTGACCTTCAGTTTCGCCACCTGACCGCACCACGGCCCTTCCCCGCCGCTCATCGAGGTGATGCCGTCAATGATCGCCAGGTCAATGGGCCGCGCGCCGCAGATGTCCGCAATGATGCGCGGCACGCGCCAGGTCGGGTCGGTCTGGGTGACGCCGTCCTTGAGACCCGGAAGCTTGATGTGCTCGAAGCCGCGCGGGTTGTGAAGCGGACCACGTCCGGCCGTGGCCTCCTCGCTGCCGGCCTGGTCGCCATAAAGCGCGTTGGGCGTGATGCCAAACAAGTTCTTCATCGAGAGCGTCACGCCGGCGGTGATGTGGTTCTTGAGTTTGCAAAGTGAAACCATGACATCGGTTTCCTCATAGGCGCGGTTGAAATCGAACGCGGAAAACATGAAACCGCCGGAGGGCACTTTGAGGCGGGAGTAGCTGGTGCCCTCACCGAGGTTGCGCGTGTTCTCGAATTCGAGCCGGCCCATGGCTTCCAGCGCGTTTACGTCCCAGTCGGCGAGCGCCAGGGTGGATCTCAGGCGGGCCTTGCTCTGCGTGGATTCGACCAACCGCACGCGCCGGGCGCCGGCCGCGAACAATTCCGCCGTCAACGCCTGCACGGTCGCTTCGTGCGTCATGAAGGTTTCGCCCACCGGCCG
The DNA here is from genome assembly GCA_011525685.1 of Verrucomicrobiia bacterium. Classification (GTDB taxonomy): domain Bacteria; phylum Verrucomicrobiota; class Verrucomicrobiia; order Limisphaerales; family JADLHS01; genus WYBW01. Next base: position 27,429 of record WYBW01000062.1, read on the forward strand.
GCCGAGAAAGGGCGAAAAATCGGTGGCGGTCAGGTTCAGCTTCACCGTCACGGTCTTGTTTTTCACCAACGAGCCGATGCCGCCCAGCAGGTCAAAGCTTTTTCCGAACGCCGCGCGCACTTCCGGCCCGTAGGTGCGGCACTCCACGATGGCGACTTTGGCGTTTGACCGCAGTGACGTCGTCAGGGGTTTGGCGGCTGGCGGTTCGGCTTGCGCGGCGAACAGAGCCGGGGTGGCGTGGCGCAACCACAACGGCACGCCGGCGGCCATCGCCGCGCCACAACGCAGAAACTTTCGCCGGTTCATGGATTCCGGTTTCATAAGCACCTCGTCAACTATGACTCCGGCGCGTCAGGGTCGCAAGTTCCACGACGGCGCCTTCGCGCGCCACGTCCACCTGCAGCGAACCTCGCTCCGCTGCCACGATGTCCCGCGCGCGCGCCACCAACCGATCAAGCCGGTCGTCATCATGGTCTGGATCATGGTGAAAGAGAAAGAGCTGTCTGGCCCCGGCCTGCAGGGCGACCGCCACGGCGTCATCCACGCACCCGTGTCCCCAGCCCCGGTGGGCATCGTATTCGGTCACCTCGTATTGTGTGTCGAGAATCAGCACCTCCACGCCGCGCAGGAATTCCACCACCTTCCGCTCCTCGGCCTGTGCGTAGTCCAGCGAATTGTGCGGCTTGGTGGGCGCGATGGCCGTGAGGCCGCGATGCCGGCAATGCGGCTCGTTGTCAGGGAAGAACGCGACCGAGCCGTCGTTGGTGAACAGCCGGTAGCCCACGCAGATGCCCGGATGATTGGCGAAGGCCGCCTGCACCCGCACCGGCCCCACCTCGAAGGACAGATCCTTCAGTTCCACGATTTCAATATTGCCGGGCAACTCGCCGAACGGCACCGGGAAATAGGGGCTTTCCATCTGGCCGGACAAGACATGGACCAAACCGGATCGCGCGCCTTCGTAACCCAGGATGCGCAACCGGCAACGCGGTTGATAAATCGGCTGGAAAAAGGGCAGGCCTTGGATGTGATCCCAGTGCGTGTGCGAGAGCAGCAAGGTGAGGTGCAACGGCTGGTCCTGGAACTCCGCCACCAGGTCCTTTCCCAGCGCGCGCAGGCCGGTGCCGGCGTCGAGAATGATGATCTCTCCGCCGGCCCGCAGTTCGACGCACGAAGTGTTGCCGCCATAACGCACCGTGCCGGCGCCGGGCGTGGGAATCGAGCCGCGCACCCCCCAGAATTTCAGTCGCGCCGGCGCAGTGGCCGCGCGGGTCAGGAAACTCGTCTTCGAGCCTGGTTTGGTGTTTTGGCCGCACAACCGCCCCAGCACGGCGAGGAGCTGGTCGGGCGCGACGGGTTTGGTGAGATACTCATCCGCTCCGGCCTCGCGGGCGGCGAGGCGGTCGGCTTCATAGTCACGGCCCGAGGTGACCACGATGCGCGTGTGGCGCAGCGTGATGTCTTGCCGAATCGTCCGGCAAACCTGAAAACCGTTGCCGCGCGGCATGAGCAGGTCGCACAACACGATGTCCGGTCGCTGCTCGCGGACCATCTCCAGCCCCGACTCGCCTTCCGCCGCCTCCAGCACCTTCCAGCCATTGAGCTGCAACCACTCGCCGAACAATCGGCGGAACTCGGAGTCGTCGTCAATGATCAGGACTTTCTTGGGCGCGGACATGTTGGTGGCCAGTTACTGGCCGGAAGTTAGGGCACTTCACGTGCCAAGAACAGGGAAAAACGGAAGATCAGACATCCGGCAGCACATCTCACTTTCTTGCAGAGTCGATGGGAACGACGTGGTGGAACTCGTCCCGCTGTGACGAGCAGCGCCGCGTTCAACAGCGCAACGGCCCTGGCTGGTGAGCCATTTTCGTCCGCTGAACGCGGACGCGGTTGTCGCAGCGCGACAACTCCTGCCTGTAACTGAGATGCGCGCGACCTCACGTCAGCGGATTTCGCCGCTCAAAAGAGGGAGAGCCGTTCCAACCGCGAGGGATCAAGCAACGGGCGAAAACCCAGGGGCGCGGCGTTCACCGAATCGAGGCGAAGGCGGCCCTGGAGGATGTGCAAAGCCACGAAACCTTGAGGATGCCGTGCATACAAATCACTGTGCGCGGCCAAAGACTCCGTCTGCCAGTCGTCCGGCCAGAGACTCAAGCCGCGAAAGTAGTGATGGCCATTGCGCTCGACGTGCTCGATGCCCAGCAAAGCCATCAGCGCGAGGTCTTGCAGCAACGCCACCGGACCGAGATTGCACAAATCTTCTCCGGTCAATACGCCGGGCGGACCGCCGCGGCGGCGCTTTTCCAACAGGCACGCATGCGCAAGGCCCTTGACGATGCCTTTGCAGTTTTTATGACTCGTTCCGGCATAGCCGAGCGAAAGCGCGCGGGGCAGATCACCGAGTTCGCCGTCGGACTCGTCAATGATCAACGGCGGACGATCCGGCCAGGACAGCAAGGCGGTTCCGGCCTCATCGTTCAAGGCGTGGTCGCGATGCACCGGCTGTTCGACCACGATGATCCGTTGCCACAAGCCACGCAGAGTTGCGTCGGCCAACGCCTGCTGCCAGAACTCGCGAAACGCGGCGAAGCTCTTGAAATTCTCGTTGCCATCGAGCGTGACCAAAAAGTTTCCGCCGGTCTCGCGCTCCAGGAGTCCGCTCAAGGCGCGCAGCCGGGCCAGGTCGCGCTCCGCGTCGGCGAACAGTTTGACCTTGAAGTAACGCAGGTTGTAGGCGCGGATGGAGCTTTCCAAATCCTGTGGCAGACCGTCGTCCACCCGCTCGTCGGCGGGAATCTCCGCGGGCGACAGGGCATCACCAAGGCCGATCGTGTGACGCACGAAGCAGGAATCCAGCGGAGCGGCGGGCAGCAGGTCGCCCGGCTGCGCGTCGCCGAGTTCCGGGCAAACCTCGCCCAACCGCAGTCCCAGCCGGTTCGAGGCCACCATCCGATGCAGCGGCTGGCCGGCGGTCCGGCACAGGCCATCCAGCACCGCGCGCTCGACCAGGGCCACCCCGAGATTGGCCAGCAACGGCGCGAGCTTGCGCGATTTCGCCCAGCCGGTTTGCTGGCGATACAACTCGCGCCAGAAGTCGAAGAATGAAATGGGCGTTTGCGCAATTTGCTCCGCAAGCCGGGCGGCGTGCCCGATGACTTCGAGCATCTCGGGCAGGTCCTGTTCAAATGTGGTTGTCGGATTCTTGGTGAACCATTTGGGCGGCAAGCCTTCGCTCGTGAGGCCGAAGGATGATTGGTTGCCGATCATGACGCGGGTGCGGACGAACAGGTGCGGCACCTCTGTCATGCTCGCCATGCCGTAACGAAACGGAAACCGCGTCCGCGTGGGCCGCACGAAGAACTCGAAGGGAGAGAGGGTGAATGGATCGGTCATCGTTGTGTGGATTGAACCCTCCCTCACCCCGGCCCTCTCCCGCTGGGAGAGGGAGAATCGCCGCCAGTCTCGCGGAGGGTCGTGAGACTGGTCTGGCATCGCTGTCTCGGGATAAATTTCACCGATCAATAGCAATCCCCTCTCCGAGCGGGAGAGGGCCGGGGTGAGGGAGAATGGGAGCACGAATACATTTGCTGGAAAGTCATCTGACAGTTGCCAAATCACTCCCGCCCCAAATACAAATCGCGCCCCTTCACGAGCGCGGCGATTTTGCGGTCCGCCACGCTGCGCTTCAACATCCAGAAACCGCAGTCGGGATTCACATAGCGCACGCGGTTCGGCCCAAGAATCCTCTCCGCACGCTCAATGGCTCGCGCGATTTCCTCCGGCGTTTCAATGTGGTTCACCTTGATGTCCACCACGCCAAGCCCGATGCCGAGGCGCGCCTCCACGTCCTTAAGCGCCTCCAGATCGGATGGCGGACGATGCGCCAGTTCGAGGACCAGATGATTCGCGTGCAGGCTGTTCAAGAACGAAACCAGCGCTGCCCACGTGCCCCTCTGGATCGTCTGGCCGCCATAATTGCCAAAACAAAAATGCACCGCTTTCTCCACGCGCACGGCGTCGAGCACGCGATTGATGGCTTCGGCAGCCAGCGGGGCGTCGGCGGGATTCCCCGGAACGTTCGCCTCGTCCACCTGCACGCAGGCGCAATTCAAGTCACCGACTTGCGCGGCCAGCGCATCCGCGATGGCCAGGGTGAGTTGTTGGAAATCGCGGTAATGCTCATCGAGCAACGTCCGCGCGAGCATGTAGGGACTGGTGAGCGTGAACTTGAACGGCCCGCCCGCCACACTGGCGGCGCGGGCGCAGTCCTCGGGCAGGTTCAACACGCCTTCCGAAATCGCGCCGGTGACGACCGCCGCGGGTTTCAGCCGGAAACGCATTTCGCTCTTCGCGCGAAACGCCGCCGTGTCCCGCCGTCCGACCTCGCTCCGGATGCCTCCGAGTTTGTGGACGAAATACTCGATCATCCCGTTCGTGTCGGGATGATTCACATCGAAACGATACAGCTCGCCATCGGTGGGCAGGTCAATGCCGGCCTCGCGTTGAAGGTTGAACACCACGCGCGTGGCATCGAGCAACGCCTGCTCGCTGGGCAGCGCCGCCAGCCAGTCGGGAACGGGATACGAACCGACAGTGGTCGTGAGGATGCGGGGCGACTGGCTCGCGGTCATGGGGGGAGCATAGCAGCGGCAATGTCGCCGACAAGAAAGACAAATGACCACTGGCATAGGCACGATGGTCTTCATCTGCGAAGGGCTGTCCACCGTCGGCTCGATCAGGAGTTGCCGCGAGTGCCTGCGCACAGCCACCAAACAATCAGGCCGTGTTCGTGCTGAAAGACAAGCCGCTCAACGTGTGGGATCTCAAGCGCGACGTGATGTACAAGAACGACCAGATGTACAACTTCATGCAGGCGCTCAATGTCGCGGACAACACCGAGGGCCTGCGTTACGAGGAGGTCATCCTCACCACCGACGCGGACATGGACGGAATGCACATCCGGAATTGCACGAGCAAGAACACAGCGAATTACTCATTCACGTGAATCACCTTCGCGGGCGGAAAGCCGTTGAACCACGTGGCCGAGGCGTTGCTGTAAGCGCCAATGTTTTCGGCATAAACCAGGTCTTCGATTTCCAGTTCCGGCAACAACTCGGATTGCGAGATGCAATCCAACCCGTCACAGGTCTGGCCAAATACCGCTGCGACCTCTGGTCGGCCCTTGCGGAAGGACTTCAGGTGGTATTGGCAGTGGTCGAAGATGATGCCGCTGAACGTGTGATAGACGCTGTCATCAATGTAGTAGCACGGTTTGCCCTCGCGCACGGCTTTGCCAATGACCCGCGCCACGGAGGTTGCGGCGGTGGCCACGAGAAATCGCCCCGGCTCGGCCAGAATCTGGATGTCCGGCGCGAACAAGCGGTCAATCTCGGCGTTGATGACGCGGGCCAGTTCGCGGAAGGGTTTGACGTGTTTGTTGTACGGTGCGGGAAAGCCGCCGCCGATGTCGAGGATCTTGATTTCATGTCCGCGCTCGCGGCTCTCCTTCATCACCGCCGCGGCAGCGTTGAGCGCCTGGACGAAGTTCTGGAAGTTCGTGCATTGGCTGCCGACGTGGAAGCTCAACCCCTCGACCACGAGGCCCAGCCGGAACGCTTCCAGAATCAAATCCACCGCTTCGCCGGTCTGGCAGCCGAACTTGTTGGACAGCTCGCACTGCGAACCGGTGTTCGCCACGCCCAGCCGCAGCACCACTCCCGCGTGCGGAGCGTATTGTTTGATCTTCTTCAACTCGGCCAGGTTGTCGTAAGTGACGAGCGGTTTGTATTGGTCAAGGGCGAGTAATGTTTCCTTGGGCTTGGTCGGGTTGGCATAGATGATTTTGTCCCAGATGAAATCCTGCTGCGCCTTGGCGGGAAGGTCCTTGATGTTCTCATAAACCATCATGAACTCCGGCATCGAGGCCACATCGAAACTCGCCCCGGCCTCGTAAAGCGTGCGGATGATGGCCGGCTCGGCGTTGGCCTTGGCGGCGTAATAACACTGGACCTTGGGCAGGTGACGGCGGAACTCGGCGTAGTTTTTCCGGATGACATCGTGGTCAATGATCACGAGCGGCGTGCCGTGCCGCTTCGCCAGCGACTGAAGTTGTTTCTGCGTCATGTGCGCGCGGATTCTTGACCGGCCCCCTTGCCGCGTCAATCCAAGCGAGCCATTCTCCAACGGGAATGGGCCTTAACCCCGCATGCAGCCTCGGGAGGTGGGACCGGTCGGGAATCTCGCGTGCCTGAGAGGCCGCCTGACATGGCAGTGTAATAATCGCGGCAAGCGCGCTCGCAGCATTGATTGCCTTCGGCCTGCGTGGGAGATTACCTTCCGTTCGATGAGAGGCATGGTCGTCATCGTCGCGATGGTGTTGTTGCGGTTCGCGAGCGCGCTGGGCGTCGCGACGCCCGGCGAGGCGCCGCCTTTGCCGGTTGCCGGCACGCGCGTCGTCCACGTGTCCACCGAGCCGCAATTGCAGTCGGCCATGGGCAGCCTGCAGCACGGCGATACGATTCTGCTCGCGAATGGCACTTACCATTTGACGAGCAGCCTTTACGTCAACGGCCGACACAATGTGACCATCCGCGGCGCGGCCGGCAGCACCAACGTCGTGCTCGCCGGACGCGGCATGGACAATCCTAATCACGGCGGCGTCCCGTTTGGCATCTGGTCCAACAGCACCAACACCACGATCGCGCACCTGACTCTTCGGGACACCTGGGACAACACGATCATCTTCAACGCAGGCGCGCAGTCGCCGCGGGTTTACTGCGTGCGCCTGATCAACGCGGGCTCGCAGTTCATCAAGGCCAATCCCACGGACGTCAACGCCGGTCTGGGCGTGAACGATGGCGTGGTGGAGTATTGCTGGTTCGAGTACACCGGCAGTCCGCCCGGTGACCACGGCGCGGGAGTGGGTTATTTCAACGGCATCAGCGCGCATGCGGCGAGGAACTGGATCGTGCGTGGCAACCTCTTCAAGAACCTGCACAACCCGGACGGCACCGCCTACGACTGGAACGCGGCCGTCCTGTTCTGGCGCCATTCGAGCAACACCGTCACCGAGCGGAACATGTTCATCAACGTGGACCGCGCGGTGGCCTACGGGTTGGAACATTTGCCACCTTATCGCGACCACGCCGGCGGCGTGATCCGAAACAACTTTGTTTACCTCGCGCCCGGCCTGATGAGCGCCAGTCGCAAAGCCGGTTCGGACGGTTCGATCATCGCCTGGAATTCGCCGGGCACGCAGGTGGACCACAACACGCTGCTGCTCAACGGCAACGTGTTTTACGCCGTGCAGTTCCGCTTTGCCACGACGACCAATGGCGCGGCCCGGAACAACCTTGCCGACGCGCCCATTCACCTGCGCGACAGCGCGAACGCAACTCTGAGCGGGAACCTGTTGTCCGCGACGCCGGGCATGTTTATGAATCCCGCCGCCGGCGACCTGCACCTGCGCGTCTCTGCCACCAACGCCATTGACAAAGCGCCCACGCTCCTCACGGTGACCAACGATTTCGATGGTGAACGCCGTCCGCGCGGGGCGGCAGCGGACATCGGCGCCGATGAATTCAGCACCAACGCGCCGCCGCGCATTTCCAGCCTCGTGATTGCTGCGGATGACTGCGTCGTGGCGTTCACCACCTTGCCGGGGCTGAGTTATGACCTGCTGCGGGCGGACGATCTCAACGGCGAGCCGTGGATTGCGGTAGCATCCAACATTCCCGGTTCCGGCGGGGTCGTGCAAACGACTGACACGAACGCCACAAGCCGGTCACGCCGATTTTACCGGATCGGAGTGTCGCCGTGAGTTCGCAGCCGTTGGCGCGGCGTAGGACAGGCGTCGCGCCTGTCTCCATCTAAAGACCCTTTCAAATCACCTACTGGGTCAATAATCAAGGCGGCTCAATTGAGAATAAGCGAACTACCGCCTTGATCTTTGAGACAGGCGCGACGCCTGTCCTACGTTCAAAACTCCGCACTCCCCGGTGTACGGGCGAAGGGGATCACGTCGCGGATGTTCGCGACGCCAGTGAGGAACATCAGCAGGCGCTCGAAGCCCAGGCCGAAGCCCGCGTGTGGCACGGTGCCGTAGCGGCGCAGGTCGGCATACCACCAATAGTCCTTTTCATTCAACTGGTGGGCTTTCATGTTTTCGGCGAGTTGCGCGGGCCGTTCCTCGCGTTGCGCGCCACCGATGACTTCGCCAATGCCGGGCACGAGCACGTCCATGGCGGTAACGGTTTTCTGATCGTCGTTGAGCCGCATGTAGAACGGTTTGATCTCGCGCGGGTAGTTGAAGACCGTCGTGGGTGATTTGAAATGTTCCTCGGTCAGGAATCGTTCGTGCTCGGATTGCAGGTTCTGGCCGTAGTTCACGGGGAATTCAAACTGCCTGCCGGACTTTTTCAGAATCTCGATGGCCTCGGCGTAAGGCACGCGGACGAAAGGCCGCTCCACCACAAACTTGAGCCGCTCGTTCAGGGTCTTGTCCACGAATCTGGCGAAGAAGGCCAGGTCCTCCGCGCAGTGCTCCAGGGTGTGGCGCGCCATCGCCTTGATGAATTCCTCGGCCAGGTCCATGTCGCCGTTCAGGTCGCAGAATGCCATCTCCGGCTCGATCATCCAAAACTCGGCGGCGTGGCGGGCGGTGTTCGAGTTCTCCGCGCGGAAGGTCGGGCCGAAGGTGTACACATTCGACAACGCGCAGGCGAACGTTTCGACCTCGAGCTGGCCGCTTACGGTGAGGTAGGTTGGCTTGCCAAAAAAGTCGGCCTCCGGCTTTTCACCCGGTTTGCCCTTGAGCGTCGTCACACGAAACATCTCGCCCGCTCCCTCGCAGTCGCTCGCGGTGATGATGGGCGTGTGAATGTAGAAGAAATCCCGGCTCTGAAAGAACTCATGCACCGCGAACGCCAGGCGGCTGCGGGTGCGAAACACCGCGCCAAACAAATTCGAGCGCGGACGCAGGTGGGCAATGGTGCGCAGAAACTCCAGCGTGTGACCTTTCTTCTGGAGCGGATAGGTGGAGTCGGCCGGACCGACCAACTCAATCCTGGTCGCGCGCAACTCCCACTTCTGCCCTTGCGCCGGCGAGGCCACCAGCCGGCCCTCGACCGTGGCGGAAGCGCCGGTGGTGAACGCCGCGATGCCCTCGTAGCCCGGCGCACCCGCGTCCACCACGCATTGCAGGCTGCCGAAACACGAGCCGTCGTTCAGTTCGAGGAAGGAAAAACCTTTCGCGTCGCGCCGGGTCCGAATCCAGGCTTGGACGGTCACGGTGTCCAGCGGTTGCGTGGCGGCGAGGAGGTGTTTGATCAGTGTGCGCATGAGGCGTTTCCAGTGGCGCGATGTTGACGAAACGCCGACTTGGCGCGCAAGGGGGAAGTTTGATTTTGCCTTTTGCCATCGTGTTGGCCACTTTCACGACTCGCGCGATGCTGAATCAACTGACCATTTCCGAACTCACCGCCAGGCTCGCGAAGCGCGAAGTGACCGCTCGCGAAGCGGTTCAGGCGTGCCTCGATCAGATTCAACGCGTGGATGGCAGGATTCGCGCGTTCCTCAGTTATGATGCGGCTGACGCGCTGGCGCAGGCGGACACGGCCGACCAAGCTCTGGCCGGCGGCGCGACGCACGCGGAGAAACCCCTGCTCGGCGTGCCAATCGCCATCAAGGACGTCATCGCCGTTCAGGGCCAGCCGTTGAATTGCGCCTCGAAGATTCTCGGCAAATTCGTTTCCCCCTACGACGCCACGGCCATCGAGAAGCTCAAGGCCGCGGGCGCCGTCGTGTTCGGTCGGTTGAACATGGATGAGTTCGCGATGGGCAGTTCGACCGAGAACTCCGCGTTTCAGGTCACCTGCAATCCGTGGGACACAGCCCGGATTCCCGGCGGGTCCTCCGGCGGTTCCGCGGCGGCGGTGGCGGCGGATGAGTGTATTGCCAGCCTCGGGTCCGACACCGGCGGCTCGGTGCGCCAGCCCGCGGCGCTGTGTGGTTGTGTGGGGCTCAAGCCCACTTACGGTCGCGTCTCCCGTTTTGGCTTGGTGGCGTACGCGTCATCGCTCGATCAGATCGGTTGCTTCGCCAAAGACACCCGCGATGCGGCCACGGTGCTGGGCGCGATCGCCGGTCACGATTCGCGGGATTCGACCAGCGTGCCTCAACCCGTCCCCAACTACGCCGCCCTCACGGGGGACATCAAGGGCTTGAAACTCGGTTTGCCCAAAGAATACCTGGTGGGCGGACTGGATCCGGAAGTGAAGCAGGCCATCGAAGCCGCCGTGCAGCAACTCGCAAAACTCGGCGCGGAAATCGTGGACGTGTCGTTGCCGCACACGGACTACGCCGTTGCCACCTACTACATCATCGCCACCGCCGAGGCATCGGCGAACCTGGCCCGCTTCGACGGCATCCGCTATGGCGCGCGGGTGGACGGCGCGGATCCGACCGAACTGTATTGCCGAACGAGGGGCGCGGGGTTTGGCGCGGAAGTCAAGCGTCGCATCATCCTCGGCACCTATGTCCTCAGCAGCGGTTACTACGACGCCTACTATCTGCGTGCGCAAAAAGTCCGGACGCTCATTCGTCAGGATTTCTTGCAAGCCTTCGAGCAAGTGGACGCGCTGGTGACGCCGACGACGCCGACGGCCGCTTTCAAGATCGGTGAGAAAGCCGACGACCCGTTGCAAATGTATCTTGCCGACATCTTCACCATCTCCTGCAACCTGGTGGGCAACTGCGGGATCAGCGTGCCGTGCGGGTTTACGCAATCACCCAAGCTGCCCATCGGTCTGCAGGTGCTTGGCAAACCGTTCGGCGAGGAGACGATTCTGCGCATTGCTCACGCCTACGAGCAAAGCACGCCCTGGCATTTGAAAAGGCCGGCACTGTGAATGGTTCCCGGCGCGGCCAATGAAGTCAGTGGTTGAACGTGGACCGTTCAGACCAGCCGACAATTCAATTCAACGGAAATCGCGAGCTCCGAATCTGGCGGTAGCTCCCTCCCGCCTCCCGCACGATGAAAAGCGCTGCCGCATTCGTCCAGGATTCGATGAACTTCATTCCTGCTTCCACACCGAGGACGAACAAAGTCGTCCCCAAGGCATCGGCGGTCATGCTGTCCGGGGCGACCACCGAAACGCCGGCGACGTTGTGCTGCACGGGCCAGCCGGTTTTGGGGTTTATGATGTGGCTCAACCGCTGGCCTTGCTGGTCAGTGAAGAATTTCTGGTAGTCACCGGAAGTGGAGAGCGCCTGATTGGAAAGCGAGACCACGGCGGCCATCGGGCTGTCTTCGTTCCAATGATCCACCGGCGCGGTGACGCCCAACCGCCACTTTGTTCCCCGGGAGTTCAGCCCCAGCACCTTCACCTCGCCCGCGATCGAGGCATAGACGTTCGTCAATCCGCGATTGCGCAGCAGGGCGATCATTTCATCCACCCCAAAGCCCTTGGCCACGGCGCTCAGATTGATCGTCAGTTCGGGAATGTCCTTCACCAATTCATTGTTCGCCGTAACCGCCAGATGCCGGCAACCCGTGGTTCTTAGAGCTTGCCTGAGTGCGGACTCCGGCGGCACAGCGCGTTGGTCGGTCTTCTCGCCGAAGCCCCATAAATTGATCACCGGCGCGAGCGTGGGGTCAAAGGCGCCACGTGAACGCTGATTCAACTCCAGGGAAAACCGGACGACGCGGGCAAGCTCAGGCGAAACTTTGAAGGGCGTTCTGGCTGGCGCACGATTGAATTGAGACAGTTCACTGTCCGGCTGATAGTGCGACATCTGGCGATTGATCTCTTTCAGCCGGTCTTCCACCGCAAGCTTGAGGGCGTCAGTTTCTGTGGTGGTGAGATTCGTGCCAGCAATCTGAACGGTATAAGGGCTGCCCATCGTGCGGCCTTCCCAGCGAATGACCGGGAGTTGTGCCTGTGAAGGAATACAACTCCACGCCAGCGAGACCATCAGGCAGAGGAAGATTCGTGCCGTGCGTTTCATCGCCAGTTCCCGGCGGGAGTGGCCTTGTCAATGCACACTCAAGCGATAAAACCTGGCCGGGACCGCGGAGCTGATCGCATTGGTGAAGCGGAACTGTCCGTTTGCGTCGCAGGTGTTGGTTGCAATCGCTGTCCACTGGGCCGCCAGCGCATCCATCTCACTGGCGATCAGCACCGTGTAAGTTCCATTCGTTGGACCGGTGCCGCTCATCACCAGACTGTTTCCGACGATCTGAACGCCCGTAAACTCCGGCGGGGTCGGCGGGGCCGGTGGCGTGGCCGGCGACCAGATGACTTTCATGTTGGCGAAGTTGACGCCTTGGTTGGGATAGGTGTTGGTCGTCCCCGCGACGCCTTTGGTCCAGAGCAATCCACTGGTGGTCACCGGTCCCTGGCCGGAATTCTCCGCATACTGAATCCAAAACTTGTAGTTGCCGTCCGGCATCAGGTTGTTGCTCGCGTCGCGGCCATTCCAGTTGAGGATGATCGGACTGTTGGTGAAGAGGCCGATCCCGGTAAAGGTCTCCGTGCTGTAATTGTGAGCCGTGGCGGTGCTGTACCCGTCCAACGCCGTGCTGCCCGCCCGGGCGGTGTTCCAGGTGCCGCAATGATTGGCCCATTCCCCGGTGGTCCAACTGGATGGCCCCTGTTTGCGCAGCGTCTTGATGAATGCTCCGGCCTGGGTCGTCACCCAGACCACGGTATAATGATTGGGACTGGTCGTGCCGGTATAATCGAGGATGGTGGCCTCGAGTCTGGCCGCGCCATCGGTTTGCGCCTGCGAGTTTGTGGTCGCCAGCGCCGAGGCCAGCAGGAGGATGCAGAGGATTTTGCAGCGGTGATTCATAACAGTTTGTTTCACCGGCTTATCGTCGTGAGAGCGACCGGCACTCCGATCATGGCACAACGGACTTCATGCGATAAAACCGCGCGAGGTTGGTGGCCCCGCCGACATCGAGAAAGTTGGTCGTGACCAGGCCGACGCCGGGGATGACCACGCTTGCACCCAGATCTGAGTAGGTTGCACTGACCGCGGCTGCCGCTTGCACCGTGTTCGTGCGACCGCCCGCTGTCAGCCACGTTACCCGGACGTTGTTGCCCTCGGGGCTGATGCTGAGTATGCGATACGGGCCAATCGCGTAATCCGCCAGGTCATAGAGGTTGTTGCCGTCGTTATCCAAACCGAGAAAGTCTCCCACCGACCAGTTTTCATTCGTGTTGGCCACCTGCACGGTGTTGCCAGGGTTATTGGCCTTGGTGTCGGGTGTGCCGTAATACGGCGGTTTGACGTTCTCCGGCGGTGCGGCTTCCGCATCGTGGCAGTCGAGACATTCGGCAACGCCATTGTTGACATGGTGGGCGCGCAAGCCCGCTGACACGTGGCAACCGGTGCAGCCCAGACCAGAGTTGTTGGAGGTGCCATTCGATTTCCCGATAAAAGTGGGAACGCGGTCGGAGCCGAAGTGGCAGAGATTGCAGGCGGTGCCCATGTTCGAACTGTTTCGATGCATGTCGTGGTTGTTGTTGTTGGGAAAAATCGTGCCCTTGGTCGAGGTCGAACCCCGGAAATTTCCATGGCAGGCCGTGCAGCCACCGTAATCCTCGTATGCAAGTGAGGAGGTGTAGCAACCGAGGACCAAGAGGGCCAGAACCAGCAGGGTACGCCTCGGGCGGAGGGTTTGTTTCAGCACGGCATACGCGAACCGATTCGGACTGCCACCCGCAACATTGACCGGGAGGTTATTCAAGAGAGAACTGGGTTTCATGGATTCTTGATGTCGTTGGTGTTGTTTCATTCCAAGGAGGGGTTCATGGGCTGTAACCGGAAGTTGGCGAGCCGGCTTCCTGTGCCTGCCATCCATCGGTCACTGAAAGAAACGTCCCCATGCGTTGCATCCCAATTGAACCACGACGAAAGTGTCGCATCAGAGAGTGAAAGAGTTCCGGCGGAGCGTGTTAAAAATCCTTCAGAATTGGCCTGCGGGTTTGTTCTGGGCATGGCAAAAAATGGCTGGCTCCGGCACCAAGGGCCGACTCAAATGGTAATCCTTGGAGTATCACGAACCAGCCCTGGCGCCTCCGCGGACAACAGCTCCGGACCTGTGACGCGGCAAGTCAGTTGGCCAGGGTACGTGGCCGAACCGGCGCGCAAAGGCTCGCGTCACTCGGAGGATTTGATTTCCACACGGCTGGTCCGGTTCGTTCCCGTCAAGAATCCGAAACCGGCGTTCTGTTTCTGCAACACCGCGCCTTTGAAGTTGAAGGGCTTCAAGCTCGTTGGATCGGTGACCGAGCCTGTGAAGGTGCCCAATGACGTCGAGAAGGTCAGCCTCATGGGATTGTCGCTGAGGTTGCTGACCCGGCTGTAAGGACCGAGCAGAATCTCGTTGGAGAAGTCAGCCAATAGATTGCCCCCGGCGAATGTCACGTCGGCCTCGTCAAGCTTGAGGACGTAGTTGGTCTGCGGTCCGACCGGTGGCCGGTAGCTCGAGCCGACGGCCTGACTTTCGATGTTGAAACCCGCTGGGTAGAAGCGTTCCAGTGGGTTCGGCGGCTTGGTCCAAACCAGCGTGCCGTTCAAGTCATCGGTTGGCCGGTCGGCAAAATTCATCCAGCCCATCACCGCGCCGCGGACCGAGCCGTAGGCCAATACCGAGTGCAGAGGCCAGTGGCCATCCTTGGAGACAGCACTACTTTGAATGACTCGCGCTCCGTCGCCCAAGGTGCCGGTAAAAATGGTCAGACCGCTCGCTGCCACGCGGAGCACGCCGAAGCCGTCGCCCTCGGGCTGCAACACACTGCGCGTCCGGCCCGGGAAAATGACGGTGTAATTGCCGGCAAGGGGCGAAGGATTGGAACGCGGGTTGAACATCAGGCGGTCTCCACGAAGCGTTGCGGTCCAATTCGTGTCACTGACCTGACCCCAGACCACATCCGATTCGCCGCTCGAGTCGAAGCTTAACGCCAGGTTCAGCGGGCTGTTTGCCGGACGCGTGATCGTGCTGCTGCCCCGGCAATCCAGGCCAAGTTTGCCGGTAAAGCTGTGTCGCGCCAGCGCGGTTTGCAGCGACCCGGAGTACGTGCCGCGCGGGGAAACCACGATGGTAAAATAACCCGAGGCGTGCGGACGGACTGCCGTTTCCTCATGGAACAAACCGCGATAAGTGCCGGCAATGGGAATGAATGGACTCGGAATGAAGTTGGCCTCCAAATGGAGGTTGGTTGTCATCACAACCGAGATGTACGGCGAGGCAGAGTTGAGGCTTCCGCTCCAGCCGACAAACTCGTGACCGGCGCCTGGCAGCGCCCGCAGCGTGAAGACCCGGCCCAAGAGGAGATTGGGCGTCTTCCGCGGATCGGGCGAGAGCGTGCCCGCGCCGTTCACCCTCACCTGCACCGGAACGAAGTTGGCTTGAAAAGTCAGGTTGCTGCTCATGACAAAGGCCAGCCTGGAGGAGGTGGAATTGGTGCTGCCACTCCAACCCGTGAACAGGTGGCCGGGGCTGGCGAGAGCAGTGAGGTAGTAAGTGCGCCCCAACAGCAGGCTCTGTCCGCTCAGGTTCGGCGAGATGATGCCGTTACCGTTGGTGCGCAAGATCAGATGGGTTGGCGCGGCGGCCAAGACGTCGAGCATGAAAGTGGTGGAACTGCTCGCCTGACCGTCCCCGACGAGAATTGTGATTTCAGTCTGCCCGGTGCGCCCCGGGTAGGGAGCAATCGTCACAGTTCGGTTGTTGCCGCCACCGCTGAAGGTGATGGAACTGGCCGGCACCAGTGAGGGATTGGTGCTGGTCGCGTTGAGCGTAAGTCCCGATGCCGGCGTTTCCGCGTCACTGATCGTGAACGGAATCGGCCCGACAGTCGTACCCTCCATCGTGGTTTGATTGGGCACAGGCGAGATCAGCGGCGGCTGATTGGCAACCGCGGGCTGGACCGTCAGGGTTGCCCCGGTACTGGTGACGCTGCCCACGCTGTTGGCCACCACGCAGGTGTAATTGCCGGCTTGATTGGTTGACACGGCCGTCAACGTCAAGGTGGCGCCGGTCGCGCCCGCCAGATTTGCTCCGTTGAACCGCCACTGATAACTCATGGGCGCAGTCCCGGCGGCGGCGACGGTGAAAGTGACATTGGCGCCAGCCGACACCGATTGATTTTGCGGCTGCGTGGTAATCGTTGGAGCAACGGGGGCCAGATTTACCGTCAGTGTCACCCCGGTGCTGGTGACGCTGCCAACGCTGTTGGCGACCACGCAGGCGTAGTTGCCGGCCTGATTGGTCGTGACACCGGTCAAGCTCAGCGTCGCGCTGGTCGCCCCGTTCACATTCACACCGTTGCGCCGCCATTGATAACTCAACGGCGATGTTCCGCTGGCCGCCACAGTGAAGTTCACGTTCGCGCCCACGGTCACACTCTGGCTCTGCGGCTGCGTCGTGATGACCGGCGGCACCAAGACGGTGAGGGTGGCCACCGCGCTGGTCACCGAGCCGGCGGTGTTGGTCACGACCACGGCGTAGCCTCCGGCTTGAATGGTCGTGATGCCATTGAGGGTCAGCGACGAGTTGGTCGCGCCGGGCAGGGGATTGCCGTTGAGCCGCCACCGGTAGGAGAGCGGGGCTGTGCCCGAGGCAACCACGTTGAGTGTGGTCGAGCCGCCGTTGGTGACCGTTTTGCTCTGCGGCTGAGTCGTAATGGAGGGGGCCGTTGTGCCGCCGCCATTCCCGGGCGGGAAGATGGTCAAGGTCAGGTTGGTCTTGAGGGTTCGATCTGGTTTCCCGCCATCCGAGGCGGTCAGCAAGATTACGAATACGCCGTCCACAGTGGGAGTGCCGGTGATTCTTCCGGTCGTTTTGCCCACCGTCAGACCTGCCGGCAATGGTGCGGCATCGAAGGTGTTCGCCGCCTGCGGCCCAGTGGTGATGCGGTAGGAGAACGGGACGCCGTTGGTCGCGGTGGCCGTGGTGGGACTGGTGATGACGGTGGAGGCGCCCGAGACCGCATCCACACTGCCCAACAACGCCAGAGCGCCGGCGATCCAAGTGGAAATGATCGCGAAGCTTGACCCGCCTGCGGGAGTCAACGCCACAAGTGCCCGGCTGAACGGCATCACCTGCAGAGCAAGCGCCAGCAGCACGGGTGGAAGTTTTGCCATTCTCAGAACAACTTTCATAAGTCACCAATTCTTCAAAAAGATTCACGGTTGAGTTTCAACTGCTTGACCAGCGCCACCAGCCACTGCTGGGCGGTTTGGCAGCAGCACCACATACGAGGGCAGGCCGAGCACATTGAAGTAATCCAATACCTCCTTGGCGGGAGACTGGTTGGGCCGCTCGGCTTGAAAGCGCACTTCATGGAAAGCCGCGAGGCGGTCTTTGACCGAGTCTGCGGCAAAGGTGGTGTGTTCCATGGCCGAACAGTTTTTGCACCAGCTTGCCCAGAAATCTATGAACACCGGCCGTCCATCGGCTTCCGCAGCGCGCAAGGCCCTGGTCAGGTCTTCTGCCAGCGCGTCGCTCGAAGCCGCCGTGGTGCGGGTTTCGGTGGCGTGGGCGAGGAGGGTTGCCTCCGTTCGGAAAATCCCAAACGCCAGGTGTCCGTAATACGCGGCGAAACCGATGATGAGTGCACCGAACGCGTATTTCACGCGCACCATCCATTTGCCCGGCTTGGGCAGGAATGAAAGTCCGGCACCGGCAAACGGCCAGGGCAGACCCATGCCAATCCCCAGGAGGAACGGCAGCAGCAAACCAATGGTGATTCCCTTCGCGTGAAGCGCAGTCGCCTGAACCAGCACCGAGATCACCACCGGCGCCACGCACGCACCCGCCAGCAACGCCGCAACCGTCCCCATGGTGTAGGCCACGACAAATTTGCTTTTTGACGCAGCGCCTCCTCCACCCGAACTCCTCTGCCACCGTGAGAAATCAATCGCAAACACGTCGAACATGCCCAGCGCCAGCAGGAGAAAGACGACTGCGATGCCGAGGTTGAACCAAGGCGAGGAGTTCAACGTGCCGAACTTCGATCCCGTGAGCACGACCACCAAACCCAAGACGCCATACGCGACCGCCATCCCCGCCGCGTAAGTTGCGCCCAGCGCAAATCCCCGCTGCTTCGAGCCGGCCTGGGCGCCGGCTCCGATGATGGCGAGGTTGATGGGGATCATCGGCAAAATACAGGGGGTGAGATTCAGCGCCAGACCGCCGAGCAGGATGAGACTCACGGTCATCACCACGCCCCAGAAGCCGCCCCCTCCCGCGGCAACGGTCTCATCGGCGGCATCGGCCTGTGCGGCGTCCAGAAAGCTTAAAAAGCTCTTTTCGTTCAGGTAGCCACTGCCTCGACTGGCGACCGTGAAGCCGGCCGCGAGTGCGCGCCATTCGGTGTCGGTCGTCTGTGGTGGGCCGGTTTCGGAATTCTCTTCCAAGCGAGCGACAGTGCCATCCGGCATGAGCTGAAAAGGTCTGTCCTCAGGGAAGAAGCAGTTGGCCGTGTCGCAACCCTGCAAATGAACCTTGAGGGTCAGCGCGTCCTGCAGCGGCTGTGGCAAGGCGCAGATGGCAGTGAACGACTCGCCGTACACCAATTTTTGTTTGCCGCTGAACTTGTCCTGGATGCTGCGCGGCTCCGGCGCGGTGAAGGGCAGCGCTCCCTGCCCGTCAATTTCAAGGCGCACCTTATCCGCATACAGCACGTGATTGGTCGGCACTTCAAAGGAAACTAGAAGCTCGGCCTTGCCATCGGCTAGTGACAGTCGCGGAATCACCGCAAATGGACTTTGCGCCCACAAAACCGTGGAGGCTGACAGCCAGCACCCGAAAACGACTACCCGTACCACCTTGTTCATAAGACTACAAACGACAAAACCACCGACGACAGAATCTCTTTGACCGCCTCTTCAGTTACAGCCGCAACCGCCGCCGCCCACTCCGCGCCCCCCTGATGCGGCCTCGCGCGAAAACCACATGTGTTCGCACAGCGAGATCGTCAGCGGATCCCGGTCCGGTCGCATCGTGTAATCGGCGAGCGTGTTGCGTTCCCACGGCTTCACGTGGGCGCAACCGCTGCCCAGGAGGACGCAACCCAGGACGACAGCCAGCAGCGACATTCTTTTCATGATTACTTGGCGGCGACGTTTTTGCTCAACAAGTCGCTGATCTCCCTGGCGTATTGTTTGCCCGTTTCCTTGCCATGAAACCCCTTGTGAACCGCGGCCACTTTACCGTCCGGACCGAGGATGAACGAACTGGGCATCGAACTGATGTTCACGGCGCTGACCAGCTTCTTCGAGGCGTCGCGAACAACCGTGAAGCTCACCTTGTTTTGCTTCAGGAAATCGTCCATGGCGGACTTTTCTTCGTCAAGGTTGACCGCCAGGACGACCAGACCTTTTTCGCCGTAGGTTTTTTGCAACTCTTCCATCACTGGGAAGGAGTCCTTGCAGGGGCCGCACCACGAGGCCCAGAAATCCACAAGAATAACTTTTCCCTTGAGGTCGGCGGGCAATTTGCCTTCGAGGGAAAAGGTGTTCAGGTCGGGAAAATCGTCTCCCACCTTGATGGTCTTGCCTCCGGCCAGGGCCGAAAGACCGCATAATCCCAGCGCCAGCGCGCCGGCCAGTAATGATTTTCTAACGTGTAACGTATTCATGGAATCTCCTTGTTTGATGACGTGAGTGGTTGGTTGTAATGGCCCCTTCGGCACCCAGGTAACTGCCGATCAGATTCAAACCTTCCTGCGGTCCGAGAATGAACGCGGTGGTGGACAGAACGCCCGCAACCGTGCAGGTCGGGGCGAGCACTGAGACCGCGCGGCAACCATTGTGGACCGGATGACCGGTGCGCGGATCAATGATGTGGCCGTAGCGGCGACCGGCGACCTGAAAGTTGCGCAAATAATCTCCTGAGGTCGCGACGGCCATGTCTTTGGCGGTAACACCGGCCCAGCACTTGCCCGGACGCTGGGGGTCTTCCAACCCGATGTGCCACGCGGGCTTTCCGACCGGCTTTCCTTGCGCGCGAATGTCCTGCCCAAAATCCACCAACACACTCTCGATGCCATGTTGCGCCGCCAGATAGGCGACACGGTCCACGGCGTATTCCTTCCCGATCCCACCCAGGTCCAGCTTCATCCCGGCCCGCGGCAAAAAGACCGCTCCATTTCGTCGCTGCACCTGCTTCCATCCGACCAGTTGTCGTGCGGCTTCGATGGCGGCATCTGTCGGAAGCGCCGGCGGATTCGCCTTCCAGTTCCAAAGTTCGATCAACGGGAGCGCCGTCGGATCGAAGGCTCCGCGCGTCATGAAATGGAGTTCATGACACAGTGAGAACAATTGGTCGGTTTCGTCGTCCACCTCCACCCAGGACTTGCCGGCGGCCGAGTTGATCCGCCCAATCAAGCTCTCGGGAATGAACCGCGAATACTTCGACTCAAAATCAGCCACCCAACGGACGGCCGCGGACTTGAATTGATCGGCCGCCACTCGCGATCCGGTCGCGAACGTGATCTGGCACACCGTGCCCATCGCGTGGAAGGCGAACTTGCGCCCGTTGGCCACGGGAAGCTCCCGAACCGATGCGCTGATGCGATCGAATACGCTGTTGCTGGTCAGAACCATAGTCGGAATCCGCCGGAGATGACGTTCGCTTTCGGAAACAGTTCCGAAGCCGTGACATCGTCCGTGCCGTACGTTTCGTAACGTTTGTAGGAAAGGTCGAGGGACAGGCGATTCACCACCCGCGCCGTGACGCTGATGCCGTAGGTGAACGTGTTCATGGCCGCGAGCCGGTAATCCGACGAATAGTTTTTTGGCAAGGGCGCATAGTACGGATCGGAGGGATCGTTCAAGGTGTAATCTCCGGGGAGTTGGGTCATGTAGAAGTCCGCCTCGTTCTGGTTGGCAAAACGAAACAGGGGTGACACCACCACGCGCTTGCCGATCTTTTGATACCAGGCCATTTGGACGGTGTGACTCAGGATGCCGTAGGAATCGTGGTAGAACCGGTAGCTCACCTCGGCACTGCCTTTCGCGGGGGTGACGAAATGGGTCAGCGACAGAAAGCAAATCTGCTTGTAACGGTAGCTCGGACGGTCCTCGCCGAACGTCACCACGGTGGGATCAGGATTGATCGGGTCCGGATAATACGGGATGTGGACGCCCTTGTAGGGATCGTTCATATAACCGCCCGCCGTGCCCACCGTTAAATTCGCCGTCAGCACAGTCCTGGGTCCAAGCAGTTGCGTCACTCCTACAAGCAGATCGCCGCTGTCCTTGTGCTCGGTGCCGCTGAGGGAGTCGGCAAAGATGTTGTCGTGCGTGTAGGCCGCGCCCAGGGCGAGCGTGGTGTTCTTCTCATTGAGATCAATCGCGTGATTCACCGAGAAGCCAATGGACTCGTAGTCGTTTTCCAGACTGTAAGCGAACTGCGGTGTGGTCGTATGAATGCCACCCCAGCGGATGCCGGCAGCCAGAGTCCCGGCGGTGCGTTCGTCCGGCTTGATCTCCTTGAGCCAATTGCGCGTTCCCGGGGTCGGTATCGCACCATACGGCGTGGCGCCGGAAAGCGCGTCATAAACGAATTCACCTTCCAGGGAGAGCCTCGAATTGAGTTCCCATCCGAAATGCGTCGCGAAGGTCTGCACGTGCATCCGGTCGTCGAGCTCATCGTAGTCCTCATAACGGAAATCAACGTGGTTCTCCCCGCGGGTGCGGCTCGGCAGCGCGGCAATCAACAGCCAGGCCGCGAGGACGCAGACCCGGGGTTGACACCACCTGGAGAACAATCGCCCGGGTGAACATTCAGTCATCGGCACCATCCTTTTCAAATTCATCGGTTGACGATGAGCGCGAATAGCAGCGGTGGTGCCCGATGGCAATTATGTGTCGGAGAAGGTCGTTTACGGGCCAAACCAACCTGAACCCGGTGCGCGCAAACCTTGCCACTGTCGCAAAGCGAAGGCGTCGTCAGACAGACCGCGGGATAAACCGGGACAAAGATAAGCGAAAATTTATCTGCATGGGGGCAACATCCATTCTCTGAAGTCGCGAACAACTCGCCGCGACCAGCAGACTCTCCAAGCGTCAAGCCAGCTCCCGGCAGCAAAACCCCACACCGCGAACGGTGTGGAGCAAGGGCCTTCCCCGCAGGCAGCCGAGCTTTCGGCGTAGATTCCTGATGCATACATTGACCGCGTTGGTTTGTGAATCCAGCCGCTGCTGCCAGACTTGCTCGATGATGGCCGCCTTGCTGACCGGCCGGGGGGAAGCGGACATGAGCAGTTCCAGCAGCGCGAATTCACGGCTCGTGAGTCGGAGTCTCTCCCCTGCGCGCCACACCTGGCGTGCCACGCGATCCAGCTCAAGATCCGCCACCCGCAACCGGCTGGCGGTCCTGCGAAGCAGCCGGCGGCGCAGCGCGCGCAGCCGCGCCAGCAACTCGGGCGCGGCCACCGGCTCAATCAGGTAATCGTCAGCGCCGGCATCCAGTCCGCGCACCCGGTCCTCGGCGTCACCATCCCCGGCGAGAACCAGCACGGGCGTCACCAACCCGGCGTGGCGCAGCCGGCGCACGACTTCGAGATCCGCCGGCGTGGGGAATCTCGTTTTCAGGATGATGGCCTCATACGGCACACCCTTCGCCCGCTGCAACAGATCGCCGGCGTCAGCCACGGTTTCCACCTCATACCCATCCACCACCAGCGTGGCACGAGCGGCACCGGTTACAGTCGCGCCGGCTTCAGCTATCAACAGCCGCGGCTTCATGGCGCGTCTTGCTTGCTTGCGGTCATCGTTCGTTTCGGGCGTTACGGCGGAAGATGGCAGAACAAGATGAAGAAACCGCAGCCGCCGGGGTTAAAGAACTTTTAGCGGATGCCGGACGCGAGGTCTGTCGGAACACCCGTGCGGCCCCGGACCGGGAGCGGAGGAGCGCGATACAAACCACGCCGCGCGGCGACAACTCCCGCAAGCATCGGCGGAGAGTCGTTGTGAAATCAGACCCGCGGGTCGTGCAGGAGTGCGGGTTGGCGCGGGTCTTCGCGAGGTGACGCCCCGGCGGCCGCCGGAAAGATCAGCCGCACGGCGTAGCGATCGAAAATACACCGGCGCCGGCATCGTATCTCCGGCTGCAAACTCAACAGCGTGTCCACGACGCGCGATCCCAATCCCAGCGTCTCAGTCGGGGCGGAAGCCGGGGAGCGCCGTCGGTTGATGACCGCCAGCGTGCGGAAGGAATCTGAGCATTTCAGTCGCACCCGGATCTCGCCCTGACCATGCTTGAGAGCGTTGGCCAGGAAGCTGTGGATGATCTGCCGGATGTATCGGGGGTCGGCCACCACGTCGGCGGGCCGTGCCAAGACCAGGCCCAGAACGCGTTGCTCCTCCTGGGCCAGCAGGGCGAAGTCCTCCGCCACCTCCGCCACGAGTTGCGCGAGGTCAAACTGGCGCGGTTGGAGGACCAGTCGGCCTTGCTCGGCCTTGGCGATGAGCAGCGACTGATCCACAACGTGCGACAGTTGATGCAGCTCCCCCTGCAACTCCTCCGCCAGTTCTGGTGCGATGTCGCCGCCCGCCTGCTCGACCTTGAGCCTCAGGATCGCGAGCGGCGTGCGCAATTCATGAGCGACCTTGGCCGCGTATTCACTGAGATCGTGGAAGGATTTCTCCAAGCGGGCCAGGAGACCATTGACATGATGCACCAGTTCGCGAAATTCCGCGTCCATTTCGGGCGTCCCCACGCGCTGCGAAAGACTCCGTGCGCCGATGGCTTGAAGTTGGTCGTTGACGCGGGCGAGGGGCGTGACCGACTTGCGGGCCAGCCAGTAGCCGATGCCCAGCGACACCAGCGCCAGAGGCAGGCCGTAATACGCCGAGGTTTGCACCAGTTCCTTGAGGATGTCCTGGATTTCCTCCTCGGAATAACTGCCGTGGATGTTCCAGTCCGGATGATCGGGGTAGTCGCGTCGCCAGTTCTTGTCGTGCAATTCCTCGTGCAGCAGCCGGTAGGTGAACACCACAAAAACCGCCAACACCAACATCAAGCTGGCGGAAAACCAGAGCGTCAACCGGGCGCGCAGCGATCTCATTCCGCCTCCTCGCGCAGCGCGAAACCCACCCCGCGCACCGTATGCAGCAATCGCGGCCAGCCGGGCCGGTCAATTTTCCGACGCAGAAACTTGATGTACACATTCACCACGTTGGTCTGCGAATCGAAGTGTTGATCCCAGACGTGCTCGATGATGGCCGTCTTGCTGACCGCTCTGGGCGAGGCGCTCATCAGGAATTCCAGCAGCGCAAACTCCCGCCGAGTCAGTTCGATGCGTTCGCCGCCGCGCATGGCGCTGTGAGCGATCAAATCCAGTTCCAGATCCGCCACCCGCAGGAGGTTGCTGGCCTGTGGCCGTTGCCGGCGCAGCAGCGCCCGCAGCCGGGCCAGCAGTTCGGCCATCGAGAATGGTTTGGTCAGGTAATCGTCACCGCCGGCGTCCAAGCCCCGCACGCGGTCCTCGACTTCGCCCAGGGCCGTCAGGAACAGCACGGGGGTCATCACCTGCTTGCGTCGCAACTGGCGCACCACCGTGAAGCCGTCCTTCGCCGGCATCATGACGTCGAGCACCAGCGCGTCGTACGGATTGGTTTCCGCCAGCCACAATGCCTCATCGCCATCAGCGGCCATGTCCACCGAGTAACCCTCCGCCACCAATCCCTGGCGAATATGCTCCGCCACTTTGGCAACGTCTTCGGCAACCAGAATGCGCATGATGCGGTATCACTAGCCAAGGCGGGGGCAAATGGAAAGCCCGCTGTTGCCTCTGATTTTCCCGTATCGGCGCCGAGCACGCTCTCGTTTTCCGCGGAAAAATCCGTGCGCATCCGGGTTCAACTTTGGTTGAATCGTCGCCGCCTATGAAACAGCCCGTCAAAGTTGTTCCGCCCATCCGGCTCAAGGACTTCAACCCCGACTTCCACGACGGCCTCGACAAGGACGCCACGCGAGAGAAAACCACCAAGCTGTGCCAGCGCATCAGTGAATTGCAGGACCTGCTTTACGCCAACGCCCGACACGCCGTGTTGATCCTGCTGCAGGGCATGGACACGAGCGGCAAGGACGGCGCGGCCAAACGCGTGTTGGAATTTGTTGAGCCGGCAGGGGTGGAAACCGCCAACTTCAAGTCGCCGTCGGCCGAGGAATTGGCGCATGATTTTCTCTGGCGCGTTCACCGGCGCGTGCCGCGCTACGGCCACATCGGCGTGTTCAACCGCAGCCACTACGAGGACGTGTTGATCGTGCGCGTGATGAAGTTGCAGCCGGAACGGGTTTGGCGTCCGCGCTACGACCAGATCAACGCGTTCGAGAAGCATCTCGTCGAGAACCGCGTCATCCTCCTGAAGTTCTTTCTTCACCTCAGCAAGGCGGAACAAGCCGAACGCCTCCGGGCGCGGCTGGAGGACAAGCGCAAGAACTGGAAGTTCGAGTCCGCCGACCTGGAGATGCGCAAGCGGTGGCCGCAGTTCATGCGGGCGTACGAGGACACGCTCAACTGTTGCAGCACCACGTGGGCGCCGTGGCACATTGTGCCCGCCGACCGCAAGTGGTATCGGGATTATGTCATTGCGCGCGTGGTCGTGGGCGCGATGGAGAAGCTCAAACTCAAGTGGCCCAAACCGAAGGTGGACTTGTCGAAGATCAAAATCGTGTGAGCCTGTTGATGCGACACGCGCTCCCAAGAACCGCCCGCCGGTAACGCCGACTTTCCAGTCGGCGAGGACGCGCAGACAGGCTCGTGCCGGTTGGAAAACCGGCGTTACACACTTGGAGCGCAGACCGGTTCATGGGGTCAAAGCGCAAGACGAGCTTTCCGGAGAATTCTTTCCTGAACCCCCTCTCGACAACGCCGACTTTCCAGTCGGCGAGGATGCGCAGACCGGTTCATGCCGGTTGGAGAACCGGCGTTAGCCTTTGCGGCGGGGTGCTTTATCCGCTTCGGTGAAGTTCTCAAGGGGGAAGGCGGGATCAAATCGCTCGGCCGCACGGTCGGGAGTTGACCCCGGATGCGGGAGTTGCATCGTATGGCGCATCGTTTATGACTTACGCTGAAGCGATTGAGTTCCTCCACCGCCTGCGCTGGTTTGGCGCGAAGCTGGGATTGGAGAACACGCTCCGGCTGGCGTCGCGCGCCGGCAATCCGCACCACCAGCTCCGTTTCATCCATGTCGCCGGCACGAACGGCAAAGGCTCGACCTGCGCGATGTTGGAGAGCATTTATCGCGCGGCGGGCTTGCGGGTGGGTTTGTTCACCTCGCCACATCTGGTTTCTTTCCGCGAGCGGCTGCAGATCAATCGGGAACTGATCAGCGAAGCGGAGGTCGTGCGACTGGTCGGGCGGATGCAGCCCTGGCTGGGCGGGTTTGCCGCCGACCATCACCCGACTTTCTTCGAGGCCGTCACGGTGATGGCCCTGAAGTATTTTGCGGAGCAGCGGTGTGACCTGGTGATTTGGGAAACCGGATTGGGCGGACGGCTCGACGCCACCAACATCGTGGCGCCGCTGGCCAGCGTGATCACGAACGTGCAGTACGATCACCAGAAGTGGCTGGGCAGCACGCTGCCGCAAATCGCGATGGAAAAGGCGGGCATCATCAAGCCGGGCGTGCCGGTCATCACCGGTGCGGAAGAACCGCAGGCGCTGGCGGTCATCCAGGAGACGGCGATTCAGCGGCGAAGCCCGCTCACGCTGGTCACTCCCGCGCACACCCAGCACCCGCCGCTGGACGCGCTGCGGTTGCCGCTGCTGGGCTGGCATCAACGGATGAACGCCGCCGTCGCCCTGGCCACGGTGCGAGCGTTGGCCGCGCAACTGGCCGTCCGCGAGGAGGCGCTTCGCACCGGCCTGGGCCGCGTCAACTGGCCGGGCCGGTTGCAACTTGTCGAGCGGACGACGCATGGAGGGACCGGCTTCCAACCGGTTTCTTCCCCCACCAGCGGACAGGTTTCGACGGATCGGACAGGCTGGATGGCTGTCCCACTGCGCCAGCAAATTCTGTTGGATGCCGCCCACAATGCGGCCGGGGCGACGACTCTGCGAGCGGCGTTGGAGGAGCACTTTCCAGGCAGCCGCCCCGTGCTCTTGCTGGGGATCATGCAGGACAAGGATTGGGATTTGATGTGCGAGATTCTGGCGCCGCTGGCGGGCCGCATTCTTTGCGTTGCGGTCAGCAGCGAGCGCAGCGCCGACCCGGCACAACTGCGCGAGGCCTGTCGGAGGACCAATCCCGAAGTCAAAGTGGCTGTGTGTCAGACGTTGAGCGAAGCGCTGGCGCAGACCGAAGCCGAGCCGTTCCTCGTCATCGCCGGCTCGATTTATCTCATTGGCGAAGCGATGGAACGGCTGCATCTCACCGTCAACTCTGCCGCGGACGAAAAGGCACTGAACGATTGGGGAGCGAGGCGTTGAGGACCGGGCCGCACCCGGGCGGTGGTAATGCCGGGAGCATTTCTCCATGCGGCAGGATTTCTTGAGCGAGGTTTTCTTTGCGTGGCCGGGTGGAATCAGGCAGGCTGGCGGTTGAAAGGGTTGACTGTTTTATGATCGCTGCGATTTCAGGATTGGTCGCCGGGGCGGTGCATGTGTGGTCTGGACCGGACCATTTGGCGGCTGTCGCGCCCCTGGCGGTGCGTCAGCCGCGGCGGGCGTGGCTGCCGGGGGTGCGCTGGGGCTTCGGCCACTCGGCCGGGGTCGCGGTGGTGGGGTTGCTCTCGCTCTGGTTGCGGGAAATGCTGCCGGTGGATTTGCTGTCGTCCTGGGGCGAGCGCATGGTGGGCGTGATGTTGTTTGGCATCGGCCTGTGGGCGTTGCGCAAGGCGTTCAAGGATACCGTTCACGTGCATGAACATGAGCATGATGGCGACCGGCACGTGCATTTTCACACCCACACGCACGCGGTTGCTCACGAACGGGCGGAGGCGCACCATCACACCCATGCCGCCTTTGGCATCGGGATGCTGCACGGGCTGGCCGGCAGTTCACACTTTCTGGGTGTGCTGCCCATCCTGGCATTTCCCACGCGGATTCAAGCGGTCATGTATCTGGCGGCCTACGCGGTCGGGACGATCGCTTCCATGGCGGCGTTCTCCTGGGTGATGGGGCGGTTGGCGGCGCGGTGGGCGCGGCGCAGTGTCAGCCTGTACCGCGGCTTGATGACTTGTTGCGCCGGGACGGCCATGGCGGTTGGCGTCTTCTGGCTCGTGACCGGCTTCCGTTGAGACGGGCCTGAACCGTGGTTTACGCGGGGCACGTTCCGGGGAGGGGCATCCGAGCCTTGCAACCGTTGGGCGCGGGACTAACATCCCGGGCCGTGGTCACGATGCAACGAATCACTCCAGACCCGAATTCATGATCCGCTCGCTGGCTTTCACCACCCAGGGCCGGTTGCACAGCCGGGACATCGAGATGTTCCTGATGCCCACCCTGCTCAACGATACGAACCTGTTTCTCTGGATTGACCTGGAGAATCCCACGCCGGAGGAAACCAAGTTTGTGCTCGAAGACCTGTTCCGTTTTCATCCGCTATCCGTCGAAGACTGCGTGATGATCAGCCCCTCGCCCAAGGTGGAGGAATACCAGCCCAAGGAGGAGGACAAGTTTGCGCCCTACCTCTTCATGGTCATTCACGCGGTGGATTACAGCCGGAAGGACGGCGTGTTCGCCACCAACGAGCTGAATTTTTTCCTCGGCAAGAATTTTCTCGTCACCTATCACGAAGGGCCGTTGCGCAGTGTTTCGCTGACCGAAGAGCGCGCGGTCAAAGGGACCATGCACATCGCCCGGGCGCCGGACCGCGTTGCCTACAACCTGCTGGATGCCATCGTGGACAATTACAAGCCGGCGCTGGAGGAACTCTCGCTGGAAATCGCCGAACTCGAACACGAGGCGCTGCAAAGCCCGACAAAGAAGACGCTGGGGCGCATTTTGCAGGTGAAGAAGGAAGTCGTGCATTTGCGCCAGATCATCGGCCCGCAACGCGAAGTGCTGGCCCGGTTCGCGCGCGGCGAGTTCAAACTCATCCGCGCGCATCTCGTGCCGTATTACCGGGACGTTTACGACGCGCTCTTCCACATTTCCGAACGCGCCCAAAGCTACATGGACTCGCTCACCGGGATTCTTCAGGTCTATCTGAACATGTCCTCCAACCAGACGGGCGAAGTGATCAAGCTGCTCACCCTGTTCACGATCATCACCACGCCGATGATGCTGATCGGCACCTGGTACGGCATGAACTTTGAAGCCATGCCCGAACTGAAGTGGAGCTACAGTTACGCGGGGGTCGCGGTGCTCACCGTCGCCCTCACCGCCGGAGCGTATTGGTACTTCCGCAAGAAAAAGTGGTTTTGATTCTTCCGCGCTTGTCGTCTGCCCATGCCCAAATCCAGTTTTCTCGACAAGGTCCTTGATCGCATCGGCCGGCTCGACACCGAGGGGCTCCAGACCGTGGTGCAGCGGCTCGCCCGCGAGCGAAGCTTTCTCGAAACGCTCTTCAATGCCATCGAGGACGGCGTGCTGGTGGTGGACGAGCGCGGGCGCGTCATCTATTTCAATCAGGCGGTCACGCGCCTGCTCGGCGTCCAGCCCGGGGCGGAAGACGAGCACATCAGCCACATCTTGCCGGAGGTGGACTGGGAGCTCCTTTCCCGTTTTGACAGCGATGGCGGGCGGCGCGTGACCCGTCATGAGTTCGAGGTGCAGTATCCGCGTCCGCGCTTCCTGCGGCTCTACGCGGCCCCGCTGGACGGCGAGGCCGCTGGCAAGGCCGGAGTGGCGCTGATCCTCCATGATGCGACCGAGGCGCGGCAGAAGACCTTTGAAGCCATTGAAAGCGAGCGTGTCCAGGCCCTGACGTTGCTGGCCGCCAGCGTGGCGCATGAGATTGGCAACCCGCTCAACGCGCTCCACATTCATCTCCAGCTCATGGAGCGTGAGGTGAAGAAACTGCGCGCCGCCGCCGGCGCTGCCGGCGCGGGCCGGGTCAAACTGCGCCCGCGTTCGCAGGTGCTGGCCTCCGAGGCCGAGGCCGGCGAAAGCGCCTCCCGGCTGGAGCAATTCCTCGAGGTCGCGAAAGGCGAAATCAACCGGCTCGATTACATCGTCACCCAGTTCCTGCACGCCATCCGCCCGGCGCCGCCCCAGTTGAAGCTCGCGTCGCTCAACGACGTGGCCGAAAAGACCCTTGCGCTGTTGCGGCCGGAACTCGACAACCGCGGGCTCACCGTCCGGATGCGGCTGGCGCGCCGCCTGGCGCTCTCGCGGATTGACCCCACGCAAATCCAGCAGGTGCTCGTCAACCTCATTAAAAACGCCATGCACGCCATGACCCGAGGGGGCACGCTGACGATCCAGACCGGCGAAACCAGCGACGGCGTTTGGGTGAGCGTGAGCGACACCGGCGGGGGAATTCCACAGGAACAAATCAACCGGATCTTCGAGCCGTTTTACACCACGAAGAAGAAGGGCACGGGCCTCGGATTGATGATTGTGCAACGCATCGTTCGCGCGCACGAGGGCCGCATCGAACTGGAAAGCCACGTTGGCCGCGGCACCTCGTTTCGCATCTGGCTGCCCCTGCACGAGCGCAAGCCGCGCCTGCTGAAAGCCCCGACTCCCGGCGGAACCTGAAACGACGGACGGATCAAATCCAAGTCCAATCTGGTTCGCGCGCCAAGCCTCGAAAGCCGCTTACCCGTTCAACAGCCGGACCAGTTCCGTGCGGATGTGGTCCAGCCGCCGCTGGTCGGTTTCCTTCTTCTCCGCCAGGAGGCGGGCGATGTCCGGGTTGGATTTGAGATGCGCGGTTGCATCCGCGCGGGATTGCTGGACTTTCAAGTCCACCATCTCTTCGATCAGCTTTACAATGTTCTCAGCATTCATAGGTCGGCGATGTCTAAGGTATTCAAGTGTCTCGTAGCCACTGCCTCAATCGCTCGCGTGAGCGGATCGTGGCTTGCCCGGAAGATTAGCAGGTTGGGTTCCGCGCGGCAGTTCTTTCTGGGTTCGATTCCTTGAAATTCAACAGATTTGCGTCAAGGCCTGGTGGCGGCGGGAGGGCTTGCCGGGAGTTGGATTGAACACCGGCGGCTTATGGTTTTCTCCAAGCCAACGCGCGATGGACAACGAGGCGTCGGCCGCTATTCTCTCCGGGCTTTTATGGCAGACTCTTTGAAAGAAACGTCGCCGGCGTCACCGGCTGAACTGGGTTATACGATGCCGGCGGAATGGGAGCGACACGAGGCCACCTGGCTGGGATGGCCGCACAATGCCACCGACTGGCCCGGCAAGCTGGACACCATCCGTTGGGTTTATGGCGAGATGGTGCGAAAAATCTCGCCCGGCGAGCTCGTCCGCTTGCTGGTCCGGCACAAGAACGAGGAAAAGCTCGCGCGGCATTATCTCCAACGCGCCGGCTGCGAGCTGAAGCGGGTTCAGTTCGTCATGCATCCCACCAATCGCGGCTGGACGCGCGATACCGGACCGATTTTTGTCCGGCGAACCCGACCCCGCGCGGAAACTGCGATTGTCCATTTCCATTTCAACGCGTGGGCGAAATATCCGGACTGGCGGAAGGATCGCCTGGTGCCGGAAACCGCCGCGCGCCTTCTACGCAAGCGATTGTTTCGCGCCGAACACGAGGGTCGGCCGTTCGTGCTGGAGGGCGGCGGCATCGAGGTGAACGGCCGCGGCACGCTGCTGACCACGGAGGAGTGTTATCTCGATCCCAAGGTGCAGGTGCGCAATCCGGGCCTGGGCCGAAAGGAGTTTGAATCCACCGTTCGGCGTTATCTGGGAGTCAAGAACGTGCTCTGGCTGCGCAACGGCCCCGTGGGCGACGACACCCACGGCCACATTGACGACATCTGCCGGTTTGTGAATTCCCGAACCCTCGTGCTCATCCGGGAAACCAACCGGCGGGACATCAATTACCGGCCGCTGGCGGAGAATTGGGAGCGCATCCGCGATTTGCGGCTCGAGGACGGCTCGAAACCCGAGGTGATTCCGCTGCCCATGCCAGCGCCGCTCCACTTCGCCGGCGACCGGCTGCCGGCGAGCTATGCCAATTTTTACATCAGCAACGCGGCCGTCATCGTGCCGACGTTCAACGATCCGATGGATCGCGTCGCCTTGGGAATCCTGGGCGAGTTGTTCACCGACCGGCCGGTGGTGGGGATTCACGCGGTGGACCTGGTGCTGGGCTTCGGCTCGCTGCACTGTCTGACCCAGCAACAACCGCGTTGAGCCGACTGTGTTTTCCGTAATGCCCATGCTTGCTTAAAGCGGATGCCGGTGGTATTAACAGCCCGGCGATGCGCGCTGCCATGCGGCCGCTGCCTGTCTCAGAATGAGCGCAACGAAGAAATCTAAAATCAAGGTCCTGATCGTGGATGATCATCCGGTCGTGCGAAAAGGCCTGTGGTCCTGCCTCTCCTCCAAGGACAATCTCAAAATCGTCGGCGAAGCCGTGGACGGCGACGATGCCCTCCGCAAAGTGAAGGAACTCTTGCCGGACGTCGTGTTGATGGACCTGCACATGCCCAAGCGGGACGGTCTGGAAGTGACCGAGGTGCTGCGGAAGGAAGCGCCCCAGGTCAAGGTCCTGATCCTTTCCATCCAAGGCACGCGCGACTCGGTCTTGCGCATCATCAAGGCGGGTGCGCGCGGTTACGTGCTCAAGGACGCCCCGCCCGACGATCTGGTGCGCGCCATCCAGTCCGTTCAGGCGGGCGAGGCTTTTTTCAGCCCGCCGGTGGCTCAGATTGCCCTCAACCAATACGTCACCGAATCCGATCAGGGCGATCCGCTGGCCAAGTTGAGCGAGCGCGAGCGCGAAGTGCTGGGCCTCATCGCCGAGGGCAAGAGCAACAAGGAAATCGCCATGCATCTCGGCATCGGCGTTCGGACCACCGAAACGCACCGCGAGCGCATCATGCGCAAGCTGGACATCCACAGTGTGGCGGGTCTGACGAAGTTTGCCATCGCCTCGGGCCTCATCTCGCTGGAGGACAATTCCAAGCGTCTGGGCAAGTAAGCCGTCAACGAGCCACCCCTCGCCATCACAGCCCCAGCTCGCTCAGGACCCGGTAGTAAATCCAGTGTCCGAAATCGTTCGGATGGTTGATGTTGTTGCCGAGCAAGTCCTCCGGTTTCTTGCGTGCCGCCATTGCCTGCCAGTTGTTGAAGACATCCGCGTAAGCGCAACTCGTCTCCCGCGCCACGCGTTCCGTGGCCGCGGCGTAGTCCTGCATCCGGTGCGAGCCAAACTTCCAGTGCGGGTTCGGCGGAAACGCGGAGAACAGGACAATTTCCGCCGGCGTCCCGGCGCGGATGCGGCTGATCATCTGCCGGAGATTCTGCTCGAATTGCGGAATCGGCACTCCGCCTTTGTTGTGGTCGTTCATGCCGAAGCCGATCAGGACGAGGTCCGGTTGGTGATCGAGCACCTTGGCCTGCAGCCGTTGCAAACCTTGCACAGTGGAATCGCCGCCCGTCGCGCCGTTGACGACCGCCACGTGAGCGCGCGGATATTTCCGCTGCAACTCGTCCGCCCACCGCCGCCAGAAGATCAGCTCCGGTTGGGTTGCGTCACCACCCGCTGTGATGCTGTCGCCAAACGCCACGATTTTCACCAGCTCGCCTCCCACCAGTTTCGTCCGCGTCCGCTTCAGCAGGTGGACTTGTGACGGCTGTTCGGGCCAGCGAACAGATTTACGAAAGGAATAATCCGCAAAGGCGAAGAAGCGGGTGTTGCCGAAACCGGGAAAGCGCGAATGATCGAAGTCCGTCTGCCCGTAAAGCACGTTGGTGCTGAAATCGGGGATGTGCGAACCCGCGATGCGTCGCAGCGTGCCCGTCGCCGGGTCGGCGACAAAATCCCGCCCGGCGATGTATTCAATCGTTTCCGGCCCGACCAGATAGGTGCTGCGCAAGCGCAAAGGCTCACCGGCCGCCGGCAGACGCGCCAGCGTCGCGGGCGCTTCGCCCACAAACACCAGGGACTCCCCGA
The DNA here is from genome assembly GCA_011525685.1 of Verrucomicrobiia bacterium. Lineage (GTDB taxonomy): Bacteria > Verrucomicrobiota > Verrucomicrobiia > Limisphaerales > JADLHS01 > WYBW01. The sequence goes on from WYBW01000062.1 coordinate 61,482, forward strand.
CCTGTCGGCTCAACTGCGTGGCGCTGTGCGTCGCGCATCCGGTCAACGCGCCAAGGCTCGCCGCGGCCACCAAATTCCAGAACGCCCAACCCCGGTTCATGCCCGGGAGCTTTGCCCGACAACGGCAGATGAGTCAACCCGGCTTCCTCGGCCCCGCGCCGCGAGGTGCATCTTTACACCTCATGGGTCCAAGCCCATTCTCCGCGGCGATGGCCAGGCGCGTTTACTTCATCACCGGTACGGACACCGGCGTTGGCAAGACGGTGTTCGCCGCGTTGCTGACCCGGGCGCTTCGCGAGCGGGGTGACCGGGTCGCGGCGCTCAAACCCATTTGTTCGGGCGGACGAGGCGATGCCCGGCGGCTGCGCGAGGCGATGGGAAAAGGGTTGTCCCTCGACGAAGTGAATCCGTGGCACTTTCGCGCGCCGTTGTCCCCGCTGCTGACGGCGCGGCTGGAACATCGGCGCGTCACCCGCGCGCAGGTGATGGCGCATACCCGCGCAACAGCCGGGCGGTTTGAGTGGGTCGTGGTCGAGGGCGCGGGCGGCTTGTTAAGCCCGATGGGCGAAGGTTTCGACTCGCGCGATCTCATCGTGGCACTCAGGGCGATCCCCATCGTGGTTTGCCCAAACCGGCTCGGGGCGGTGAATCAGATTCTCCTGGTGCTGACGGCCTTGCCCAAGAGCATCGCGAATCTGGCACAAATCATCTTGATGAACCCGCCGCGGCCGAGTGTGGCGTCCCGTACCAATCTTGAACTGATGGCGGAGTTTTTGTCGGAGGCGCGGGTTCACACCTTGGACTGGCTGGGCAAAAACCCATTCAGCGCGCTCGTGGGCAGGCGGCCGTCAGTCCGCAAGACTCTCGATGGGGTGGTGGCGTCCAGCTTGTGACCAACGCCGGCATCACTTCCCGTTTCCAGCCAGTTCCACCCAGCGCCGGCCGATGCCGGCGAGGTCCGGCTCCGGATCCCCATTGCGTTCCCGGGCGAAGAAGTGCGCTTCCAGTCGTTGAATGCTTTGGGCCAGTTCCGTGCGGTCGGCCTCCGACCAGCGCAACGAGGCATCAGCCTGCATTCGACGCAACAGGCTCATCACAGTGAAGGGTGTCGCCGGCTGCGGCAGGGTGTACAACGGTCTGGCGGTCGCCAAAGCCGGCCGCTGTCGTCGCAACCACCAGGCGACCCCGCCGGCCACCGTCAGCAGCACCGCCCCGAGTGCCAGCCAGAGCCACCAGGGACGCGGGCGCAACGGCAAACCGGCCAGCGCCAGCTTCGGTTCCACTTCGACAAGGTCCGCGTCCGCATAACGTTTGAAGATCATCTTGGCGGCGGCGACGGCGGTTTCCGGAAATTGAAACGTCAACGAGGCTGGTGCGTCTTCGGCGACGCGGAGCTTGAGCAACCAGTTCCGTTCGGTCACGGGCGCAATCTCATCGCCCTCGGTGTCAATCTGAGCGACGGACAACCCCTGATCGCTGATCTCCTCGATCCGCAGGTGGGTGAAATTCGTCTGCACCAATTCGGACAACTCGGGCACCAACCCTCTGCCTTGAGCCTTGACCTCCAGGGTCAGCCGTCCCGCTTCCAGTTCGCGGTCGTCCAGGAGTTGCGTGACTTCCAAATCGGCGACGGGGCGCGCTTCAACGCGGGCTGGTCGGGCATCCAGCAGGATGATCTGCGAGGCCACCGGCAGGACCACCTGGCCGCGTTGATCCATGAAATCCAGGTCCATGTGCAACCCGGGCAGTTGATCCACCGAGGCGTCCTTGGCCTGAACCAACAGATACGCGAGCGGTGTTTCGCGCCAGCCGGGCCGGCCATAGCCGCGCGATTGCACCTTCTCGTCCAGGAACGTGACGGACTTCACGTCGAACTTGTCCACCAGCTTTTCGCGCACCTGCTTGTCGAAATCCTCGACAAAGTTCCGCTGCTGCTGCCCGTACGGATTGTAATACATGTAGGAGGTGCGCTTGAGGTTGCGTAAATAGCGCGCAAAGCCGCCCGCCTCGCGCTCGATGTCCGCCGTGTGCCGCAGCGAAACGAACACGCCGAACGGTCGCGTGTGTCCCACGGTGGCGTCGCCGTCCACGCGCACCACGAACTCAATCTCCTGCAACAAGTCGTCGTAATACCGCGCCACCTTGCGCGCGTCTTCCGCGTCCGGATGATCACCCACAATCTGCAGGCCGGCCCGCAGGTAGCGGGGTTTCAACTCGGGCCGCAGCGTGTTGACCGATTGGCCCAGCGATTTGGCAAACGCCGACAGATGCCGCTCCGCCGCTCCGCCCGGCAGCGAAAGCATGGCGGCACGGATGCGTTGCAACTGGTTGGTTTCCGGCTCCTGTTGCCGCGTCACGTAGGCGAGGTCACTGGCGCCGAGATTGGCATTGAACCATTGCTGATAGACTCTGGGCGTTTGCTCCTTCTCCTCGATATGCGGCAGGGCTGCCGCGTATAGCGCCGCCGCCCGCTGAAAGCCCTTGAACGCCTCCTCGCGTTGCTCGACGTAGATGGCCAGGTCCACCTTCTTGCCGTATTGGAATTCCGCGAGGTCGAAGTAAACCGCCGCGCGGGAGAGGTTCATCTGCCAGTGATCCGGTTCGCGTTGGAGGCCGTCTTCAAGGAGTTTCAACACCACGTCGTAACCACGCAAGACCTCGGCTTCAATCTGCCGGTCCGTGCGTTCGGTCTTGGCCTGCTGCTGGATGCGCGGCTGCCGCCATTGGGAAGCGAGCCGCTCGCGCATGGTCTGTGTCAGTCCCGCCAGGGTCTCCAGCTTGATGCGGTCGAGCGGGCCGAAGACCGTCTCGATGTCCTCCCTGCGAAACACCTCCGCCGGACTGTGGGCCGCGGCAAACGCGCCGACCACCACCTCGTCGTTCAGCGATGGCAGCCGCAGGGCGGCGAGCTTGTTCAGCAGCCCCGCCATCTCGCGGATGTTGCGGGCCTGCATGGCGCGCGTCAGCGAAATCCCTCCGCCGCGCATCATCATGCCGGAGCTGTAATAGATCGGTCCGTACGGCCCGTAGGCCATCTGGCGCGGCTGTTGGGTCGGGTTTCGCATCCGGGTCCACACGCGGAGAAACTCGTTCGCCAGATCCGTGGCGCCGCGCGGGTTCACCAGCGCCACCGCTTCGAGATGTCCCAGGGCGTCGTCGGTCTTCTCGGCTTTCAGACACAGGTCCGCCATCAACGAGTGCAAAGCGACGCGCAGACTCGGGTCCAACTGTGCCAGCCACGCAGTACCGGGCGCGCTGAACAGCACCTGGCCCGCGGCAATGGCCGGGTTCTGGTTGCCGCCCGCGAGATTCGGCGGATAAGGCTCGTAATAAACCATGTTGCCGAACTCATCGTATTGCGGACCGAAATTGCGCGGCGGTTGATGACGCTGCCTGGACCAGTTGGCCTCCTGCATCCAGTTTTGCGCGAGCAAATTCAACGCGGTCTGCCAATGCGGTTGCGCCGGGTCCGCCACGTCCAGAAACGTCTCCACCACCTGTTTCTGCAGCTCGAGATTCCGTTGCCGCAACTCCGCGTTGCGGTCGCTGAAACCCTTCTGAACCAGATCACCCACGGCGGCCAGCAGGGCCAACCCTTGATGAGGCGATTGCTGAAAACCGCGGCGCAGCCAGTTCGTGCCGACCTCGCGGGAAAGCAGGGGCATCAGTTCGAAGGAACGACGCAGGGCCGGCTCGCGGTTCGACGAGGCCACCCCGGGCGAGGCCAGAATGAATTGATTGATCTCCCACGCTTCGGTGAGCAGCTTCGAATCCTTGGCTGCCGTCCCGAAGGCAATCAACTGGCGCGCGCGCAGGTCCAGCGCGGCCCAGTCCTTTTGCTCGCGCGCCTGGTCGGCTGGCAGCAAAAAAGGGCCGGCCTCGATCAAACGATTGGCGGCCACGAGCAGTTCCGCGGCCCGACTCCGGGCGGCCGGGTCGTTTCCACCCAAGCCTTTCACGCCCACGTCGAGCTTGGGCAACAGCGGCTCCAACGCGTCGCCGCGGGTCAGCAAGCGCCCCAACAATTGTCCCAGCAGGCGCGCGTCCTCGGCCTCCAACTCGTGCGCCGCCGCCTCGGCCAGATCAAGAATGTCGTCCACGACCAGCGTGGGTCCGCGCAGGCTGGCCGGTCCCTGCCCGCCGGGCTGGGGTACGGGCATCGGTGGCTGGTCTGGGGGCATCGCTCCGCCGGGCTGAGGTCGCGAGGCATTGGGCAACTCGCGCAGCAGATGGCGATACACCTGCTTGCCGTGATCATTGCTCAACCCGCGAAGGAACTCGCCCACTTTCGGCCAGTTGCCAGCGATGACGAGTTGCCTGAATTGTTCGACTTCCTTCGCCACACCCGCGCCCTCCGGCTTTTCGGCCTGGGGATTGAGCGGGTCCACCACCGGGGAAGGCGACTCGATTCGGCGGTCGGCGGATTTGGATTCATCGAACTGTTCGGCCAGCGTGACGAGAATCGAAGCCGGCGTGCGGTCGAACTTCAGCTTGAGCAGGTCTTGAAGCAGTTTGTCGGCGGGCGACTTTGGCTCCGCCACTCGATTCGTGGCTGCCGAGGCCGGGGCCGAGGCCGGCAGGATGATGCCCGGTGGCAGGACGACTCCCGGTGGCAGTTCGATTTCAATCTCCTGCGCCGTTCCGCAAGTCACCAGCCCGCAACTCACCAGCAGATAAAGTGCAGGTGAAAACTTACGGCGATTGCACGCTCCCGGGCTGGTCTGCGTTGTCATGCCACTTCACAAGATTCACCCGCGACTCACGAACCGCCCTTGGGAATGTCGTTGAAGCCCGCGCCACGTGCGTCCTTCTTCTCCGGCTCGTCCTTCGCCTCGGCCTTGCTTTGACACTGGCTGCGGCACTTCTGGCTCACGTTCTTGCAGCCGGAGCAAAACTTCGGCAACGGCATGCCCTGCAATTCGGAAAGGTCCATCCGCGCCAGGCGGATCGTTGCCTCCAGATTCTTCTCGTAATCCTTCACGGCCTTCGCGTCCCTGGCCTCCTCCGCGAGCAGCCGGAAATTCTGCCGCGCGCTTTCCACCGGTTGCAGCCATTCGTCCGCCGGCGCGCCTTCAAGCCGCATCAGCCAGCCGGCGTAATACTGGGCCGTGGCGAGCAGTCCCCGCGCTTCGTGCTGGAATTTCTGGTCGGCGCCGACGCGTTGCGCCTCGGTCAGGAGCTTGTCCATGTCCTCCATTGCCTCGGGCAGTTCGCCCGTGTACATGCGCGTGCGGGCCTGGGCCAGTTGCAATTGCAGGCGCGCCGCTGTCTTGTCCTGGGGCGTGGCAGCGAGTGCCGCGCTCCAGGCTTCGTAAGCCGCCGGCCAGTCTTCCTTGGCTTCGAAGGCGCGGGCTTCGGCGATCTTGCGCGCGGCGCGGTCCTGCGCGAGCCTCGATTGGCCCGGACCGAAATGATACGCGAGCAACACCACCGGCACCAGCAGCCAGAGGGCAAACAGAATGGTCTTACGCATAGGTCATTTTCTCCTCATTCTTGTGGTTTACGGCAACAGCAGGACTTGTCGCGAGCCGTGGTTTCATCGTCGCTTTCTTGGATTCAGCCCCAGCCTGCCACGCGCACCCGGCAAATGCAAGCGCCACGGGCAAAGCCGCCAGCAGGAGGCTGCCAAGACCAGCGGCGACCAGGGCAAGCTCCCGCCGCCCCCGCTCCCGCCGGTCGCTAAGTGGCAGGGTCTTCGACAGCAGGGCAAGGCGTTCTGACGGAATGTGCCTCTCATTGGCGTCGAAATAACTGCCCCGCAGGCGAGCGGCCAACTGGCGCAACGTGGACACGTCCTGGCGCGACTGATGGCCGTCAATGAACCGGCCCGTGCGCGCATCACCGACACCAACAATCAGCGTGCGATGAATGGAGCGCGGCAACTCCGGCATGCCGGAGTCGGGAATCGTGTCACCATCCGTCACCACCACCAGTGTGGTGCTGTCCGCCTGCCAGGGCTTGGCCAGTTCGGCCGCTTGACGAATACCCGACAGCAACGCCGTCTTGCCCACGTCGAACGCGAGGTCCAGCGGCAGATCGTTCAGCGCGTTCTTCACCACTTCCATGTCAAACGTGTCCACGACCACCGGTTTGGCATCCGTGTAAAAAGCCACGATGCTGATGCGCACTTGATCGGTGCTGATGCGCTGCAGGAGCGAAGTCATCACTTCGTTCGCGCGCTGGGCGCGGGTTTGTGTTGCGCTCACACCACCGTCTTGCAACTGCATCGAGGGTGAAACGTCGAGCGCGAGTATGAGATGGCGATAACCCCCTTCGGGTAGCAGGTCTGATTGGACCGAGCGCGGGCCGATTTGCAGCAACGTCGTCAATCCCCACGCCAGCGCTCCGACCGCCGCCACACGCAGCGAGGGAACAAATTTTGTCCACTCTCGCGGCTGACCGGTGGGCCCAAACGCAAGCCGCGCCACGCGCCGACAACGGCGCACGTGTAGCCATTCGGCCAGGGCCGTCAGCAGCAGTGCGGCGAGCGTTGTGTAGAGGGCGGTCATTGAAATGAAAACTCCGGCTTTTGAATTGTTCGCGAGCCGAGTTGCTTTTGTTCGAACGCAGAATTCCGCCTCACCCTGACCCTCTCCCCCTCGGCGGGGGAGAGGGAACAGCCCCCGCGCCGGCCATTGCCTATGAAGGTGTTCGAGCCATCGCCGCCGTCCGCAATGCACAAAACTTGACGAACGATTCTCCCTCTCCCTGAGGGAGAGGGCAGGAGTGAGGGGGAAGAGCACAGACAACTCCGTCGCATCGGAGCACTGGTAATGATCTTTGTCGTAATCATTTTCTCACCACGGCGTAAATCTAAACCGGAACGCGGACACCACATTAAGACCGAGCAGCCCCAATCCTGTCACCGCAAACGGCCAGAACCAGTCCGCCGGCTCGGGCGCGGACGGTTTCAATCTGGTCGGATTCATCGCGTCAATACGCTTGAACACTTCGCGCAACGCCTGCGGATCACCCGCCGCGAACGCCTGCCCACCCGTCAGGCTGGCGATCGTGAAGGTTTCATTCTGTGGTTCACCATCCGCGGCATGAATGTAAAACACCGCGATGTTGTCGGCGGCCAGTTCCTCGCCAATCTTCTGCGCCTGCCCGCCGCCGAGATCGAAACTTTGTCCATCCGAGATGAGCACCACCATGCGGTCGCCTTCCTCGCGCGAGCGCAACCGTTGGCGCACGGCGCTCAACGCGTGGCCGATGCGCGTGCCGCCCATGTGTGGCGGCATCTTCTCCGGCCGCAAGAACGGCGCGGCCAACCGCAGCGCGGTGAGGTCTTTGGTCAACGGCACCCAATGCACGACTTCGGTGCCGAATATGGTGAGGCCGAAAGCGTCGCCCTTGCGGAAAGAAGTGAAATCCACAATCGCCTCGAAGGCCTTGTCCGCCCGTGTGCCATCGCCGAATTGCGCCATCATGCTGCCCGAAACATCGAGCACCACCTCGATGTTGGTGAGCACGCGCTCGTCCTCCGGCGTGGCCAGGCGTTGCGGTCCGGCCAGAATCAGGATGCACACGGCGAGCAGCAGTGGAGGAAGGAGATTGGCGCATTTGATGATGCGCTCGAGCCAGTTTCGCGAACGGCCCTGCGAATGATCCAGCGGCAACACGAGCGGACGTCCGCGGCGACGCCATTCCCACCAGACCAGCAGAACTGGGGCGATGAGCAACAGCAAGACCCATGGATGGGCGAAGTTCATGCGTTCTTCGGAGCGCGGTGACTTGTCACCGCTTTTCCCGCTCTGCCGACTTGTCGGCAAAGCAATGTCGCGTTCAGCGACGTGACGCTGGCGAGCGATTCACGACTTTGACGGCGACAAGTCGCCTGCCAAAAGCGGTGACCAGTCACCGCACTCCAGAGTCTGCGACGTTGCCTTGCGAAGGGGGCGGTGCGCCGAGGCTTCACACTTCCACCTCCGCAGGTTCTTCCGCCGGCAAATTCCGATAGGGCGCCAGCACGGTTTCCACCTCCACCTTCGCGCTGCCGGGTGGACGATGCAGCCAATCCTCGAGCGCTCGCAGCAACGCGCCCGCTTCCGTGTGCTGTCGTAAACGCGAGATCAATTCACCGCTGTCCGTACCGGCCAGACCCAGCCGGCGTTGCCAATGGTTGATCAACATTCGTTCCAAGGCTGCCTTCTCGTCGGCGGACAATCCGCCCGCCGCCGCGCGCTCCACGAGGGGACGCAGGCGTTCGGCAAACGTCGGCGCACGTTGGACCGCCGCTTCAACCGGAGCAGGCTTGGGTTTGCGACCGGCACGGAGGATGACGAACAAGGCAGCAACCCACAGCACCACGACGATGGCCGCGACGGCCCGGTAACCGCCAAACAGAGACGGCGCATGGAGCGCCTGTTCTTCGAGCCAGCCGTTGTGCTGCTCGGGTAACACGCCTGACACAGTGACGAACAATTCAGCCAGATTGGTCGCGGGAAGCCCGTTGGTGTTGAAAAGGTATTCGCGCAAATCGTGCTTGCCCGGCACGCGTCCGATGTAGCGCAAGTCGTAACGCGTAAGCGTGCCGTGCGGCTGGGTGTGAGCAATGCGCAAGAGCAGCGGCGTTTTGTGATCGGGCGTTTTCGCGGTCAGCCCTGCTTCAGGCACGATAACCTCGAGCTGCCCTTCCATGCCAACGGTCGGTGGTTGGGCGTTGGAGGAAAGGATGGTGATGGTCTGGGGACTGGAAGCGACTTGTGCGTAAATGCAGGAAGCAAAGATCACCGGTAAGACCGGACAACAAAGCAAATGCAGAAGGCTCGCCCTCACCCCTGCCCTCTCCCCCGGGGAGAGGGAGAGCGTGCGTGACAGTTTACTCAATTGCGAAGTCTTGAACGTGTTCTCCTCGGGCTCTGCATTCTTGGTGAACCGGACAGGAACAGGAAAACCATTCGAGCCAGTTCTGAGCGCCGAAGTGTTCTCCCTCTTTTGGGGGAAAGAGGCGGGGTGAGGGCGAGCGATTGACACTTTTGCCCCCGACACCTTGGTAATTCGACGGGAGCACGAATTCATCTCGTCCCTTTCCCCAAATTTTTCCGCCGCCGCAGATAGCCGCGCAGCCGCGGCAGGAACGCTTCATTGGTCGGCAACACCAGATGATCAATCCCGCCTGCCTTCAATTCATCAGCCAAAGCCTCTTCATCAAGCCAGCGGCTGCGGCCAGTGGCCACGAATGCGCGCCCCGTTTCCGCCTCTTGCGCGCGAAACACACCACCGCCGATTCCCCCACGTTCGGCAGGATCCAGTAATTGCAGCGCCACACAATCGTGCGCTTGAGCCAGCAGTTTGAGTGCAGGCACGGCCTCCGGATCGTGCAGGTCGCTGAGAATCATCACCATGGCACGAGCTTCCAGCACACCGGCAAGCTGGCTCAAGCGCCGCCCCACGGTGGTCTGCTCGTCAAAACGATAGCGGCGCAATTGATGCAGGCTCAGGAAAACCCGTGAGCGCGAAAGTGTCGGGTGTGTATCCAGATCGCGCTCGCCCCCGCCAATTAAACCGACCGGACTGATCCGCGCCAGCGACGCCAGGGCCAGTGCTCCGGCGAGTTTCACCGCCCAGGCGTATTTGCTCACCGGTTGTGACGTGACGCACATCGAAGCGGACGTGTCCACGACCAGATAGACGGGCATGCGCTTGGGCGCTTCGTATTCCTTGAGATAAACCTTGCCGGTGCGCGCGGTGACACGCCAGTCGATCGCCTTGATGGGATCGCCGGGTTGATAGAGGCGCGATTGAACATATTCGATGCCCGAACCAAGAAACGGGGAGGCGTCCGTGCCGAAGCTCAGGCTGTCGGCCAGGCGCTTGATCTCCAGGGCGAACTGGCGTTCGTCCAGATGATCGGAAACTTCGAGTTGGGCTTCCATTTGCAAACTCCGCGACGCCGGCGAAACGACTGTCATTAGCACCGGGCTTCAGCCCGGTGGATCAGGTACGCTACGCATTCAGCCGATTCAACGGCTTATAGCGCGCAAAGAAAAACCGCTAAAGCGGTTGGGATGCGTTTCGCTGGCGTTCACCGGGCTAAAGCCCGGTGCTGATGAGAAAGGCGCTCGGCCTCACCCCACTTCCGCCAAGATCTCCCGCAACACCGCTGTGCCGCTCACGCCGCTGGCCAGCGCCTCGTAGGTCAACCGCATGCGATGCAGCAACACGTCCTCGGCCAGCGCATACAAATCCTCGGGCACAGCGTAGTCACGTCCGTGAATGAACGCCCGCGCCCTCGCCGCCAGCGTGAGTGCAATGCCCGCGCGCGGACTCCCGCCCACGTCCACGGACTTGTGCCGGCGCGTCCGGCGTACCAGTTCGACGGAATGTTTCGTGAACACGTCACTCACGTAAATCTTCTGGACCGCGTCCATCGCAGCGACGAGTTCCTCGATTGAAGCCACCGGTGGTTGGTTCAGCAAATCGAAGGAACTTTGCGGGACAGCGCCCTTGTCCTGATGGCGCAGGCCAAGCTGCAACTGTCGCCGCAAAATCTCCTCCTCCTCCCTGGCCTCCGGATAGTGCAACCGGTGACAAAGCATAAACCGGTCAAGCTGCGCTTCCGGCAGTTCAAACGTGCCGCTCTGTTCGATGGGATTCTGCGTGGCGATGACCACGAACGGCGCGGGCAAGGAAAAGGTGTTGTTGCCGATGGTCACGCGCCGTTCCTGCATCGCTTCGAGCAGCGCGCTTTGAACCTTGGGCGCGGCGCGATTGATTTCATCGGCCAGCAGCAGATTGGTGAACACCGGCCCGCGATGGACGCGAAATTCGCTGGTGCGCTGGTCCAGAATTTCCGAGCCGAGAATGTCCGAAGGCAGCAGGTCAATGGTGAACTGTACGCGGGCAAACTTGAGATCAATGGCCTTGGCGATGGCATTCACCAGGAGCGTCTTCGCCAGTCCGGGCATGCCTTGCAACAGGAGATGTCCGCCGGTGAACAAGGCGATCAGCAACCGCTCGACCACCGTGTCCTGCCCGACCACCACCTGGGCCACACGTTCACGGACCGCCTCCACAAAGCGATGTGAAACCGCAGGAGCCTCAGAGGTTTGGGTCATATAAAAAGGATTATGCCGGGTCTAACACCGATTTGACAGGCAAGTTGCGAAACCATTCGAGCGGCAGCGAGAAAAAACTGCGTCTGTGCCGCGTGGGTGAACCGCACCGGCCGGAACGGTGCGCTTCCCGTCACCACCTTGACATCAACTGCCGCTTGCCAAACACTCCCCGGCCTATGGCTGAGGCAAACACCGGCGACCGGATGGAAAAAATCGTTTCACTCTGCAAACGACGCGGCTTCATTTTTCAATCCTCGGAGATTTACGGCGGCATCAACGGCTTTTGGGACTACGGCCCGCTGGGCACGGAACTCAAGCGCAACATTCGGGATTATTGGTGGCACACCATGACCCGCCAGCGCGAGGATGTCGCGGGCCTCGACGCCACCATCATCATGCATCCGCAAATCTGGAAGGCCAGCGGTCATGTGGATACGTTCAGTGATCCGATGGTTGATTGCAAAACCTGCAAAGGCCGTTTCCGAGCCGATCAGACGGCTGAAATCCCCTGTCCGCAGAAGCCCAGCAAAATGGTTTCGGCCTGTCACGGTGAGAAGACCGCGCCGCGCGCGTTCAACCTGATGTTCCAAACTTGCGTGGGCCCGGTGCAGGACGATTCCGCCATCGCTTATCTTCGACCGGAAACCGCCCAGGCCATCTTCGCCCAATTCAAAAACATCCTCGAAACCTCGCGCCAGAAAGTCCCGTTCGGCATCGCGCAGGTGGGCAAGGCGTTCCGCAACGAGGTGACGCCGCGCAACTTCACCTTCCGTTCGCGCGAGTTCGAGCAGATGGAACTGGAATTCTTCATCCGGCCCGACGAAGCGGTCGAAGCCATTGCGGGGCACTTGGCCTCCGCCGCCGACATCGGCCAGTGCCAAACCGCCCTCGGGAATGACCAAACCGACTGGGGCTGGGAAGCCTGGCACAAGTACTGGGTGGAGGAGCGCATCCGGTTTTACGAGAGCATCGGCCTGCCGCGCCAAACGCTGGTGGAGTATTGGCAGAAGCCGGAGGAACTGGCGCATTACGCCCGCGCCACGGTGGACATCCTCTACAAATTCCCATTCAGCAAGCGCGATGCGCAGGGCGAATTGATGGGCGAGGAACTCGAAGGCATCGCCGCGCGCAGCGATTTCGACTTGAGCCAGCATCAGCGTTCTTCCGGCAAGTCCATGACCGTATTCGACGAGGAACTGAAAGCCGCCTGGCCGAAATTGGAGCCCGCGAAGCAGGCGGAATTGAAGGAGCGTTATTATCAGAATCGCCTCCAGTATCTCAGCAAGACCGGCGAAGCGCCGGACAAGGCCGAGAAGCTTGCCCGCGAAGACGCCGAAGCGTTGACCAAGGGCTATTACCTCCCGCACGTCATTGAACCCTCCGCCGGCGCGGACCGCCTGGCACTGGCGCTGATCTGCAACGCCTACTCCGAAGACCAGGCTCCGGACGAAAAGGGCAAGCTGGAAACACGGGTCGTCCTGCGCTTTCATCCGCGGATTGCTCCCATCAAGGTCGCCGTCTTCCCGCTGCTCAAAAACAAACCTGAACTGGTAAAGAAAGCCCGGGAAGTCCGCGATCTGTTGCGCCCATGGATGAACGTGTTCTACGACGAGGCCGGCGCCATTGGCCGGCGCTATCGCCGGCAGGACGAAATCGGCACGCCCTTCGGCGTCACGATTGATTTCGACACCCTGGGTGAGAAGGGGCCGGAATTGAAGGACACGGTCACGTTGCGCGACCGCGACACGATGCAGCAGGAACGGGTGAAAATCTCCGAACTGCTCCCTTTGTTGCTCGGGAGAATCCGATGAGGAGTCCAGCGTCCAGGATCCCGCGTCCGCAGGCTGCATCACCGGTTTCGGAGAGACTCCCGGTTTTCCCGACTCAAGACTCAAGACCCGGGACTCAGGACTGGGTATGACCAGGTCCGCGCGCATTTCCTACGTGATCATGGCCGTGCTGCTGGTGCTGATCGGCTGGCTGCAACTGGGCACGCTCTTGCTGACGGTGTTGTTCGGCTACTTTGCGCTGCGGCATTTCAGTTTCGGGTGGAGCAAGACGCTGGGGGTGGCCCTCTACCTGGTGGCGGTGGTGCTGATTGGCTTTGGACTGGTTTCGTTTTCGCGCCGGGCCTACGTCGAAATTCCCGAAATCGCCGAGCGGACGATTCCGGTCATCGTGGAGTACGCCAAAGCCAAGGGCATCCAGCCGCCCTTCACGGATTACGCCAGCCTCAAGACGGTGACGCTGGCCGAGATTCAGGACAAGTTCGCCAACGTGGGCCGCTACGCGCGGGCCGCCGGTTTCCGGTTCGCGCTGCTGATCATCGGCCTGGTCGTGGCGGTGAGCCTCTTTCTCAGCGCCGCCTGGGGCACGGAGGACGACCCGCAATCGGCGCGGGACAGTCTTTACGCGACGGTGGTGCGCGAAGTTGCCCTTCGCTTCAAGACGTTCTACCAAAGTTTCGCCAAGGTGATGGGAGCGCAGATCATCATCTCGCTCATTGACACGGTGCTCACCGCCATCTTCCTGGTGTGGAACAATTTTCCCTACGTGGTGGTGATCATCGTGCTGACGTTTCTGGTGGGATTGCTCCCGATCATCGGCAATCTCATCAGCAACACGCTGATCGTCGGCGTCGCGTTCACCATCTCGCCGCAAATGGCGTTCTTCGCCCTGCTGTTCCTGATCGGCATTCACAAACTCGAATATTTCCTCAACAGCAAGATCATCGGCGACCGCATCCGCACTCCCATGTGGCTCACCCTCATCGGCCTGGTGGTGGGGGAGAAGCTCATGGGCATCCCCGGAATGATCATCGCCCCGGCCGTGCTGCATTACATCAAGGTCGAGGCCTCGCGCAGCACGTTGGCGGAGTCGGCCGCCGACACCAGTCCGCACACCCCCGGGTCGCCGCCACCGACCGCAACCTCATGAACTTGTGCTGAACTTTTCCGACGGATGCTCCGTCACTCAGCGAAACCTGCGTCCTCACCTCTTCCTTCGGCCGTGACAGTAATCGAGGTCATCCAGCGCAGCGCGGAGTTCCTTGCGCGCAAGGGCGTGGACTCGCCTCGGTTGCAAGCAGAGTTGCTGCTGGCCCAAGTGCTCAAACTCCCGCGCATGCAGCTTTACCTCGATTTCCAGCGACAACTGACGCCCGCCGAGGCGGACCACTTGCGTGAACTGATCCAGCGTCGCGGGCGGCGTGAACCGCTCCAGCACATCCTCGGCACGACGTGCTTCTGCGGATTGGAAATGGCCGTGAACCGCCACGTGCTGGTGCCGCGTCCGGAAACCGAACTGCTGGCCGAAGCGGGCTGGGAATTCCTGCGGCAGCTCACGCCCGGCGACTCCGGCCCGCGCGCGGTGCTGGATTTTGGCACCGGCAGCGGTTGTCTCGCCGTGACCCTCGCGGTGAAATGTCCCGACGTGCATGTCACGGCCACGGATGTGTCGCCGGATGCGCTGGCGGTTGCGGCGCAAAACGCCGCGCGGCACGGGGTGAGCGACCGGATCGAGTTCCGCGAGAGTGACGGGTTTGCCGCGCTGCCGGCGGGCGCGAACTTCGACCTGATCCTCAGCAATCCACCCTACATTCCCACTCTCGAGATTGACACCCTGCAACCCGAGGTGCGCGACTTCGACCCGCGCGCGGCGCTGGATGGCGGACCGGACGGTCTCAAGTTTCATCGCCTCCTGGCCGGACAGGCCACCGCATTCCTGGCGGCCGGCGGCAGGCTCATGCTGGAATTGGGCGACGGCCAGGCGGCGGCGGTCCGGGAAAGTTTTGAAGCGGAAAACTGGATTGTCGAAGCGATCCGGCCAGACTACAATCAGCGTTTGAGAATCATGATTGCGCGCCGGGATTGACGGCTGTACGCAACGGATTCCGGCGGACTCAATTGACGAACGATTCATGGACAGCTTTCTCATCAAGGGCGGGGTGCCGTTGCACGGCGAGGTGACGATCAGCGGCGCGAAGAACGCCGTGCTGCCGATCATGGCGGCGACGTTGTTGACGCCCGAACCGTGCGTCATTCGGCGCGTACCGAACCTGAGCGACGTGCATTTCATGGCGCAGATTCTGGAGTGGCTCGGTGCCAAGGTGAAGTTCGAGGGCGACACCGTGCGGGTGGAGGCGCGGAAGATCCGCGGCCAGGGAGATTACGACCTGGTGCGCAAGATGCGCGGCTCGATCTGCATTCTCGGGCCGTTGCTCGGCCGGTTGCGCAAGGCGCGGGTCTCCCTGCCCGGCGGATGCGTCATCGGCGCGCGCCCCATCAACCTGCACCTGAAGGGTGTCGAGGCGCTGGGCGCGAAGATCCGCATCGAGGCCGGCTATGTGGAAGCCACGGCCCGGCGGCTGGCCGGCTCGGCGATGTTTCTGGGCGGGCGGGCCGGCTCGACGGTGCTGGGCACGGCCAACGTGATGATGGCCGCCGCGCTGGCCGAGGGCATCACCGTGATCGAAAGCGCCGCGTGCGAACCGGAGGTCGTGGACCTGGCGAACTTCCTGAACGCTATGGGCGCCCGAGTCGCCGGCGCCGGCAGCCCCACCGTTACCATCACGGGCGTCAAGCAGTTGCACGGTGCCGAGCATGAGGTGATTCCCGATCGGATCGAGGCCGCCACGTTCGCCATCGCCGCGGGGGCCACGAACGGCGAGGTAACGCTCAAAGGGGCGCGCGCCGACCAGATGCACGCGGTGATTGACAAGCTGAACGAAGCGGGCGTGAGAGTGGAACGCCGCGGGGCCAACCTGCTGGTTCGCCGCGATGGACGGCTGAAGCCCGCGGACGTCACGACCCTGCCGTATGCGGGTTTCCCCACCGACGTGCAGGCGCAGATGATGGCGTTGATGACGCTGACGCCCGGCATCAGCATCATCACGGAGCGGATTTTCGAGTCGCGGTTCATGCACGTGAGTGAACTCGCGCGGCTGGGGGCGGACATCGAGATTGAAGGCCCGAGCGCCATCGTGAAAGGCGGCAAACCCCTGAGCGGCGCGCCGGTCATGGCCAGCGATTTGCGCGCTTCCGCCGCGCTGGTGGTCGCGGGGCTGGCCGCGAAGGGCACCACCCAGGTCAACCGCGTTTATCACATTGACCGCGGTTACGAAAACATTGACGGGAAGCTGCGCCAGTTGGGAGCGCGCATCCAACGCATCGAGGAATCGTGACCAAACTCATCTCCGCCCTCATTATCGTCGTGGTGATCTTCGCCGGCTGGAAGTTTTTTCTCTACTGGGAAAAGGTCAAGAACGAGGAGGAGGCGCAGAAAAAGCAGGTGATCGCGGCGGCGGTGCAACCGGAATCCCTGCCCGGCCTGCCCCCGCAATACGAAAGCGGATTGCGCGCGGCGCAACAGGAAAGCAACGCCGCGTTCCGCAAGTGGCTCAAAACCTACGACAAGGTCCTTGAGGACCCGCGCAAAGCCTGGATTCAACTCGATTTCTGCGTGGCCATCGCGCGGGAAGACCCGTCCGAGGCCCGGCGGGTGTTCGCCGAAGTCAAAGCCCGCGTGCCGCCCTCCTCTCCGGTCTGGCCGCGGGTCAAGGAGCTGGAAAAATCCTACGAGTAATCGGAAGCGAGCCGTCCCTGAGTTGCAGCCTGCCTCGCGCGGCACCCAAGTCTTATTCCGGCAGATTTCTCCACGAGGCGCCGCGATGATATTGATGGCAGAGCAGGCAATCGCTTCGCACTTTTTTCTCCGCGTGACAATCCGTGCAATTCGCCAGCGTGATTGACTTGAAATTGCTCACGCCCGCCGCCGTGGTGAAATCGTGGTACTGCCCCTCGTAATTCGCGTCGGGATTCAGCCGGTGGCAATCGTTGCAGCGCAACAGACCCAGATGCGCGCCGTGCGAGAACTTCGTGTGCGCCGGCAACAAGCTGCCGGTGTAATACCATTCCACTCGCCGCTCGGCCGGGTTCGCTGCCGGTGCGCTCACCGCATGACATTTCACGCATCGCCCGACACCGGAGCGCAGATGCGCCAGCTCGTCGCGAAAGCTGGCGGCGCGCTTGGTGTCCGCCGCGTTGGGGGCGCGCGAGGCCGCCGCCAGGGAAAACTCCAACCAGGCCTGGGACACGGCGTCCGCGTGGCCGGCCGGTTTGTAGCGAAGCTCCGGATACAAATCGTCCAACCAATACCACCCGCTCTGAATCTTGAGCGTCGGCGGTTCCAGTCTTTCGCCCTTCAACCAAAGTTGCGCGGCGCGGGCCAGCAACTCGGGGCTTAGACCAGCGAGCAAATGGGACGGACCGGGGCGCGAAGCTGCGGACGGTTGCAGGACAGATCTCGAGGAAGCCACCACATTGGAAGGCCGATTGCTCGTCGGCGTAGCCGCGCGCCATTCGGCTTCCAGCATTTCGGCGAGCGGCGCAACGCCATCCTTCGCCGCCGCCGTGAGGCATTGCTGCAAAGCCGTGCCGTAGTTGGTTGTGCCGGCGCGTTGGAAGAACCATGTCATGAAGGACGTGGCATCGTCGGTTTCGAGCGCCGCCGCTTCGGCGGGTTTGTCCGGCAGCCGCAACAGCACGAGTTCGCTTTGCGGAATCTGTTCCTCGTGACAGCGCGCGCAGGCGGCGTCGAAGCCGGCGGTGCGGATGTTTCGCTCGTGGGGCAGGGCGGCATGACAGTCCGTGCAATTCTGTTGCGCCCGGGCCGCGTATTCCGGTTGCTTGAAATAATCCAGGAGGTGTTTGGCGTGGTTGAACTTGATCCCGCCCCGGGTCACTCGCGGAAAGTTTGCCGCAAACTCCGGGTGCCCGCGGTCGAATCGCTCGAACGGAACCGCGTGGCAGGTGTGGCATTGGGCATCGGTGAGGGTGGTGAGTTTCGCGTTCGCGCCGCGATGCTCCGTGTGGCATTGGCGGCAATCGGTTTGGCGCGCACGCGGGCTGTGGTCAAAGACCTCGTTGTGCGGGAGATGCGCCAGGCCATCGAAGGCGTGGCACCGGGAGCATTGGGTGTTCATGTCTGCGTGGGTGAAGATCGCCTTGACCCAACCTCCCAATCCCGCGTGGTGCGCCGGGTGGCACGCGCCGCAGCCCTCTGCCGATGTGAATTTCGCGTGCCTGGCCGAGAGCGGCCCGGGGTCCACGGCGAACGGTCTGGATTTTGTGCCGCGACCGAAATGGAATCCCGCGGCGATCACCAGGATCATGAGGGCACAGATTTGCCAGGTCATCCTTCCGCGCCGGGCGCGCAGGGTGAGCCGCGGGACGCAGGGCGGCAGTGCATCCTTCTCGCCGGTGCAACGGGTATCGCCACAGCGACCGTCCGGGGTGGGTCCGGCGGCGCAGGGTTTGCCCCAACCGGCGCCGCGCCCGCAGCGATAGCGCTGGTTGGGTCGCTCGTAAGCGTCGCCGCCAGAGGAGGAAGGAAGCTGCGTCCCGCTCATAACGCGTAGATGTGGACGAGGACAACGTGCCACGCCACCAGGAGCAGGACCGCCGCCGCCAACGGCAGATGCAACAGCAGCCAGCGCTTCATCAATGATTGCGCGGCGAAGTGGAAATCCACCTCGGTCTTGCGCTCGGCGAGCCGGATGAGGCGGTCAAGGTAACCGCGTTCGGCTTCGTTCAGGTAGAGCCGCACGGCCTCGCATTGTTGCCGGCACCACGCGCGGGGTTTCTTGCCACCGAACAGAGCGTGGTGCGCGAAGAAGCGCGGTTGGCGGAAAAACCAGTGCAAGGTTTCCAGGTAATGACGCGCCAGGGTGTCGCTGCCGGTTTCGCGGGTGCAATCCAGCAGGAGCGATTCGGCTTCCTCGCGCAGTCTGGCGACCTCCGCCGGAATGCGCTCATAAATGACCTCCACTCCGGTGTCACTCAACTGGCGCGGGTACACCCGCTGCATGAGCCAGCCCACTATGCCGGAGAAATTGAGCAGATAAAACAGAGCGGCGAGCACGCGCTCGTAGAGGCCGGTCGGCCAGAGCGACCCGGCATGCAACCAGAACAACGCCAGGGTCAGAAACCCTCCCGCCACATGCCACGCCAGCCAGTGTGACGCCCGTCCCAGCGGCAGCATGGAAAGTTTCTTGCGCGCGTTGAAGGCGCCGAGCAGGAGCATCACCGCGAACAACCACCAGCCGGTGAGCAGCGCCGGATCGTCGAGTTGTAGAAGAATCTGCCGTGACCACAGCCATGGGATCAGGAATGCGGCCAGCGTGCCGCAGAACAGGGTGGCAAAGAATGGGAGTCTGGGGGAGGCCGCCTTCATGCCACGCCGAAAACTTCTGGATCGCGAAAATCCACCCGCCGCAGGGCGTCATGCGGGCAGGCCCGCACGCAGGCCGGGCCGCCGAGCTGGCTGGAGCAAAGATCGCACTTGGTCGCCTTCTGAATCGGCTTCTGGTCGCGAGGGTCAATCAAGGGCTGTCCGCGCGGGTCGCGGATGCCGACCATCACAATGTTGTGGTACGGACAGGAGTTCGCGCAGGTGCTGCAACCGATGCAGGTCTTGTCATTGATGAGCACCGTGCCGCCGTGTTCGCTGCGGTGGATGGCCCCGGTGGGGCAGCCGATCATGCACACGGGATCGGCGCAGTGCATGCAGGCGTTCGTGACCATCCAGTGGTCAAAGGACTTCCCGTGGCGGATGAAGCGCGGATTGCCGTCGTGGGTCGAAGCGCAGGCCCGCACGCAGTCGTCGCAGCGGGTGCAGCGGTTCAGGTCAATAAGCATGGCCTGCGTGCCGTTGATGAAGCGTTCGTCCACCAGCCACTCCAGCAGGGCGTCCTGCGCCAGTGGTCGGGCGGCCGCCGCGGCAAGCCGGCGCGGCGGGGTGGAGATTTTTCCAAAGACCCACTGCTCCAGAGCGGCGGTGGGCACGCGGAGCACGTCCACGTAACCAACCGCGGAAAGCGTCGTGGCCAATGAACAGGGCCGGCCCGCGCGCCAGGTGTCGTAGAGTTCCTCCAGGCCAAATTGATCGCCGGCGCCGAGGTATGTCAGCGTGCGTCGGCCGTGGCCGAGTTTCACACTCACGCGCGCGAAGCCCGCGCGGACCAGCAGCAGGCCGTCGGGATGTTCACCCTCGGCGGCAATGACCGGCTCGCGCGCGGCGGCTTCCGCGCCCTGGAGTTGCTGATAGGAGACGTGCCAGTCGAACGCGCCGTAGGTTTCAAAGAGCGTCAGCCGCGTCAATTCCTTGATGGCCGCTTCGTCAAGGCCGGCGAACAGTGGCGTGGCGCGCAAATGCGCCTCCAGGGCGTTCGCGCGATACCGCTCGTCAATCATGCGCCGCCAGCCCTCGTCGAAACGGCGGATTTCCCGCAGGCCCTGCCAGCGGATTTCCAGCAATTCGGCCTCGGTTTCGGCAAACATGGTGGCGGTGCGCGGCACCCGGCCCAGGGCGGCCAGTTCACCGAAGAGCGCACCGCTTTCGAGGGCCACGGTCTTGTGCCGGTCGAGAATGGCCGGAACGTCCTGGAGGAAAATCCGGGTGTCCGTGTCAGCGGTGGCCGGGCGGAAGGCACCGGTGTCACCGGCGCTGAGGCGGACTTCGGGCACGCGACGGTTTTGCCAGAGTTGCGCCAGCGACCGCCAGAAGCTTTGCCGGGGAGTTTCGTGCCGCCCCAGCATTTCCCGCGGCAGGCCGGGGGCGAGCACCACGCGCACCCGGCCGTGCAAAATAAGAAACGCGGAATTGCCGTAATCGCCCTCGCGCACGATCAAGTCTCCCGGATGAAAGCGGACGATGCGCGCGTCGTTGCGCAGAATGTCCCGCAATGGCAGACGCGCGGGGAAACGATCGGCGCGGATGGCGGCGATCTCCGGTTGGGCCAGCAGGCGGTCAACATCCGCCTTGGTCATCTCCGGTCCGAAGGGTTGATCCCAGCGTTGAGGCCGGGCGACGGGCGTGGGCATTTCGATGGAGGCCATGCGCGCTTCGGGACTGCGCGGGAATGATTGACGCGAGACTCCCCAGGGACAAGGAGAAAACGGAGCGGCCGGGCGGTTCCCTGAATCCATGGCGACGTTTGAGCGCGGCGTTCACGTCGTTTCAGCATGGCCTCGCAGAGTCGGCCTTGAAGCGGCGTAAACGCCGCGCCCCGCCTGGTTTTCCAACCCACCCGTTGGGCGAAGCCTGTATGCATGTCGCCAAGGTTTACGGCGCCACGGTCCGAACCACTGCGTGCTTGTCAGCTTCCGGGGCGGGGACTACGGTGGACAGCGTCAGGTTGGGTTTGAGAAGGTAAATTTTCATGGACTTTGGCTTTGATGTTGATGTTGATATTGTGACCAACGCTCGGAGTGTGGCGTCGGGTGGCAACGCACCTCCACCCAACCTGACATTGAACTCCGATGAATCGTGAGCCGGCCGTTGCCCCGTCTGCCTTTGCAAAGCCATGGCGGGACAGGCTGGCAGGCGGACAGTTCAGCTAATTTGGCAGCCCCGTGAGATACATGAACAGACAGTTGCAGAAGGCTCGGAGGGAGCCGTTATTTCACGGGGTTTTAGCAGACCGGCGTAAAGCCGCGTGGCGGTCACGCCGCTCTACGCGGGCGTTTTCATGTGCTGTATCGGGATCGCTGGTCGTTAAGCACTCAAACGCACCTCGAGTTCGGACGCCATGACCGCCGAATACGAAATCACCAAGGAAGATTTGAGTTCGTTCAATCTTTACCACCACTATCACTCGCCGACCGCGCGCGGGCACTATCTGCGGTCGTGGCTCGTTCCGGCGTTCATCTTGTTGCTCGTCTGTGCCGGCATTTGGCATCTCGCGGACCGAGGGCGCGGCACGCCTTTACGGACCTTCCTCGATTTGCTCCCGCTCTTCAGCAGCGTTCCGCTCTACCTCATTTACTTTCCGTGGGCCTATCGCAGGAAGATTCGGAAGATTATCGCAGGCATGGTGAGCGAAGGACAGAATCGCAGCCTGTTTTGCCGTCATCGAGTCGCCATTTCGCCGGAGGGGATTACAGATTCAGGCGAGTTGGACCAGACTTCGACGGCTTGGCAAGCAGTGGAGCGCGTGGCAAACACTGATGACCACGCATTTGTTTACACCAATGCCTTGGCGGCTATCATCGTTCCTCGGCGCGCTTTCTCATCAGCGGCAGACTTCGACCAGTTCGTGAGAACAGCAAGTGATTACCACAAGAAAGCAATAGCCGACCAAAGGATCGGAAAGGACTGAGGCGCAGCAGTCCCGGGAGCAGGTCTGAGGGTATGATCGCGCCGAGCGACCTTTCCCTTTGGCTTGCCGTGTGGGAAAGAGTGCCTGGCGACTGCGGTGGAATAGGCACCGGTGGTTCGCACCCGTCCTGTCAGCATCTGCTTTCGAGAGTTTTCCCACGGGGTGAATTTAACCCGCCCGCCTTCGCCTGCGGCTTCGGCGCGGCAATTCCGTCCGTTGCCTCACTGCATCCGCTCCGCTGCTCGCTCCCTGCCTGTTGCTTTCGTCTTCGGCGTCGCTCCGCTTGGCCAGAACTCTCCGAGGCCAACGGTGGTTGCCGCCGACACCTACTTGTAATCCGCCGGCTGGGGCAGGAGTGACTTGATCTCGGTGGTGAGGTCCTTGTCCTTGATGGCGGCGGTGAGCTTGCGGGCGTTTTCCTCCGTGGGCGCCGCCACGAGGGCGGCGGCTTCGGGCACGCTCTTCACGGCGTTCAAGGCTTCGGTGGCGGTTTGAATCTGCTTCTTCATCGCCTCCTTGTAGGCGGCGTTGTCGGACTTGTTCTGCGCGGCGGTGGCGGTGACGAGCATGGCCGCCCGGCCGGTGACGAACATGCGGGCCAGTTCCGCCGGCGTCATTTCGGCGTTTACGTCCACGTTGGGCGGATAAAAGCGATGGCGCACGGTGCCTTGCGAATACTTCACCAGTTCGTAATCGGCGTTGATGGGGTGACCGGCCTCGAGCAGCTTGGCAATGGTGGCGCCGTCCAGACCTGCGCGGGCCAGGCTGTGACATTCGAGACAGTGGGCCGCCAAATCGTAAATCGTGTCGGGACGACGCATGCCCACGGCGACGCTTTTCTGGATGCGCTCGGCCTTGTGCGCAGCGGGCTCGGTCTCCCGCGTCACGCCCGTGCCGCCGTAATCGTTGTGAATCTTGATCCAATCGGAGGCCGCGCCATGGCAGCTTTCGCACGACACACTGGACTTGGCCGTGGGGGTGGCCGAGGCATCCGCCTGTTCCAATGTGTAATGACACTGGACACACAGTGCGTTCCGGCGCGGATTGCTGTCGCCGCCGACCGCGGCGAGAATCTCCTTCACTTTGGGCGCTTTGTGGAGTTCGCGAAAACTCTTGGCGTGAACGGTGTTCTCCCAGACCGCGAACTCCGCCTTGTGACACTCCTGGCAGGATTGCGGTCCGACGAAGAAGGGCGCGGCGTTCGCGACCCGTGGCACGGCACACAGGATCAGGGCAATGACGATTGAGTGGACAGGCGTCTTATTCATGGGCGTTGAGTGTTCGTAACAATCTCGGTGGCTAAAGGCAACGGAATTGTTTGAGCAGTTCACCTGCCAGCCCGAGGCGGCCCGAGGCGGCCCGCGCACAAAAAAGCGAGGCCGGTGACCCGGCCTCGCTGTTGCATTTGGTTCCTCCGCAGGACGGTTGGGGATCAGTAATCGCCCATGTCACCGCCCATGCCCGGGCCGTGGCCCGCGGGAGTCTTCTTCTCCTTCTCAGGAATCTCAGTAATGAGACACTCGGTGGTGAGGAGCAGACCCGCGATGGACGCCGCGTTCTGGAGCGCCGTGCGCGTGACCTTCTTCGGATCCACCACGCCAGCTTTCACCAGATCGGTATATTCGCCCGTGGCCACGTCGTAGCCTTCGTTGCCCTTGCGCTTCTTGACTTCCTCGACCACCACGGAGCCTTCGACGCCGGCGTTGTTGGCCAGTTCGCGCAACGGGCTTTCAATGGCCCGCTTCACGATGTCCACGCCGATCTTCTCGTCGTCATTGCTGCCCTTGACGGCTTCAATGGCCGAGAGACAGCGCAGCAAGGCCACTCCACCGCCGGCCACGATGCCTTCCTCGACGGCCGCGCGGGTCGCGTGCAAAGCGTCCTCGACGCGGGCCTTCTTTTCCTTCATCTCGGTTTCGGTGGCGGCACCGACGTTGATGACGGCCACGCCGCCGGCGAGCTTGGCCAGGCGTTCCTGGAGCTTCTCGCGGTCGTAGTCGCTGGTGGTCTCCTCGATCTGGCGGCGGATTTGATTCACGCGGCCCTGGATCTCGGAGCTCTTGCCGTTGCCTTCGACGATGGTGGTGTTTTCCTTGTCCACCACAATGCTCTTGGCGCGGCCGAGGTCGTTCAACTCGATGTTCTCGAGCTTGATGCCGAGGTCTTCGGTGATGCACTTGCCACCGGTGAGGATGGCGATGTCCTCCAGCATGGCTTTGCGGCGGTCGCCGAAGCCGGGGGCCTTGACGGCGCAGACGTTGAGGGTGCCGCGCAGCTTGTTGACCACGAGCGTGGCGAGCGCTTCGCCTTCGACTTCTTCGGCGATGATCAAGAGCGGCTTGCCGAGCTTCGCGACCTTTTCGAGGATCGGCAGCAGGTCCTTCAGGCTGCTGATCTTCTTCTCGTAATTGAGGATGTAGGCGTCCTCCAGCTTGCATTCCATCGTCTCGGCGTTCGTGACGAAGTAGGGCGAGAGGTAACCCTTGTCGAACTGCATGCCTTCGACCACTTCGAGGGTGGTTTCAATGGACTTGGCTTCCTCCACGGTGATCGTGCCGTCCTTGCCCACCTTGTCCATCGCGTCCGCGATGATTTCCCCAATGGCGTCATCCCAGTTGGCGGACACGGTCGCGACCTGCTTGATCTCTTCCTTGTCCTTGACCTTCTTGGCGATTTTGTCGAGCTGCGCGACGGCGGCTTCGACGGCCTTGTTGATGCCGCGTTGAATGCCGATCGGATTCGCGCCCGAGGTCACGAACTTCAGACCTTCGCGGTAGATGGACTCCGCGAGCACGGTGGCCGTGGTTGTGCCGTCGCCGGCGTTGTCGCTGGTTTTGCTGGCGACTTCGCGGACCATCTGGGCGCCCATGTTTTCATAAGGGTCCTCCAGTTCAATTTCCTTCGCGACCGTGACACCATCCTTGGTGACGGTCGGGGAACCGAATTTCTTGTCGAGAACGACGTTGCGGCCTTTCGGGCCGAGGGTCGCGGTGACGGCCCTCGAGAGCTTGGTGACGCCCCGGAGAACGGCCTGCCGCGCGGCCTCATCGAACAGTAGTTGTTTTGCTGCCATACTTCAGTGAATGGTTTCTTGGTTGATGGTTGATGGGATTGGTTACTCGATCACCGCCAGGATGTCGTCGGAGTTCATGATCTTGTACTCCTTGCCATCCAGCTTGATCTCCGTGCCGCCGTACTTGCTGACGAGCACACGATCGCCCTTCTTGACTTCAAAGGGAATCTTCTTGCCGTTGTCATCGGTCTTGCCCGTCCCGAGCGCGACGACAATGCCCTCCTGGGGCTTTTCCTTGGCGGTATCGGGGATGATGATGCCGCCCTTTTTAACTTCCTTCTCCTCGGCAGGCTCGACCAGGAGCCGGTCGCCGAGAGGTTTGATGTTCAGTGCCATAGTTTGGTTTGTTTGGTTTTGGTTGTTTGACTTGCAATCAAATCCCGCCGCCCGAGCGGAGGGAAAAGTTTCTTCAAGGCTGGCGCTTACCCAACGTGCGCCTCCTTGCGGGTGCTTTCACGATTCTGGTGCGCTTCCGTGGGCGGCCGCCTTTGACCACGATGCCCATTCGCCGGGCGACTTCCGGTCGAATCGCCGTGGCGGCCACTATCGGACCGGCGGCCACGAGTTTCTTCCGGCGCGCGTCCACGTGGAGGTTCATTCCTTCCAACGCGCGCGACCCCAGCAGCGACAAATCGCCCCGCTGGGCAAAAACGACCTCGTCAATTGTGAAAAACTTGTCCACCCGCAATACCGCGAAGCCGACCGAGCGCGTTACGATTTGTCCGTTGGCCATCTGGATGGGCAGGTCTTTCTTTACCGGCTCGACCCCAATGCGAGCCAGCACTTCAGCCGGCAGCCAGGTAAACTCGCTACCGGTGTCCACAAGAAGCTTCGAAACCACCGCGCCCCGCTTGGTGTCGCTGTGATTCTCCACTCTGCAACTCGTGTAGAACGAACCCACGATTCGTATTCAGTTTGGTCTCTCTACGTCCCTGCGCTCAGGCAATGGGAAACTCCACGCTTCCCGCCTCTCGCGGTCGCGCTGGGACGTGAAGCTACTTCTTCTCATCCACGACCTCGGCATCAATGATCGGGCCTTCGTCCTTCTTGTCCTTCGCCCCCTCGGACTTGGCCTCGCCGGCTTCCGGTTTGGGATGAGCCTGGGCTTGACTGGCGCGGGCCTTTTCGGCCGCCGCCTTGTAAAGCTCCGCGGAAACCGCCTGCCAGGCCTCGTTCAACCTCTCGCTGGCTGACTTGATCGCGGCGCTGTCGTTGCCCTTCAACGCTTCCTTCACGTCGGCGACGGCCTTCTCGATCTTGCTCTTCTCGTCGCCGGAAATCTTGTCGGCGTTGTCCTTGAGCATTTTTTCCGTGCGATACACGGCGCTGTCGGCTTCATTGCGCGTTTCGACTTCCTCGCGCCGAGCCTTGTCCTCGTCGGCGTGCGCCTCGGCATCCTTGCGCATCTTCTCGATCTCCTCCTTTGAGAGGCCGCTACTGGCGGTAATGGTGATTTTCTGCTCTTTCCCTGTGCCCAGGTCCTTGGCGCTGACGTGCAAAATGCCGTTTGCATCAATGTCGAAGGTTACTTCGATCTGCGGCACGCCGCGCGGGGCGGGCGGAATGTCTGAGAGATGAAACTTGCCGATCGTCTTGTTGTCGCGGGCAAACTGCCGCTCACCCTGCAACACATGGACTTCCACGCCGGGCTGGTTGTCCGCTGCCGTCGAGAAAATTTCCGACTTCCGGGTCGGGATGGTGGTGTTGCGCTCGATCAATTTGGTGAACACACCGCCCAGTGTCTCGATGCCGAGCGAGAGCGGGGTCACGTCGAGCAACAACACATCCTTCACGTCGCCTTTAAGCACGCCACCCTGGATGGCCGCGCCGACGGCGACGACTTCGTCCGGGTTGACTCCCTGGTGCGGCTGCTTGTTGACCAGCGTCCGCGCCACTTCCACCACCTTCGGCATGCGGGTCATGCCACCAACCAGCACCAGTTCATCAATGTCCGCCTCGGCGACACCGGCGTCCTTCAAGCAATTCTTCACCGGCCCGATGGTGCGCTCAAACAAATCGTCGCAAAGTTGCTCCATCTTCGCGCGCGTCAGCTTCATCGAAATGTGTTTCGGCCCGCTGGCGTCCGCGGTGATGAACGGCAGGTTGATTTCATAGACCTGCGCGCTGGACAGGGCGATCTTCGCCTTTTCGGCCTCTTCCTTGATGCGTTGCAACGCGTCGGGCTGCTTGCGCAAATCCATGCCCTGGTCCTTCTTGAACTCGTCGAGAATCCAGTCCATGATGCGATTGTCCCAATCGTCACCGCCCAGGTGCGTGTCGCCATTGGTGGCCTTCACTTCAAAAACGCCGTCGCCAATCTCGAGCACCGAAATGTCAAACGTGCCGCCGCCCAGGTCGTACACGGCGATTTCTTCGTCTTTCTTCTTGTCGAGACCGTACGCCAGCGACGCGGCGGTCGGTTCGTTGATGATGCGGAGCACCTCGAGGCCGGCGATCTTGCCGGCGTCTTTGGTCGCCTGGCGCTGCGAATCGTTGAAGTAAGCCGGCACGGTGATGACCGCTTGGGTGATCTTTTCGCCCAGGCGCATTTCGGCGTCGGACTTGAGCTTGGCCAGAATCATGGCCGAGATTTCCGGCGGACTGAACGTCTTGGGTTTGCCGTCCACCTCCACTTCGACGTGCGCATCGCCATTGGGTGCTTCGACGACCTTGTAGGGCATGCGTTTGATCTCTTCCTGGACCTCGCGGAACTTGCGGCCCATGAAACGCTTGATGGAATAGACCGTGTTGCGCGAGTTGGTTACCGCCTGGCGCTTGGCGGCGTCGCCGACGAGGCGCTCGCCGCTCTTGGTGAAAGCCACGACGGACGGCGTAATGCGCCGGCCCTCTGAATTCTCGAGCACGACCGGTTCACCGCCTTCCATGACGGCCATGCAGGAGTTCGTTGTTCCCAAATCAATGCCTAATACTTTTGCCATAAAACCTTTGGTTACACTGCGTCCGAAAGCTTCCAAGCAACGCCAATGCCGCAAAAGTGTGGCATGCGGAAAACAGCCGATTTGTGAGGAAAATCAAACGAAATGCCGATCAACTGCCGTTCTACAAACTGCGCCAATTGTGACGCTCTGGCACACAGAAAGTCGGTTGGCGCAACCACGTGGCGCAGAAGCTGGTCGGGGAGACTCCTGCGCAGGAAGACAACTCAATCTGATCGCCAAGTCGGCCCAAGGCGGGTTTACTTGCTCCCGGGTTTCACCGCGGGAATTGCTGCAAGGTCAGGTGGCAGTTTGGCGGGTTCATAGGCCTCGACTTGCAGAGAAATCAAGCTGACCAACGGCACGCCAAAACCAACGGCGCCGTTCGAGCGATCCACCAAGATCGCCACGCCCACCACTTCGCCTCGGTTGGCTCGGACGATGTCAATGGTTTCCTGGACGCGCCCGCCCTTGGTTACGACGTCTTCAACCACAAGGATTCTCTCCCCGGGCGCAATCTTGAAGCCCCGTCGCAGCACGAGTTTGCCTTCCTCTTTCTCAGAAAAAATGAAGCGCACCCCCAGTTGACGGGCGACTTCCTGGCCGATGACCAAACCACCCATGGCTGGAGCAATGACGGTGGCGGCGCCCAACGACCGGACTTTTCGGGCCAGTTCACCGCCGAGCTTCTCGACAATGGGCATTTGTTGCAGCGCCAGCGCACATTGAAAGAACTGCCGGCTGTGCAAACCGCTCCGCAAAATGAAGTGCCCCTCCAACAACGCGCCGCTGTCGCGGAACACCTGCAACACTTCGTCTTGAGTCATGCCGAAGATGTTATTCGGGGAGGCAAGAGTTCCAAGTTCCAACTTCGACGCGGAACATCACCGCTTCGAGTCCACGGCCTTGCCGCCGGTCATCGGCACGAACCGCACGGGCAACACGGCACGCCTTTCAACGGCGCCACTCTTCTTGCGAAGCAGGTAAAGCTCCTGATTACCGGCCGGCCCGACGGGTATGATCATCCGCCCGTCCTCCCGGAGCTGATCCACCAAAGCTTGCGGCACGCGCTCCGGCGCACACGTTACGATGATCGCATCGAAAGGCGACGCTTCCGGCCAGCCTTTGTAGCCGTCACCCGCCCGGACAAAAACGTTGGTATAGCCAAGCCGTTTCAAATCGGCCTCCGCCCGGCGCGCCAGCGGTTCGACAATCTCGATCGTGTAAACCTCACGCACCAATTCCGCCAGCACCGCAGCCTGATAACCCGAGCCGGTGCCGATTTCCAAAACCTTGTCGGTGGACTTCGGATCGAGCTTCTCTGTCATGAAGGCGACGATGAAAGGTTGCGAAATCGTCTGGTCAAAGCCGATCGGGAGCGGGTAATCCCCGTACGCCTGCGCGCGCAACGAGGCGGGGACCAGCTCGTGCCGCGGCACCTTGCGCATGGCGGAGAGCACGCGGGCGTTGGTGATGTCGCGGCCGGGCACGGTGAGTTGCTGGCTGACCATGCGCTCGCGCGCGGCGGCGTAATCAAACTCCGCGGCCCCGCAGCCGCAAAGCAGGCACAGCCCGAGGACAGCTTGCAGCCACCAAAGCCGAACATCCAATTTGGAAGCACTTTCCCGCACGTGGAGACAATACTCCCGCTGGTTCTGCCTGCCAATGGGAATTCAAATCGCCTCAGCGGCGTCGTTGGTCCGGCCCGTTTCGTTCAACTCCCCGATCGAACCACGACTCAAGCCGACAGCAAGATCAAGAGCGTGCTCGCCGCACCACGGCCAATCCTTTCAACAAGTCCACCGCCCGTGCCAGAACTGGATCGCTGATCAGTGGCTTTTCGGGTTCGCGATCGCGCACCGCGGTGAAGGTCTCCAGATTCAGATTGGTGCCCTCGCGACGCTCGCGCACCAAGTCCGCCTCGCTGATCCGGGGGCGACGGGCGGGCCGGTTGGTTCCCTCGATGCCTGCCAGGCCGCCGGGACCGGGCGCGACACTGGTTCTCGGGAGCACCGCATAAGCGTCCTCCAAGTGGGCGCGTTCCAATTCGGCGGCCACCGTCACTTCAATGTCGGGTTTCACGCCCTGGGCTGACATGGGGGAGCCGTCCCCCAATTTCACCGGCACGGTGGCGATGCGCAGCCGTTGACCGTTCTTGAGCGGAAAGTCGCGGGCGACCATCGCCCCGCCGGCCGTGGTGCCCCCGAGGATCAAGCCCGAGCCGGACTCGCGCAGGATGGCGGCCAGCGCCTCCGCCGCGCCGCTGGTGTCGCGATTGACCAACACCGCCACCGGCAAACGAATCGCCTGCGCGTTGGGCTTCGACCGCACCATCCCGTCGCCCCAGTCGAGCAAAGGCCGTTCTCCGGCAATGAACAACTCCGCCGCACCGGCAGCGGCCGCGAAATCCTCGCCGCCGGCAAAACGCAAATCCAGCACCACCCCCTTGAATCGGTTGGTTCCGCTCAACGATTGGCAGGCTTCCTGGATTTCGCGTGCCAACCCGTCTGCCACCGCTCCCACGCGCACGTACACCACGTCATCCTCCAGCAACACCGACTTGAGCACCCGCGGACCGGGCGGCTTCGTGGAGATCGCGCTTTCTCCCGTAATGAGCGTCACCTTCCCGCGGAGCTGCGTCAGCAAGCCTTCAACCGCCGCCCGGTTCAGGTCACCGTCCGTCGCTCCGGCCAGGTGCGCGCGTAACAGCTCGTAAACTTCGTCGAAATCCGGGGGTGGGTTCGTGGACGCCGCGTGCGTGTTTGCCCCGCCGGCCAATGCCGCCAGCCACACCGCCAAAAACCAATGCTGACCAGATCGAATCATGCGCACTTAAAATGTGTCACCCTTTCACGGATGTAAAGGGACAAGACCTGGTCGTTCCGCAAACTCGAGGACCGAGAATTTGCAGAAGACGAGCAGGCTGGCCGGTCGCTGCCCGACATCCAGCGCTGCAAGGCACGTCGGGCTGAATGAGCACCTTTGCCTGTTTTGCACTTGGGTTTTTTTGATTGGCTTTTTTGTTGACCAACCAGGGTGATTCTTCATTCTTGGGCCACACACCAGCACCTGAAAAGATGCCACTCATGAAGGCCGCACTGTTTTCCATCATTAACCAGGGCCGGCGTGTAACTGTTTCGCCCCAACAGCCAACTGAACCATCAGAACCATGAAGACCAAAGAACCAAACCCCACTCGTGCGTCATTGTTCGCATCCTCCATTCTCTCCCTTTGCCTCGCGGGATTGTCCGTGACCGCGGCGCCACCGGGGCCAGACCCTCAGGTGCCGGCAGGCGGTGGTCCGCCCGGACCTTTTCCCAATACGCAGGTGTCTGGCGTCAATGTGGTCGCCCGGGGCGGCAGTGCATTTAACGGGAATGTGGAGATCGCCGCGTTCGAGGGTAATGGGCCGATCCCTTGGACGATCAACCGCTACAATCGCGGGGACTATGCCATGCGACTCTCGCCGGCGAATTCCGCCGCCGCGAACGCGAACACGTTGAACAAGGGCTTCATTGACTTTCCCGGCGGAAACGACGCCTCGCTGGCGGAGAACCAGTCCTGGCGACCCCATCCCGCGCTCGGGGTGGTCATTCCGACGGTGCGACAAAACGGGCCGATTGACTGGGGTGACGGCGCGGGGCCGTTTTATCCGACTGTGGCCATTGGTTCAGGCGGTTCCTCGGGTTTCGGCTATAGCATGGTGAACGGCACGTTCGGCAACGGGGATTTGGACGTTCAAATCGGATCGGCAGGCAACCCGCCCACCGGCAGCCCGGAAGCCAACTGCGGTTTCTCTGTGGCGTGGTTTCCCTACGATCAGGGTTGGCTGGCGGGCAACTTCGGCAATCCGGTCGTGGGCGACCCGAATTTCCTGCTGCCGGATGGCACGGCGATCTGGAACGGTTCGGGCCAACACAGCGCGGGATTGAGTGCGGGGTTGCTGCGTTGGGAGCAATATCCTCCGTTCAGTGGTCTTTATGGCGGGCTGGCTCAGTTGCGGTTACCGGGCGTGGATGCCGAAGCCGACGGCATGATCTTTGCCACCTCCGCGAATGGCAACAGCGACGTCAATATCGTGGGTGTCGCGCCCACGAATGATCTCGCCACCGGGAGCTCCGGGTGGATCATCACGATTCGAGAGGACTCGGCGCTCACGGGCGCGGAAGTCGCCAACTCGGGACAATTTCAGTTTGAGTTCGTTTACATCCCCTACAACGCCCAGAACCTCATCGGCGGCCACATCAATGGCGCCACCGGGGCCAGTCTGCATTCCGCCGGCACGTTTACGCTGACGCGGACCGGCACCGGCACCTATGAACTGACAGTCCCCGGCAAGGGCGGCACCAACGGCACGTTGCTGCTGCAGGTGGCGGACTTTGAGGAGACGTTGGATGTGCCCATGGCCAGCCGCGCGTTCCTTTCTTACCAATACAACCCGGCCAACGGCCGGTTTGTCATCCAGGCTCGCAAAGCCACGAGCGAAACCGTCGCTTCCCTCGTGGACGCGAACTTCTACTTCACCTGGGTGGATTTCGAGAATCCACTCTCGCCACCGGCGGGACCGCGGTTGCGAAACCTGGACGCAGTGGCGGTCACCGACGTCAACTCGATCAACGCCTCCCAGGCCAGCGTCACCGCCAACACGCACGAACCGGAAGTTCTCGTCACAACGGTGGACGTGTTCAACACGGCCGGTTACGCGGACCCCACGGCCAACAACAACCTCGCGCAGCAGGCGCTAATCGGCTATTACTACGATCCCCGCACCCTGACGCGCACCCGCGGACCATTTTTCATCATGGGCAACGCCAACGGCGTCATCAACAAGCACGACGCGAAGTATAATCCGATCAGCCGCGAGTATGTCA
Organism: Verrucomicrobiia bacterium; assembly: GCA_011525685.1. Lineage (GTDB taxonomy): Bacteria > Verrucomicrobiota > Verrucomicrobiia > Limisphaerales > JADLHS01 > WYBW01. Next base: position 94,580 of record WYBW01000062.1, read on the forward strand.
TCGTGGGTCGGGCCGCCGGAGCCGGCACCTCCGGGGAAGCCGTGTTGATGATCTCCCGCATCAAACCGCACTCGGTCGCGGGCGCCAACGAACCGCTGGTCAACGTCTTTGTTTATTCGGGGGTGAACGAGGGTTTGGGTTATGACGACGTCTCGGTCGCGGTCAGCTCGCAGAATGGAAATTTCATTGTCGTCGCGGAACGCAATGTGACTGGCGAGGGAGAAGGCGCCTTTGGCGCGCTGTTCAGCTCCACCGGCGCCGTGCTGACGCCGGCGGCGGGCCGCCTGGATTTGAGGCCGTTCTCCGGCGCCGGCGATGAAGACGACCCCGATGTGGTTTACCTGCCGCAACGGGACGTCTTTTTGTATGTTTCAAACACCGACAACGACGGCTTGGTGAACAAGATCGTCGGGTCCATCGTGCAAACCACGGCGCCGGGCGGCACGCTGCAAGTCAGCGGCCCGGAGCAACTGTTGTCCACCGGCACCGGCACCCAGGGGCATCCGGCTTCAATCGAGAATCCTTTCAACGGGGAAATCATCACCGCCTACGATTTTGGGAACGGCACCGCGCGAGGCAACCTGTCCTACTTCAACATCGGGGCCGGACCGTCCTACCCGTTCACCGAGGCACGACCCGAAATCCCATACCTGACCGGCACCGCGCCCAACCCCTTCCGGCATCAACACCCGAGGTTGGCTGTGGATCAGGACCGCGGCGTCTTTCTGGTGGCGCATCAGGCTTATCAAAGCAGCGTGGGACTGCCGAACGCCTACGTGTTCAGCGTGCTGGATGGCGAGGGCGCGATGATGCCGAGCCAGTTGGGCGCGCCGTATTTCCTGGCCGATTCCTACGGCCAGATCCCCACAGGGCCAAACGACCACAACCTCATTTTCGATCCGAACAGCGGCTCGTTTGTGGCGGTGTTCGTGGCCACCCATCCCCAGGGCGGATTCCCGGTGGCCTATCTGGCCTCGGTGACGGTCACCTCCTCGCACCTGGCGACACAGCCGACGCTGACCATCGAGCGCGACGGAACCAATATCATCATTCGCTGGCCGGCTTCGGCCACGGGTTTCGTATTGAAATCCTCGCCGAGTCTCACGTCGCCCAGTTGGACCGGGCCCGCGGGCGGCACGCCCCAGCCGGACGGCGATTTTCTGAAAGTCACGATTACTTCGCCGACGGGAATCAGCTTCTACCGTTTGGAGAAGTGATTGCCGGAGCGGCAACTCCTCCTGATTCTCCGGCTGTCGTCGGTTGCGGCGGCCGGAGGATCCGGCCGGGTTGGTGTGTCGCCGCTTGAATGGATGTCTGGATCGTCATATAGTCGGTAAACCATGAAACGCTCTGAAACCAACAGACGGATCGCCCCCGCGCCACAGCAGAGATCGCGGGTTTCAACTCACTGTGCTGGCTTGGGGCGACGCTCTTCACCTCGCGCCTTCACCCTCATCGAACTGCTGGTGGTCATCGCCATCATTGCGATTCTTGCGGCGATGCTCCTGCCCGCGCTCTCGAAGGCCAAGCTCAAGTCCCAGGGCATCCTGTGCATGAACAACACCCGCCAGTTGATGCAGGGAGTGCATCTCTACAGCGGCGACAACCAGGAGTATTTCCCCATGAACGTCCACGGGAGTGTCGCCCAATCCGGCGCCCCAATCACCGCGGCCGCCACCTCCTATTATCCCTGGATCATGGGCTGGCTCACCTGGGATACCAGCCCTCACAACACCAACTCCCAATACCTCACCAGCGACAGCTACTCGGTGCTGGCGCGTTACGTGGGCCGCTCGCAGAAAATCTTCAAATGCCCCGCCGACAACCGGGTTAGCTCCATGCAGGCCCGGCTGGGCTGGAACGAGCGCGTCCGCAGCGTCTCGATGAACGGCGCCGTCGGCATCGGCAACAAGGCGGCGACCGACGGCCTGCTCAATTGCGAAAAGGTCTTTGCCAAAACCACGGATGTCACACGCCCCACGCCGGCCAATCTCTGGGTGTTCGTGGACGAACATCCCGACAGCATCAACGACGGCGCCTTCTTTAACGCGCAGCGCAACTACGAATGGATTGATCTGCCCAGCAACCAGCACAACGGCGCCTGCGGCTTCGCGTTTGCCGACGGCCATTCGGAGATCCACCGCTGGCGGTCCAGCGTGTTGCGTTACCAGTTGAAATTCATGGACCTGACGCGCCAGCCCGTTTCGTCGCAGGACCCGGACTTCCTGTGGACCATCGAGCGGACTTCGTATCCCCGGTGAATTGGGGCCGGCAGCGGGAGGACGTAATCACTCCGTTCCAGCCGTTTCGGATGAGGCGGTTCGTTCAAGGTATGGATGCCATCAGGAACTCAACCGCATTGCGCAGGTCGCGCTGCAGATTCTCCATCTCCTTCGACAAGGGTGCCAGCGCCGCCGCGGGGGCTTGCTGCGTCAGTTCGTAGCCTTGATCGAGCGCCGCGCCAGCCGCTGGCAACGCGATTGGCCGTGACTCGATCGCCACCGGCGCCGGCCGCGACGCCCACCAGAGGCCGGCGCAGACCAGCAAAGCCAGCGCGGGCGCCGGCAACCAGCGCCAGATCACGGGGTCGGGTCGCCGCGCTGGTTTGGCTGAAGCCCCGCGCACCGCGCGCATGACGGCAGCGTGCAAGCCGGGCGGGGCGCATGGTGCCGGTGACACCGACCGCAGCCGGCGTTCCACTCGACCCACTGCCGCCGCAAACTGGCGGACCTCCTCCGATTCACCGTGCCCGGCCAACGCGGGCGTCGTTGACGCAGGGGTTGCATCCAGTGCGTTCGAAATTCTGAACTTTGCGATCCAGGTCTTCATAGTTTCATCGTGTGTTCGCTCACTTGCTCGCTTTCTCACCCGCGGCGAGGGCCGGTCGCAACCGGCCCACGGATTTCACGTCATTGTCGCGCGCGGTCTCCGGCTTCAGTTCGCGCGCCAGGCGGTTGCGCGCCCGGAACAGCAGCACTTTGACGTGGACTTGCGTGCGGCGCAGCACCCGGGCGATCTGCTCAACGCTCAAGTCCTCGGCATACCGGAGCCAAAGCGTCTGGTACTGCAAGTCCGGCAGGACCTGCCGCGCATGTGCCCAAAGTTCGTCGGCGTCTTCGCGTTGAATCATGAGCACCGCCGGGTCGTTTGGGTCGGGCAACTCGGGCGTTTCCTCTCCGGAAACGGGCCGCGCGGCCCGATGGCGGTCAATACATTTGCGACGGGCGATGGTGAACAGCCAGGTCGCGAACGACCGCCGCGCGTCAAACCGGTTGAGGTGAAGGTACGCGCTGATGAATGTTTCCTGTGTCACCTCCTGGGCGTCCGCGGAATTGCGGAAGCTGTTGGCCACAAACCGGAAAATCCGTCCTTCATAGCGATGGACCAGTTCCTCAAAATCGGCCAAAGAGCCTGCCTGCGCCGCGCGGGCAAGCTCTTCGTCCGAAAGCTGCTCTGGTTCAGATCGCACTTGGGTTGACGTCCCGGTCCGACGGCATCACGGGTTTGCCGCTTTGCGGGCCGCATCGGCTTTCATCATGTCCACGACCTCGTCGGCCGGCAAAGACAATCGGAGCACCACGCCGGTTCCCACTTGCTCGATGGCCAGCGCCTGCGCCAGCCGGACCGATTCCGGTTTCTCCGTCTGCAATGCCATCAAGCCCAGCAGACCCTTGCCGATGGATTCGATTTGCCGGGCAATCTCCTCGGAATCCGCCTCAAGCTTCACCACCGCCTGCGCGCGCCCCTGCGCTTCACCCAGACTCAACCAGAGCATCTTGGACTGTCGCAGCACGGCGGCGTTCGGATCGGAAGCCGGCAACTCGATCTTGCGGGCGGCGCCGACGATGAACGGCGACGCCACTCCCGCGCCGAGACCTGCGTAGGGTGCGCTGGCCGACAAGTTGGGCCGGATGCGGTCCAACACATCGAGCGCATCCACCACGCGGCTCTCCCGCTGGCCAAAAATGACCCGCCCTTGGTGAATCGCCGCGTAGGTTCGCGGCTGCACCCCATCCTTGGCGGGCTTCTTCTCGTCCAGCCAGCTATGAATCACATGGTTGCCGCGCATGGTGGACCTGTGTTCCCTGCCGCCTTCCGCCAGCGTCGTCAGGCGGGCCGCGTCGAAGTCCGCATAGACGATCAACACCCCGTCCTCCGGTTCGTTGGATGCGCCGTAAAGCGTGAACCCGCGCAACGCCGTGCGCAGGTCAAAGTTGAAGATGGCCTGGAACGCCGCGAGTTTCTTCTGCGACTCCGGCTTCTCCATCTCGCTCAGGATGTACTTGCCCACAACCGTTTGCCTCAAGCCGTCGCAATCCAGGTGCAAGACCCACGCCGGATCGCTGACAATGTCCGTGCTTTGCAGCGGCCCGGCCGCCGCGGTGAACCCGGCCAGCATCGCACTGCCGGCCAGCAATGACTTCCAAAAGTTGCTTTTCATGATTCGCTCGTTGCCATTTGTTGACCCCGGTTTCCGCGGACGATTTTCCACCGTCCGCCACACCAAGGGATACGAGTCAGCGACCAGGAAAGTTACCGCTTTTCGCGGCCTCGCCGCAAGCCCACCCGGGCCTGCCGGGAACACCGACTTTCCAGTCGGCGCTTCCCGCCGAGCCTTTCGCCGAGATCGTGCCGCGCCGGGCGCGGGTTTTACTCCACGCGGCAAGTGCGCCGGTTGGAAAACCGGCATTACGCCTTGGCGGCTCATGCACCTGTTAATGAGACAGGCATCCTGCCTGTGCGGCGGGAGACAGGCTGGAAGCACTGTCCCACCCAATCCAGCCTAGCGTGGTTCTAGGGTTCAAAGCCCGAAGCTATCACAGAGGGAAATCTCCGGCCAAGCGGCCCACTGGACGCAGGCCGGGTGGTCATAGCGCGACCGCCGCCACCGCAGCTTCCCCTGAAACGGAGCGTTTTTTTGTGTATAAATTCGCCTTGCGTTTGCAAGGGTAATCCCTATGTTGCCCCCGCCTGAACGCCGCGGGTGCGGACGTTCGTCGCGGCTGAGAAACGAAAGTCAACGAACAACCTAACAACCGCCCTGGAGTATTTCAGGGTCAACCTCCGTTGCCGCTGCAACGTCTGGTCCGTTAGGCAATGGAGTCTTCGCTGTCCCGCCCCGCGCGGGATGACCAAGCCTCCCGGTCAACCAAAAAGTCACAAGCGTCTGATTATGCTCACGATGGAAGAAGCCCTTCGGCAAAGCACGGTCCCCATCCGGTTTGCCGCGGGTGAAATTGTAAAAGGAAACGTCATCGAAGTCCGCCCCAAGGAAGTGCTGGTGGACATCGGTTACAAGAGTGAAGGAGTCATCCCCGCGGTGGAATTCGAGGACATCAAGACCGTCAAGGTCGGGGACGAGGTCAACGTCCTCATCGAAAAGCTCGAAGACAAGGAGGGCATGGTCGTGCTCTCCAAAGAAAAGGCTGAGTTCAAAAAGAACTGGGAGCGAATCCTCACCATTTGCAACGAGGGCGGCACGATTCAAGGCAAGGTCAAATCCATTGTCAAAGGCGGTCTGCTCGTCAACATCGGGGTCGAAGCATTCCTGCCCGCCTCACAGATTGACGTCACCACCCCCAAGAACCTGACCCAATACGTCGGCAACACCTACGATTTCAAAGTCGTCAAGATCAACCAGGAGCGGCAGAACATTGTCCTCTCCCGCCGCGAACTCATCGAACAGGAGCGCTCGGAACGCCGCCAGAAGCTTCTCGCCGACATGGTGCCGGGCGACATCCGCAAGGGCACGGTCAAGAACATCACCGACTTCGGCGCCTTCATTGACCTCAACGGCATTGATGGACTGCTCCACATCACCGACATGAGCTGGGGGCGCATCGCCCATCCTTCGGATGTCTTGAAAGTGGGCCAGGACATTGACGTGGTTGTGCTCGATGTAAACCGGGAAAAGGAACGCGTCAGCCTGGGCCTCAAGCAGAAGATGACCAACCCGTGGAGCAACATCGAAACGAAGTATCCCGTGGGCGCGAAGGTCAAGGGCAAGGTGGTCAACCTCGTTCCCTACGGCGCTTTTGTGGAATTGGAGCCCGGCGTCGAGGGCTTGGTGCATGTCACCGAGCTCTCCTGGACCAAGCGCGTCGCCAAACCCAGCGATGTGCTCAAGGCCGACCAGGAAGTCGAAGCGGTCGTGCTGGGCATCAATCGCGACGAACAGAAGATCAGCCTTGGCATTCGCCAGCTTGAGGCCAATCCCTGGGACAGCGCCGAGCAGAAGTATCAGCCCGGCACGCGCGTCAAAGGCAAGATTCGCAACCTCACCAGCTATGGCGCGTTCATCGAACTGGAGGAGGGCCTGGACGGCATGATTCACGTCTCCGACATCTCCTGGACGCGCAAGATCAATCATCCCAGCGAAGTCCTGAAGAAGGGGGACGAAGTCGAAGCCGTCGTGCTGGAGGTGGACAAGGCCAACCAGCGCATCGCGGTTGGCATCAAACAATTGTCCCAGGACCCGTGGGAGAACATTGACCAGTATTACAAGGTTGGCGACCTCGTCACCGGCCAGGTCACCAAGCTGGCGAGCTTCGGCGCGTTCATCGGCCTGCAACAGGACATTGATGGCCTCGTCCACATCTCGCAAATCAGCGAAGACCGCGTGGACAAGATCAAGAACGTCCTCAAAGCCGGCCAGGAGGTCACCGCCCGCGTCATCAAGATTGACAAGGGCGACCGCCGCATCGGCCTGTCCATCAAGGCGGCCAACTACTCGCAGGAACAGCTCAAAGCCGAGCAAGCCGTGCTCGACGCGCTCAAGCCGGGCGAAGACCTCGTGGCGTTGCAACACGCCTTCGACGCGGCCGACGAGGCCAAGCAGGACTGAGCCGAAAGCAGAAACCGGCAGGCAGAATTCAGCACAGGCGGGCCGGCAACGGCCCGCCTTTCGATTTTCGATTGGCGGCAGGAAGTTGCCCATCTAGCTTCGTCGTGATGAACATTCTGGAAGAAATGCAGTGGCGCGGTTTGATGGCCGATTGCACGGACACGGCCGCGCTGACCCAACGCACCGCCACGCCCATCACTCTCTACTGCGGCTTCGATCCGACTGCGGAAAGCCTGCACGTGGGCAATTTGGTCCCGTTGCTGGGTCTGCGGCGATTCCAATTGCACGGCCACCATCCCATCGCCGTCGCAGGCGGCGCGACTGGCTCGATTGGTGATCCCAGCGGCAAAACCACCGAACGCCAGTTGCTCACCAAGGAGGTGCTCGACCGCAACATCGCCAGCGTGAAAGTGCAGCTCGGGAAACTCCTGGACTTTGACACGAAACAAAACCCCGCCCGGCTCGTGGACAATGCGTCGTGGACGATCAACGTTTCGTATCTGGATTTTCTGCGGGACATCGGAAAGCACTTTTCTGTCAACCAGATGGTCGCCAAGGAAAGCGTGCGGGCGCGGATGGAGGACCGCGAAGTCGGCATCAGCTACACCGAATTCAGCTACATGCTGCTTCAGGCATTTGACTTCTACGTGCTGTGCCGCGACCACCACTGCGAACTCCAGATTGGCGGCAGCGATCAATGGGGCAACATCACCGCGGGCATTGATCTGTGCCGCAAGAAACTCGGCAAGACTGTTTACGGTCTGACCCTTCCCCTGATCACGAACACGGATGGCTCCAAGTTCGGCAAGACCGCGGCCGGCGCCATCTGGCTCGACCCCAGGCGGACCAGTGTCTATCGCTTTTACCAGTTCTGGATCAACACCGACGACCGTGACGTCGTCCGCTACCTGAAGTTCTTCACGTTTCTCACGCGCGAGGAAATCGCCGCCCTGGAGGCAAAGCACGCCGCGAACCCCGGGGCGCGCGAAGCGCACAAAGCACTGGCGAAGTCCGTGACCGATCTGATTCATGGCGCGAGCGCCACTGTCGAAGCCATGCGCGCCAGTGAAATTCTTTTCGGAGGCAACCTTGATGGCATCTCCGAGAGCACTTTCAATGAAATCGTCGGCGAAGTGCCCACGAAAGAAATCGAGAAAGCCAGACTCGACGGCGCCGGCCTGCCGCTGGTGGAATTGCTCGTCCACGCCGGCCTCTGCCCCTCAAAGGGTCAGGCGCGAAAGGACATCGAAGGCGGCGGCGTAAATCTCAACAACGTCCGCGAAACCGGCGCCACCCGCAGCGTGACGACCCGCGATCTGCTCTTCGGCAAGCATATCCTGTTGCGGAAGGGGAAGAAGAATTACACGGTGATCAAGGCGGTATAGAAGGCTACCGGGCTTTCCGCTTCAACTCGGGATGGTCGCGGTCGAATTGGTCGAACCACCACTTCTCCTCCGGGTAGGCACGGCGGATGGCGCTCGCGCGTTTACCCAAGTGCTTCAACCGATACAACTCGAAGAGGCCGTACGCGCCGCGCCGCGAGCCTCGCGAAGTCTGCTCGAGCAGGTCAAAGTAGCCCGCCACTTCCTTGCTCGAGGACCTGTCGGGCGGCAATCCAATCAGGTGGCGGCGCAAAGCCTCCCAACATTCAGCATACGCGCCCACCAGGACCCTGCTCCCCGGTTGGTCAACCCGCCGGGCTGCGTCCCGCGAGGAGGAGGGAGACGAGGGCCCGACCTCCTTGAGCCTCCCGTCCAGAATCGCCGTCAATTCGTTCAGCCAGGGCGTGGCATCGGCTTCAGCCAGCTTGGCGACGAACGCCTCGTGGAATCCGGGTGTGTCGAGGTTTCCCTTGAGCATTTCCGAAACCCGGTCGGGACTGAATTTAAGCAGTGCATTACCCGCGTTGGTATGCACCGGTCCTGCGGTGTCCGCATAGAGGCTGGCCAACACGGGCAGCAGCCGGTCCAGCCTGCCATCGCCGATCACCGCAGCCACCGTGGCTCGAACTTGGGCAGAAGCGTCTGCCGCCAGTTCACGCAGTGCCGCCTCCGAAAAGTCACCGGGATAATCCAGCAACAGGCGCGCGGAGGCCGCCCGCACCTCCTCGGCTGGATCACGAAGCCAGTCGCGCAACTCGCTTTGCACGGCGGGCAGGCGGGTGTTAGACAGTACTGCCATGGCGGCAGCTCGCCGCGAGGCCGAAACCGTGCTGTTCGCGGTTTCGATCAGCGCCTCAGCGTGGGCAACTACTTGGATGGCACATTCCGGAGCAACGTTGAAACAGCCGATGGCAGCGATGGCCACCTGGTCATTGACATTCGTCAGGAGCGGCCTCGCGGCGTTCATCACGTCCTCGCGTTTGAAATCACGGCTGTTTTCCCAGGTTTCACCGCACGACCCGGCCATCTTGCCCAGGCGCTGAATGGCATAAAGCTGGTTGGTGGAATTCGTGTCGTTGAGCAGGAGATTCAATTCAAACCAATGAGCTTCCTTCACGGAAAGACCCGCGATCGGGCGTGCGTCCAGAGTGGCCGTGATCGCTTCGGATTGTCCCGTTGTTTCTACCGGAGTGAACTCATTGGGATGATTCGACGAGCCACCCAGGAAAGGATCCCGAATCCCCTTGTCGGTCTTTGTGGCAAAGATCAGATAAGAACGCCCTGCCTCCAGCTTGTAAGGCGGCCCGGTAGCGAAGCCGCTCGCAAAGATCCCTCCCGGACCGCCTTCGGGAAATCTTCCCACTGCACTGGCCGATTTGGCTGGCTCGCCATAATGCTTGAGCACGATTTCATCCGCTGGGATGTCGCCCTTGAGCACCGAAATCACTCTAAGTTTCGTTCTCGTTTCCGAAACGCCCACCCGCAACAGGCTCGTATTGGTCACCGGTTCACTGGCAAGCACTTGGGCTTTGCAAACCAGGTCCGCCTTGGCCGCCATGATCTCCAGCGGACCGCGCAGCGGGACAAACACACTGGGCGGCAACTTGCCGGTGGTGATCGCCACGCTGAATTTGTTGCCGGCGGCGATGGCCACGACATTGCTCAACCCGGCAGGGACGGAAAGCTGGCCGAAATCATTGTTCCCCCAAGCCACGACCGTCCCGTCGCATTTGAGCGCCAGGCTGTGGGCGTCACCCACTGCGATCGCGATGACCTCATTCAGACCGGCGGGCACGTTTGATTGTGGTGACAAATCCCTCCCGAAAGCCACAACCGTGCCGTCATTCCGGAGCAGCAGGCAATGCTGTGGCCCGCCGGCAATGGCGACCACGCCGTTAATGACACGTCCATCCACTCTCAGTTCCCTGCCCACAGCGTAGTGAACCGCTGCCACCATGTGCTTCGTCGGCACGACACCTTCAATCGTGCCGGCTGAAAGGACAGCGTAAGAATCATGTGATCCGGGAGGCCTGCCAATGAGATAGACCACCGTGCCGTCGTCCCTAAGCACCAGCGGTAAGCCGGCTGCCGAGGCGAGAGCCACAGCATTGCTGAGAATCGTTCCTTGAATAGTGACCAAGCTGAAGAGCGGCGTGATCCTTGGCCCGACGTAGCTCCGGTTCAGCGCCAGCACGAGGCCGCTGCGCTTCAAAACCAGGTAGCCGGCGCCATAAAATTGATCGCTCCCTCGGATGATTGCAGTCACGTTGCTCAAACTGGCAATCGCCTTGGCGTCCTCTTCCGGCATGTCCCAGCCGACCACGGTGCCATCATTCAGGGACACCCAACTGCAAATCCCATCAGTCCCGAGTGAAACCGCATTGCTCACTGCGGGCGGGAATTCAATTCTGCCCAATTTGATGACCCTGCCGTCAGCAAGCGCGAAGGCCTTGTCCCCGCCCGCCGCCACCGCGACTGCGTTGCCGACGATTTGGTTGTCACGAATGACGACACCATTGGTTTCAAAAGAGAATCCGCGGCCCAGAAGTCCGCCCCGCCCCCACCACACAACCGTGCCAGCCGGCAAGTCCGCGCAAAGGACCGGCTGCGGGAGAAGACAAAGCACCGCCAGAGAGAACCTCCAGAATTTTCCCACCCTGGGCATTTGTTCAGCCTTCATCAAACCATCTTTGATCTCTACCACAGACAGGGAACTGAATCACTGATCTGGAATCATGCCATTTCTCGGATATCGTTCGTCAATCTTGTCGAAAAACTGGCTGATGCCGTAAACGGCCAATCCCGGCTCGTGCGCTTTTCGGTATTCTGCCGCACGTCGGTTCAGTCCTTTCATCCGATAGAGTTCGTAAAGCATTAGTGGCTCGCGTGAACCGCCGGTTCCCGCATTCTCCAATTCGCTCAGACAACCATCCAGCTTTCCTTCCGCAAACGCCGCAAATGGCAGGCCCTTCAGATGTTCATAGATCGTATTCCAGCACCGATAGTGGGCGCCTGAGAGAGTCATCAGTGCTCGATAATAATTCTCCTTAGGTTCGACTCCGCTGGTGTCTGCTTTCTCCCTCGTGCGCATTCGCCGTGTTCGCAACACCTCCGTCAGATCGTTCAACCAAGGGCTGGCATCTTTCTCTGCGAGCTTGCACAGGAACTGAGCCCGGAAACCTGCGTCGTCAAGATGGGCTTTCAGGATGTCCTCTGTCAGTGAGACGTCGAACTCCAACAGAGCGTAACCCGAGCTGGTGTGGACGTCCCCGACGCGAAGGTTCACGAGTCGCCCGCCATTCTGCAGGTTTTCCATGGTGAGCGGCGGGACCGGGTTCGTCGCGCCGAGGGGTTCAGAAAAAAGCTCCGCCAGAACCGGCAGGAGTTTTTCGATCTTCGCCTTTCCAATTACTTCTGCCACAGCCGCTCGTACTCTGGCCGAGTGATCCTCGGCCGCCTTGCCCAATGCCTGTTCACTTTCAGGCCCGCTGAAATCAGGCAGCAGCAAAACGGCTTGGGCGCGCACTTCCTCATCAGTATCCGCCAGCCACCGCGGTAACGCTTCCCGCACTGCATCCAATCTGGAGTCTGATAGCGCGGCAATGGCCGCAAGGCGGCGTCGAATCGAGTAGCCTTCGTCCGCGCACTGGATCAGGATTTCCACGTAATGCACAAGTTGCGTTGAACAGGGCAATCCGCTTCGGAAGCAATTGATGGCGGCGACGGCAATTGAATCGTTGGTGCTTGTGAGAAGGGGTTTGATGAGCTTCAAAACCTCCACCCGCTTGAAATCGAACGACTGACGCCACCCGGCTTGCGGCCGGCACGCTTGACTCATCGAGTCCAAGCGCTCGATGGCGTACAGCACGTTGGTTGGGTCATCGTCGTGGAGCAAATGGCTGAGTTCACCCCAATGGACCTCCCTTATCCTTCCCGCAACGGGCCGGGCGTCCAAGGTGCGCGTGATTCCATCGCGATAGGTCTGGCGAAACTCGTTGACTCGATTGGTCGCATCCTGCGGCGGGGAGTACAGATAATCAGGCTTGTCGAGCCTTGCTGCGAACACGAGATAGCATGCTCCTACCTCCAATTTGTGCCAGGACGGAGGCGAGCGACCGCTCCACGCCATTGGCCCGCTGGTGTTATGCCAGAAAATCAGCTCGTCGGTTTCTGGTTTACCTTTGAGAAGCGTGATCACTCGGAAACGCGTGGCGTGAGGTTTTCCCCAATGTGGGAATGAGGCGTTGGTCATCGCTTCGCTGGAGACCACGCACCCCTTGAAGATCAAATCTGCTTCACGCTCCAGTTCCTCCAATCGGCCCCGCGGTGAAACGTACACGCTGGCAGGGATGGGGCCGGTCGTAATGGCTGCGCCGAACCGGTCGTCCGCCGCAATCGCCACCACATTGGTCAAACCAGGAGGAACGTTTGTTTGCCCATAATGATTCCAGCCCCACGCGACGACCGTCCCATTGCTCCTAAGTGCCAGATGGAGTTGTTCGCTGACGGCGATGGCTGCCGCCTCCTGCAGGTGAGCAGGTAAATTGGTCACCCCGCGAACATTACCGCTCCACGCAACGACGGTGCCGTTGCGTTTCAGCCCAAGCAGAGTGCTTCTGTTGCGCGCCATGGCAACCACGTTCAGCACAGGCCAACCATCTACCTCGATAGGATTCAGCGACCCATAGTAGAATGGGGGACTGGTCGGCCCATGAGAACCGCCGTAACGATCACGCTCCAACGCAGACAAAGAACCATCTCGATGCAGGATCACAGGTGTGTCAGCCAAACCCGAGATGGCCGAGACGTTGGTCAACAGCCGCCCACCCACTTTGACAGGCAAGAATGGGCTTCCGTCGTCGAAACGCATTCCCATCAGCGAGCCATCACGCTTCAGTGCCAGATAGCTGCGGTAGCCGACCCACGCCACAGAAGCCACGTTGCTCAAACCACCGATCTGGTTGCTGGAATCCACGTCGTTTCCCCAACGAACAACCGTCCCATCACGCTTGATCGCCCAACAGGAATTCCCTTCCACGGCAACGGAGACGACGTTGCTTAAGCCGGCGGGTACATCCAACCCTCCATACAAGTTGAGACCTAAGGAGAATACCGTGCCGTCGCTCTTCAACGCCAGCAAGGTTCCGTGTTGCGCAGCGATGCTGACGACATTGGTCAAGACTCCGTCGCTCGTTTCAAGGACGCCGTTGGTGGGGACCATGTGCGCACCGCGCCGCAGCACATCCATTCCCCACCACACGACCGTGCCAGCCGGCAAGTCCGCGCAAAGGACAGGCTGCGGGAAAAAACAAAGACCCGCCAGAGATAACCTCCAGAATTTCCCCATCCAGTCAGTTCGTTCAGCCTTCATCCAACCACGCTCGAGTTCTACCAGGTCACCACCATGGTAGTCCAGACCGTCCACAGTGGTGTGTTCGTCCCGGGACCAATGCGGCCTTCGGTTACTACAACGATGGGAACGAGGGGAAACCCTTTGACCGGCGGGCACGACTCTGTTCCACTGGCCCGCGAATCTTTCAGCCAGATGAGTTGACGAATCATTCATGAATCCGCCCGCCGCGTCTCCTCCGCTTCGCTTTGCTCACCCGCCCGGCTTCCGGGCGCGGCGCGGGCTGAACTGGGGCGCGCTGGGCTTGATGTACGCCTCGTATTACATGTGCCGGTACAATTTCCGGTTCGCCGGCCCGGGCATGAACAAGGAGTTCGGCTTCGACGCCGCCGACCTTGCGAACATCTGGGTGATCTGGTCGCTGGCCTACGGCACCGGGCAGTTGATCAATGGGCTCATCTCTGACCGCACCGGCGGCAAGACCATCATGTTGACCGGTGCGGTGGGAACCATCGCCTGCAATTTCATCTTCGGCTTTTCCTCGTTCGTCGGCACGCTCACGACGTTTGGACTGATCGCGCTGATCAACGGTTGGTTTCAATCCATGGGCGCGCCGGGCATGGTCAAGATCAACGCCGCCTGGTTTCAACGGACCGAGCGCGGCACGTTCTCGGGAATCTTCGGCATCATGATTCAGTTCGGCCAGTTCACGGCCAACACCCTTTCGCCGTTCCTGCTGGCCGGATTCACACTGACCTTGTGGGGCATCGGCACCTGGGTGGTCGAGCCGGGCAACTGGCGGCTGTTGTTCATCGTGCCGCCCTTTGTTACGGCGCTCATGGCGGTCTTCATGGCCTTTGCCGTCAAGGAAGAGCCGGCGGCAGCGGGCTTCCCCACCGCCATCGTGGATGAAATAGACAACAGCGCCGGCACGCGGGTCAGCGTCGCGGACACCTTCAAGACGATCTTTCGGCATCCGCTGGTCTGGTTTTATGCCGCGGCCTACGCCAGCACCGGCGCGGTGCGGCACAGTTCCGATCAAATGGCGGTCATGTTCTTCAAGGAACACCTGCTCATTGACATGAACGCCAAGCCGCTGTCGGTGCTGATCACCATGAACCTGATGACTGCCATGGCCATCATCGGTTCGATCGGAGCCGGCGTGATCTCCGACAAAATCTTCAAGGGCGCGCGCGCGCCGGTGGCCATGGGCCTCTATTTCATCGAGGCCACGGTCATCAGTTGCGCCGCCGTGGCGATGTTTGCCGGATTCATCAACCCCAGCACCCTTGGGGTGTTCTTGGGCTGCATGTTTTTGGTGATGACTTCCTTGACCGTCAATTCCACCCACTCGATTGTCGGCGCCGCCGCGCCGATGGACATTGGCGGCAAGAAAATGGCCGGTTTTGCCGCGGGCGTGATTGACTCCTTCCAGTATTACGGCTCGGCGTTGAGCCTGTTCCTGTTCGGGAAATTCTTCAGCAAGTTCGGCTGGAGCGCCTGGTATCCGTTGATGGTGATGTTCGCGCTCAGTGGCGGGATCTCGATGTTCCTGGTGATGCGCAAACAGAAGCGGCTGGCGCGCGAGGCCAATCGCTGAACTTCAGAAGGCGGGCGACCGCTTTCTGGGGGCGACTCCGCGACTCAACCCAATGTCACACCTTCGCGCTTCAACAACGTTCGCTTCCAATCCAAACCGCCGGAAAAACCACCAATCTTCCCGTTCGCCGCGAGGACGCGATGACAAGGGACGAGCACCGGGATGGGATTTGCCCCACAGGCACCACCCACGGCACGCAACGCGCGCGGTCTGCCGATGGCGCGGGCGACCTCTCCGTAACTGCGCGACTGGCCGGTCCTGATCCGGCGCAATGCCCTCCAGACCTGCTGTTGAAAAAAAGTCCCCGCCGACAAATCGAGCGGCGGCAACGGTCCGGCCGCCTTCCCGGCAAGCGCCCGCTTCAGGGCGCGTGCCGTCCTCCGATGCCAGGTCAGCACTTTCGGCAATGCGGCACTGAGACCGCTGCCTGCGCTGGCGGCGCGGGCGGACGGAAAATTGAGACGCGCCAATCCCCGGTCGGAATACCAAGCGACGAATTGACCCTCCGGGGTGGCGATGGACATTCGAGTTTGTTTTTGTGAATTGTTTCGCATCGGACTTTTCTATGCTGGCAACCGTGACGACCGGCGCACTTGGGTTCAGCTTGGAATCCCTGTCCACCCTCGCGCTGGGCAAACGTCACCGCACGCGCACGAACATGTAAATCACTCCCAGCAACATAAAGAACAGGAACACTGTGAACAGGATGAACCGGTTGCGAGCAATGCGCTTCTCCTTGCGCAACGGGCGCAACCCCTGCACCCCGCCCGCTGCCAGGTAACTGACGAGCTTGGGATTGGTGGTGGTGGGTCCGCGAAACGCTTCGCGGACCCGTCCCAACAACGCCGGGAAGTCAAACTTCCGCACGCCCAAATCGTTGTAGTGTCCGGCGGTGGACGCGCGCTCGGACCGGGCCGTGAGCCGCTCCTGTCCCACCTCCTCGAAAATCGGCTCGGGCCGCGACGTCGTCGTGACCGTTTCGGCCATCGGGTCGGAGTGCGTAATGGTCGCGCCGTGCGGCACGGCGGTGGACCGCAGGCGCGGCTGGTTTTGGTTCCGTTGCAACCGGGCGTCCAGCCGCTGGATTTGCGCCTCCAGCGCGGCAATCTTCGAGTTCAGCACCCGCGCGCGATCGGAGATCGGATCGGTTTTTCGCTTCAACCAGGCCATTACTTCGAGTCTCGGTATTGGTCGCTTTCCAGGTCTAAGTCGCTCCGGGGCGGGAGCAAGATTAGGAGCAGGATTGCGATTAAGAAAAAATCAGCGGTTCAGCAACACCACCACGAGCAATGCCAGCGTCGCCAGCCCCACCAGCGCCAGCGGCCACGTCAGCGCCAGTCCCAGCCGGCACAAGTCCGCAAAACTCCTCACGGCAAAGGGCGACACCTCGACCGGCCCGGTCTCCGTTTCACGCTTCGCGGGCGGCAATTCGCCCGAAAGCAGGGGGAACTTTATGCGAGCACCGTTCCACTCCATCCGCGCGTTCTCGATTGTGGTCAGGGCGCGTGTCAACTCCACGTTGAAATTCTCCTTGCTCCAGAACTCTTCACGGAGGGCCTCGACCTTGTTCAAGGCATCCCGAAAATCAGCGAGGGTCTTGGCCATCTGCTCGGCATCGCGGCGGGCATTGTACTCGGCCTCCTCGAGCAGGCCCACGCCGCGCGTCAGATGCTGGATCATTTCCTGGCGGCCGGTCTGGAACTCGTTCTGGCGCCGGCGCACTTCCTCCAGCGCGATCCGCTCGCGCTCCAGCTCCTCCTGGGCGCGCTTCAGTTCGGCCAGCTTCTGCTGCGCCTCGATCACTTTCCCATCCACCTCCTCGCGCGTGGGCGCACGCAGACCCGCCCCGCCGCCGGTGGCCGTGCTGGAATAAGGTGATTTGTGCGCCTGGAAATCGGTGTCCACAAATTCCGTGGTGTCGTATTCGGAAGCCATGGCGCGACTTTAAGCCCGGGTGCGGAGCGTGTAAAGAGGTGTGTTCGGTTCGAGTCTTCGGCTCGCCAATGGCCTGAACCAGGTGCAAGGCCCGCGGTCGCCGTTGCGACGTTCAAACGCTTCAACGTTGTAACGTTCCAGCCCGCCTGGCTATGCTGCGCCCATGATTTCGCGGGCCAAATCCGATGCGCTTTTCGCTGAGGCGCTCCACTACATTCCCGGTGGTGTCAATTCTCCGGTGCGCGCGTTTCGCGCCGTCGGTGGCAAACCTTTCTTCGTCAACAAAGCCAGTGGTTGTCGCGTGTGGGACGTGGACGGCAACGAATACATTGATTACGTCGGCACATGGGGGCCGGCGATTCTCGGCCATGCGCATCCCAGGATTATTGCCGCGGTCAAGGCGGCCGCGGATCACGGCACGAGCTTCGGCATCCCCAATCCCGCCGAGGTCACAATGGCGAAACTGATCTGCTCGCTCGTACCCAGCGTGCAGAAGGTGCGCATGACCAACTCGGGCACGGAAGCCTGCATGAGCGCCATCCGCCTGGCACGCGGCTTCACCAAGCGCGACAAGATCATCAAGTTCGACGGCTGTTACCACGGCCATGGCGATTCACTACTCGTCAAAGCCGGCAGCGGCGCGCTCACGTTCGGCCATCCCGACAGCGCCGGCGTGCCCGCGGATTTCGCCAAGCACACCCTCGTGTTGCCCTACAATGAAACCGAACCGCTCAGGGCCGCGTTCGCCGCGAACCCACACGAAATCGCCTGCGTCATCGTCGAGCCGGTGGCCGGCAACGCCGGACTGTTCCCGCCCAGACCTGGCTGGCTGGAGTTCCTCCGGCAAATCACCCGGGACAACGGCGCGCTGCTCATTCTTGACGAAGTGATGACGGGCTTCCGGCTCGCGCCGGGCGGCGCTCAGGAACGATTCGGCATTACGCCGGACCTTTCGACCTTCGGAAAAATCATGGGCGGCGGACTGCCGGTGGGCGCGTTTGGCGGACGGGCGGAAATCATGGATTACCTCGCACCGCTCGGGCCGGTTTATCAAGCCGGCACCTTGAGTGGCAACCCGCTGGCAATGGCAGCGGGCCTTGCCAATTTGGAAGTTTTGTGCGGAGTGGGAGATGTCTCGGAAATGGCGGCCGAAAAGAAGAGAGAGAGAAAAGGAGCTGAGGAGAGGAAAGCCGCCGGACGCGAAGTCCCCCCTGCTCCCTTCCCCCTTTTCTCCACTGCCACGCCGCCGACCTACGCCCGCCTCGAACAACTTGGCGCGCAACTCGAAGCCGGGATGAAGGACGCCGCGAAATCCGCCGGCGTGCCAGTCACCTTCAATCGCTGCGGCTCCATGTTCTGCGGCTACTTCACCAGCGAACCAGTATGGAACCTGGCCGACGCGATGAAGTCCGACCGCGAGCGGTTCCAGAAATTCTTCCACGCCATGTTGGAGGCGGGCGTGTATCTGGCCCCTTCACAATTCGAGGCCGGTTTCCTCTCCGCCGCGCACACGGAGGCGGACATTGAGACCACGGTCGCCGCTGGCGCGAAGGCGATGAAGACGCTGTAATTGCCATTGGCAGACAGATAGAACCAACTCACAAACCGTGAACCGAATGCACGAAATTGACTACCGGGTGCATGGCGACGCCATGCAGTTCGTCGAGATCGAACTCGACCCCATGGAGGCCGCGGTGGCCGAGGCCGGCGGCATGATGTACATGGACGACGGAATCGAGATGGAAACCATCTTCGGCGACGGCTCGCAGCAAACCAGCGGCTTCATGGGCGCGCTGATGGGGGCGGGCAAACGCCTGCTGACCGGCGAATCTTTGTTCATGACCGTGTTCCAGAATCGCAGCCAGGGCAAAAAGCGGGTGGCGTTCGGTGCGCCATATCCGGGCAAGATCATTCCAGTTCACCTCTTGGAGGTCGGCGGCGAGCTGATCGCGCAAAAGGATTCCTTCCTGTGCGCCGCCAAAGGTGTGAGTGTGGGCATCGCCTTCAACAAACGGATTGGAGCCGGCTTTTTCGGTGGTGAAGGCTTCATCATGCAACGGTTGCAGGGCGATGGCTGGGCGTTTTTGAGCGCCGGCGGCAACATTCACGAGCGCGTGCTCTCGCCCGGTGAACTGCTGCGGGTGGACACCGGCTGCATCGTCGCGTTCCAACCGAGCGTGGCCTACGACATCCAGTTCGTTGGCAAAATCAAATCCGCCCTGTTTGGCGGTGAGGGGCTCTTCTTTGCAACGCTCCGCGGCCCGGGCAAAGTCTGGCTGCAATCGCTGCCCCTCAGCCGCATGGCGGACCGCATTGTCTCGGCATCCCGGCGGACCGGACGCAAGGAGGAAGGCTCGGTGCTCGGCGGCCTGGGCCGGCTGCTGGACGGCGACAACTCCTGACGAGTAAACCGCGTAGAGATGAACGGGCCGACCCTCAAACCGCGGCGCGCGTTCACGCTGATCGAATTGCTGGTGGTGATCGCGATCATTGCCACCCTCGCGGCCCTGCTGCTGCCAGCCTTGTCGCGAGCCAGGCAAAAGGCGCGGCAGGCGGCTTGTCTGTCCAACCTGCGGCAGACCGGAGTCGGCTTCACCCTGTATCAAACGGACCATCGAGACCGTTTTCCCGAGCGGCGCGGCCTGAAGGTTCAACTCGGGTTTCGCCCTTGGAGCGACTGGCCTCCCTCGGATCCGCGCTCCGGTTGGGCGCTGCTCACGTTGAGCCACCACCTCGGCAACGACGACATCTGGCGCTGTCCGGGTCTGCTGGCCTCCACTTTGCAGCAAGCCACTCAAGCCGTGCAACTCGCCCGCCCGGAAAGCCCGTTGGCGCTGGCCACGTACTGGCTGTGGCGGTTCGACCGCGTCGAGACGCCCGTGCCGCTGGACAATTTCTGGAACAAAACCGTGGAGGTGGCGCTGGGCGATTTGCGCGCCGCGGGCAATCCCGCAGTGGGCCAGCCCGGTGGAGCGGCGGACGTGGAACTTGTGGTGGATGTTTACTTTCCAGTGACGATTCCCAGCGTGGCACCCGGACTTGCCGGCCGGGCGGCACATCCGCGCGGTCGAAACCGTTTGATGCTCGACATGAGCGCCGGATTCTTGCGCGACGCGAGGTTGACCGCCGCGAATTGACCGGCCCGGGTGACGGGTGGGATGCTGAGCAGAACTCGATGGCGCTTCCTTCCGTCAGGGTCGCTCGATTCAACAGGGTGAGCGGGTGAGGGAAGATCCGAACTCCGAAAGCCAAAAGCCGAAAGAATTCCGAGATCCGAAGCCCGAGTTGCTTGGAGGCGCGAGCGTGCGCCCGGCGATCCGATTTCGGACTCCGACCTTCTTCCGGGTTTCGGTTTTTCGGATTTCGGATCTCGACACAAGTCAACGGACGGCGTTCGACTTTGGAGCGGCCCTGTCCCACTGTGGTGTGCCGCTTTGACAGGTTGATGGCCTCACCTGAATTTGCTAGGCTCGGCGTGCGTGAGAACCAAAGCTGGGCTGGCTGGCTTCGCCGTCATCTCGTTGCTCCTGATGGCTGGCTGCCAACCGTCCCCACCCGCTGAATCCGTCTCCGGCACCATCGAAACTGATGTGGCCCGCGTCGCCTCGCGCCACGGCGGACGGGTCGAAAAGGTGCTCGCTCAAGAGGGCGATGCGCTGGCCACTGGACAGGTGATTGTGGAACTGGAGGCCGCGGAACTGGAGGCGCGCCGGGAACGGCTGGCGGCTCAACTGGCCGAAGCCGAGGCGGGGCCGCGCAAGGAGGAGATTGCCACGGCACGGGCCGAATGGGAAGCTCAGGTGGCTCAACTGAACCTCGCTCGCCTGGAACGCCGCCGGGCGGAGGAGCTCTTCGCCACGCAAACCGCCGCCGAAGCCGAGCGCGACCGCGCAGTGGCTGCCGAGCAGGCGCTTGAGAAAAGCGCGGCCGCCGCGAGGAGTCGCTACGATTTGCTGCGCGCCGGCACCCGCCCCGAACAGATTGCCCAAGCCCGGGCGCAGTTGGGCGAACTGGACACCCAACTTCGCGAAATGCGCATCCTCGCCCCCACGAACTGCGTGTTGGAAACCTTGAGCGTCAAAGTCGGCGACGTGCTTTCGCCAAACCAGCCCTTGGCCACGCTGTTGTTGACGAATCATCTTTGGGTGCGGGTTTATGTGCCCGGACCGTGGTTGGGCCGCGTGCGGCTGGGCGAACATGTCCGGCTGCGCGTGGACGCCTATCCGGGAGTGGATTTCGCCGGAGTGGTCGAACAGGTCGCGCGGGAGGCGGAATTCACCCCGCGCAATGTGCAAACTGTGGGCGAGCGAGTGCAGCAGGTCTTCGGCGTCAAGGTGCGTCTCGAAAATCCGGAAGGCCGGCTGCGCGCGGGCATGGCCGCGGATGTGTATTTTCCCAACCCGGATGAAACGCCTCGTTGAACCGGAATTGATGTCGGCCGAGGACCAGGCCCGGGCTTATGCGCAAGCGGATTTCGCTCCGGCGCACGGGCTTTATCCGGTGTTGTTCGCCCGAAAATTCCCGGGCCGCCCTGGACGCGCCATCGTCCTCGACCTGGGCTGCGGCCCCTGCGACGTGACCATCCGGTTTGCCCGGGCC
The DNA here is from genome assembly GCA_011525685.1 of Verrucomicrobiia bacterium. Classification (GTDB taxonomy): domain Bacteria; phylum Verrucomicrobiota; class Verrucomicrobiia; order Limisphaerales; family JADLHS01; genus WYBW01. The sequence continues at coordinate 116,290 of WYBW01000062.1, forward strand.
AATCCCGGCCACGTGTTTCACGCCGTGGATGGCTCGGCGGCGATGCTGCGTCACGCGGAGCGCGCGGTGAAGGCCGCACGCCTTTCCAGGCGAATCAAATTGATTGAGGGCTTGATTCCTGGAGTACGGATACCTCGGCGGCGTTACGACGTGATTCTGTCGAGCAGCTTCCTGCATCACCTTCACGATCCGATGGTGCTGTGGCAGACAGTCCGACAATACGCGCGGCGCGGGACCCTGGTTTTCGTGCCAGACCTGCGGCGTCCGCCAACCCGCGCCAGCGCCCGGGAGTTTGTCCGGATGTATTCGAGCAACGAGCCGGAGGTGTTGCGCCGGGACTTTTACAATTCCCTGCTCGCCGCGTTCACACCCGCGGAGGTGAGAAAGCAACTGAAGCAGGCAGGTTTGAATTCTCTCAAAGTTGAGACGATCAGCGATCGTCATCTTTTGGTGTTCGGCAGGGTGCAGTAGCGGCACAGGCCGCCAGCCGCTGACATCGTGCAATCTTCCAGCTTGCGGCGATGGGAAGGATGCGCGCTCTGCTCAAAACGCAGGATGCCGGTGCCACTAAGCCAGCAACTTGGTGACGAGTTCCCCGTGAACGTCCGTGAGCCGGAAGTCGCGCCCTTGGAAACGGAAGGTGAGTTTCTTGTGATCCAGTCCGAGGAGATGGAGAATCGTGGCGTGGAGATCGTGGACGTGCGCCCGGTCTTCCACGGCGTTGAAACCCAACTCGTCCGTCTCGCCGATGATCGCGCCAGCCTTCACGCCGCCGCCGGCAAACCACATCGTGAACGCGTCAATGTGATGGTTGCGTCCAGTGGTGTCGCGGTTCTCACCCATCGGAGTGCGGCCAAACTCGCCGCCCCAGATCACCAGCGTGTCCTTGAGCAACCCGCGCGCCTTCAGGTCCTTCACCAACGCGGCCTGACCCTGGTCAACCTCGCGGCAGACTTTCTCGAAGTCTCCTTCCAGGTTTTCGCCGGGGCCGCCGTGGCTGTCCCAATTCGTGTGATACAACTGCACGAAACGCACGCCGCGTTCGACCAACCGCCGCGCGAGCAGACAATTGCGCGCGAAGGAAGGCTTGTGCTTCTCCACGCCATAAAGTGCCAGCGTGGCCTCGCTTTCGCCGGACAGGTCAATCAACTCCGGCGCGCTGGATTGCATCCGGTAGGCCATTTCATACGCCGCGATGCGCGTGGAGATTTCCGCGTCGCCGGTTTCGACGAGTCGCGCGAGATTCAGATCGCGGATGGCATCAATGGAATCACGCTGGCGTCGGGCGGTGATGCCGGGCGGGCTGGCGATGTTCAGGATGGGATCGCCCGAGCCGCGCAGCGGAACGCCCTGATACGTCGTGGGCAGAAAACCGCTGGCCCAGTTCACCGAACCGCCGCGCGGGCCGCGCGGGCCGCTTTGCAGCACGACGAAACCGGGGAGGTTGTCCGACTCGCTGCCGATGCCGTAGGTGACCCACGAACCCATGCTGGGCCGGCCGAACTGCCCCGAGCCGGTGTTCATGAACAGCTTCGCGGGCGCGTGATTGAACAAATCCGTGGCGCAGGATTTCACGAAGCTCACGTCGTCCACGATGGTCGCGGTGTGCGGGAACATTTCCGAAACCCACGCGCCGGACTGGCCGTGGCGTTTGAACTGCCGCCGCGTGCCCAGCAATTTCGTACCGTGGCTGCTGTCCATGAACGCGAAGCGCTTGCCCTCGATGAACGACTGCGGAATCGGCTGGCCATTGAGTTCATTGAGCCGGGGTTTGTAATCGAACAGTTCGAGTTGCGACGGACCGCCGGCCATGAAGAGATAAATGATGTTCTTTGCCTTCGCCGGAAAGTGTGTCGGCTTCACGGCCATCGGGTTGAGTGCGGCACCGGACGTCGCGCCGTAGGCCGACTGGTCCTTCAGCAACGACGCGAGCGCGATGCCGCCCAGCCCGAGCGCGCAACGGCTGAAGAACTGGCGGCGCGTGAGGAAACGCAAATCAGGATGCGTGGGAAAATGGCTCATGACTCAGTTAAATGATTGCGCAAAGAATCGTGAACTCTCGCCCGTGCAAAAACCGTTGGTGACACCGCAAGGTCTCGGAGTGCGGCAGTCCTTTGCCGCTTTGGACGTTGTGGGTGTTCGAAAGCGGCAGAGGACTGCCGCACTCCAAGACGCTACCGCGCCAAAGCAGGCGGTTAACAAGTCGCACGCGTGCATGGGCGGCAAAGATATTCATTTGTCCTCACTCCCGAGTAATCGTTTCATCCAGATTCAGCAACACGCGGGAAACCGTGGTCCACGCGGCAAGCTGGGTTGTGTCGAGGGACGGGTCTTTCCTGCCCGGCAGCATCGCCTGGGCCTCGGCCGGCGCTTGCGCAAATGCGGCCTTCTCCTGGTTCAACAGTTCCAGCAGTCGCTCGCGCTCCGGGGGCGATGGATTTCGCGCGACGCACCAGCGGAACGCCTGTTCAACGCGGTCGTGGTCGGACGTGGCGGGCGTTTTCAGAATCCGCATGGCCAGCGCTTGGGCAAATTCCACGAAGGCCTGATCATTCAACAGCGTGAGCGCCTGCAGCGGCGTGTTCGAGCGCGGGCGGCGGGTGCAGGCGCTGAAGGAATCCGGAGCATCGAAGACCATCAAGGCCGGATGGGGCGTCGCGCGCCAGAAGAACGTGTACATGCCGCGGCGGAAACGGCCTTCATCCTCGTTTGGTATCCAAGGACGCCGCGACTGGCCCAAGGTCATCACGCCCTCCGGCTGCGGCGGAAACACACTTGGGCCGCCAATCGTGGCGTTCAACAATCCGCTGGCGCCGAGGCCGACGTCACGGACGATTTCCGCGTCAAGCCGCAGACGGGACTGACGGGCGAGGAGTCGGTTGTGGGCGTCCACGCTCACCAAATCCTGACGGACGCGGGAGGCTTGGCGGTAGGTGGCGGAGGTGACGATGAGGCGATGAAGCCGTTTCATGCTCCAGGGTTCCGCGGTGGCAGCGGTGGAAGACTCCGGAAGACTGGGAGCCACGAACTCGCACGCCAGCCAGTCGAGCAGTTCGGGATGGGTGGGCGGAATGCCCTGGGTGCCGAAATCATTCTCTGTCTCCACGAGGCCGCGTCCAAAATACTGCTGCCAGATGCGGTTCACGGCCACGCGCGCGACGAGGGGGTTTTGCGGGTCCACAATCCATCGCGCGAGGTCGAGGCGGGTGGGATTCTCCTTCGCCGCAAACGGAGGCAACACTTTCAGTGTGCCGGGGGTGACGAGGTCACCCTTCCGCGTGAAATCGCCCTTGATGAATACATGCGATTCACGCGGCCTCGTGCGTTCTTGCAGGACCATCGTGGTGGTGACGCGCGGCTCGTCCTTTTTGAAACGGTCCAGTTTCCGCTGAAGATTTTTGTATCCCTCGTCCTGGTCACGGAACGCGGTAAACGCAACTTTCCTCTGCTCCTCGTTGCGTTGTTCCGGCAACAACAGCAAGGCTGTCCGCGCCTCCTCCTGCAGCTTGGCGCGCCGCTCCTCGGTCAAACTCTTCTCCCAGTCGCTCTGTTTCGGCGCGATTGAATCCGCGTATTGCTTCAGTTCAGCTTCGATGTCCTGGGTCCGGGCGCGGTAAGCATCGCGTTTGGCCAGCTCCTCGGGAGATCCGAGTTCCAGATTGGGCTCGTCCTGATTGTTGAAGAAAGCGAACAACTCGTAATACTCGCGCTGGCTGACGGGGTCGAACTTGTGGTCGTGGCACTGTGCGCACGCGACGGTGAGCCCGAGAAACGCCGTGCCGGTGGTGTTTACGCGGTCCAGCACGGACTCGATGCGAAACTGCTCGGGATCAATTCCGCCTTCCTGATTGATCTGCGTGTTGCGGTGAAAGCCCGTGGCGATTTTCTGTTCCTGCGTCGCATTGGGCAGCAGATCCCCCGCGAGTTGCTCGATGACGAATTGGTCGTAGGGCAGGTCGCGGTTCAGCGCATCAATGACCCAATCGCGGTATTTCCAGATGTTGCGAGGTGCGTCAATGCTGTAACCGTGCGAGTCCGCGTAGCGCGCGACGTCGAGCCAGTGGCGTCCCCAGCGTTCGCCGTAATGCGGCGAGGCCAGCAGGTGTTCAATCAGCCGCTCGTAGGCGTCGGCGCGCTGATCGTTCACAAAGGCATCCACTTCGGCAGGCGTGGGCGGCAGGCCGGTCAAATCCAGGCTTGCCCGGCGAATGAGGGTGACACGGTCCGCTTCGGTCGAGGGTTTTAGATTTTCCTTTTCGAGCCGCGCCAGGATGAAGCGGTCAATCGGATTCCGTGGCCAGTCTGTTAGTTGCACCTCCGGCAACGGCGCGCGCACGGGCGCGACAAAGGCCCAATGCTTTTCCGATTGTGGCGCCTCGTCGGCGGGCGCTTTTGCGCCTTCATCAATCCAGCGGGCGATGAGTTCGATCTGGGCGTCGGGCAGCGGCGGCTTCTTATACGGCATCCGCGAAATGTCGTCGTGCGTACCCTTGAGCACCTGGATCAACAAGCTATCGGCGCTCTTGCCGGAAACGAAGGCCGGACCACTGTCGCCGCCCCGCAACGCGGAAGCAGTGGTATCCATACGCAGACCGCCCTTCTGCTGGGAAACACCGTGGCAACGGTAGCAATGATCGGCGAACACGGGTTTGACTTCGCCAAGGTAATCCACGGGCGCCGCCGAGGCGACAGGGATGACCAGGCAAAGTGGCAAAAACGTTTCAACGCACCGGTGCATGAATGTGCTGAATCTCAATGACTTTCGTGGCTCTGGCCGAAACTGTAACCCAGTGGCGCTTCCCCTCAAGGAAGTTTTTCGAGTTCAGGCCGGACATATCAGTCCGGTCGAGGCCGACAGGCGGTTGGGCGAGTCAAGTTGCCGATCACGCACTTTTTCTCCCGGCAGGCCCGTGCGTGCAGGATTTGAGGGATGGCTGCTTATGCCGCCTCACATCATTACTAATACTTTAATCTTGGGGTTTGACAGTCATGGCTCCTTATGATTTACTGCGTCCAGCAAGCAACGATTTACCGGGCAACAGCCCACTGCTCTTTGAAGTCAAAAACGTTTTCGGCGTGAGTTCTGGTACAAACGCACGCCGGAGTTCTGCGTGATCCTACTGAGTACTATTCGAAAATTCCCCGGGCTTCTCGGCCATCCCCTGGTCGTTTAGCCCGGTTTTTTTTATTTCCTGCCCACGGACTGCGGATAAGCCTGGGTGCGCCGCAGCAAAGTCCAAACCCGGGTGAAACTTTCGGGAGGAAAGCCCATGGCGACCTTGAGTTGGTAGTCGCGCTCCAGGACATTTGGATTCCTTTGGCAACGGCGGAAGTCCCGCCACCGGACAAACCCTCGCATCCAGGCGAAATGCCCGTTCACCGGCACCGGGAAATCACTGCCGTGAACCATGCGTGACGCCAACGGCTCGCGCAAGCAACGGGGAACGTGCCGGCCGCGAATCGGCACGTTGAAGGCGCTGGTGTCGCCGTAAAGGTTCGAATAGCGCCGGGTCATCTCGGCGAAGGCGTGGAAGTGCTCCCGCGTGAACAGGCCACTCTTGGTGGCACAGTGCGCGGCGATCACCGTGACACCACACTCCAACGGCAAGGTCAGGATGCGAGGGTCGGCGAATTCTTTCCGGATGACCGGCAACGTATGCTCATCGCCGGTATGCGCCAGCAAGGGTAGTCCGGCTTCGGCCATGGACTCCCAGAAACGTGTGAACCGCCGGTCATTGCAGTTGATGTTTTGACAATTGGGCAGGCACTTCATCATCACGGCGCCGCTGGCCAGGCAACGTTTCAACTCCTCCAACGCATCCGGGCGGGCCGGGTGAATCGAAACCGCCGGGAGAAACTCCCGGTGCCAGGCGGCAAGATTCAGCACATGATCGTTGGGAACGAAAAACGATCCTGCTCCTTCCATCACGCGGCCGGACTCATCGTAAACGTCGTCCTGGGCCAGAATCACCACGGCACCGAGTGAGGAGCCGCGCACCAACTGAACCAGACGTTCGACGTAGAGACCATCGAGGTCCCCTTCCATCGCGCCGGCGGGCAGGCCGATGTGCCGCGTCATCAATGCCGCCAGCGGCCGACGCCATCCGCGCACCCGCAACCAGCAGCCTGTCCCACCGCTGCCGTTGCCGACGATGTGGACATGCATGTCAACGGGCTTGAGAATCGCCGGAGTCAACTCGTTCTTCATGCTGTGCTGGCGCGCATCTTGATACTTTACTCCCCCGCAGTACACGCTAGGTCTGTTTCATGCAAGCATCGCCCGCACCCACGCGCGGTCCACATTTCGCTTTGCGAGTCTGGCCAATTTTGCCGCTCGCGCTGGCATTGCTGCTGCCCGCGGCGCCCGCCCAGGACGACCCGTTCGCCGATTTCATCCGCAAGACCGATCCGCTGACTCCGGCCGAAGCCCAACTCAGTTTTCATCTGCCGCCGGGTTTTGAAATCCAATTGGTGGCCGCCGAACCCGACATCGGCAAGCCGATGAACATCGCCTTCGACGAGCGGGGCCGCTTGTGGCTCACGCAATCGCGCGAATACCCTTTTGCCGCGGCCACCAACCAGCCCGGTCGTGACGAAATCAAGATCCTGGCCGAGTTTGACGATTCGGGCCGCGCCCGGCGCATCACCACTTTTGCGGACGGACTGAACATTCCCATTGGCATTTACCCGTGGCAGGGAGGCGCCATCGCGTTCAGCATCCCGGCGATCTATCATTTCGAGGATCGCGACGGTGATGGCCGGGCCGATCAACCCACCTTGCTCTACGGCGGGCAGGGTTACGACCTGGATACGCATGGTCTGACCAGCGGTTTCCGGCGGGGCTACGACGGCTGGCTCTATGCCTGTCACGGCTACCGCAACACCTCCCGGATTCGCGGCAAGGATGGCCACGTCATCACCATGAACTCCGGCAATTCTTATCGCATGAGGTTGGATGGTGTTCGCGTGGAACAATTCACCTGGGGACAGGTCAATCCGTTTGGCCTGCAATTCGATCCCCGCGGTGATCTGTTCTCGGCGGATTGTCACAGCTCGCCGGTGTATCTGCTCCTGCGGGGGGCTTATTATCCGAGCTTCGGCAAACCGCACGACGGCCTGGGTTTCGGCCCCAACATCTGCGCCCACACCCACGGCTCGACGGCCATCGCCGGGATTGCGCTGTACCACGACGACCAATTCCCGCCCGAGTACCGCGGCAATGCCTTCCTGGGCAACGTCATGACCTGCCGCCTTAATCGCGATTCCTTCATCGAGCAAGGCTCGACGCCGATCGCCAAGGAAGAACCCGACTTTCTGCGCAGCGACGATCCCTGGTTTCGGCCCGTGGACATCACGCTCGGTCCCGACGGCGCCCTTTATGTGGCGGATTTCTACAACCGCATCATCGGCCATTACGAGGTGCCGCTCGATCATCCGGGACGCGACCGTGAACGCGGGCGGATCTGGCGCATTGTCTATCGCGGCGACCGCAAGAAGCTTCCCTTGCCGCAGGAGTTCGATCTGTCGAAGTCCAACCCCGCCGCGCTGATCGAAAAACTGGCGCACGCCAACCTCACGGTCCGCATGTTGGCCTTGGATCAACTCGTGGACCGCATCGGCCAGGCAGCCATTCCTCCAGTCGAACGCCTCCTCGCCGACCGGAGTGCCACCGCGAACCAGCGACTCCTCGGCTTGTGGGTGCTTCATCGCCTCGGCGCGCTGACGCAGAACCATCTCGCTGCCGCGGCGCGGGACGGCGACCCGACGGTTCGCATCCACGCGATGCGGGCGCTCTCGGAATCCCCGGATTGGACCGCCGGGCACCGCGAACTCGCGTTGGCCGGCTTGCGTGATGCGGATCCTCACGTCCAGCGCGCCGCTGCCGATGCAGTGGGTCGCCAGCTCCACTCCGAACATGTCCGCCCGCTCCTCGATGCGCGACATCATGCCTCCGCCTTGGATTCCGCTCTCGTTCACACGATTCGCTTGGCGTTGCGCAACCAATTGCAGGCCGACGGTGCCTTTGCACGGCTGGCGAGCCTGACACTCAACGATGATGAAATGCGGGTCGTGGCCGATGTTTCGCTGGGCATCCCTTCCACCGAGGCCGGCGCTTTCATCTTGCAGCAAATCGAAAAAATCGCCGGGACACGTGAGCTTTTGATGAACTACTTGCGCCACGCCGCCCGTCATGCGCCGGAGACAAGCCTTGCGGCGCTGCCGGATGCGGCCAAAGCCAGGTTCGGCGATGACGCGGACTCACAATTTCTCTTGTTCCGCGCCGCCCAAGAAGGCCTGGCGCAACGCGGTGCCGCGATCGGCACGGCACTACAAGCCTGGGCCGGCAACCTCGCGGAGAACTTGCTCGCGCCCGTGGACGAAGCACGGACACCGTGGGTGAGTCTTCTCCTTGATCCTGCCAGTCAGTCGGCCAGCCCTTGGAGACTTGAACAGCGTGCCTCGGCTGATGGCGATCGAACAGCGTGGTATCTTTCGAGCCTTCCCGCCGGCGAGAACCTGACCGGGATATTACGTTCGCGAGCGTTTGCCATTCCACCCCAACTGAGCTTCTTTCTGGCCGGTCACGATGGTTATCCCGACCAACCACTCCGGAACAAAAACCTCATCCGGTTGCTGGCGGCGGACAACGGCGAAGTTCTGGCGCAGGCCGCTCCGCCGCGCAACGACACGGCCCAGCGCATCGTGTGGGACCTCCGTCAACACATCGGCAGGCGGGGCGTGTTGGAGGTCGTGGATGGCAACACCGGCGAGGGATTCGCCTGGCTCGCCGTCGGGCGGTTTGAGCCTGCCGTGCTGCCGCTGCCGGCTCGGATCCCGGACCCGCCTGGCCGGCGGCAGCAAAACGCCGCCGAACTGGCTCGCACTGTGCCGTTGCCCGATCTTGCCCCTCGATTGGCACGGTTGTTTGCGAATGCGTCCGGTTCATTTGAGGCTCGCGCCGCGGCCGCCAATGCCCTGGTCGCTCTCGACCCAAAAACCTTCACGCCCGTGCTGGCCCGGAATCTCGACAACACCAACCAACCGGCGTTGTTCCGTGAGAAAGTGGCAGTCGTTCTATCCGAGTTGAATGAGTCGCAAGCCCGCGAGGCTGTGCTTCGCGCGCTGCTGATCGCGCCGTTCCGCACACAACTCAAACTGGCCCAAGCCCTGGCCCGCCATCCTGCCGGAGCGGCGGCGTTGCTGGATCTGGTGGAGGCGCGGAAACTTTCCGTGCAATTGCTGCTGGACCGGCAGGTCAAGGACCGCCTGGCCGCCGCGCGGTTACCGGACTTTTCCGGGCGCTACGAGAGACTCACGTCCGGGCAATCCCCGGCCAGCGCTGAACTGCAAAAGTTGCTTCAGACCCGCCAGGCCGGGTTTGACCCCGCCACGGCCTCGGCCGGACGCGGCGCACTGGTGTTCGAGAAGAACTGCGCGGTGTGCCATCAAATGGGCGGTCAGGGCGCGGTGGTTGGTCCCCAACTCGACGGTGTCGGCACCCGCGGTCTCGAACGGTTGATCGAAGATGTGCTGGATGCGAATCGCAACGTGGACCCGGAATTCCGCGCCAGCAACGTCACCCTCAAGGACGACACGGCCTTCACCGGGTTGTTGCGGCGGGAGGAAGGCGAGGTCCTCGTTTTCGCGGACACGACCGGAAAGGAAATCGCAGTTCGCAAGAGTGAAATTGCCGAGCGCCACGAGTCGGAGCTTTCGCTGATGCCTTCCAATTTCGGCGATGTGCTATCCGTCGAGGAGTTCAACGACCTGATCGCATTCCTGCTGTCGCCAATCCGCCGGTGAAGGACGAGCCAGCCACGCTCGATCCGGAGGGGAGGCAAGTTTGAGTGATGGGGGAGGATCCGGCCAGAAAGGGCTTCAGGGCCTACGCATTAAAAGCCGAGGAGGGATTGGAGGTAGGCATGGTCCCAACTGGCGTTGAGTTGTTTGCCTTTGATCCCAGTCTGACAGCGGGTGTCACGGCGGAGTTGGTTGAGAACCAGCC